>MSGT01000021.1:30630-38673 GCA_001940825.1 Sphaerochaeta sp. Phil3
CGGCCCAGTAGGCCCCAAGCGCCCGAAGAGCCACAACGGCCCCAAGGATGGATGCTCTCCTTCGATTCCCATCACCCAATCCACAAACTTTCCGTGAAGAACCAAAACTTTTGGCTCTTCACGTTTTCTCGTTTTCTCATGGATGCCAATCGAAACTTTCTACAATGTCGTTGCAAAGCCCATTGCGTGAATACAAATACAGTGATAACCTCAATACCTAAAAAAGGCGGCGATACTATGGAAAAGAACAAAGCGGCAAAGACACCACAAACCAGAGGGTCCTTCTCTGGACGAATAGGATACGTCCTGGCAATGGCAGGATCCGCCGTTGGACTTGGCAATATATGGAGGTTTCCATATCTAGCAGCAAAATACGGAGGTGGTATCTTCCTGTTGGTGTACCTTGTATTGGTCGTAACGTTTGGATACACCCTTCTGGTCTCTGAAACGGCTTTGGGACGAATGACCAAAAAGAGTCCGGTGGGAGCCTTCCAAAGATTTGGAAACACAAAGGCACTCCGTTTTGGAGGGTGGATAAACGCAATCATACCAATGCTCATCGTCCCCTATTACAGCGTAATTGGAGGCTGGGTTCTGAAGTATCTGTTCGAATACGTCAAAGGCAACGCAGCGGTCCTTGCACAAGACGGATATTTCACGACCTTCATAGGTTCGTCTGCAACGGTCGAGTTCTGGTTCCTAGCCTTCTCTGCCCTTGTATTCCTGACCATCCTTGCAGGAGTCGAAAACGGAGTCGAAAGGGTTTCAAAGATACTGATGCCCCTTTTGATCATCCTTGCCGTGTTCGTAGCGGCATACTCCGTTTCGCGCCCGGGAGCCTTGGAAGGTGTAAAGTACTTCCTCGTTCCAAACTTCAAGGACTTCTCGCTCATGACCATAGTTGCAGCAATGGGGCAGATGTTCTACTCCCTCTCCATTGCCATGGGCATACTCTACACATACGGCTCGTACCTTGGAAAGGATGTGGACATTGAAAAGAGCACGATGCAGATCGAGGTCTTCGATACCGGAATAGCCCTTCTTGCAGGACTAATGATAATCCCTGCGGTGTTTGCCTTCTCCGGAGGGGACATGGACACACTGCAAGCAGGGCCTTCTCTTACGTTCATCACCCTTCCAAAGATATTCGCAAGCATGGGGTTTGGAACCGCAGTTGGAATAGCCTTCTTCCTCATGTTCTTCTTTGCAGCCCTTACAAGTGCAATCTCGCTGCTTGAAACATGCGTCTCTACACTGGAGGACGAGCTGCATTGGAAACGAGGCAAATGCTGCATTCTCATGGCAGTCGTCATGTTTGCAATGGGGACAGCATCATCCTTTGGATATGGAATATGGGGAGGTATACGCATACTTGGGATGCAGATTCTGGACTTCTTCGACTTCATCACGAACTCGATCATGATGCCAATAGCCGCCATAACGACATGCTTTCTCATACTCAAGGTCGTTGGACTGGACAAGATAGACGAAGAAATGGAGCTGTCATCGGGCTTCAAGAGAAAACATCTATACCACTTCTTCATGAAATACATGGCTCCAGCCTGCATTGTTGCCATACTTCTAAGTTCGATTGCCAGCGCCTTGGGCTGGATAAGCATGTAGTGCTTCGCACCCTACTTGTCTTTCCTTCGCAGAAGGACATAGACAATGACGGCAGCTATGATCTCCAGAACGTAGATGCAGGCGAAGACAGCGTTCCTCTGTTGGACGACGAGCCTGCCTTCCCTGTAGTCTTCGTATGTGTAGACTGTAATTGGAAGGATGTTTCCATCATTTGATCCGGTGCTGTACGAAACGGACAGAACGTTTCCGTTGCGCTGGACATATTCCAAGACGGTGTTTCCATCCCCATCCTCTATAGTCCTCGTCAGAGCTTCGTCTTTTGAAACGGCATTTCCATTTTCATCATAGTAGACAGTCGCTTCGCTTTCAGGTGCAATTCGAACAGCAACCCCTGCTTGCTGATTGGAACCAAAAGAGGAAGGCCTTGGGACATCGGTCTCTACGAACTCCAGGAAGGATTCATAGTCGTTGAAAACCGTCCCCGTCATGACGGACGTAGGCCCCCACATTGCCGTCAAAGCCTCGTTTGCAATAAAAGTGACCACAAGTGCGACAAGCAACGCCCCTCCAACGATGGTCTGGAGCCTGTGCTTCATTTGGTATTCTCCCTTTGATTCCTCGTCCAAGGCAATTCTTCCACTGCCTACAAGGCATCCATTCACTATATGGATTACGATCGCAAGCAATACAGCCACAGCCAGCATGGAAAGGCAGCCGTACTTGAACCAACCACCTACGGAAAGTCCAAGATGGGAATCTGAAACCATCAGAACCAACGGCAATGTGAAGGAAAGCAGCACAGCCGTAACGAAGAACGAAACTTCAGCCATCCTAATCACCCCAAAACGCCGGTTGTCGTCATGTTCGTCCATTGAATTCATGGAAAGGAAAGAGTTGAGGACCATGGCTTCAAAGACTATTGACGACACGAAGAATATACAGCCCACAAGGAAACCCAACGAAGCCCGGTTGAACGCAAGGTTGCAGATCGCCGCAGCAACAAGCCCCAAAAGGGAAACCCCAATGGACATGAACGACATTGAACGGAAATTGTTCAGTGCCATGTTCTTCATGTGCTCCAGTTCTTTCTGGCCTTTGCGTCCAAGACCTGCTTCATGACCATTGCCACTATCGTTGGAATCACCTTCCACGGAAACCTTTCGCTCCCCTCTTAGCAGTTCGTCTGCAGTAACGCCAAAGATCTCTGCAATCACAGGGATAAGGGAGAGATCAGGGTACCCGTCATCGCACTCCCAACGGGAAACGCTTTTGTCAGAGACATTGAGCCTCTCTGCAAGTTCGCGCTGGGTCATGCCGTTTGCACGCCTGAGCGCCGCTATGAAACTTCCCATGGTTTTCTTTTCCATAATCATCCTCCACTCTGGATTCTCGGTTCCTGACAGAAAGAAATCCACCCAAAATCAGGAGAATATCTCTCGCATTGCGAGAAATGAACTTGGAATCAACGGAAAACCCATTGAGTCACGGCCTTGTCAGCTCCGTTTTGTTGAAAAAGCCATCGACCTTAAGCGTTGCGGAGACTGCGAACTGAAGGTCCGTGAAGGAAGATGTGGTGTTTCTGTAGTTTGCAGCATGGATGAATCCAACCTCGCCTTCAAGATCAAGATAGTCATCGAACGCCTTGGATACGCAAAGGTCCAGGACAAGACGTCTTTCCAGGTTGTCGCCGGTTATCATGTCAGGATCCTCTCCGTATGTGATCGTCGTATCCTTCTGCGAATCGTAGAACTGGATCCCCTGCTCACCATGGATTCTGTAAAGAGCGGAGAAATCTACCTCAAGCCCCTTGTTGTCCCTCCAGTCGAAACCAGCTCCAATCACTACCGAATCAGGTCCATGCTTGTATCCAAGATACGATACGTCATCGTTTCCTGCAGTCGTCCAGTAGAGCTTCTTTCCAACGATGAGATCCATGTTCCAATACTCCCCACAGTCAACATTATCCTCCTTGAGATAGAGGTTTGGAGAGGTGTACACACCCTCCAGGTAAGCATCGTATACTCCATTGAACAAGGAACCCGACTTCGTCACGTTCAAGAGCACGCCGTATGCGCTCTGCGGATTGTCGCTGCCATGCTCGCCGCTTAGCTGGATCTGATCGAATACGAACTGCGAGTTTACGGCAAATCCATAAGGAAGGGCTGCAGACAGTTCAAACCCAAAGAAATTGTTCATATTTCCAAGGTTCTTGCCAGTACCATCGGAATAATCAAACACATTGTGCAGGATGAAGAAAGGGTTGAGCTTCCTCAAATCCATGAGAGCCGTCGTTCCATACACCAACGCACCTTCTGACAAGGACAGGGAAAGCCAACTCGTAGGCCTGAAGGACAGGTCATGGAGAAACACCATTTGACGAGCTCTGCTAACGGTATAGTCGTTCGCGATCTTCAAAGGAAGGCAACCTTTTATGTTGCCATCCTCATCTCTGGTAGTATATGTATTCTCAAACGACATGACCGTGAACCCATACGACAGCGTACCTGAAACGACGCTTGCCTTTGCAAAGTCCTGGAACCAAAGGTTGTCACCAAGAACAAGGTTTCCTGTCTTTCCATTTCCAAGAGAGAGCCTGTCCCTTCCAACGGTAAGGTTCATGCCGTTCGTTCCAATGGAGACGAATGCCTTGTGAGGGAACGTGAAGTCAATGTTGTTCTGGATGCCAAGCTTCTTCATGAGGTTTGTAGTGTAGGTCTTGTAGCCCTCTGTCGAACGCCATGAAGCTCCGTTGTCTATGTCAGTCACGTCAATGGTGAACTTTGCATACAGAAAATCGTTGAAGAAGAGATCCGCACCAATGAGAAGCATTGGCTTCCTATCCTTCTTTGCAACCAGGAAGTCGAACTCACTTTGAGACTGTTTGATGGCCTGTAATGAGGTTTCTATAGCAAAATCTGTGGCAAACCCTCCATTTCCAAGCACTTGGTCAATGACAACGGATGGAGACTCAAGCTTGTTTCTCAGGTCGTCGTACATAGCCCTGGAGACATCATCCAGCTTTGATACAGGAATGGCATCCATGATCCTCAGCATCTGGTCCGCCGATACCGGAAGTACCATTATGGCCGGTCTGACGCCAGACACAGAGCACAACGTCATAAGATCCCTATACTCGTCGCTTGAAGGCCCAAATGTATTCTGAAGCGCAAAAACAGGGAATAGACAATAAACGACCAGAAAAACCAACAAACCTTTCTTCATCTCTTTCCTCTTTGAGGAGCCTACAAAACTCCTTGTTCCGCTAAAAGATTCTAAGGCATTGGCAACCAGTTGTCCAGTCGCTTCTTCACATGCAAACTCAAACGGCTACTTCCAAGACAGCCTCCCCTCCAGCTGCAACCTCACACAAAATCCTTCCATCATGGAAACAGGCCGCCCCGCCACGGGCGATCTCAGGGGCATCGGCCTCAAGACAGACGGAATTCACAAGTAGGACGCATCGTCCAAGACCCTTGGCCTGCTCTGCGTATTCGAGCTTGATGGACTCGTTCCAGGCTGCAAAATTGAAGTCCGTGTACACAGGCCATAGCACGATATCGGCATCCAAGGCTCTCATGGCCCGCACGTTGTCGTCATACCACAGGTCGCCGCATAGACCGATGGCGATGGTTTTCCCGTTCAGAGGGAAAACATGAAAGCCTTCGCCTTCGCAGTAATGCCTGTCTGCAACAGGCTCCTTCCACCCCGTAGAGACCCTGCGGAAATTGTCAGCTATTTCGCCATCGCTTCCAATTGTTAGCTGGCTGCTGAAAAGATTTTCTCCATCACGTTCCACATAGCCAAATGATACCGCGGTTCCATTGTTTCGTGCTGCTTTTTTGATTTCATCCATGACGACGCTGTCCTGTCCAAGCGCAATGCCCTTGTCCTTCCCGAAATCCCAACTCAGACAATCGAAGCCCTGAAGGAACGTCTCACCAAAGACCACAAGGTCGTTGCCTTTCGAGTATTTCCGGAGGGTTTCCATTATCTTTTTCTTGTTGTACTCGACATCCCCAGTCCTGAACCCCATCGCCGCCAATGCTATGTTCATTTCTGCTCCTTGGATTATGGTTTTATAATAATTGGAAGAGCAAACCAAATGCAATTCATAAAAGTCTCCCAAAAAATTTACAAAAAGTCTCCCAATTTTTTTATCAAAATCCTCCCAATTTTATTGAACTTGCCAAGAAGAACACATAAAATGGACTCATGCCCAAGTACTATGAAAGGATTGCAGACACCACATTGGAAGAGATTCTCAGAATTAGAGGAGCCGTCTTGATCGAAGGAATAAAGTGGTGCGGAAAGACAACGACTGCAAAACAAAAAGCTTTGTCAGTAATAAATTTGTCAAACAAGAAAGAAGCGGATAGAGCTGAAATGCTTGTTTATGAAGACCCTGAAAGACTCTTTTCCTCAAGCAAACCCATCCTAATAGACGAATGGCAGAAAGTACCAGCAATCTGGGACTCATTAAGGAACCAGATTGACAACCACCAGGAGGTGGGAAGCTTCATACTGACAGGTTCAACCAGTCAGACGAAAGCGATTGAGACCCTTCGGATGCATTCTGGCCTTGGCAGAATAGGAAGGATGAAACTGCTGACCATGAGCCTTTGGGAATCAAACGATTCAAACGGAGAAGTGTCGCTTTCCCAATTATTCGAAAACGACGAACCAATATACTCAGACAGTCCAAATTCCCTTGACGACATAGCTTTTCTTTGCATAAGAGGAGGTTGGCCGGCAATACTGAGAACCGATAAGAAACTTGCAACAAAACAGGCAAGTCTCTATATCGATGAGTTTTGTGAAAGCGATATCAGAACCGTGGATGGACACAGAAGATCTCCAGACAAAATGCGTAGAGTACTTAGATCCTATGCTCGCTTCTCAGGCTCCAACGCACCAAACACCTCCATAGAGAATGACATACATGAGATATCAAAGAATACCCTGTACGACTATTTGAAGGTATTGGAAGATTTGTTCGTTACAAACGAAACCGCTGCATGGAATCCCAATTTCCGCTCTGCAACCGCCATACAATCCAGCAATACAAGGTACTTTACGGATCCATCGATTACAGCAGCGGCACTAAACATGGGGGAGAACGACCTCCTCGATGACACTGAAACGTTCGGGTTCGTTTTCGAGACTTTGGTAATCAGAGATTTGAAAGCCTATTCCCAAATGCTTGATGCAGACGTTTTTCACTACAGAGACTCCAGTGGATTGGAATGCGATGCAGTACTGCATTGCAAAAATGGAAAATACGCTCTCATAGAGGTCAAATTAAGCCAAACGAGAGAAGAGGAAGGAGCAACAACCCTTAAGGCTCTAAAAACAAAGATAGAAAAGGCAGGAAACAAAGCCCCCGCCTTTCTAATGGTCATAACAGCGACAGGATTTGCCCACAAACGCGATGACGGAGTCTTCGTCGTACCTATAGGATGCCTGAAATACTGACAGGTCCCCACTCAAAAGCCCCATCACTGCCTCGAACAATAATAGGCCTTCATGATTCTGGAAACAGCCTCTTCCTCGCCGCTAAGGACAAGCCTCATACGTGAACCGTTTCTCTGCATGAAGAACCTAGCACCACAGGTTCCGTTGCCCACCCCTTCATTAGCCTCAATATGGCTCACATCCATATGGTTCATCATATCGCAGAAGAAATCGGAAATGCGTTTAGCCTCTTCCAGGTCAATATCCAAATCAAGCACCACGCAGGCCCTATCGCCTCCACGCTTCCCACCCAGCATGAAATCAAAAACCTGAGCATTGAGCTTGGAGGTAATCCCCGGCCTGACATTTGGATTGCCCAGGAAATCCCCCACCTTCTCCGCATCGAAATACCAAACCCCACCATCCTTGACGCCCTCAAGCAGCCCTTTGTCGATATAGCTGCGCAGCGTCCTCGTCGTGAAGCCCGATATCCTTGAAACATCGTTTATCGTGTACCTTTCCATGCCTTCGTACCTCCAAGAACCCTTTTGGCCCTGTAAGAATTATACCAAGACAGCAAAAGCACCCGTCAATTTGAAAACCACCGGGTTTTTCATAGCGGTTCACGACAAGTGCACCATACTCACCATGCGCACAAAAACCCACCATACCCACCACGCTTACAATGCTCACCAAGCCGACCATCGCTACAAAATGCCAACAACTGTGTTCAAGAAGTCATGTGCTCGTTTTCTTCTCCAATTCAAGCATGTTCATCGAAATACTTTTCTGTCAGATACGTTCCTCGTTTCAGCCGTTCATCGTCCATGACCCAACCTTTGATTGTGTAGTCCTTCACTATGCCGTTGGCCCATTTACGAAACTGCACCGCCCTCTCATTGTTCACCTTGAAACCAACTGCAATTATCATTTGGAGGTTGTAGTGAGCCACTTCTCGGCTTACTTGTCGTGGGCCTTCAGTTTGAAGGGGCTGTAACAAAAGTCGGG
>MSGT01000022.1 GCA_001940825.1 Sphaerochaeta sp. Phil3
ACCCGACTTTTGTTACAGCCCCTTAATTATGACTCTTTCTTTGGTCGTCCCCTTCTTGGTCTGTTCTTCAGTTCATTCAATTCACCTTCCGTAATCAGATACACACCTGAAACCTTCTCCTTTCCTTTGTTCCTCAGATGATTTGTTACCTGAACTCTCGTGATTCCAAGAATCTCGCTTACCTCAGCTACTGTATACAACTTTTCCATGTCATACCTTCCAAATGAGATATACGAGAATTCGACCAACGATGGTTCCTACTACGATTCCAATAATGAGAGGCCATTTGATTTTCGCTTTCTTCTCTGCCATTGATTTTTCCTCCAAAACAATCTATCTTGAAAGGGTGAGGGCTTTCGCCCCCACCCCGCGTTGGGTCATCCCAACATCAGGATTACTAGCTCAACCATTATGCTGGCTAGTAGCGAAGCCGTGAAACTGATTAGGAATTCTTTCACGGCTTCTTTCTTTTTTTCATCCATCTGCATCACCTCCTTGCATTCATTATGTTACTAAATATGATGTTACGTGTCAATAATTATTATTTAAAAATAATATTTTTGATTGTTTTTAGCACAAAAAAACCTCGCAGATGCGAGGCTACAATGAAAGCCAATGGCCTATTCGTGACTGCAATACATGCAGCTTACCTAGATAACGGCACTGCAATAGGACTTACTGTTGGCATCTTCAATTTACAGTAGTTTTTAGTCCACGTCAACATCACACATCATAGGGAGAGAGGGGATATGTATATCCCCTCTCTCCCTATGGTCAATTTATTTGATTTTGCACTTCCCTTTTTGCCCAAAGTCCAGTATCATTCCAATTGGAAGTCAACTTGAGAGGGAAAAAAGCTGGGTTGCCGAATGGCAGTAAGCTCTTAAGAGCGAGGATCCTTTGCTCCTGGGGTTGGCTTTTTTGTTTTTCCGTCACGAAGCCTCATCTTTTCATGGATTCTTTTGAAAATGTCATTGTCCTTTTGGACTTCAGAGACAATCAGCTCTGCAGCACTCATTGAATACGAATATGAAGGTTTTTGCCCTATTGTGTTCGTGTAACAGTATTTGTCGTCATCCTTAAGATTAAAGTATGCGATGAAGTCCTGTATGTTCGATTTGTTTATTTCAGGTTCAATGGTTATACCATTACGCTGCAACAGTCGCCGTACCATTTCGAGGAGTTTGCTCCTGTTGAGAGGATGAGTTTCATTTACATTTTTATACTTGTTGACAATCATAACATTTCCATCCGGTTTCTCACTACCACCTACAAGTCTGAAACCAGGTATGCTTGGATCCTTCGACTTTACAAGCTGAAGATCCTGTTTTATGCAAATGGAAAAACGGTTGTTGCCTTCCTCTTGAATGGATTGCGATACAAGAGCATTTGTTTTAACAAGCCGATTGAAAACAGCAACGGAGTACTTTGATTTTATTTCGTCCAAGTCGATTGGAGACTGAGAAATTGAAAGATTGATGAAATGAGACGGAATCCGTTCCGTGATGTTTATCCCATGGAACTCAAACAGTTTTTCTACGAAATTGAAGGCACAGGCTTGGAAAAGTGTGACGTAAATCATTTCATACTCCTGTGTAACGAAATGAGTGCTGCAGTTTCTAAGCTCTAGAATTCTCTCTAAGTTCTTTCTCAAAGGATCCTTTTCATTTGTAAAAACAAGTTGCAGACATTTCTCAAAAGATATTGTCCTCCCTTCTTTGTCCTTGTAGAAAAGGGAGTTCATTCCTTTATCCTTCAACAGCTTTGCCTTGAGCATAAGCTCCCATGCGTTGCACACAAAAAAAGCGAAGCCTTCTACTCTGTACTTTATCGTTGGCTTGTTATAAAGCTCTACGGCAACTACAAAAGCTTCTTGGGATTTTTCAAGCAATTGAAAGTATACATTCTTTTCTTCAGTATTCATTGTCAGTCCCCTTCTTAAATTAAAGCATACTTCGATTCAAAACCCAACCGCAAGCCTTTGGATTCCTCTGACTTCAAGCATATCATCTACTGAAAGATGCATGTAGTGTTCCGTCATCTGCTCACTTTCGTGCCCCATTACAGCCCTGACCTTCTCTCCTTGGATTCCAGCTGCCACCAATCTCGTGTTGAAGTAGTGCCTGAAGCTGTGAAAAGTAAGATTGAGGACTTTGTGGTCAATCTCCAAATCGTCCATCCTACGATACAGATATTTGAGGATGCACTTATCTTCTACCGGCTTTGATCCATTCAGAGTAAATACAAGCCCGCAAGGAGGCATTATTTCATCGAGTACGGCTTTGACATCAGGAGACAGTGGAACAATTCTATCCCAGCCGGATTTCGTGCATTTGCGACCTTCAAGGTCACTCCAGCTGGCATTAACCTCTATGTAGTTTCATGGATCTGTTCAACAGTGAGAGCTCTTACCTCTCCAATCCTCATCCCTGTAGTCGCAGCAAGAAGACATGCTGCATATGAGAGGTTGTTCCACCTCTCAGAGAAAATCCTGTGCACCTGTTCCATGGTATAGCAACCACGAGGCTTCACTCCGTACCTCTTTGATAAAGGCTTGACCACTGCAGCAGGATTTGATGCTATAAGTCCCTGCATCTGAGCTTCTGCGAATACAGCGCGAAAAGCACCAAGTACACAGTTTGCAGTCTTGTTGCCAACTCCGTGTCTTTCAGGTATGGCCAAAAGCCACCACTCTACGTCATTGGGCTTTATGGAATCTATGGCATATCTCCCAAAAAACGGAACTATGTATTTGTCAACATACCTTTGATTGTCACGAGCATAGCTTTTGGAGTAAGAGTAACCCCTCAAGGTCTTCCTCTTGACTATGGGCCCAGTGTCATAATCGAATACACCCTTGCTGAATTCCCCAAAGGACAGGAATCTGGAGGTGGAGACCTCATTTTCCCTGTCCAGGAATTGCACCATTACCTTGGTTGCCTTCGCCTTTGTCCGTTCACCGGTAGAACGCTGCACACGCCTACCATTCTGATACACATAGAAAGACCAGATTCCGTTAGACCTTTTGTAAAGCCCAAAAAGCTGTTTTCCTCCACCAATCATGAAAACCTCCATCAAAAAATCACTGTGACAATTTGTGACATTAGCCTCAATCCACAGCATCGAGAGGTTTTGACTTGAATTGAAATCCATTTGCAACTCTCTATAAAATAAAGAGTTGCAATAACAAAGAAAAATCGGGCAGAGTGGATTTGAACCACCGACCCCTTGGTCCCGAACCAAGTGCGCTAGCCCCTGCGCTACTACCCGAAAAGCCCATCTCAAGGCTTCACCCAATATATGGCTTTTGATAGCTGTTGTCAACATATGAGGATACTCACACAAGGACGTGCTTCAGGCATATCCAAGATTGACAACTCCTAGTGTATAATGGTATTTTTACTAAGTGCGTCCAGATTTTGGGGTGCGCAAATTTTTGATTCAAGAGGTCTTCCATGGCAGATAAGAATGTCCCTTCAGCAGAAAACACCAACGAAAAGAAAAACGTAGCTCTGAAGGAAGTGGAAACTAAACCAAAAAAGGCCAAGGGCGAGCCTTGGACGGCAAAGAGGATACTCACCACTGTAATCATAGCAATCCTTGCACTGCTCATGGTCGGTAGCCTCTACTACATCATTGTACTTGTGAATCAGGACAAGAGCGAGAAGGCCAATGCCTGGGGAACCTACGACGGAACCCCAATCACGATAGAGAACAACAATGTGTTCTACAACACGCTCATGTCTGACAGCAACTTCCAGAACGCATACCTTACAGGTGACTACAACACGCTGTTCAGCAGCTACTACAACGCATACCAGCAGCAGGTGCTCTACACCGCGATCTCCGCAGAAGCGAAGGAAGCAGGAATCAGAGCTCCACAGACACTGGTGAACGACCTGATCATCTCATCCGGCGTCTACAACGGCGATGACGGGAAGTTCAGTGAAGAGGTCTTCAACAACACATCCGAGGCTTCCAGAATCCTTGTGAACAACTACTATGCAGGCCTTTATCCATACCAGACGGTCCTTACGGACATTGGATCTGCGATAGTATCGGACCAGGAGAAGGAGTTCGTTGCACAGACAGCAGGAAAGACAAGGTCGCTTGAGTACTTCACGATAGACTACAATGCATATCCAAACGACTTGGCTGCAGAGTATGGACAGGCGAACGCAGACCTCTTCAAGAGCCTTGACATCTCGACCATCTCCAATTCGTCAGAGGATCAGGTCAAGGCTGCATATGAGGCTTTGAACTCAGGCTCAGCGTGGAACGACACCGTCTCCCTCTACTCGCAGGATTCCTACGCATCCAACAACGGAGCCGTTGGCAACGTCATGCTGTTTGCAATTGCATCCAGCCTCTCTGACAGCGCAGACTTGGACAAGATCGTAGCAACTGAGGTTGGAAGCTACACAGAGCCAATCAAGGTCTCATACGGTTGGGCGATCTACAGAGTTGACACGGGAATCCTCCCAGCCGACTTCACCAACGAATCGACACTTGCATCGGTCAAGTACTACATCAACACGAACGAAGCAGAGACGATCAACGCATACGTGCAGTCAATCGTTGATACAACAGCGGAGCTTGCAAAGACGGACTTCGAGGCCGCCGCAGAATCCTGCAATGCAACGATCGTTACGATCAACGCAGCGTCAGATAACATTGGCGAAAGCCAGTACATTCAGGGTCTTGATTCAGTCGATACCGTTGGAAACCTTTCCGCAGCGGCAAAGGACGAGGGCATATCACGTGAGATCTTCACTGCAGATGAAGGATACGTCACAAGTGCAATGTCCACGGACAATGGATACGTCGTTGCAAAAGTCACGGGAATAAACGACTCCAACGCATCGCTTTCATCCCTTGCACGAACGTTCTACAACTACTACTCCGGAACACAGGCTGTCTATGACAAGTTCTATGCCATATTCGCGAGCGAGAAGTTCACGGACAACTTCTACAGTCAGTTCCTCACTCAGCTGTTCTCTTCAAGCACATCAAGTACATCAAGCAACTGAAAGAAGACAACAGCTTAGAGACAAGCAAAAGGCCGCTGCAGAGAACCTGCGACGGCCTTTTATTTGTTCAAAGCTGTCA
>MSGT01000023.1 GCA_001940825.1 Sphaerochaeta sp. Phil3
CCCGACTTTTGTTACAGCCCCTGTCGGCATCGCTTCGCCAAGACCCTATCGCTTGAAGTTCACCGTCTGGTTCACAAGCATCTGTATCTGGGCTCCGGTCCTGACCTTTATCGTGGGCTGCATGTTGGCCCACCTGGACGTATACTGCATTCCGAAGTTTGCGGTGGTGTCCAGAGCGGAGTCCGTCAGAGCGCCCGCCGCACCTGAGATGTACTCGTTGCCTATCGTCTGGGCGGCATTGTCCACGGTGCTTCCTATGGTGTTGGCTCCGTAGTTTATTATCGACCCCAGCACTGCGCCTCCAAGGATTGCCCAGAAGTGGTTGTTGACCTTCCCCTCCACGCCGGAGTAGCCCTCCTGGGACACGCCCTGGAAACCCGGAAGCGTATAGACATACCCATCGGGCGTTATGAGCTGCGTCCATGCGACCTGGATCGACTTCTGTCCGAACGTGACCGAGCTGTTGTAGCTCGCCATCACTCGGGATCCCTTTGGAATGAGCACCACCGAACCCGTAAGCGTGTCGTAGACGTCCTGTCTGACAAGACCGACCACATCGCCAGGAAGGTCCGTGTTGATTCCTGTCACCAGCGTTATCGGTATCACGGTTCCCGCCACCAGATCGTACTTTGTGACCTTTCCCTTGTATCCTGCATCCTCCGTCCTCTGACCCTCAAGCCAGGAGCTCTTCTCGCTCTGTCTGTTGGCGTTTTCCCAACTGGAGGACGAGGTTCCGGACGACCCGGAGAGGGCCGAAAGCGTCTCGACCATCGCATTGAGGCTATCGGTCGGATCGGACTCCTGCATCCAGGACGGGTATTCGTAGGACGAAGAGCCTGTATCCGTGATGGACGTCGGAGCCTCGGTGCCGCCGAGCTTCTCGACCGTGACCGATACGCTTTTCGGGCTTTCCTCCTCCTGTTTGGCGGATGCCTGCATTATGGATTCTATGACCCCTTCGTCGTCATCGTACATCCAAAGCATGGTGTACACGTCCCCGAGGGTGGATCCCAGTCCATAGACCTGTCCCACGAAGTCCTCGTAGGGTATGGCCATCTCGTCCAGAAGCGCACGCAGCGCTTCGTCGTTGGTCAGCTCCTTGGTCTCTGCGGGTGTGGGCTCATCCTTGGGAAGCCTATCCTCCAGTCCGGCGAGGGCCATCGAGGCCTGCCCGTCGGTCTTCATCACCGAAAGGGCCTGTTCGAGGGCCTGGGCCCGTTCGTCGCCCTGGACGGAACCTGTCACCTGCCCCGTCTCGGAGACGTATGAGACGTTCCCCGCAGAATCGACCCTGATGCGGGTGGATCCATCGGTGAGGACGATGTAGTCCGCTCCCGTATCATAGGTCTTCTCCTGCGAGGGGTCGTAGTATTTGATCGTGGATGGAACCATAGGGGTCGTCACCGCCTCGGGCATCGTCTCGGCCTTGGGCTTGGACCTGACGGCTCTGAATATCAACACAGCCGCCAGAAGCACTACAAAGACCGCCCCGATAATCATCGCCTTCTTCAGCAGCCCGCCCTTGTCCAGGCGCTGGACCTCGCTGTATGTTCCCTTGGCCATGTTTCTACCTCCCCTTCGTTATCCTGACCTGTTCGCTCTGTCCGGACTTGAGGAGTATCGTCTGGGACGACGTTATCACCGTATCGAGCTGGTAGATGTTTCCGATTATGCGGTAGTTCACAAGGGCCTCCTCCTTGCCCTTGAGGATGTACACGGAAGGAAGCTCATCGGTGTTCGCTACGCTTGCGGGAAGCTGTATGTAGGTCTTCTTGTCGTCGGAGAACACGTTCTGAGGCGTCCATGTGGGATTCCCCTTGGCCTTCTTTATGACGTAGTTGTAGTCCGTCTTCGAAAGGTCGAGCCTATAGAGGGATTCGTCGGAGACCGATGTGTCCTTCACGAAGTCGGCGAAGTCCTCCTGGACGAACCACCCCTCTCCGCTGTCCACTGGATAGTCGAAGCGGAATGCCGTCATGTAGCTGTTCTCGAAGCTCGCGATCCTGAAGTAGTACGTCCTCTGGTCGGTGAGAACTATCATGGACGTGTCCAGCCCCACCGTCGTCGGCTTGATGAAAAGGTGCTGCACCGTCTGTCCGTTCTCGATGCTCGTACCCATCGTGAACTGCCATGAGGCGGAGTTGTTGTTGACTATGGGGCTTCCGGTGACGCTCTCCCCCGGCTTGAGTCTGAAGTCCGTTATCGCCTTGGGGCTGGTGATGACCTCGTATATGTTCCCTTCTATCCAGTCGTAGACGGCTATGGCCCCTGTGAAGTTGTCCGTGGACGTAAGGTACGTGAAGGAGTCGCTGGTGGCCTTCACTGCAAGCGCACCGCTGGATGTGCCGTACAGGGTGTCGTCGAGGCTCGTATCCGCAAGCGGATCGGTCTTGATGGCGTCCTGTATCTCCTCCTTCCTGGTCTGCTGTTCAAGGGTGGAGCTCTTGACCTGCTCCTGTCTGAACGACCTGTCGGCCTTCAGCGTCGTGATGTCGATCACGGGGCTCGTCACAAGGTCCTCCGGCTCTATCACAGCTGTCAGAGGCAGATTGCTCTGGGCGTTCGTCCAGTCGGCTTTGTCCTGGACGTTGATTATCTGGACGCTCGAATAGTCCGTACCGGACCCCTTCGCCGTCGCGCATGACGCAAGCATGCCAAGTGCAGCCAATGCCATCAGAATGGTCTTCGCAGTTCTCTTCTTCATAGTAAGGTTCCTCACAATTCCTTTCCGTATCAGATATAGCTTCGGAGCAGGTCCGAATCCATGTATGTTATGTACATCCCCAACGGGTTCCATGTCCTCTCGTCCTCCGTCTCCGGTTGGGAGAACGAAGTGTACACCACGGCCTCGTACTGCCTGTCGGACATAAGAGAGCCGTTCTTGGCATCCGCGACGATTTCGCGCCACACTATCTTCCATGTGTTCGTTCCATACCTTGTGAGCTCTATGTCCTCATAGGGGACGTCGACGAGACGTTCCTGACTCAAAGGTATGGGCTGGTTGGCCGAAAGGTATGCGGTCACGACGGAGTACGCCTGTCCCAAGGACCTGTACGCCACGCGTCCTACGTCGTCTATGTTCGCCTGCTTGTCCGCCTTTACGCTCCTGAGGCTCTGTATGAAGACCTTCAGGAACCTTTCCTGAGCCGCCGTAGGAGGAGTCCAGTCCTCCATCAGCTTGCGTCCGTCCTCGATCCTAACGGCGCTTCCGTCGACGGATATCTCCGTGAAGGACACATCGCTGTAGGCCGAAGATCCAAGGCTGGCGCACAGGAACGCAAGGGACAACGCAAGGAAGGCCTCCACAATGATCACCAGAGAGATCAGGAGGACTCTTCCCCTATAGCGTATTTCGGTGGATGCCATTCCGATGCGCTTCACATCAGACTCCCTATGAGGTTCGTCTCGAAGTCCGTTATGTACATGCCTATCGGGTTCTCCCTCTTGCGCCGTTCGGTGTCCGGAGTATAGAAGGACACAGAGAAAAGCCCTTCGTACTGCCTGTCTGCGGTCATCGTTCCATCGGACCTGCGGTATGTCGTCTCCCTCCAGGAGACCTTCCATACGCTGTCCGAATAGAGGACCACAGACATCTCGTCGCTTGGAATGACGACGTATTCCGTCCTCGACCTATCTATGGGGTTGTTGTCCCCATACCACGACGTCACCAGCTCGGTGGCTTTGGAAAGGGACTTCGAGTACACGGACGATGCATGGTCCTTGTTCACGTAGTTGTCGATGCTGACGCTTCTGAGGTCGGATACGTATCTGCTTATGAAGTACCTCTGTGTCGCATCGCTCGGAGTCCAGTCCCTCAGAAGGTCCACCGTGTTCGCATGGTAGTACGCCTCTCCGTCCGAGGAGAGCTCTATGACATAGGGCATCTTCTTCGGAAGGGCTCCCAGGTAGAACGCTAATGCCGCCAGCACAACAACCACCACCGCGAGCACCACCGCCACGGCCGTGCGTATCGCTATCGTCTGCTTGTATCTTGCTATCGTCTCCGCCGCTGTATTCCTGTTGTCCATGACTACTCCACCATCACATCGTTCTTCGCGTCCCAGAGCTCCACCAGCCTTCTCTTCGCCGACCCCGGCTCCCTTCTCATCTGGAGGACCACATCGACGGCCTGTCTGACCATCGCGCCCTGATCGCTCGTAGCGTTCCTGTTCGCAAGCTCCGTAAGCCTCGGAACGACGTCCCTTGCGCTGTTCGCGTGCAATGTGGACATTCCTCCAGGATGCCCGGTGTTCCAGCTCTGGAGCATCTCTATCGCCTGCTGCGGATAGCGGCACTCCCCTACGATTATCCTGGTGGGATTGTGTCTGAGAGCCTGCGCAATGGCCTCCGCATAGTCGAACCTGCCGTTGATCTCGGCGTTGAATACATCCGGCTGGGTGAAGACGAGCTCAGGCGAATCCTCCACGACGTAGAGCCTGTCCTCATGGTCGATGAGCGTCATCAGACTGTTGAGGACCGTCGTCTTGCCGGAGTTGTGGACGACCATGTAGTCATGCATGCAGTAGAGGTTGTTTCCATCCACCATGAACCCGTAGTACATGCCGGACCCCGCTGGGACGACATCGAAGGGGACCATCCTGTTGCGGCCCTTTCCGTTCGGGTCGATGTACGAATAGTAGACCCTCATGTTGCTCTTCCATGAGCCGGGCCTTCTGATGTAGTCCGCGACCGTCATGTATCGTCTTTTCATGAGAGTTCTGTCGACGAGGACAAGCACATGCCCTTCGTTGACGATGTACGGCATCCCTCCTCGGGGTCTTATCGCATACATCGGAGAGAATCCCCTGTGCAGTTCGAGCACGGTCCTTGGGGTTCCGTCGTCGCCCATCAGCACATCGCCTTCGACGATCCTCTGGGAGGCCTTCGTCGTCCCGTCGTGCATGAGTATCATCTCGTTCTTCGCATGGCAGCCAGTGCCTCCGGAGATGAGGATGTTCCTGTATCCGACTATCGACTCCTTCAGGAAATCCATCTGGCCGGCCGTGACCGAACCGCCTTCGACAAGCGACTCGGGGGAGACGACCGTCTTGGACGGCTTTCTGAACGAAACCGAGACCCTTCGCACTGCGGGAGGCCCTATGAACGAGCACCTGACGTTCAATATGGGGATTATCGCGACGAGGCTCTGAGCCTCCGCGGTGTTGAACTTCTTGGAGGAGTACGACGCAAGAGTCATGGCGGCGGACTCAAGCCCTTGGCTCGTGGTGCGGCATTCCACCCTTCTCTTCCTGTCTGAGTCGATCCAGACCGTACCGTCGGGATTGACCATTATGTCCGTCCAGTCGTCCTTCATCAGATATCCCCAGAGATCGGCCCCAAGGCTGACCCGGACCTCTTCGACGACCTTCTCGGGTGTAAGGTTTATATTCATACGCAAAATACCCTTCGGCGGCCTCCATACGGGGCCGCCTCCATGTGTTGGTTAGATCATAGCCCGAAGGCGTTTTACGACCAAACCTAGAAATCGGACTCTTCGAGCTTCTTCGCGAAGTCCTCAAGATACAGAGGGTCGGGACCTTCGGAACCGTACATCGCCACGGTCGCTTCGACCGCACGTTCGTTGCACCTCCCAAGACTCGCCTCGACCTTTCTGAGCATTCCGTCCGCCTCCTCCTTCGAGTATCTGGACATGTCCTTCTCCGTCACCCTCATCGCAAGGTTCCTGAACATCCCGTCCATCCTCGCGGATATCAGCCTTTCGCCCAGAAGAAGGTTCGAGAGCATGTTCTTCACCTCCTCCAGATCCATCTTCAGCTGAAGGATGGAGCATCCCGCCGAAAGCGTCGAATCCTTCACGAAGTCGGTCATCGATTTCCCTTCGCCCTCTGCGAGCCTTCTTATCCTGTCATGCTCCTCTTTGGTGAGTCTGAGGCTCAGCTGCTTCATCTCCTTCATAGTTCCATCTCCTCCATCGCGAACGCCTTCTCACGTTCGGCCTGATAGTATTGCAGCACCTCAAGCAACGCAGGGTCCTGCGATTCGTCGGGGTATTCGCTCAACCCCATCAGATCCAATACATCCCTTTCGCTGAGATATGCATCCACTTCGTTCATCGAGTCCGCATCTATCACGAACGGGTCCACGGGTTCGTCGTCTATGAAGTCGTCCTCGCCCCTGGCCCTGGCGCCCGGCTCCTTCAGCTCGAACTCAGGCAGCGCTCCGTTGTACCCTACGAGCAGATGCCAGCCCTCATCGTCGACCCCCACCCTGCGCAGGACTTTCCCTTCCTTGTTCCTTTCGACCGCATCGGGATGCGGTTGGTTCTCTTCGATGGACTCTTCGCTCTCCGGTGCGGGAAGCATCCTTCCCTTGTCGTCCAGATAGAGCCTTCTGAAACGCTCGTCAAGATAGTATCTGACCTTCTTGGCCTTGTACGGATGCTCGCCGGACATGAATATGATGCAGTCGTCCTCCGGCATCGTCCTGATCTCCTCTGCGGTCATCAGCTCACGTCCGACCTGCTCTATGTTGAGGTTCGTGCTGTTGTTCGCGACCGCGAAGACGTTTCCGCTCGTCCCCAGCTTCTTCTGCCTTTTCGTCTCGTTGCCCAGGGTCTTGGATATCTTCTCGCATGTCTTCAGTTCGTTCACCCTGAGGATGATCTGCCTTGCGAAGTTGTCGGTGAACGTGGCTTCGCTCTGATACAGCTTCTGGAGCTGGTCGAAGCTCTGGATGACGACCGCGCACAGAACTCCGTATCCAGCTGTCAGCGAGAGGGCCTTCTCGACGATCTCCATCCTTCCCATCTGATAGAACTCGTCGAAGACGAGCAGCAGCTTGTACGGGTTCTTCCTGAGCTCCCTCGTAAGCAACGTCACCGCCTGCTCGTACATCATCCTTATCAGAGGCATGAGCCTTTTCATCGAAGACAGCGACACGCACAGATAGAGGCTGATGGGATGCCTCACCCCGTTCTCGTCCACCACGCCTTGGACGAAGTCCTCCATCACGAAGTCGCTTCTGTCCGTGACGTCCTGGACGTTGGGGTCCGCTATGACCTGAAGGTTGCTCATCATCGTCGATACGACGGACGAAAGCTGCCTGTCCTCGCAGTTTGCAAAGTACGCAAGGTCCTGCTGGAACCTCTCAAGGTTCTTCTTGTCGTCCTCGGTGAGGTACTGCATCGCTTCAAGCTCCACGCTCTCCCTCTCTTTTCGGGGAAGCCTGTACCTGTCCTCGAACCTCGCCCTCAGCTCCTCCCCCATCAGAGGCATCGATTCGTTGTAGAGAGCTGCGTTCTTGGCGTACCTTCTCAGATACTTCTTGACCGCACTCTCTCCGTCGTCCTGCTTCTGCTCCTCGGGCTTCAAAGCACCCATCCTGTCGTCCTGGACCGTCCCCTGGGGCATCTCCACAGGAGTGATGTCCTCGATGGAGGCCGTGAATACGGAGTAGACCTGTCTGAAGGTCTTCCTTTCGGGAGGCTCGCAGTAGACGACGTATCCGATCACCGCCGCAAGCAGCTTTCGGGCCTCGTTGTCCCAGAAAGGGTCCTTGGCGTTCTCGTTGTATGGAATGAGGATCAGGGCTAGGTTCTGTATGTCGGGTATGGTCTGTCTGCCCCTTCTTATCGAGAAGAGCGGATTGTAGTGTATGCTCTGCTTCGGATGCTCAGGTTCGAACTTGAAGGTGTAGCTGAACCTGGACCTGAAATTGGCGGATATCCCCCATCCCTCGGACTTCGGGTCCAGTACGATCATGCTTTCGTTCCATTGGAACTCCGTCGGGATGATGACGCTGACGCCTTTCCCTGAACGTGTCGATCCGACCACCAGAGTATGGTTGTTCCCGTTCTCGACAATGAGGTCGCCGGGGGTCTCCATTTCAAGGTCCACATCCTTGGGGGACCATTTGGCGAGCCTTGACTCGAAGTCGTCGCGGGACTCATCTTTCCTTCGTCTGGGTCTGCCCGACCTCCTTCTCCTGAACTTCGCATTCGAGGTCTGCCCCATCACGAGACCGGCTTTGTTCAGCATTCCAAGGTTCTCCAGTTCCTTCGTGGTCATCCATTTGGACGAACCATGCAGCGTCGTCTTTCGGTTGTACGTCAGCGTGCTGACCCTCGCGATGAGGATGTAGCACACATACCAGAAGACGGCGGCTATGAAGAACGGAAGCAGATATTTCAGCCCCAAAGCCAAATAGACCTCACCCGTGTGGTTGCGCACGACGACCCATAGTCCATGGAAATCGCACTTGTATATCGGAAGCGAGATCGGACCGACATTGAGTCTGACCACCGTCACCAGCCTGTATATCGCACCGGGCAGGACGTCCGAGCTGAGGCTCACCACGAAGCACTCGCTGACAAGCAGAATAAGAATCGATACGATGCCGTCCAGAAGAAACAGTCCAAGCTTCAGCATCTTGTCCTCCCCATGATCTCCCTTATCTTCTGTATGTCGAACGGACCTTCGGGCATCGAGTCTCCGAGGTCCTCGTCTATGTACTCTTCGCGGATATGTCTGATCCCATCCTCGTCCATCAGAACAAGGAGGATCCTGGCATCGTCTTCGTCCGGTCTCTTCGATGCCACGACCGAACACCTGTACGCCCCCTTCGTCCCTTGGACTGAATCGACGATGCAGTCCGAAAGGTCCATTCCGAACTCCCTTGAGAACTCGGCCTTGCGGACCTTCTGTTCAAGGTTGCGACCGATGGCCCAGAACCCTTCCCTTCTCAGCCCCACGGAATCGGGGCCTATCCAATCGACGATGCGGCGCCTCTTCAGGGCCCTCAGTCTCTGGACGACCTCCATGTAGCCCTTGGGATCCATTGCCGCAAGCGCATGCTGGGGTATGGTCCTTCCGTATTTGGGATCCTCCCTGGACATGGCGAGGATCCTTCTGTCCATGTCGCAGAATCCGACCTCGCCGGCCTTCGAGGCGATGGTCCTGAGCTCTTCGTCCCAGTTGACCCTTCCCTTCTGTCTGGTGAGGATACGCATCGCAGCCTTCCTTGCACCGACCTTCACGAACGTCGATGGAAGCCTGAGAAGGCCTTTGCGTCCTTTTCTGGACACGACTATGTGCACGTGTGCATGCGCCGTGTTGTGATGCGTGACGGCGAACCATCTCAGAGGCTCCCCCAGCTTCTTCTCAAGGACCTTCATGAAACCGGCTGCAAGCAGACCTATGTCCACGCCTTGGTCCTCAGGGGAGAGGACTATCTTGAATATCGGATCCGAACCCACTATGTCGGAGCAGAGCCCTGGGGTAAGCTGGATGCGGCTGTCGCCGTCGTACGTGTATGCAGGCTCAAATGCGGTGGACCTCTCCCAGTCGGGGTTGTTGTCCACCGCCGCCTCCGGGCGCACAAGGTATCCGATGAGCCCTGTGTTGTAGGCGGTGTTGTCGATCCTGCCTTTGTCGAAATATGCAGCCAACCTTCCGGTTCTGGAGAACCTCTGGCCAGGCTTCGTGTATCCGATCCTCACGGTGCAGCGTCTCTGGTACGTCGACTCCCTGAATCCGGCCTCCTGTCTGGCCTGGGTTCTGGAGATCTTCCTGAACCCTGTTGGCTGTACCCTGCGCCCAGGAGCCGTCACCCCCACCGTCCAGACATCCCTGCCTTTCCTGGGGTTTTCCATGCGTGGAGGTGCGATGCGCCTCATGGCCGCCGACGGCCTTTTTCCATACGGATATGCGCTGACCCATGCAGCCGCCTTCGGGCACTTTGACTTCGAAACGCCCTTGGTCCTTGCAAAATCGACGCCCTCCTTCAGAAGGACGCCTTCGCGGAGGTCCACCCCTCCGTTGAAACCTATGCCTTCCATGCTACTTCCCATCCCTTGCTATCCTTTCCAGCTGGTAGGAATCCACGCAGAAATCCACGAGGGCCGAGCCTTCGGCCTGCTGGATGAAATAGTCCCGCTTGCGTCGTGCATTCCCTATGAGCTCGATTTCGCTGTCGGTCACACCCATGCGCTTGTACGCCTCCCTGATGGCCTCCGCACCTTCGCCCCTGAGTTCAGGGTTCGCAAGATATATCTTTGTATGACATGAAGTCAAAAACTCCTCCGGATCGTCTATGTCGTTTATGTTCTGTATGGCCATGACGACGAAGACCCGTTTCTTTCTGAGGGTCTTGAGCCATTCCTTTATCTTCGCTCGGAACACCTTGTGGTTCAGAAAGAGCCACGCTTCGTCCAACACCAGAAGCGTAGGCTTCGGGTCGGTGTCGAACAGCTCGTCCATGCGGGAGAAGATGAACGCAAGGGCCGGGAAGACCGCGATGTCGCCCATCGACATCAGGGCGTTCATCTCGATCATCGTCTTCTGCCCGAACGAGCGGTTGTCGAAGGAGTCCCTCTCGCCTCCGAAAAGGTGCGCCAGCAGCGCATTGTCCAATATCCTCCTCAGAGCGGGGATGGCCGGCGAGTCCGGATGCCGTCCGTTTAGCCTTTCGACGAACCTCTCCAAAGTGGGGACGCTTTCGTCCCAGGCGTCGACTACCTCGGCTATTGCTGCGGACACTTCGCTCGTGACCTCCGTCCCTGCGGCGGCGACCGTCAGCTCCAGCCACGATTTGGCCTCGTACGGCTTGGTCTTTATCCTCGAAAGGGGCATGAACGACAGAGGCGAATCCTCGGCTCCCGGTATGTATATCGCACCGCCTGAGCGTTCGCAGATGTTCCTGAAGCTCTGGTCCTTGTCGAAGAGTATCACCCTGGATCCGGGGTATCTGGCCCACTGAGACCCCATCAGAGAAAGGAACACCGACTTTCCGCCTCCCGTGGATCCTACTATGAACGTATGACCGATGTCGTCCTTGGGGCCGTTGAGGTTCAGATAGTACAGCTCCCTTGTGGAGAGGCGGCCGATCATGTGGGGCCAGCCGATGCCTGTGAGCATCTGAAGGTACTGGTCCCTGTCCGCTCCATGGTACACGCTCGTGAAGGGTACTATGTGCGAGATGTTGCTTGCCGTGACAAGGGGTCTCCTGCGTCCGGAGAGGCTGTCCCCCGGAAGGCTCGACCTCCATGCCTGGAAGTTCGAGTACATCGTCTCCTCTATGGCGTCGAAGCCCGTGGCTGCAAGCGATTCATGGACCCTCTGGACCTTCTTCCTGAGTCCGTCCACGGTGTCGTCCCATACGAGGATGGTGCTCGTCATCTCCCCCAGGGTCTCCCCGTGGGCGAGCTGGACGAGGACCTCTTCGACAGCATTGGAGTCCACGACGGCCTGTGTGTCTATGTTCGTGGACTCGCGTCCCGAACTCTGTTCGTACATTATGCTCTTCCAGCTCTTCTGGCTGGACTTGTACTGGGTGCGGAGCTTCTTCGCCTTGTCCTGGCTCTCCCGGTTGTTGTTCGGAATCCATCTGGTGGTCCATCTGAAACGGAACGGAAGCGTCAGCACCTGGGCCAGTATCCCCGGATACGTGGCGCTGGGGAAGTCGTTGAGGGTGAGGACCTGAAGGAACCTGCCTCCGTAGGAAAGGGGTTTGCCCTTGTCCATCTCCATCGTGGACAGGAACTCGCTGAACTCCCCCATCCCCTGCTCCGGACACCTGTAGCTTCTGTACTCCATGTTCGTCACGAACTTCAGGAACGTCATTATGCTGTGTTCGGGGGCCGGCATACCTCCGTCCTCTTCGACGCAGCGCAGCGGTTCTATCACGGCCTGGGCCGTCCTCATCGCGCTCTCCATCTCCATGAAGACCTCGTCGGCCCTTCTTCTCGATTCCGGCTCTATGCCGTTCTCATCCAGCTTGACCGCCACCTTGCAGCAGCAGTACGCAAGGTTCACGAGGCTCTGCGTCACATCCGAGAAGAGCCCGATCCTATGCCTTTCGACCTCAAGGTCCCCTTCCGTCATGTTGATCTCACCCGAAACCTCCGGGTCTATCGCCATCCTGAGGGGGACCCTATGGATGCAGAACCAGTAGGAGCTCTTGACGTCCCTCTGTCCGTCCGTCTTCCTATGGAAGGCCTGTGCGACCGAACTGGAGACCTCCTCCGCCTGCACTGGAGAAAGGGACACGTCCGGATACGTCACATGCCAGCACTTGAGAAGGGACCAGTCCTTCGTGAGGATGGTCCCGTCACTGTAGAGCTCCTGATACGGAAGACCCTGCGCCACGGTCTCCGCCGCAGCCTTCCTGTTTCCAAACAACACATGTCCCTCCTATGGTTCCAGATGGACCTTCTCCTTCATCGCATCGATGAAGTAGAGGATCCAATACTCGTCCTTTTCATACTTGGCCTTCACGAAAAGATGCCAGACCAGACCCAGCGGCAGAAGATACCAGAGCCAGCCTGTGGCAAGCCACACGACGAGCCCGATGACATAGCCGATGCACACGATCCTTATAGGAGCGCCCATCGAGTACGTGTGCTTCGTCAGCGCCTTCGCGAACGGACTCGTCCTCATGAGACAACCCCCAGAAGAGCGAGGACCCCTACGCTTCCGAAGGCGACGACCCCTACATGGAGCAGGAGCTTCAGAAAGCACCTCTTCATGCCTTTTGGATTGCTGTCCTCGTTCATGTAGGCATGAAGCAGCTCGATGGCGAACTTGAGCGCAAAAAGGCTTCCGGCCACGACCCCGACTATCATCTGGTTGTAGAACGAGAACACTCCTTTGAACGGGTTCTCGACGAGCGCGAGCCCTCCTGCGTTGGACTCTAGGCGGAACACCTGCGAATCCAGGGCGGACCTTCCATAGGACGGGGCGTTGACGCTGGTCGATGAGAAATCCTTGAAGCTGGACCTGCAGAATACGGGCGACGCCGCAAGGAGCAGGACCAGAAGCATCGCTGCGATGGACTTGGACCTAAGCATGAATCTCCTCCTTTCCGTCGGACGCGGAATCCTCCGCATCCAGCGGAAAAGGACGGGGAGAAGGACTCCCCGTCGGTTCCTCAGAGCTTCGCCACCACGGCTCCCGTAAGGCCTGTGAAGAAGTCCTTGCTCGCCGTACCGTCATCGGCCGTCACCGAACCAAAGACGTAGTTGACGATGAAAAGGAAGCTCGCAAGGATCGCCACATTGAGCACGAGCGTTCCGATGGCCTTCTTCAAAGCGTTCGGATCCTCGGAGGAGTGCCTTACGGCTCCGAAGATGTCCATTGCGGCCTTGATGAGGACGTAGCCTCCTGCGAAGATGCCGACGATGAGGTTGACGGCCTTGCTTACAAAGCTCAAGTCGAGCTTCGTGCCGTTCGTCTCAAGAGTGGCGGTTGCGAAAAGCGGTGATGCGAGGATCGCCATCACCAACATCACGAAGAGGATTTTCCTTCCCTTTGTCATATCAATCTCCTGTCATTGACCACCACGGGAGCTCTCTGGACACGCAGAGAGGTATGACCCTATGGCGTATGTATTCCTTTCCGACAAGCCCGAAGTACGTGGAGTCATAGCTGTCCTCCGTTTCCCCCTGGACTTCGTACAGTCCCCCTTGTATGGACTCGACCCGCTTCAGCAGCCCCCATCGGGCCTTCACCCCGAAGCTGTCGGTCAGCGGATTGTCCAGCTCCACCAGATCGCCGACCTCGATGTTCCAGGCAGGCAGCCTCATGTAGAGCCCGTAGGGCATCGATCGCGTCGTGTTGACCGCAAGGATCCTTCCCAGCAGCAGGACCACGACGAACAGAGCCACGACGAATGGGCCGTCCCTTGCAGGCCTTGAAAGCTTCATGAAGCACCTCCCAGTCTGGAGAGGTAGACGAAGCCCTCCTTGTCCGGAAGCGGAAAATCCAGGTCCTTCAGATGCCTCTCCGTGGAGACCTGGAGCCTTTCGGTCCTCTGGACCAGCTCCGGGTGTCTGATGGAGAGCCACGTCAGGTCCTTTCTGAGGGTTCTGAGGCCCTTCTCCGCATCCGTGTATGGAGGTTTTGTGTATCCGGCCTTCACGGCCAAGTACTCTTCGCTGACGCCCTTCGGGTAGAAGGGGATGTATTCGAGCAGCCTTGGATTCTTCATTTGGTCCTCGACCCCCTTGTCTGGCAGGCTCTTCCGAACCTGTGCTCCTCGATGCCCGACCTGAGGGCCGCGAACCTGCGTGCGACATCGGTCGAGGCCTTTCTGTCGAAGAGCCCTGAGAACGGAAGCACCGTACGGAAGTTCCTTCCGCAGACCTCCTTCAGGTCCGCAGGTATCTCGCTCGCCGCACCCATGCCTTCCAGGACCGCGACGGACTCGATGTCCTTCAGACGCTCGTCAAAGGCGCGCATGAGGCTGTCGGAAAGGATTTGCGTTCCGAGAAGCTCCGCCCTGACCATGCTTGAAGGGACGAGGG
This sequence comes from Sphaerochaeta sp. Phil3, assembly GCA_001940825.1. GTDB lineage: Bacteria > Spirochaetota > Spirochaetia > Sphaerochaetales > Sphaerochaetaceae > UBA9732. Next base: position 14,261 of record MSGT01000023.1, read on the forward strand.
AGAACACGCCGACGGCCTTCACTCCGCATCTGTCTGCTATGTGGCATGCGTAGTCCACGACGTCCCGGCACAGTTCAATGGCCGTTTCGGAGGACATTCCGGCGAAGCGGATGCGTCTGAAATCGCAGAAGACTATGGTCGATTGGATTCTGTTCATGCCTTCGACCTCCTGGGTGCGACCCTTTCGCGTCCGATTGTCCTGCGCGAGTCGAGGGAGAAATCGATTCTCTCTCCGTACATGGACTCGAACTCCCTGAGGATCCCCATGGAGCCCTTCATCCGATAGCCCGATCCCGGAATCGTGAACCATACGAGTCCGTAGTCGGCCTCGGAGGCCCCCTTGGCGCAGAGGAAACCCCACTCCGCAACGTCCCTAAGGCGCAGTGCGTATGTGTCGTACCAATCGACGCAGGAGAGCCTTTCGATGCCGTCGGCATCGAGCCTGCCTCCCGAACAGCCGTATGTACGGAGGACGAAGGATCCTCCTGCCTTCAGGACCGCCTTCGCTGCATGCAGGGTCTCGAATGAGACGGCCACGCAGCCTTCGATGTCCTCGAACCCTCCGAGCCCCTTCGTCTTGAAAAGCTCGTCGATTCTCCTAAGGGCCGCCGAAGCATCCCTCCTGGAACCTACGGCGACGTAGCCGGAGCCTTTCGCCGGACGTGCACGGAGAACCCCATCGTTTCCTTTGATGGAGACGAAGGTGCATGGCACATACGCCACGGCATCGGTTGTTCTGCAGAGAAGGTCGTCGATGTCAATACCAAAATTCCGTTCCATTTGAGAAAATGGTACGTCTAAGGCATTTTTTTCCCAAACAAACTGCGATTTTCCTCATAGCCACATACGTTTTTTTTCAATCAAAAGGCAAAATAGACCGTTTTGCAGGGGCTTTGATGTGCATCCAACGTTTTTTTGGTTGACAAATACACATTATTTTCTTCTAATTTAATGTGTGACTGTCAAAGCAAGGAGAAAAGCATGAATGCCAAGGAGAAAATCGAAGAACTGATGAAAACATCGAAGGATGGTACGATCACCTCTGCACAGGTGACGGAAGCCGGACTACATCGAAGCGTTTTGCAGAAGCTTGTCAGTAGCGGCGAGGTATACCGCTTCGGGCGAGGACTGTATGTGCAAAGCAGTACATGGGAGGACGATTTTCATCTTTTGCAGCGCAGATATGGACGAGGAATCTACTCACACGACACCGCGCTGTATCTGTTGGGCTACTCAGACCGAACCCCGGCGAAATATACGATGACCTTTCCCAAGGGCTACAACGCCCCGTCCCTGAAGGATGCGAACCTAATAGTCAAGCGTATAGTGCCGGAGAACTACGAGTTCGGCGAAACCGAAATCGAGTCTCCCTCAGGCAACCCGATTCGCGTCTACGATTTGGAACGGACGCTGTGCGATGTTCTGCGCGGCAAAGGCAGTGATGTTCAGATCGTCGGAGAAGCCATGAAACGCTATGCAGCATCCAAGGATAAGAACATGCACAAACTGATGCAGTACGCAGACCTGCTTCGCGTGAAACCTAAGGTGCTGCGATACCTGGAGGTACTGCTATGATTACAAAGAATCCGATGCAACTGAAAGCCTTTGTCAAGAACGAAGCGTCGAAGAAGCATATCTCGGCGCAGCTCGTCATGCAGAACTACATGCTCGAACGGCTGCTGGAACGGATTTCGATCTCTCCCTACAGGGACAATTTCGTTCTCAAAGGAGGGTTTCTGATTTCGGCTATTGTGGGACTAGACACACGGACGACAATGGACCTGGATGCAACGATCAAAGGCTTTGCTCTGACGCATGAAGCAATCCGCAGAATCTTCACAGAAATCTGTGCCATCCGGATTGCAGACGACGTGCAGTTTGAGATTGTCGGTATCTCCGATATTCGAGAAACCGATGATTACCCCGGCATCCGGGTCGCATTGAAAGCGAAATACCCGCCGATCAGCGTACCGCTGACGGTGGACATCACCACAGGGGATATGATAACGCCCCGTGAGGTGGAATACTCAGTCCCGATGTTGTTCGACAACCGCACAATCAGTGTCCTTGCCTACAATCTTGAAACTTTGTTGGCGGAAAAGCTGGAAACCGTGTTGTCTCGCAACATTGCGAACACCCGTCCGAGAGACTACTACGATATATACATCCTGCATATGCTGCGTGGCGGAAAATACGACGAAGCGACTCTGCGCCGTGCGCTGGAACGGACGACGCAGAAACGAGGCAGCAGCACGATTCTGAAAGACTACCAGGAGATCATGAAAGAAATCCGCGTAAGCGATACGCTCCGCAAATCATGGGAGAAATACAGCAACGAGTATGAGTATGCAAAGGACATTTCCTTCGATGATACCTGCAATGCCATTCAGACGATCTTGGATTCGATCCTGCCTGATCCAGGAACATGATTTCATTTTCTGAGGAAGGTTGGGTTCCAGTGTTATAGAATCCATGCGGGAATACTCCCGTCTTCAGGCGGGGGATGAAAGCATGGCTATACGTTCTTCTGGTTTTCGATGTACTTCATGATCTCTCTTGTTGCAACGACCCTTTCGACTGGCTTCAGCAACCTAGCACCATCTCGGCCTTGTCCATCTTCCGTCTGAACCTTTCGGTCCTCTCGTAGGCAAGTTTTCCCTTGTTTTGGCTGTCCATCCATTTTTCGGTGGCTTCGCGGGGCTCCTTGGAAACGTCCTTGGAGGAGAAGAGCTCCTCCTGCTCCTTGGCCCAGAACGACGAAGGAACCTTGGCGACGAAAGGAACGGATGCATCCTGAAGCATCCCTCCCCATCTGCCCTGCATTCCCCTGGCCCTTCCGCCCTGTACGCTGTAGAGCCTGTCCTCGTCGCCTGAATTGCGCTTGCCGGAGTCGGCGTCGTAGAGATCGGTCCTGGTGCTGAGGAACAGCTTCCCGAACGTCCTTCCTTTGTATCCGACGCCATACTCACCCATTCCCTCTATCGACTGGGCGTATGTCGCCACGCTTTCGAGCAGATCGTTGCGAAGTTCGTCCCTAAGCTGCCTGCCGAGGACCTCCTTCGCCTGTATTGCGCCGAGGCCTATCTCGAAGGCCTGCTCTCCGTCCGCAACGTCCCTGCCGACAAGGAATCCGGTTTCAGGTGAGAACACCATCGAAATGGCAGGAACGATCCTGGATGCGATCTCGACGGTCCTGTCGGAGCCTATGCCCATCAGTCGGGCTCCCTTCCCTACAGCCTTGCAGGCATCCTCCTTCCTTTCCTTGAGCCAACGGTCAGACATCGCAAGCTTCGTCTCGTCGGGCGTTCCTCCCATGCGCTCGCTGAATTGCGAAACCCTGTCGGCCCAACGTGCCTCCATCAGAATCCCCTTGATGTCCGCATGTCCGTACACAACGGCCTTGCGAAGGTCGTCGATCGTCATCGGCCTCTCCCCCGCTCCATGGAGAAGGAATATCGGGTTGTTCTTCTCCATTACGTCGATGGCTTCGAGGGCCCTTCCTACATCGTTTCCCTCCACTGCATCGAGGACGGCCTCGGCCTTCTCCTTCTGAGTGGAGGCGGACATCGTGCTTTCCTTCTTGGAGACATTCCACTGGTCATCGGTGAACGGGTGCACGAGACGGTCGCAGACAAGGCTCGAAAGCTTCGCCTGGGCGTATTCCTCGACGACGACGTTTCCGGATGCAAAGGCGCCCCTCTTCAGGTCTCCGTACCTCTTCATATCGGACAATCCCTTCAGCACGATGGACTCGTCGAACGACATGAATGCACCGCACTTGACGAACATTGACGCACCTTTCTTGGACTCCCCCTTTTCGGATCTCTCCCAGGTGTCCTTCGTAAGGTTTTCGTCGAGCCTGCTGCAGGCGCTTTCGAAAGCCTCCCTGGCAAGCGGTTCGAGGATGAGCTCCGTCGCGATGTCCTCCTCGGGTGACAGTGGAACAGTCCTCTTCTCGCTCTTCCACCAGAGCCTACGTGAAATGTCCTCGACTCCGCCGTCGGGGATCCTGTTCTTAGTACGGTAGCCTGCGCCTTTGAGGACGCAGTCCACAAGAAGCGACGACACCACCACATTGGCGATTCTGCTCGAACGCATGACCGCAGTCTGGTACTCGGAGTCCCGTCCGACCTGCTTCAGCGCCTCTCGGAAGACGGCCTGCCACTTGACGGCCCTCGCCACTTCGTACTCCCTTCTGGCTTCGACCTGCCTTCTGACTTCGGCTCCGTAGCGTGCGTCCCATGGAGCGTATCCGGTGAAAAGCCCAAGCAGGTTTCCAAGGGTCTCGTCCGACGGCCCCTGCACCCTTTCGAGTTCGTCCGCCAGCCACTTGTACGCAGCTGATGGATCCTTCCTGTCCAGAACCACCGTTTCGCCCTTGAAGTCCTTCACCAGGGGATATCGGGGTTCGATGGATATGCCGCACATCTCGCAGATCCTGACAAGGACAGTGACGTATCCGTCCGACCCATTTGCATTCAAGGCCTGCTCCAGCCTTTCGAGGAGCCTTGAATCCACCCCTCCCCTCCTTGCGCTTTCGCGATGCAGCTCCTTGCAGAAACCCAGAAGCTGGGATGCGGCGATCCCCGCAGGGGTCTCCCCTTTCTCGTTCACGCCCACCAGCGCATGGAAGTTGCGCGGATCGATTTCGGCTCCGGCCAGAGCGTCGGCGGTTTCGGCTGCAAGGTCTCGTTCTGCATATTCCCTGGCCACTTCCATGAGCTCGGACGACACCTTGCGTTCCTGTTCCATGCGAAGTTCGACCTCACTGACTATGGGATCCTCCTTGACAAGGAGCTCCGTAGGGATGGCCCCCAGCTTCACGTTCTCGTTCTCGATGGCGAAGATCGTCTTCACCAGCTCCTCCAAGCGCCCTTGGACTATGACGTTGTATTTCGGATCGGTCCTGACCCTGTTCGTGCTGACCGATGCCATACGTTCCGGAAACCAGGTCTCACCTCCGTATCGGGCCATGTTGGAAGACTCCCTCCTGTTGGCGCTTCCGCACAGTATCCTTGTCGATTCGAGGAGTCTGTTCTGTATGTCCTGCCATCCCCTGTAGGTCTCGTAGGCGCTCTTCAGAAGTCCGACCACATCGGAGTATGCGCCATCCGGACTCTCAAGCGTAGAATACCTCAATGGATTGAGGATGTGTCCTATGCCCATCACCGGAAGTATCGGGTCCATGGGACCCTTCCCCTTCGACTTTCTGCGTACAATCGCCTCGGACGTGGTCCGAAAGACGCGCTCCGCCTGAAGGACACCCTCCATGCACTGCTTCGCATCCTTTGCCTGGATGCCGGCATAGCGGTCGAGAAGTTCGATGGACTCCTCCGTGGCGTTCTGCCTGGATTCGAAGACCCCTCCGCTTCCGATCCCCTTGGAGACGTCTGCAAGGGCCTCCCTCAATGCCTGAGCCAGGGCAGGGGTCCAATCAAGAACGCCTGCATCGAACGTCTCCGCCGAGACGTTGCCTATCGTGGATGCAAGGGCGCAGAGACCCTCCACCGTCGAAAGGTCGAACGATGCATACTTGCTTTCGCCTCCGATGCCGTCGAACTCCCTTACCGCCCCAGAGCCGAACATGTCGGAGACGATGCTTCTGAGAACGACGTAGGGCTCCTTCTCGATCGACTTTCCAAGCCCTCTTGCTACGTCCTCCATGGATTTCGCGTCCCTTTCCACGGCCTGGACCAGATCGTAGGAGCCGATACGGCCTCCGTCGGTGGCCGCAGTGCATATGAGCTGGGCGTTGTCCGCAAGCTCCTTCATCGTCCTTGCCAGAAAATCGGCGTCGTATATGCTGATGGTGCGCTCCTTTCTTCCGTCCTCCTCGGAACCAAGGATGTCGCAGCACCTCTGGACGAGGGCAAGGAGCTCCAAGGCCTGCGGTGTGGCGCGCGCCCTTGAACCAAGGACCGCGGACATACTGGTCTGGACGTCCTCTTCGTCCTCCTCCACGTCCGCAAGAGCCCCAGTGCCCCTTGTCAGCTTCTCCGCATACGAGGCATTGGCCCAATCGGTCTCAAGCTTGTCCACGACGCCCTTCAGGAGGGTCCTCATGCCGAACAGTGCACCCCTTGCGGCGCCGATGCGCTTCCGGAACCCATCCATGCCCTCATAGGTCCCTATCGTCTTCGACTGCCGCTGTGCGGACTCCTTCATAAGCATGAACGCAAGCAAAGCCGCCCTTGCGGTCTCGACCTTGGGCGTTTCGGCCGTCTGGTACTTTCCGTTGTCTCCCATACTAGCCCTCCTGACAGGAAGTTTAGGCCCGCAGCCCGACATACCCAAACCTCCTTTCGGGCTTCGCCTTTGGGGAAAGGCTCCGAAGGACGTAGAATCCACCAACCGTCTGAGGCGATGCACCGTCGAAGCGAAAGGCATACCTCCGGGATGCCGACCATACAGCAAACAAGGAGGACCACCATGAAACGTTCCATCGCACTCTTCGTATCCGCCATGCTCTGCGCAGCGTTCGTCTATGCCGAAAGCGGGGATTCGCTGACCATCGTCGCAACAGTTCCTGAAAAGACCCCCTCGTTCTCCATCGTCCAGAACGTCGTAGGAGAAGATCTGTCCGTCTCTGTGATTCAGGACGAAGACGCCAGATACAGGGGAGCCTTGTTCCTCGAAATCCCGGTCTCCGGTTGGACTTTTGAAAACGCCGTCCTTTCGGAGAGGGTTCTTTGCCGGGTCCTTGGAAACGTTGTCCGCATCGAAGTCATGTATGACGGATACCATCCGAAGGGGGTTCTGGCGAACATGGAGCTACGAAAAGGGGCTGCAACCTCCCATCAGGAAAACCTGACTTTTGTTACAGCCCCCGGATTGGTGTTCGTATCCCCCTAGACCTCGATCCGACTGTTATGCTCGTCCCTTTCGGCCTGGGCGTCGGCTCTGGAGAGCTTTCGTCTGACGAGGGAGTTGTAGACCATAAGCATGGCCATCAGCATGACAAGGACCGCAAGGCATCCCAGACAAACCAGAACCATAGGGTCCTTCAACGATGAGAGAAGCGGATCCTTCGCTCTTTTCGATTCCATCCTTCCCATGCCGTCGAGTACGATTTCGCTTGCCGTGGCGGTGTTTCCGTACATGGCATACACCATACCGTCCAACGTCACGCCTTCGCCCTCCATGAACGCATAGAAAACCGAAGGTTCAAGGCCGTGACGCACAATCTCGTCGTCCAGCAGTCTTCGTCCGTAGTTGTACGCAGGGGCCTCCACCACCATGTTCTCGTTCGGAAGGAAGAGACAGCATGCATACACCCCGTCGCAGTCCAGTCCGACCATCTTCGCGACGGTCTCCCTGTCTCCGAGAAGGAGGAACATCGTCTTCGCGATTCCTATCGGAAGTATCTGCATGGTGGCTATCGTCCCCGTCGGAACGTCCGTACAGAAGCCTTCGGGGGTCTGGTCCGTGCGCCAACCCCCTATGTAGTTCCAGTCGGGGTCGAATGCGAGGAAGGCCCCTTTGCAGCATTCCTCCATTATGGCTTCGTAGCCGTAGAAGAACATGAATGCGAGCTGGTCGTCCTCATCCATGTCGGATACATCGACCGCCACCGCATCCTGTGCGAACGAAAGGGCCGCCGCTGCGATCAGCAACGAAACAAGAAAAGTCTTCTTCATGTTCATCCCCTAATTCTGTGAATTGTTTGCGTTCTGCATTATCGACGCAATCGTCTGCACCGTCTGTGCAGTCTGGTTCTGCGTCATCGAGCTCGAAGCCGATGCGCCCATGGAGGCCCCTGTCTTCGCCACGTTGGCGGCTATCGTAAGGCCTCCCATCACGCTGTGCATCGACTGGGAGATGGCGTTCGACAGGCTCTCCTGTCCTGCGGATCCGCTTACGAGCGAGTTGGTGATCTGCGTGGACTGGAGCACGAAGTAGCACGGAAGATACAGAAGCAGCCATGAAAGCAGAAGGTCGCTGACAAGCGTTTCGTTGGCCGCATAAGTGGAATCGGCCTCTGTGGCCCTTCTGTTGTCCATGACCGCCACGGGGAACGCCTTGATGCGTGTTATGCAGTCGTCCTTGGACGGAAACAGGACCTTCTCCTGCTCCGCCACCGGGACTCCGCTTCCAAGCTTCGCACGGCAGACACCGTTGACTATCCCCATGTCCGAGCCGAACACGGCGACGAACCTTGTCCTCGAAAGGATGTGTCTGGCCTTCGCGATGAAGTAGTCCTCCATCTTCGCGATGGCGTAGTCCTTGGGCTTGACCGTCGCCCAGTCGTTCGCATCCGTCCATTTGACTGTTGCGGAGGCTCCGCTCGCCTGCTCCTTGTAGAGCGCCGAGTCGTTGTTGTACATGACGACCTTGCCGCTGGAATCGGATGCGGTCCACGATGCAACCGCTACATAGTCGCTTCCCTGGGCGATGAACTTCATGTGCCAGGTGACATCGACGGGATCTCCGTCCCTGAAGGAGGCGGTCTCCTCGGCCACAAGCTCCACTGACGACGACATGGTGCTGCTTGCAGCCTCTCTGAGCGCATTCAGCGCATCGCACGCATTGATGCATGCAGGGACCACAAGCACGACTATCAGACAGAGCACGAAGCATTCCAGCAGGTTCGAGAACAGGCTGTAGACGCACTTTCTGGTCACATCCTTCAACGGCGTGAACACCGATATGGGAAGCAGCACCATCACTGCGGAGACGAGGACGTAGACTTCGACCACGTTCATCACGATGTGAAGTCCCGCCTTTATCGCCTGGAACCCGAGCACGAACTCGAAGACCAGGTATACGACACCAGCCAGAAGCTTGCCCAGAACGCTCGACGTCATGGCGGCGGAGTTCTCGTTGAATATCGGACTTGCGTCCCCATTCCAGGAAAGGGTCTCCATCAGAAGGGATACGTCATACATGAACTTGGCAGGCATGTCGAAGAGGCTGTCGAACTCGACCGGTGAGTATATGGACGCTATCTTGAAAAGACCGTACCTTACAGCCTCGACGAGGAACGGAATGGCCGCGGCGAGGATGAAGAGCATCAATGTCATCGCCGCGCTCACGCCTATCTGTCTAAGAAGGGATGCATTCTCGTCGCGCGGTGCAATATAGCCGAAGACAGCCGTGAACACGACCTCGGCGGCGAAGAACACAATGAAGAGGTATGTGGTGATCGACCATCTTCTATGCTGCAGCAGCCCCCTTGCCGAATCGGTCTCCGATATGGCGAACTTCCCATCATACCCAGAGAAGCTCACAAGGGCCTGGCCCGTCCTATCGTCGGTCCCTGCGGCCGTGAACCCCGAGTTCGCATAGAAGTCCTCCGACGTCAGAAGGTAGTCGCCGGAGAACACGCCGTCGTAGTTTGATACATAGTTTCCGTCCTCGTCTATTCCGTAGAACTTGGCGAGGATGTTGGGGAAGGGATGCACGGCGAGCACTATCGAACGCGTGGCCAATCCGTAGGCCTCCCCTATGCCCTGTATCGTCCTGCCTATACGGCCGACGGACGCATAGTCCTTGGGTCTGACGGCCTCGCTTCCACCATTGGCGAAGAGCGATGCGCAGCACAGCATGGCAGCGACCGCCATGACGAGAAGCCTCTTCCTCATTCGGACTTCCTCCTTCCGTTCATCGCGTCTATGGCCTCCTGCATCTTCGCATCGCCTTCCTGGTCGGCTCTGATCGCGCTGGACATGAAGTCCTGTCTGCTTTCGCCGTCGGCCTCGGCGTCGGCGTTCTCCTTCGCCTGAGCCTCATACGCCTTCTGGCCGCCTTTCACCTCCGCGAGCTTGTTCTGCATGTCCAGATACCATGCCTTGAGATCCTTGAGGTTCGATATCTCATTGTCGAGGCTGTCTATGGCCGCCTTCACCTGTGAGTACATGTCCGGCGTCTCGCTCTGGCTTATGTTCTGCAGCTCCTGAAGCTGCTTCGACTTTTCGCCTTCGAGGTCGGATATCTTCTTTGTCAGGTCCGAAAAGCTCGAAAAGCCCGCCTTCTGCAGTCCGTCCTCCATGTTCTTTTCGTAGATCTGCGCATATACCAATGGGGACACCTTCAACAGATCCAACACGTCGTTGGTCATCTGAAGTCCGCTCAGAAGGGCTCCTCCTCCCCTGTTGAGGATGTTCTGAAGGCTTCCTATCGTAGCCGAGCCGAGGGCGAAGGTTCCGTCGAGTCCGCCTTCCACGACGTTCGATTTGTCCTGCGCCTTCTCGATGTTCGTCTGCAGGACGTCGATTATCCTGTCCTGGTTCGCAAGGAAAAGCTTCGCATTGGAGACCATGGACAGAAGAGAGTAGGAACCGTCGCTTGCGCTCTCAAGCCAATCCGACGTTCCTGACCAATCCAGTCCATCGGCCCATCCAGCCATCTGCCCGGTTAGGGAAGCCAGTCCTCCGACCACCTGGGTGAAGTCCCCCGAGGTTATCTTCTCCGCAGCCTTCTTGACCCTATCGTATTCGCTCTGCCACTGTCTGAGCCGGGTGTTCCACCTGTTCACCTCGGAGACCGCCTCCTGTATGGCCTGGGCTATCGCCGCCACGTCTATGACGGGCATGCCGGTACCGAACAGGGACGCTCCGAACAGGACGAGCAGGACCACGGCCGCTATCCTTTTCGTTCCTTTCATGGATTCTTTCCTCCTGTATCGGAGAGATTCTAGCTCCAAGGCATCCTAAGACCAAACATCGGTGATGGGTCATGCCCTCGTGGACGTGGGGAGGCTCTGAGAGCCATCCTCCACCAGATGAGAAAAAAAGGAGGTGCGTATGGCACAGACCGAAATATCAGACGTCCTCCTTGTGAAGGACTCGGACGACGACGCTGCGATGAAGCGTCTCATGGCGAAGTACAAGCCGATCGTTTACAGATACTCGTCTCGCATAGACCCTCTTCACATGGAGGACTCCATGCAGGACGGCTACATAGGACTTCTGGCGGCCGCAAAGGCCTTCGACCCCGAAAGGGGCAACGCCTTCTCAACCTTCGCCTTCCCGTACATCAAAGGCTTCGTCCTCAGGGGGCTGCACGGCCGCAGGTCAGTAAAGCACCCAAGCGGAACGACGCTCGGAGAGCTGTCCAAGGACAAGACATATCTGAACATGTCGAACCCCGTATCCCTGGAAGGTCTGGAATGCGAAAGACTTGGAGCGCTTTCCGACGCACAGGACATGGACGGAGCCCTTCTCGCAGCGGAGATCAGGGACAGGATGAAGACAGTCGTCTCCAAGCTGAGGTTCTCAGGGCGCAGAGACGAAGGGAGGAGCGAACTTGCACGGAAGGTCGTGTTCCTCCACTATGGACTCGAAGACAACCGCAGTCTGAACAGAAGCGAGATATCCAAGACCCTTGGCATCACCGAGAAGGAGGTGAAGGGATACATCCAGAAGGCAAGGAAAGCCTTTCTGGAAGACTCTGCGCTGAAAGAGCTCTACGAATCGATCTGACGCCGGTGCATCGCGCCGGCGTTTTCTTTTTCCCTTCCTCTGATGGAGTCGGACATCATCCTCCCCGCATCTTCGTACATCGCCATCAGAAGATCCCTTTCATCGGAACCTACAGGAAACTCGAAGTACAGCGGGAACGCATCCTTTCTGACGCACTTGAGCTTCGCTTCGTCGGATCCGGCCCCAAGGAACATCCTTCTGACGTCTTCGAGCCTTCTGTCCAACGTCCGTCTGCTGAACCTTTCCACAGACGTACCCCTGTAGGTCTGGGCTATGGCCTTGGTCTCCGATTCAAGCCTCGACGTATACCTCTCAAGATGTCTGGAGGCTCCCTGGAAGTACTGGGACTCCCTGCCGCCGACGGCCGCCATCGTGCGGATCGCATCCAGACACGCCCTTTCGAAAGGGACGTTGGGCAGCCTTCCGGCGACCCGCGAAAGCATGTCGTAGGCAAGAAGCTGCATCGCCGCCTTCGCCACAAGAGTCCTGCAGGAGCCCTTCATGGGATTGAGTTTCGCAAGATAGGGGCAGAGCATGTCCGCAGGGGGCGGAAGGAGCCTGAAATAACCCTTCGCCCTCTCTATCCTGTCGGTATCCATCGCCTCCATGCTGTATATCTCCTCGACCTTCCCGTTGTCGGCGTCGAAGAGAAGCCTCGCCCTGAGGTCCTCCACGTCATCCACATATGAAAGGCTCTGTGCGACGGCGAGTGCCTGGCACATATCGAGAGGATCGATGTCGACGAACGCGGACGTCGGTACGTCCACATCTCTGAATATAAGTGCTGCGGTGTCGTATACGGGACTGTCTGTAAGGGTTCTTTTGGGATCTGCGGCCATTTCGTCTCCTCCATGGCCGAATGGTCGCCCCTAGACGTCCTGGGGACAAGCTTCGGTACGGTCTTCCCTATCGGCGCAGGCTTCGCAGGCCTCCACGAACGAAAGGGCCTCCGGATTCGCTGCGACCATGCTCCAGTCCGGCTCACCTGTAAGGGCGACCCCTTGGGGTGTCCTGACCCTGCTCAGACCCAGATAGAACATTCCGTCGGCCTTGAGAAGCTTCGTCTCCATCCTCAGCGAATCGAGGGTCAGTCCCTGGCTCTTGTGGTAGGTCACCGCCCATGCACGTCTGATGGGAACCTGGAATATCCTTGCACCCTTCCCTGCTGAGGAGTACGGCTGACCGTATTCATGGCATCTCACAAGAACGGGAACCTTCGAACCGTCGAGAAGGACGACCGCGACCGGAAGCGTAAGCTCCACGGACCTCCTGTCATCGACTTCGATGGACCTTTTCTCCTTGACGCAGCCCACGAGGGTCCCCAGGGATCCGTTGCGATAGCTTCCGTCAGGGGCGTTCTTCAGGCACATCACCCTTTCCCCCTTGTACAGTTCCATGTCGGACGGACATTCGTAGTCACCCGGACGGGGATTGTCCTCAAGCCTTTTTCCGTCACGGATCCATTGGTATGGAAAGTGGAACTTCCTGGGGGACGAACCCTCGACGAGAGCCTTCTCCTTCTTGGTGTTGTAGTCGTCGGCCTGTTGGTTCTGCGGTGCGATGCAGAGGCGCTCCTTCGTACTCGCCTTCGGATCGGAGATGCAGTGAGCCTTCACGAAGGCCTTCGCCTCCTCCGTCACGTTTCCTCTTCGAAGATCGTTCAGAATGGCCTTGAAGCCTCCGTCGGACTGACGGTATACGGTGTCCAGCACATGGACCTTAGGCCCAAGGGCCTTCCAGAAATGGGAGTCGAAGAACATCTTGGGGGAGGAGCCGTCCTTGGTCACGGGAGGAAGCTGAAGAGGGTCTCCGAAGCAGACCAGCCTGATGACCCTTCCCCTTATCCTGCTTGCGGCGCAGATATGGAGCATTATCAGATCGAAGAGGTCGGACGAGACCATGCTGACCTCATCGAGGAGGACGACATCCACCTTCGACAGAGCCGCGACCGAGCCGGAGATGGTTTCGGGCCAGTACCTTGTGCTGTGCCCATCCTCCGAATAGATGGAGGTCCGTCTTTTTCTGGTGGACGCCTTCGCTATGAACTCCTCTTCGCTCTGGCTGCCGGCCTTCGCCTTCTCCACCGAACCCTTCTCGTTCGACGTCATGAACTTGATTATGGGAATGCCCAGACCCTTGTGGATGGTTATGCCCTTGACCTGATGGGTCCCGAACGAGAACGACAAGTTCTCCGCCGCCACCCCTGTCGGGGCGAGGCACATGCAACGATCCCCGAATCTGAGTGCGGCGGCCCTCAGCAGCACGCTCTTTCCGCATCCTCCGGGGCCTATTATGCATACAAGGGGGGACCTGCCCCAGAATACATCCTCAAGGGCGGACCTGAAACGAGGCGAACCTATATCCATGAAAGAGGCGCCGAAGGGGATTGAAGCCCCTATGTCGCCGAAAGTCTCCATCTTCATGCGACCATTATAGCATGGTTCGAGGCGATGCGGCGCACCTATGTCAACGTTCGTCCTTCTCTTCGTACCTTCTGAGCCTCAGGGAGAGGGAAAAGAACCTCCACTCGAACAGCTGCACCAGAACGGCGAGCATCGCATAGGTCCAGTACGATCTGAATGCGCAGACGACCGCAGCTATGCAGCACACGGCCTGAAGGACGCAGAAGTCCCTTGCCATCGATACGGTCTTCGCCCTGCCCTTCTTTGGAGAGAACGCTTTTGCCAAACCTTCCCGGACCTTCACTGGACACCTCCCGTGGAGAACGCCAGCATCGCGACCATGCTGATGGAGATGCACACCCAGAACACGATACGGCATACGGTGTACAACCTGTCGATCCCCGATTTCGTCTTGTCTGTCTTTTCCTTCGCCATAACACGATTGTAGACCAAAGGCATATTCCGACAAAACCGACCCTCCAAGTGAACCGAACGGTCAAAGGCTTCTTTCCTTGCAGTGAAGGTCAAGCGCTTCGCTGACTCTGTGTCTCAGGATGGTGTGCTTCGACTCCTGCCCAAGGGCCTGTTCGACCCTTCTCCGCTGTCTTTCGACGGCTTCGTTGAAGCGCTCCACAGTCCTCTCCCTGCACCATCTGTACGTGGATGGGGAGAACTTGGACATGTCCATCAGAAGGTCCGCTCCGTCGGGTCTGGAGAGCCTTCCATCCGCAACGTGGCGTCCTATCGCATGTATCGTCTGCATGTACCACGAAGCCTTGGCCCTGTCGGCCCTCCACATGTCGTTCATGTCCTTGAAGCCCATGTATCCGGGGAATGGAAGCAACGTAAGGTTCGGGTTCGTCGAAAGCTCGTCCTTGAGCTTCAGCTGTGCATCGACCCCGGCTTCGTCCGAATCGAGGGCCAGGACCAGGATCATGCGACCTCCCCTCCTTTCGAGCTCCTGTGCAAACGACCGGTGGTTCCCGCAGCCTTGGATCGAAACCACCTGGGCCTTCGGGACCTTCGTGTCCTCCCTATACAGGGCGCTCTCCATCGTGATCGCATCCATCGGCCCCTCGACAACGAATATCGGGTCCAGCGCGTTCGCATAGTCGAGGACGTCCAGATTGAACGGCTTCGAGGGACCTACGGTATAGAACCTCGGACCGTCTTCGTCTCCGCAGAAGGAACCAAGGTCCTTCCTTGCGCGTCTTATCTGGAATCCGTCGTCGCCGAGTCGGAACACTATGCCGGTGGCGCTGTATGTCTCGTCGGGATTCTTGAGCTTGGACAGCCTCACATCCCTGCAGAAGCCTATCTTCTCCCTCGTGGAGGGCCTGAGCCTCGATATATCCTCCAAACCCCTCAATGCAAGCAGATCCAGAGCCTCCTGAGGCATATCGTCACCCCAGAGGGCCTTCGTCCTGAGCTCCAATGCGTTTTTCTCCATCACCTTCGACCTCCTTCTGGTCCTCTCCGCCGTGGCCTCCGGACTGTACCAGTCGCCGTCACCGTGCGTTCCAAGCTCCCCGTAGCACGAACGCAATGTCTCCATTCCGTTCTCGTACGTATTGTCCATTCCCTTCTCCGCCATCCTGAACCCTATGGCGTCGTTCGGATACTCGCCGTTGTCCCCGAAGTGTGGGCAGTGCCCCCAGTTGTTGACCGTAATGCGTCCGAGGTGCACGTCGTGGTAGACGGTGACCTTCCTTCCGCAGCACGGACAGGCGAAGTCCGCGAGCCCTCCCGATTCGTTGGGCAGCGCATAGGAGCTGTGGGACACTGCATATGGAAGGTCCAGCGTGGCCTTCGAAAGGACATCCATCTCAGGATGCCTTTTGTCGTACTGCGTCGTCCAGAAGCTTGACATATCGATCCTCCCGTCATGGGGAAGTCTATGTCCAAGGCGGTTTCGGACAAAGCCTCGGGAAGGCCGTAGGATGCTTCACCGTTTTTCCGCAGACGTGCTATACTGTCTCCAACAGGAGATGCCTATGAGATATGTATGGAACACCTACCACTACGAATTTACGCTGAGACCGACCGAACAGCAGAACGGATACAGGGCGCCTGTGCCACCGGGAGACATCCCCTTGAGGCTCATACAGACCACTGTGTTCCTTCCGATCGCGATATACCATACAAAAGAGGAACCCGACGTCCCTCTGGTGAGGGGAAGGTCCCGCTACAAATCCAAATTCACCCTCTATTGCGCCGAGGACTTCCTTAAAGAGGAGATGGATGAGTTTCTGAAGTACAGCAAGTGGACGCTTGAGGATTGGATCCTTGTGGACGACCATGCGGACTTCTATCTCACCGAGATAATTCCGCACAAGATGCCGTGCGACTCCGTATTCAGGGAATATCCCGACAATATGCCGGAATGGCTGCGCTTCAAGTGCATCAACGGCTATCCTTTGAACAAGAATGAGCCGGGATACGCCAGAGAGAAGAGGAACATGGAGATCAGCGATGAGAAGATAGCAAAGGCGATATCCAAGGAGGACGTGCAATGGAACAGAGACGGAGCGGAGATATGGTACGAAAAGGACGGAGAGTGGGTCAGCAAGGATCTGGACCCTCGCTTGCCTTGGGAGTGGGATCCGTCCTTGCAGCGGATGCAGCAGTTTTCGCCCTATCCGTACTTCTGAAGATCCTTCCTGTATGGCTGGCCATAACCTCGGCCTTCCTTGTAGCCGCAGCGATGCTGGTCCATATAGGAGCGGTTTTCTCGAAAGGAGCGACAGAGGGATCTCTCCCTCTACGAAAGGAACCCAAAGAACAAGAAAAGGAGATTTGAAATCATGAAGAAGACATTGTTGTTCTTCACAGTAGGACTGATCCTCTGCCTAGCCGTTTCATGCGGAGCCAAAGGTTCGTCGTCGAAGTACAAAGGCTATGCCGATGCAACCAAGGAGGAGATCGAAAGCGGCTCGATCCCCATCACATACGATGATCTTTCCGAGGAGGCGAAACGCCGTTTCGAAGAGGACGAAGCTCAGAGCAGACAGGACTTCATGTCCAGCGCGATCAGAGCCGACCAGGAAGGCGATGCGAAGATGCAGGAGGCCATAGACGCGATTTCCGGAAGAAAGAAGAAAACGGAGTGAAGAACTCCTTCTCTCTGAAGGAGTTGCAATGAAAGGGGCTGTAACAAAAGTCGGGTTTTCCGGCTTGGGGTTGCAGCCCCTTGTTTGTTTTTCAGGACTCTTCCTTTGGGGAAAAACTGCCTTGGATCTAGACTTTCAAATGCAGGGCTTGGTTTCTGCAAAAAAAAACATTATAAGGAGCAGCGAAGAAAAGATGACCAGAAGAATCGTTGTTGAAATGCTTCTCGTCTGCATGCTTACGGCATCGCTTTTCGTTTCATGTGCAAGTGCGAAAAGCACCGACGAAGAGATGCAGGTCGTTTCAGTCGAACCGGAACCTGTCGCAGAGATGCAGCAGGAGACGGAGGATGTAGAGCTTGACGGAGAAGGATGGCTTACGGCCCTTGGTTCCATCAAGGGACTCGACATCAAAGGCTACAGGCTCAGAGGAGAAGGTCCTGATGGAGCTTCGTTCGATTGGATCGATGTCACAGGTACGAAGGTTTCGCTTTCCGACATCAGACGCGGACAGTGGACGCTCTATGCAGAAGCGATTGGAGAAAACGGAGATGTCCTTGCGACAGGGAAGCTCGAAACGTTCCTTTCCAATTCAAGTCCAATGGGAGCGCTCTTCATGGACTCAGAAGCCGGAAACGGAAATGCAAGATGCTCTTTCGCTTGGAATACCTTCCAGGTCCTCTACCCTTCCATAGAGATCTATGTCAAGAAGGGCAATGGAGAGTACGTAGCGCGTGACGCATCCGAGATATCCATCGGAGACGGCGTTGCAGTATGGAATGCAAGGAACATCGGAGCGGGTTCATACATAGTGCGCGCAATCCTCAAGGACGAAGGAGAGGTCGTCGCTGGCGTTGCGGCTGCCATGAGGGTCCTCGATGGGAAGCAGTCCGTAGGCGATGTACGCTTCACAGTCGGAAAGCTTTCCGCCATCTACGGAATCTCCTTGGAGAACTCACCTGTCAAGACGGTGGTGGGATCCTTGGTCCTTGAAGAGAACCAGGTAGGTTTTTCAAGCGACGACGAAAACCTTCACTACGACTGGTTCCTAAATGGCGAGTATGTCGAGAACAACGACAGAGCGAAGCTTGATGTGCCTGGAAAAAGCTGCGGCAGAGGGTTCTACAGAATCGACTGCATCGTTCAGAACTCCAACAACACCTCCATCAACTCAGCATCGATGCTCGTCTACTGCGACGGCAATGCCATAAAGCAGGTGACGGAGGACGAGGCGGACCACACCAAAGGCGACGTACCTGAAGGCTATGATGAAATCACGACTGGAAGCGAAGACACAGTCGTTCCATTCGAGACCGAGAGGAACGAGGTCGTCAAGGAAGAAGCCTTGGCAGAACAGGAAATGGATATGACATCCTATCCAGCGGAAGATGACATAGAAAACGATGTAGAATCCATCTCCGAGGACATTGTTGAAAACGCAGAGGAAGCGGACGACGATCCAATATACTTCGTGTACGAGGAGACGCAGCAATGAAGAAGACAATACTTGCATTCCTCATCGCCATTGTGGCGATGGGGGCGGTTTTTGCAACGAGGATTTCGGTTCCATACAATGGAGTCGACTACATCCTGAACACTTCCAAGAAGATCACCGACGAGAACAAGGCATACATTAACGGAATGTTCGATGCCTTCACATGCCTCAAGGAGGGACGCCAGCTCTACGAGATCCAAAGCGTCGTCGCTTCCAAGACCTTCACCGATGCCGATGGAAAGATAGCAGCGGACAACGATGCCCAGAAGAACGAGTACGAACTCGGATTCTATGACTGCATGTCCAGCTACTCCTATGGTTCGAACGGAGATTTCGAGGATGTGTATCCGATCTACGCCTCACTGATGGCGATGCCTGTCAGCTATCGCAATGCGAAACTGATAGTCGAATACGGAGGCTTTAGGTTCTACATAAGGAACCTATAGGCGTTCCGGTTTCGAAAGAGGGGCCGTGAGGCCCCTTCTTCATGCCCGACGAAGGAAAGGAGGCGGAGGATGTTCGTACACCTGCACAACCACACAGACTATTCACTGCTCGACAGCGCCGCATCGATCGATGGATACGTAAGAAAGGCCAAGGAACTTGGAATGGAAGCCTTGGCGATAACGGATCACGGAAACATGTACGGTGTCCTGACGTTCTATTCTGCGTGTAGAAAAGCGGGTATAAAGCCGATTGTAGGCTGCGAGTTCTACATCGCACCGAAGAAAAGGACTGACAAGGACCCGAAGGACAGATACAGTCATCTGATTCTCCTTGCCATGGACGACAAAGGCTACCACAACCTCATGGAGCTCAATTCCATAGCATGGACCGAAGGGTTCTACTACAAGCCTAGGATAGACCACGAAAGCCTTGCAGAACATAGCGATGGACTCATCTGCCTTTCCGCCTGCATTTCGGGGGAGGTTCCCAAAGCCATCCTGAAAGGAGATGTTCCTGGCGCCTACAGGACAGCTCAGTGGTACAAGGATGTATTCGGTGACAGATATTACCTTGAACTTCAGAACCATGGCCTCAGAGAAGAATTCGTCGTCTCCGAGGCCCTGATCAGAATGTCCAAGGACATGGACATCCCTTTGGTCTGTACAAACGACGTCCATTACATCGAAAAGGAAGACTGGGACGCCCATGACACCTTGATCTGCATCGGAACCAGAAGGCTCAAATCCGACAAGGACAGAATGCGGTACAAGGAAGGCGAGTTCTACCTGAGATCCGAGGAGGAGATATCGAAGCTCTTTCCATCAGAGGCTTTGGAGAACACCGTCAAAGTGGCCGATAGATGCAACCTTGAAATCGCCTTTCCTGGTCCGGTCCTTCCGAAATGCCCGATTCCAGAAGGTTTCGTCTCGGATTCCGAGTATCTGGAATTTCTGTCGTACAAAGGGTTGGAAAAGAGGTATCCGAATGCAACCCAGGAAGAGACCGCCGAATTGAAGGAAAGGCTCTCCTACGAACTGGGCATCATCGAAAGGATGGACTTCCCCGCCTACTTCCTCATAGTCCAGGACTACATAAACTGGGCGAAGGACAATGGGATAACAGTAGGTCCCGGAAGGGGGTCGGGAGCGGGATCGCTTGTCGCCTACTGCATAGGTATAACCGACATAGATCCGATCGAATATGGACTTCTCTTCGAAAGGTTCCTGAACCCGGAAAGAGTGTCCCTCCCCGACTTCGACGTGGATTTCTGCTTCGAACGCCGTGGAGAGGTGATCGACTATGTGTCGCGTCGTTACGGAAAGGATCATGTAGGACAGATCTGCACTTTCGGAACCCTCAAGGCGAAAGCCGTCCTGAAGGACGTTGCAAGGGTCCTCGGCTTTTCGTCGGCAGAAGCGAACACCATCACCGCCCTTGTTCCTGACTGCATCGAAGACAAGAAGGAGGTTCTTCTGAAGGATGCCCTCGAAACGGTTCCGGCCTTGAAGGACTTCATGACGGAAAGCGCTCGTCACGAAAAGCTTTTCACGACCGCAATGAAACTGGAAGGTCTCGCGAGACATGTCTCGCTTCATGCGGCGGGGATTGTCATCGGAAGGCAGCCTTTGGATTCATACGTACCGCTCTGCATCCCGGACCAAACGTCAGGGATGCCCGCAAGTCAGTACTCCATGACGCAGATCGAGGACTGCGGACTCGTCAAGATGGACTTCCTTGGGCTGAAGACCCTTACCCTGATCGACCATGCTGAGGAATTGATCCGCAGGCAGCAACCGGATTTCGATATCCTAAAAATGCCCGACAACGATGAAAAGACGTTCGATATGCTCGATTCAGGCGATTCCGACTGTGTATTCCAGTTTGAATCCCGAGGCATGCAGGACATTCTCAGGAAAGCGTCTCCAAGATGCATGGAGGAGCTTGTGGCATTGAACGCCCTCTATCGTCCAGGTCCGATGCAGTTCATAGAGAACTACATCAAAGGCAAAGGGGATCCTTCCTCGATCGTCTATCCGGATCCAAGTCTGAAGGACCTTCTCAAACCCACCTATGGGGTCATCGTCTATCAGGAACAGGTAATGAAGGCTGCGCAGATAATCGCAGGCTACACGCTTGGCCAGGCCGACAACCTCCGTAGGATAATGGGAAAGAAAAAGAAGGAGAAGCTTGCCGAGGAGCTTGTCAAGTTCGTGGACGGTGCGATGGCCAAAGGTCATTCCAAGGAGCACGCAGAGGAGATATTCCATATCCTCGAACCGTTTGCAGGCTACGGATTCAACAGAAGCCATGCCGTCGCCTACTCTGTAATCGCTTACAGAACGGCATATCTCAAAGCCCGCCATCCAGTTGAGTTCATGGCCGCGAACCTCACCAACGAAATGGACAATCCGGACAAGTTCGCCCTGTACATCACGCTCTGTTCGAAGATGGGGATCGATGTGCTTCCGCCCTCCATAAACGAATCGGAGGCTCACTTCTCGGTCGAAGGTGGTTCGATAAGGTTCGGACTTGCAGGAATAAAGGGCATAGGAGAGGATCCAGCGAGGCTGATCGTTCAAGAAAGGGAGTCGAACGGTCCCTATGAAGACATCGACGACTTCATCCATCGTTCGGAGCAGAGCCTGCTCTGTACAAGGATTCTGGAAGGCCTCATCCTTACGGGGGCCTTCGAAGGCAGACGCGAAGACATGCTTGAGAGCCTTCCCGGAATGCTTGATGCAGAGAGAAGATGCAGGCGATACGACGAAGGGAACGGGCTCCTGTTCGAAATAAAACCGGAGTTCGTCCATGTGAAAGGCGAACCTAGAAGCGCATCTGAATGGATGGCGTTGGAACAGTCGCTCCTTGGAGGGTTCGTCTCGGGCCATCCGCTTGAAGGATATCCGAAGCAATATGTCGAATCCGCCCATGTGGACGGAAGGGTTCGGACCCTTGGATTGATACTCAAAAGGAACGATCGCACCACCAGAAAAGGAGAGAAGATGTCGTCCCTCGTCATCAGAACCCACAAGAGCGTGCAGGAATGCGTCGTGTTCCCAAACCGTTATGAGTGTCTGCCATCGGATGCTAAGGAAGGAGAAGTCAGACTCTTCTACGGTTCGATCTGGAAAAGGGACGGACGGATCGAGTTCATCATCGAAGACGTGGAGAAGGTTCCATGCTAGGGCTGTTTCTGCAGCCTTTTTTTGTACGGGGGATCAATCCATAGGTTCATCAGGAATAGGTCGACAATGGGGAAGGATCTCCAATGCGGATCTCGGTATTCTGACGCCTTTCGCAGGCACTCTGATGGAGTCCACCCTACCCTGCCACACCCAATTGCGAAGGGTGTGCTGTGCGATGCCGATTATCTGAGCAGCCTCCTTATAGGAGAACGAAGAGGAACCGCTGAGGCGTCCGATTTCGCTTGCAGGAACCCTAGGATGGGAACCAGGCCACCTATAGACCTTTACAAGCCCTCTTGAGACATAGCAGCGTATCGTATTCACACTGACCCCGAGGATCTCCGCCGCCTGGGCGTATGAGTAGCTCACTTCCGTCTGTACGTCCCTTCTTTCCTTGGAATACTGCAATCAAAGACCACCTTTTCACGGAAAGGATAGGAGAAAGGCGTTTTCCCTCCAAACCGGTTTCTTCGGAATTTGGTCGAAAAATGCCAGAAAAGTACAATCAAACCATGAAGAAAGCGATTGCATTCCTTGTTTTTCTAACGGCGACAACCTACATGGCCTTTGCATCCGACCTCTATTGCGGAGTGTCCGCCATGGGGCAGGGAGCGCTCAACGATACGGCGCACGCAGTTGTGGCACAGGCGGACATCGCGGCGAAGATGTCCCTTGGAGGCTTTTTGGATTACAGGAACGGTCTTTACGGAGACGCTTCGTTTGCGTATCGCATCGCAGACAAGCAGTACAGCCGGTTCACGGATGTCCCTTCGTACGAACAGTTCGCACTCGGCTTCGGTTGGATCTACAAAGGAGACGTCCTGCTGATGTCCATTGATGCAGGTCTTGCTATGGCCCGCATCGGAAAGTCATGGGAGGCTGGGGTGTATCTTGATGTACATCCTCGATTCCTCGCCGCAGAGTTCGATGCAGTCGGAAGGATTGCAGTCGGACTGCCCTTTCAGTTCGTATTCACAGGCATGACATATAGGCACAGCATAGGCCTATCTGTCGGATGGGAGATATACAGATGAGACGATTTCTGCTCTGCATACTGTCCGTAGCGCTGCTGTTTTCGCTTGCAGGCTGTGCGGACTACCAGGCGAACACTACCGGTTCTGCGAAGGTCCTGAGCATAGGACTGAGCTACAAAGGAACTGGAGCTTCGGAACTCAGGGGGACGATCAACGACGCTACTGAGTTCGGTGCGGCGATGGATGCGATGTACAACGCAAAGGGTGTTCCAAGGACCGTCTCCTTCATGCTTCAGGAAGACGGAATCGAAGAGAGGGTCTCCTACCCCACCAGAGACAACATCATCGATGCAATAGATTCGATTGAGGTGGAACCGAACGACTTTCTTGTGGTCTACTACTCAGGACACGGACAGAACGTGTGGTTCGCACGTTGTCCCGTCTGTGGAGCGGAAAGCTACGTGTTCGTCGTCGAAGAAAGGGACGAAGAAGGCAATGTGCTCTCTCCTCAGCCACCTGAAGCCGTATGCAGCCGATGCAAGGACGGAATCGAGACCTTCATCGAACTCAGCGGATATCTTGCAGCAGAAGAGCGGCCTTCATCCCAGGCCGCAAAGGACTATATCGAAGGGAAACTGGTGAATGAAGGCTACGAAGTGGCGTTGGAGGAGGATCCGTGCAACCTCACCAGAGAAATCCTGACGTTCTTCGAATATGCAGGTAGAACAGCACCCACCCTCTCCTTCGAACTCAGAGGGTTCTTTGCGACTGCTCCGACCAGGGTCGTGCCCTTCGAGGACTTCGTGCAGAAGTATCGGGAATACGATACCGATTTCGGATATATATCCGATTACATTGCAGAAGATACAGCTATGCCGGACGTTGATCTGTATGCGAAGGAAACGAACGGGCTACAAATGTATCATGATGCGCTTTGTTCAAAGTTGGAGTCATACGGCGTTCCTATATCTGCATATACAACCTTCGAGTATTATTGGAACGTCTACCAGAGCGAATGCTGGGGCGTCTCCAGCTGGACTATGCTCTATATGGACGAACTTGCCGACAGACTCGAATCAAAGGGGTGCAGAGCCCTTCTCGTTGCGGACGGCTGCTATTCCGGTTTCGCAGTGGAAGGACGGGATGAAAATCCGATTGGTTTCTTCGAGTCGTTTTCAAGGATGTTCGAAAAAAGAAGCTACAGAAATCTGACCGTCGTATCTGCATCGACATCGGATCAGGTATCCCTCGACAGCTCCACGGATACCGAGGATGGATACAGCGAAAACCACGGACTCTTCACGATGGCTCTTCTGAACCAGATCGGATGGGTGCATTCAAGAACCGAATATACGGTCAAGAGTATCGATGGAGATGCAAGGAGAATCTACGGTAGGATGGGAGAGCTTCCGCAAAGGCTTACTGTAAGCCAGGCGATGGAGAACATAAAGGCCGAATGGACATACCAGAAGCAAGCGCCGCAGATGAACGGGACGTACCTCGATACGGTTCTCGTCCCATAGGGAGGATTCATGGATATACCACAGACAGGATGGACCGACGAAAGGGTCGAAGACATGAAGAATCGGGAAATAACATGCCAGCATTGCGGAAGGGAATCGGTAAGGTTCGTGCATGTGCTTACAAACCCGGACTATAAGGAAGAGTACCGAGTCGGATGCGTGTGTGCCGAAAAGCTTACAGGAGACCCCGATGGCGTACGCGAGAAGGAACGAGCAAGACGGGCGTTGTCCCAGAAGAACGAATACTGGAAAAAGAAGCTTGAGAACGAAAAACCCTGGGAAGATGCCAGAAAGCGTTTCATGGAATCCTTCCGTCCAGTAGGAGGGAAACTGGAGAACTGGTACAAAGGAAGCTTGGATGGAAAAATCTGCTGTCTTGTATGGAAGGGGCTCTACACATGGGCTTTCGGCGTAGCGAAAGGCATGGACCACAAGTTTACGAAGAATGAATGGAACTGGCTGGACGCCGCAGGCTACAAGATGAACGACATGGAGACAGCAAAAGAGGCGGCTTGGCAACATATATCCAGAAACAGAGAGATGTACAGGCTGGTGGAACCGATTCAGGAAACCTTGTTTCCGAAGAGTATCGATATGCTTCGGATCTATATGGAAGAAAGAAAGCTGTCACAATCCGACATTGCAGCACGCCTCGGAGTATCCGCCTCCTGCGTAAGCAGATGGATGACTGGAACGAAACCTCCTACCTCCAAGATGGAAGAATGCATACTAAGGCTCTGCAAAGGGGCAAAGGAAGAAAAGAAGACCTCAGAGGTTCAGACTACATCTCTTGCTGAAACCATGAAAGAGTTGGCGACCTTGTTCCCAGAACTAGGGATCGACCCCGAAAAGGCCTATATCCTAGGTTCGATCTCAATTCGTTCGAACGAAGCAGGATTGGACCTGTTGAAGATGTCTGGATATGAATACTGCAAGGAACTTGAGCCAGAACCTGGATACGATTCGACCATGCTTAGACTAATGAGATTTGCTCAGAAGTACTCGACATAGAAAAAGGAGGCTGCGTTGAGGACGAAAGAAGAACGAAGGTATTCCTTCGGAATCACAAACGAACGGAAAAGATTGATTTCGGATGTTCGGACCATCGACCCCTACTGTCCCTACAGAAAGGACGAGAACGGAAGCATCCGCTATCGCTGGAAGAAATCCGGAAAAGGCAAATGGTTGAAGAGACAGGCTTCGAAGAAGACGAGGCGCAGCCGTTACACAATGCGCAAAGGCAATGCCTATCGAAAGGTCTTCGATCTCAAATTGATGCTGTATTGAACCTGTTCAGCAGAGGAAGGACTTCCTTATGGGAGGTCTTTTCTATGCGAAGTCTCCATCTCCGTATTTTCTTCTGAGCCGGGTCTCCAGCATGGTCCGTCCAGCCTTCAGAATCTGTCTTATGCGTTCCTGGGACAGATTGTAGGATTTTGCTATTTCCATTGAACTCTCTTGTTTGACACCTATTCCGTTATAGCGCTTCATGATGTCCTTCTCCCTTTCCGGGAGGTCTTCTATAGCAGCTCTCACATCGGTCTCGATGCATTTGAGAAGAGCAGTCATCTCTATGTCTTCAGGATCCGGGATGTCCTTCGCCTCCTTCGAGTCTTCGGTTCCTGCATCGATGGAGACGAAACTAAGGCAGTCTACGGTTCTGAGGGCGTTTGCCGTGGCCACGGTCGTACCAAGAGCAGCTGCAAGCTCCTCGTCCGACAAATCCTTTGCACCATCCATGCTCTGGAGCATCTTCCAAGGAGAGAAGTTCTTCGATGGAACTCTGACCTTCAAAACGGAAGAGAATGCTTTGAAGATGCTTTGGTATATCCAGTATCCGGCATAGGTCTGGAACCTTACATTGAACGTTTCGGGATTGTAATGGTCTGCAGCCATGCAGAGTCCTATGTTGGCCTCCGCCACAAGGTCTTCGAGATCCATCCCCTTACCCTTGAAACGGGCTGCCATCTTGAAGGCGAAGCGCAGGTTGTGTTCGATTAGTGCATCCCTGGCTTTCCAATCCCCATGCATCGAAGCCAAAGCAAGCCTCCGCTCCTCGTCGGCCGTAAGCGGTGGACAGTTCAGGAGCTCCTTCGAATACCTTTTCAGCAAATCGGTCGAAGGCAAGTGCAACCCTCCATGGGACATTTGGAATCTTCATGGACAGTCTAGGGGAAAGGCATTTTATCGCAAAACGACTCCGCTTGGGGCTTGCGGTCTTTCATGGTTGTACGATATCATTCGCAGTACGGAAGATCTTGGGAACGAGCCGCGGACCACGCGGAGAGGAGGAGAAATCAGTACATTGGAATCGTGTACCGAACATGTACCAAAAACATGTACCAAATCGGTATAGAAATAGGGATTTTGGTATAAGAAAAAGGACTTTTGTGCATGTGTTCGAGTTATTCGAAAAAAAAGATTGAGAAGCTTGATACGATAACAATATTTCTTTTTGGAGTATATAGTTACAAAAGCAATAGTGTTCTTTTTCGTGGAAAACGAGCCTCTCTTGAAATACTGAACTTAATTGCAAGCCAAATCAAAGCTTAATCTAGAATTCCTAAAAATCGAAAATCTGGGTCTTCCGAGTTTTTGTTGGT
>MSGT01000024.1 GCA_001940825.1 Sphaerochaeta sp. Phil3
CCCAACTTTCCGTGAAGAACCTTTATTTTCAGTATTTACAAAGAAAAAGCCTGCGGTACGGCAATAATTACACACACTATTGCACAAGTTATGCACAACTCTTTGGGCTTCTTGTGCAAACCCTGTCTATAAGTGGGTTCGGGTATGTTTTCTAATCATTCCTACCTTGGTACTAATCAAACGAAAAGTGTAATGTAATTTCTTATATTATAAATAGTTGTTGTAAATATACAAGGTGTGTAGCTGTTTAAAAGTTATATAGGTTTTTAAGTGTTTTGATCTTCTTTGAAAGGTTTTCAGCTATGGTTTTGCACATAGGTTATGCACAAGTTATGAACAGGTTGACTCCAAAATGGTCTGAATTGCTCCAATTGCGTATATAGAGGCTGTTTCACATCTTAAAATGTTTGTTTTAAGCAAGATAGCTTTGAATCCCGCCTGTAGCAGTTTGTTGCATTCTTCGTTTGTGAGGCCACCCTCCGACCCCACTACGATGGCTGTTGTCCCTTCGAATCCTTTGACCGTACCCAAAAGGTCGGTCTGGTCCTTTTCGAGTTCGCACTGGTGTAGAACAAGCCCTAGAGTTTGGCTTCCGTTGGCTCTCCTTTTGAGGTCCTCTGGTATCTTGGATATGTCTATTGGTCCCTCCACCGTTGTTGGAACGACTGAACCGCTTTGCTGTATCGCTTCCTTTATGACTGCATCGTAGCGTGAAAGCTTTGAGCTCTCCTTTCCCGATATGTCTGCAACGCAGTTGCGGCTTTTGACGAGGACTATGGCCTGTACGCCAGCCTCTGTGGCCCTTTTCACAATGTCATCGGTCTTGCGGCCCTTTGGTAGGCATTGGTATAGGACTATGGGTTTGAGTGGCCTTTGCTGGGGGAGTGCGTCTGTGTATTCGATGGCTTCCTGCGTTGGTTCTGCTGTGAGTTTGCAGTGTCCGTTGCATATTTCGTCTATCGTCAGGTCCCAGAGTGCACCGCTGCGGTCCCGGCCCATTATCTTTTGGCCTTCCTTGAGCCTCAATGCGTTCACAAGGTAGTTGTATTCCTTTCCTACAATCTCCAGGGAGTGTGCTTTGTCATGCTCGCCTTTGAATGACGATGGAAGTAGGAATAGTCGCATTTGGCCCTCCGTTGGGTGCGTTTTGGCGGTTTCTAGGTGGGTGCCTACAGGGATTATCATTCAAAAGGGAGTGTTTTTCAATTGGGGGTTGGGTCTGTGAGGGGCGTTGTGTGGCGTTGTGTGGCTTTGTGGGGCACAGTATGGCGTTGATTGGCGGAACAGGGCGTTGTATGGCGGAGTATGGCGCTGTAGGACGCTATAGAATGTTATAGAAAGCACTGAGCTTGCTTCAGTCACGGATTGTGATATCATCTTATACGGAGGGTTTCAATGATGGATATAGAGAACAGAATTCCGCTTTGCGAATATCCGCGTCCGCAAATGGCAAGAGACAGCTATATGTGCCTCAACGGCAGGTGGACGTTGAAGTTCATATCGGATGGAAAGGATGCAAAGGAATACACCGTGTTGGTTCCATACTCGCCTGAAAGTGCATTCAGCGGAGTAGAAAGAACCCTTCAGGCCCATGAAACGATGTGCTACAGCCGGCATGTGAGCTTTTCAGAGGACGTGGATTTCTCCAAAGAGAGGCTTTTCATCCACTTTGGAGCTGTGGACTACAGGACCCTTGTACGCATAGACGGCAGGCAGGTCCTTGAGCATATAGGCGGATACCTTCCGTTCTCCGTGGAGGCCTCATCTCGCGAATTCGATTTGGATGTCATGGTCCAGGATCCCGGAGACGCAAAGGAGATTTCACGCGGCAAGCAGAGCAGCGAGCCAGGAGGGATATGGTACCCAAAGACAAGCGGCATTTGGCAGACGGTTTGGATGGAGAAGGTTCCGCGGTCGTATATAACGGGCTACAAGGTGGTTCCTGATTTGACAGGCTTCTCCATTGAGGTTTTCACAAACGATGCCCGGCACATTCCAGCCTCTCTTTCCTTTGAAGGGAATTCCTCTTTTGAGTTTTGCACAGGTGAGTGCACACGCATCGACATTCCAAACCCGCACCCATGGTCGCCGGAGGATCCCTTCCTATACGATTTCACGATAACCCTCAAGACCGATGTCCTTGAGCCTTCGTCCCTTTGCGACTGCATACATGGCTATGTGGGGCTCAGAACTTTTGGTGTTGGTACGGATGAAAAAGGAAACAATGTCCTGAAATTGAATGGAAAACCTTATTTCCATCATGGACTACTTGATCAGGGCTATTATAAGAATGGATACTATACCCCAAAGAGCGATGAGGATTTTGTCAACGATATAAAACTTGCCAAGAGCATGGGCTTCAATACTCTTAGAAAACACATAAAGATAGAACCTTTGAGATGGTACTACCACTGCGACCGCTTGGGTATGCTTGTATGGCAGGACATGGTATCTGGGGGTGGAAAGTATAGACTGGCAACAATCTCTCTTCCTTTGGTCTTTGGCTCGCATCTGAAGGATGACAGATACGACCTCTTTGCAAGGATGGACTCACATGAGCGTGACGTATGGGAGGCGGAAGCCTACGATACGGTGAAGCATCTTTTCAATGTGGTTTCTCTTGCGATGTGGGTTCCTTTCAACGAAGGGTGGGGTCAGTTCGACTCTGCAAGGATCGTTGGAAACATGGAAAAGCTTGACGGTACCAGAACAATAGACCATGCCTCTGGTTGGCAGGACCAAGGCATTGGTGATTTCAAAAGCCTTCATGTCTATTTCAAGCCATACAGGTTCCACAATGACCGCAAGGGGCGTTGCGTGATTCTCACCGAGTTTGGCGGCTACGGCTACGACACCAATACGACTGCAAAAAAAGGATTTGTCTACAAGAAATGCCACTCCAAAGAGGCGCTTACGAAAGCCATCGTGAATCTCTACGACAAGCAGATAATCCCTGCAAAGACCAAAGGACTTGCCGCTGCCATATACACGCAGCTGTCAGACGTGGAGCAGGAGACCAACGGGCTTGTAACGTATGACAGAAACGAAGTCAAAGTGGTTCCCTCCTTGATCCTTGAGATGTCGAAGCACCTGCTAGGATGAGTGCGTTGTTGCATGACAGTCCATTTGCCTTTTCTTCCTAAAACGAGAAAAAGCCGATGAATGAAGAAAATTTTCTTCCGAAAGGTCCAAAAAACAAAAAAAAGAAGAAACTTTTACGTCTAGTTATTTCAAGTTTTCATGGGCTTTGCGTAGGACTTCGTAGATGTAGTCTTCGGGGATTGGCTTGTCCTTTGAGGCATCAGCTAAGGCGTTTGACATGGCCTTGAGTTTTTCCGGATCTGCAAGAAGCTCCAATGTCGCATCCACAAGTTCCTGAGGGTCTTCCTTTGACATTGCTCCTCCAAGCTTTACAAAGAAGTTCAGGTTGTCCGTTTCATAGCATCCAATGAAATTGAAGAATGCCATTGGAAGTTTCGCTGCATATGCCTCCGAGGTGCTCAGTCCTCCTGGTTTTGTGAAGAGAAGATCCGCTGCCTGCATGAGTTTTGGAACTTCATTGGTGTTGCCAATTATGTGTATGTTCCTGGCTCCGGAGTGCTTTTCTGTGATTTTGTCGTAGAGGGCTTTGTTTGATCCGCATACGATGGTCATCTCCTGGTCTTCCTTGAGCTTCTCAGAAAACATGTTCACTACTTTTGGAATTGGTCCTCCTCCCATGCTGCCGCACATGACAAGAAGGTGTGCATGGTCCTTTGGAAGTCCTATTTCCTCCTTTGCCAGGGCCTTGTCCCTATGTTCGTAGAATTCCTTTCTTACTGGAAGACCACTTGGGAAAACCTTCTCCTTGGGGATTCCTGCTTTCACAAATTCATCCATGAGACGTTTGTCCGGTATGAAGTAGAAGTCAAGGTCGCTGTCCGCTGTGCTTGGACTGCAGTCGTAGTCGGTGGAAATGTGGCATGTAACCAGAGGAAGAGGGTGTTTCTTCAACATAGCTGTAAGCATCATGGCTCCAATCAGGTGTGTGCATATCACCGTGTCATAGTCCATTGTGCTTATGAGCTCGTACAGGTTCTCCGCTCCAAGGGCGAAGAACTTGAATATGAGGGAGTTCTCCTGGAACATGGTCGTCTTGTTGTTCTCTATTGCCCTGTAGCCAGCTTGGAAGAGGGCAGGGGCGTGTCTGTAGAGGAATACGTGGCCGTCAGATATGCTTTTGGATACTCCCTTTGAGATGAACTCAAGGCAATCCTCTATATCGCAGGTGTCGCCATGTGCAATGAAGACTTCCTTTATGGCCTTTGCGCATGAATTGTGTCCTCCACCGGTGTTGGCGCTTAGAATCAAAGCTCTCATGGTCTCATCTCCTTCTTCTCTTGTATGGTACAGGCTCTTCTCTGCTTTTTTCAAGGATTGGGATCTTCTTTTTCGTCTCCATCTTCCAAACAACGATAGGGCTTTCATTTGGTTCTTCACGTTTTCCTCGG
>MSGT01000025.1 GCA_001940825.1 Sphaerochaeta sp. Phil3
CCCCCAACTTTCCGTGAAGAACCCAAGTTTTGGCTTATATGGACGACTTCGAACAATTTCGCAAGATATACGAAAAGGGCTGCAGCTTTTATCAAGCCACAGCCCAATTGAGTAAAAGAAGCCACAGACTAGTTAGTTGGTCTTCTCTATCGGTGCATCATCTTTCCAAACGACATTACCATCGATAGAAACTACAGTCCCTTCCTGGGCACCAGACTTGACTTCGTAGCATTGAGAACCACTTCTCGCACCTGTCTCAACATTACCTTCAATGTGCATATTGTTTATGGAAACATCCCATACAGAAGTTTCTTTAATATATACAACGGCATATTTGTTTTCACTTTCTTCTGTTGAATCCTTTGTACTTACAAACTTACAATCCGTAATTGTAACAGTTGAAGCAGGTTGTCCGTTTTCCTTATATGCATTGATAAACTTTCCAACAGAGCTTTCAAAATTACAATTCTCGAAAACGAAAGACTTTCCTTTATAGAGCCAGAGGTTGTAATCTCCAGTGTTGTTAAAAACGCAGTCTTTGAATACTACCGAACCACCTCCCCACAAGGATCCTCTGCCACTAATAACGCAATTTGTAAAATCCAAAGAACTCGCATGTCCAAAACCAGCATAATTGGCGTTTATTTCAAGCATTTTCAATTCGAGATCCACAAACGAAAGACTACAACCGTGAGCTCCTGGTTGATTAGAAGAAAGTTTTAAAGTCGTTTCTTTTGCGCCTTTGCCTTTAAAGGTTATAACTTTGTTAGTAGAATCTGAAAATTCAACACGATTAGCCAAAATTTGGATTGTGGTTGGAGTGTTTTCAGGAACAGCATCGACAGCATCGTTTAGTTTCTCATAGTAGACGTTACCTATACGAGCTTCATAAGATGCAGTTCTAACCTCATAAGTTGAGTTATTCTCGCATGAAGGTTTTCCTCCTGGATACTTGATGTAATTGTAATCATCAACGACTATAGCAGATCCTTTTGAGATGTAAGCATTAGCATCTCCGACCTTACCACAAGAACGCCTGTCTTTTTCTGTGATATTAAAGCTTACATCCTGATTAACAATAAGTTTTCCACTACGGACAAGAACACCAACTCCATCCACGATGTTGAACGTTCCACCATTGAGCGTGACGGTTCCTTTGTTGCAGACATAAAGGCCACAAGCGATATACCCTGAGGTCTTTATGTTGCCATTGAACGTACCACCATTGATAATGATTGA
Organism: Sphaerochaeta sp. Phil3; assembly: GCA_001940825.1. Lineage (GTDB taxonomy): Bacteria > Spirochaetota > Spirochaetia > Sphaerochaetales > Sphaerochaetaceae > UBA9732. The sequence goes on from MSGT01000025.1 coordinate 1,240, forward strand.
ACAACCATTGTGTCCATCAGGAATTGGGTTGCCATCCATTCCGACAACGAAATTATCTTTCGCAGTAAAGACACCGTCTTCAATCTTCAATTCACTTTCATCATAAACCAAGATTGAGGCCTCTTGAGTCGTCATCGTTGCATTCTTGATGGTCGCCTTTGCAGATGAAAAATGTACTTCACCATTGTTTTTATCACGAGAACCAACAATCAAGCCCCATCTACCTTCTATCTTACATCCATCGACAACCAGGTTTCCACCATCGCGAACGGAAAGAGAGTCTTTGGAAGAAACAATGCTACCGTTTCCACAGAGCATGAGATCTCCATTCTCTCCAATTTCAAGTGCGTAACCACCATTAATTGAGAGTTTCTTTTCATTGAGGTTGATAGTTAGCTTTTTGTTTATATCAACAGTCTCGATCAAAACAACATCTTTGTGGAGGGAAACTGTTGCTCCTATCTCTGCAGCATCGATTGCATCCTGAAGGGAACCATAGTACCTGCCATTTGCTTCAGCAACCTTGTTGGCAACAACGTAATACTCAGAGAAATGTGTCGTCTTAAACACAAGCTTACCAGTATTGGAGTCATAAGAGACAATCCTATCTTTAGTCTCACCATTATAGAAAACACCAACGTTTTCCAAACCGGTAGAAATATATGTCGTGACAACAGCCGATGTGAATGATGCATCCACATTCGATTTGGCATCTTTGAGTTGCAGATCGATTGCTGCAACAGCAACTCTATCGTCATCTTCAACAGAGAAATCGTCGGATGCAGCAGATGCAGAATCCTTCACTACAACGTTCAAAGAATACTGCTTTTCAGCGGAAAGTCCTTCAAATTCAACGGTTGTTGCCAGACCTGGAGTATTGCTTGGTGTAACTCCAATGATTGCACTGTTCGTTCCCTTGATTACATTGAGATCTGACTTAGCTTCGAAGTCAACAAAGGAGAATGCGCCTTCGATAATATCGCCACTGACAACAGTAGTGGCAGAGCCGTAGACTCTGATACCCAACTGACTCTCCAGTATTGGACTGCTTTCGACAACCCAGGCAGAAATCTCGCACCAGTAGTAGTCGACATCAATACCTGGATACTTTTGGCCGATAGAAAACTTGCCGCCTTCTTTTTCACCTATTGGAAGAGGAACATTGACCCCTTCGTTTGCAGTCAAATCGGAGCGTAGTACATAGACTACTTTTCCTTCAGCCGAGTCCTTATGGACTTTAATCTCAATAGTTGGCTTGCCTTCGCCTCCATTGTCTTCATTCCATCTGAAGTATGCGTTGCGGAACTCAATCGTTCCTTTCTCTCCCTGGGGTGTTACGGAGACAGGTATACCCGTAGGTTTTTCACTTGAATTACCTGTCAATCCTTTAACTTTAGTCGTTCCGCTGTAGACCAAACCATCGCCTTTTCCATTCTTCAAACTCGAATAGGCATACAACTCAAACTCCCAATCTCCCTGGGAGAATGGACCAATGGTTCCTCCAAGACCTTTGGCAGGTGCATTGTTCTTTATTGCAAGAGCAGTTTCTTCACTGGTCGCACCGGTCATTCCAAACTTATCGGCCTTTTCGGCAGTGTAGAACCAATAGAGGCTTTCGTAGGACTGCACCTCGTATGATGCGGAGAGGTCCTTTGATGCAGGGCCTCCGAATGTGACATACGCCAATCCGTCGTATGGGTCGATCACCTCAGCGGTACAGGATACGAACATAGCCGTAATCAACATGACCGCCAATAGGATACATGACAGTTTCTTCATTTCATTTTCTCCTTGTTTTTATCCAATCCTTGTCCAGCATACGCCGGGCAGCTAATGATTTACTATTTGCTTATACTTTTGGAATGCGTACCCAGATCATGGGTCTCACTCCCATTGTATAGTTGGCTGGCATTCCAGCCTCCACAACGGAGCCTCTGCCGTTTACATATGCTATGTTACCCACCTTTGCGCCTTCAGAGCGCAACCACCAGGAACTTGCATAGGCATCGTCCTTGTATCGGGCGGCAAGAAGTTCCCTGTCACCAGTGAACGCCTCGACTTCCTCCTTGCTTGGAAGAGATACAAGATCTCCTAATGCATCAGGTATGATATAGGCTCTCTCATCTTCAGAAAAAGCCTCTGCAAGGAACCCTCCGTTTAGCAAGGTCCTCATTGTGCTTGTCTCCCACGTTGAGTTGTAGGTCTTGGAATCGAACATCCTGTTGACCTGGCTGCATGGGATGAGGTACTGCGACACTAGAAGCATATAATCCCCATCCACAGAAGATACTATCCATTTCAAAGGTTCGCCGTTGTAGGTTCCAAATGAAATGGCATCACCCACGGCAAGCGTGAACGGATATGTCTCTGGCTTTTCCTCTTCAGGTTCAGGTAACATCACGAATGAAGGAAGCTCCAAAGTATCCGGAGTCCCCTCCTCCTCTTCAACCAGGGAGATCAGAAGGTCTCCATTTCCATGTACAGACTCTCCTCCATTGGTAGCGCATGCACATAGTGCAAACGCCAGAGCAATGCAGGAAAGTAGAATCAAAAGTCGTTTCATATTCTATTGCCGTTCATCGAAATAAGAGTTGAACATATAAAACTCATAGGATTCAGAATCTCCAAATTTCTCATCTCCAAAAGTAACAGCTTCATCCCACGTTCTGAAAACATATGTGTTGTGCCAACCTTCTGTTGATTCAATTATGAAACTCCCAGCGTAAAGAGTATTCTCGCCTTCTTTTGGATCTTTTCCAAAGGAATAGAACTTATAACCTTCTTCATCTGTATTTTCAGAAAGAAGTAACTCAAATAAGTTATTGTTGATTGAATCACTTATGCTATCATTTATCATTGGATTCAGGACTCCTACTTTGTCAGGAGCTCCTCCATACACGCAAATTCCAACAGGGGCGTCTATGTAGTTGCCTTGCATGTTCACATTGTCAGTATTCGCAAGGAAATAGACCTCAAAACCCGTTTGGTTGAGCTTTGTACAGTCATACATTGCATTGCCTGTTATCAAAAGATTAAAATCAACACCATAACCATCGTTGTAAGCAGACTCGATATGTATATATCTCATTGGGTTTTCCATATCAGTAGAACTATGTCTGAAGATATTGTTCTTGATTACAATGGAAGCTCCTGTCAATGGTATAACCTGTAGGCTATCCCAATCACACGAATCAAATTCACAGTTTTCAATATCCAACACACCTGTTAAGTTCTTTGAATACAGGGCAGAAAGGCTTCCGGTCTTGTCTCCAAGGCCATACTTATCCCTGTCTGAGTCCTTAATAATTGCATTATTATGGATATTCTTAAACTTGACACCAGAAAGCCTTGCACCTTGGGATCCAACAGTAACTTTTACATTTCCTTCAATGAAATGAGAATTTCCGTCAAGAGTGATGTTCTTGTCAATCATTAGATTCACCCCCCCCTCAACGGAATAATCACTTGTATTGGAAAGATCTGTCAGCATTGTAACGGTCTCACCTTCCTTGGCACCATTGATAGCATCTTGGAGAGAAGAAAAGAATCTTCCATCGGAGAGCTTTGCTACATTACCTTCATCACCATCTTTACGAGCACGGATTGTAAAAGAAGAAACATCATCAATCTTTTTGAATTCAGAGGAGTAATTTACAGCTTCAATACCTTCACTTGCTTTCGTAGAAGTGAACTCTCCACCTGTGACATTTACATTGATTTTGCTGATTGCAGCATAGTCGTTGTTCTGCGGATTAACTACGGAAAGTGCGTGATAGCCATTGAAAGTGCCATCTGAAATCGTCACATCTATTGGAAGTTTGGTGTTGTGTTGTGCGACAGCAATTGATGCACCAATAGTGGTGGTTCCGTTGCCATTGGCGGTACAACTGTATTTAGTTGCATTTGCCGTGAATGTTCCACCATCAATCGACATCTTTCCAGCACGGATTTCGATGGCAGAATCGTTGCCCTTGAACGATCCTCCTTTAACTATAATGTTTCCATTCTGAGGATGATAGACGGCAGTGACACCTCCCTCAAGAACACCATCGTTCACGACAATGTCGGTGTTAGTATCAGAACCAAACTCACCATTTCCTGAAATCGCAGCGTAGGAAGCTTTTATTGTGCCTCCGTTCACTATTAACTTAGCATATCCACTGTGATTCAATGCCTTTTCATTACTGGACTTGTATGGAAATACGACTATTCCATATCTTTCAACAGAATTAGCGTCTCCAGCTTTCTTGGAATTCTCAATTAAACCTTTTTTTCCAGCAGAATTGTCGTCTATTGTAAGAAATCCACCCTCTCTGACTGTGAATATACCAGCGCCATTTAGAAAATCAGAAGATGTCGTAATGGCAAAACCGTTCAAGTCAACAAGAATCCTTCTCGTTATTCGAACCATTGAACTCATTTCAATGTTATTCAAAAGTTTGATTGAACATCCATCAACACTGTTGTCAAAAGCATCGACCAGTCTGGCGTAGCCTTTCTCAGTCGTTTCATTCAAAACCACAGCAACGCTGTCTGATACTGCATAGAACTCAGAGAAATGATTTGTCGTGAACATCAATTTTCCAGTATCGGAATTATAGTCAACACCAACTGGATCATCGCCATCAGTGCCATTGTATTTCACAGTTACGCCTGTCAGTCCTTTCTCGATATAAGTTATGATGGTAACAGCATCACCCGAGAAATTCCTAACTTTAGAGTTACTTCCATCTAATGAGACTTCGACCAGTTCAAGGTCTATACCTGCTACAGGTGCCTTTGCAGAATCAGAAACAGTGAACTTATTAGCTGCAGAGGCTGCAGATGTAGCACTGACATTAAGGTAATAGGTTGAAGTGTTGTCGAGGTTGTTCGCTCCAAAGTCAACAGTCGTCGTATTCGTTCCACTTGGTGTTACATCAACAGATGCCGTGGTTGCACCCTTGAACACTGCCATGTCCTGCTTTGCAGGGTCGAAGTTAACATCAGTTCCAGACTGCTCAGTGATGTCTCCACTTATGACGGTCGTAGCTGAGCCATAGACCCTGAAGCCAAGTATCTGAGAGAAAATAGGTGTGTTAGGATCGTCTATGTAAGCGATTATCGTACAGTTGTAGTAATCGGCTTTGACTGTAGAATATTCGCAGTCAGTTATTTTGTATGTCTTGTTGTCACCTACAGAGGTTATATCTAACTTGATTTTCGCGTCTTCAGGATTTGTATTGTCATCAGCAATTTTATTACCAAGAGTGTATATCTGTCCAGTTTTTGTCCCTTTTGCAACAATTTTGATAACAGGAGCGTCCTTTCCGTTGTCCTTCCACTCAAAATAGGCCCCGCTGAATTTAAGGGCACCAGTCCCACCACAGGGTGTTACGGAAACTGGAACAGTCACATTTTGGCCTTTGAGTGAAACCACAACGGAACCTTCGTAGACCTTGGCATCTTCACTCACGGCGTTGTTCTTGTAGGCACAAAGAGTGAAGAGCCACTTTCCTTGGGAGAATGGTCCTACGGTATTGTTCAGCCCTGTATTGCCTTCATGGACAGGCGCATTTGCAACAGCACCTGATGTCCCATAGTTGTCCTTCTTCTCTGCTGTATAGAACCAGTAGAGACTGTCATACGAAGCCACTTCATATGATGCAAGGAGATTCTTGGATGTAGGCGACTCTCCTCCAAATGTGACGTATGTCAATCCATCGTATGGATCGGCGACCTCAGCCGTGCAGGCCACGAAGATGCAAAGTGCAAGGACCATGATCGATGCAAGAACCAACAGAGACTTCTTCATATAAAACTCTCCTTCCTCCCCTTTGGGGTTCATTTGCTATTGGATGAAATCTGTACAAAGCAGATTTCCTTTTCATTTCCGTTTTCATCGTAGAGATGGCACAGCACCATGTACCTACCATTTCCACTTGCATTTGCATTTATAGACATGGTGAATGGATCGAAGCCTTCCAAAAGAACTTCTCCTTCGTTTGACGTCCAAGTACAAGTACATCCGGTATAAAGACTCTTGTAACTGTCGTTGAGCGAAATCCTCCATGATTTGTAACTCATCCTCTTCACATCTATTCCAAATGCTGTGCTTATGTCGAACGCACCAGTCTGCGAAGGCTGGCTGCCAGAGCTCTCCGCCTCTTTGCACACAGTACAGAAGCTACTTATGGAAAGGTTCCTTGCATCTGCATCGAAGTCATAGACTATGCCAAAGTCATGCTCTTCGTATGAATCCTTGGCATCACATCTTGAACAGTCATGCCAGTGATGGGTTCCATCGGTAGTCCAGTCGTCAAAGAAGTCATGTCCCATCTTTGGAAGGACTATGCTGGACTCATCCACAATGTCGATGCCTTCTGCATCAGAGAAACACTTGCCACAGACAGAGCACTTCCAGTATTCCTTGTTTCCATCTTTTTCACATGTTGCAGAGATAGCTGGATGATGCTCCATGGTATGTGCTATATGGTTGTTCGTTTCTTCTTTGAGGCACTTTTCGCAATGACGGCTCCAGATTCTATCTTCAACCTTGATCCAGTCGGTGAAGACATGGGACTGCCTATCGTATTTCTCATTGCATCTTGAACATACCTTCCAATGTTCTTCTTCATTGTAAAAATACTCAGAATCCTTGTGTCCAAGGGCATTTGAGGTCTTTTTGACCTGTTTGTCACCACATACTGTACAGATACGGACTTCATAGCCGTCTTCCACACAGGTATGTTCGTGGGTTTCATTTGGAGTTTCAGGATATGAGTGTCCCTTTGCCTGAATCACAAGCTCTTCATAAGTTGTTTCGTTCTCTGCATTTTCATCTGCAAAATACTTCCCACATGAACTACAACGCCAGTGCTCATTGACTCCTTCTTCAGTGCATGAGGCATCCTGAGCGGCAACATGGACAAGCTCATGTACATGAACCGTTGTCTCAAGTTCAATCGCCGTCTTTGCACCGATTGAGGTCACTTGAATGGAAGCCTTGCCGACGGCCACCTCACGACCTTCATGAGTCAGAGCCTTTGCCTCTATGATATACGAAGCCCTTGGAAGGTCTGTAAGAACGAACGAAAGGGGACCTATTGGAGGAACTTCCACGGACTTCACCTCTTCGTCGTTCCTGTAGAACTTAACAATGTAGGTTTCTATCGTCTCCGGAACGCTCGTATCAGGAACGAGCCTTATAGTTACAATCGAGCTCTCCGTAGGATGCAGCGATACGTCGTCATTTACAAGTTGGTCTTCGAAGACCTCCTGTATGGCGGTGCCTTCTGTGAATTGTATGTCGCAAGAGACCACGGATATGGAGACGAATAAGAGAACCAGTATTGAGAAAATTGCAGAAGCCTTGCACAAGCGTCTATGAGCCATAATGCACACCGCCTCAGTCGGCCACGTCCTTGAACGAATACACGAGTCCCACCCTAAGAGGAAGCGTGAGGTACAACGTGGTTCCGAGCCTCACCTCGTCCTCGTTGTGTAAATCAGGTTCAAGGGCCGCATTTACATCGAATCCTGTGGTTAGGTATAGACCGTCTGCTATATTGACTCTTCCATTCAGTCCAAGCCTTGCCCTGAATCCAAAGGAGCCAACCTTGTCGTATATGCACAGAGCAGGTCCAAGACCCACCTCCAGGTTCAGCTGGAAGGCTTCGTATCTTTTGGTATGATAGAGCATCCTTGAATATAGAAGTTCCATGGAGTACACCTCAAAGGCCGCATCCTTCTCCGTTGGCGTGAACGTATACTGGAAAGTGAAGCCATATCCGTTGCCCCTCTTGGTCTCGTAGGATGCGCCAAGCTCCACGGAAAGCGCAGTGCTAAGTCTGTTGGAGTTGTAGTATGCTACCACCGCCCTCTTTGGAATGAGGAATGCAGCAAGAAACGGCCATTGGGCACCAGCCTGCGCTCTTATCGTCCATCCCTGTGTGGGGAGGTTGTCTTCGTCGTAGAGTCCTTCAGGATCGTATGATGTAGTCCTCTTCGTCCATTTCCTTCCATCGACGGAAGCCCTTACCTGAAGCACGGGGTCGTCCTCGCTGTATGTATGGAACTCCACGCCAGTGGTGTTGGAATCGACCACATACCATGTGCCGTCGTTGAATCTGAACGAGAACCAATTGTATTGTGCTGTATCGCCTATCTGGCTCCAATGGTAGGAGAGGATCCTTTCAGATCCCCCCCCTTGGGGTTTCAGGGCCCACTACCATAACGGAGGATGAATCGTAGGTATCAGGGGTCTGTGCCTTGAGCACCATGCTCTTCGTGGAAGACCAGCTTTCACCGTCCCTTGTGCTCTGGATGTTGAAGATGTTTTCAACCGAAGTGTCCATACCCGTGAAAGTGTATGAGGTTATCGATGGATCCAGCACAATCCAAAGACCTTCGTCCTCGCCGTTGGCCTGAACCCTAACGGCCGTGACCTTTGGATCCTGGCATGTCCAGCTGAACACCACGTCTTTGGCGAAAACACATGAGCAACAAAGCATCATGGAGAATGCAATCATGGAGACTATGGCTTTTCGCATTTATCCACCCCCCCTTTCAATTGCGTTGTTAAAACAACATGGGCAATTTGAACTCGGTAAGTTATTTATTTAAGTTCCCGGTTTGAGGCCCTTCGGGAAGTTACCTTGGGAAAGACGAAGGGGATTGTTATCATTCCTTGCTACCAGTCGTC
>MSGT01000026.1 GCA_001940825.1 Sphaerochaeta sp. Phil3
GACGAGGACTGGAGGCAGGGCTATATGAAGTACGAACTGAACCTCATTGAAAGATACAAGGACGGAGAGGCGAAGGGAATCTCCATTGGCGAAGCCAACGCTACAAACCGCATGGTCAAGAGCTTCAAGGAACAAGGTTTCCCTATTGAAGCCATCGCCAAGGCCGCGAACCTCAGTATAGAAGAAGTCAACAGAATCAACTGAGACAAGTTTTTTTGCAATGATTTGAACTCTCAAAAGACAACCGCTCTGCAAGTCTGTAGCAGAGCGGTATTCGTTCACGGAAATATGGGCGCTTTGGGCCGTTGGGGCTGTTGAAGACCGTTGAATTGAAGCACGAAGCGAACATCTGAAACGAGGAAAAAAGCGCAAAAAAACCGCTGCAGTAGAAACCGCAGCGGCCTCATGGAATCATGAATTAAAATCCAAGGATATCGGCCTAGGGCATATCCTGGGAAAGCATTACATCATGCCGCCCATGCCTGGATTTGCAGCTGGTGCTGGCTCTGGAGCGGGGATGTCAGTGATTGCACACTCGCTTGTAAGGATGAGGGCTGCAATGCTGGCTGCGTTCTGGAGAGCACTTCTTGTGACCTTGACAGGATCTATGATACCTGCAGAGACCATGTTGACCCACTTGTTGCCGTTTGCATCGTAGCCAACGCCCTGCTCGCTGTTCTTGCACTTGTCGGCGATGATTGCACCGTCTTCACCTGCATTCTCTGCAATCTGGCGCATTGGCTCTTCAAGAGCTCTGCGAACGATCTTGTAGCCAATCTGCTCCTCGTCTGTGAGGGTTGAAAGGTCGTAGGACTCCATCTTCTTTGCTGCCTGTGCAAGGGCTACGCCACCGCCGGGGATGACACCCTCTTCGATTGCCGCACGTGTTGCGTTGACGGCGTCTTCGACTCTGTGCTTGCGTTCCTTGAGCTCAACCTCTGTAGGTGCACCAACATTGATGACCGCAACGCCACCGGCGAGCTTTGCGAGGCGCTCCTGAAGCTTCTCGCGGTCATAGTCGCTTGTAGTGTCTGCAATCTGCTTCTTAATCTGGCCAATTCTGTCCTTGATGTCCTCGGCCTTGCCAAGACCATTGATGATCGTGGTGTTCTCTTTCTCGACCTTGACGCTCTTTGCTCTACCAAGCTGTGAAAGCTCTGCGTTTTCAAGCTTCATGCCAAGCTCTTCGCTTATGACCTGACCGCCTGTAAGGATAGCAATGTCCTCGAGCATGGCCTTTCTTCTATCACCAAAGCCAGGAGCCTTGATTGCACACACATTGAGTGTTCCTCTGAGGGAGTTCACAACAAGGGTTGTAAGGGCTTCGCCATCTACGTCCTCTGCGATGATGAGAAGAGGCTTGCTTGTCTGGACAACCTTCTCAAGGACAGGAAGGAGCTCCTTCATGGAAGAGATCTTCTTGTCATAGATGAGGATGTAAGGATCGTCCAGGAGAGCCGTCATGGTCTCGCGGTTGTTCGCAAAGTAGGCCGAGATGTAGCCACGGTCGAACTGCATTCCTTCTACGAAATCGGTTGTGGTCTCAATGTTCTTGGACTCTTCGACTGTGATGACACCGTCCATTCCAACCTTCTCCATTGCACTGGCGATCTCTTCACCAATGACTCTGTCGTTGTTTGCAGAGATGGATGCAACCTGTGCAATCTCTTCCTTCTCGCTAACGGCCTTTGCATTGGACTTGATCTCTGTGATTGCATCGGAGACGGCCTTGTCTATACCACGTCTGATTCCCATTGGGTTGACACCTGCGGAAACGCTCTTCATACCTTCCTTGGTGATAGCCCAAGCAAGGACTGTAGCTGTAGTCGTTCCATCACCTGCGACATCGTTCGTCTTGGAAGCGACTTCCTTGACAAGCTGTGCGCCCATATTCTCAAACGGATCTTCAAGTTCAACTTCACGTGCAACTGTGACGCCATCCTTTGTAATCATTGGAGCACCATACTTCTTGTCAAGAAGAACGGTCCTTCCCTTTGGTCCCAAGGTCGTCATAACCGCCTTGGCAATCTGTTCCACGCCGGAGACCAGTGACTTTCTGGCGTCCTCACTGAATTGAAGCTGCTTTGCCATAAAATTTATCCTCTTTTTCTGTTATATGTTTCTATATCCGGCCCGCATACCGCCGACCAATCCCAAAGATACAAAAGAATCATCCAGAAATCAAGTAAACGCTAGAAAACTAGAAAAGAATCGAGGCCATTCCAAATGCGAACACTGACGAGAACACATTCGAAAGGAGGTTCACCATGTCGTTGTCCACCCAGCGCACACCCTGCACGAGCTCGAACGGCCTACCGTCTTTGGAATCCTGCTCGGTGAGCATTCCAGTGTCTGGATCCCTATAGCGGGCCTGAACGCACGCACCTAGATACGAATCCACAACGCTTCCCACGAAACCCGTCAGGCATATCACGCTTGCAGCCACCAAACCCTCCTTCACGCCAAACAGCACGAACCAGCATAGCCCGATGATGATGGAGGAAACGAACGCAGCAACCGTTCCAAGAAGCGTGACGCCGCCTGAAAGCCCTTTTGGAACAGGAGTGAATGTCCTTATCGATACAGGAGGATTCTTGCTTAACCTTCCAATCTCACCGGCAAAGGTATCGGCTGCAGCCTCAGAAATGGAAGCTCCAAACATCACAAGAGCCGGAAAGCTTCCGCACACATACCATATCAACCCTGCAACTATTGCCATGAGGCCGTTTGCAAGGACCTGCATCAAGTCACGCCTTAAGCCTTTCTTCTCGATGATTCCAATGGAAGCCTCTCCAAAGGCCTTGGCTTGGATACGCTTTGAGACCTTCCCAACGACATTGGCCCCAACGAAGAAAAGAAGGAGCAGCAAAAGCCCCTCCACTTGGGTCGTCCACAAGACAACGACCCCCATTGTTGCCGCAGCAATGGCCCCACTTGGGTCAAGAGAGCGTTTTTTCAAGGCAATGATAGCAAAGACGACCATCGTAGAGACCACAACCACCAAAGGAAGCGGCCAAGCAAGGCCAAAGAGCCACGTATCTATACGTTCTACAAGTCGTCCTACAGCATCCATACCAACCTCATCACAGCAGCTGCAACATATATCACAAGCGGAACCGTCACGTTGTCAAATCCAGACGGAGTGTATGCTTCAGCAAAAGTGGATGCCAAAGCGGCAAGAAGTCCAAATACCAAAGAGGCTCCAACTCCAAAACCGCCAAGAAGGACATTTAGAAGAACGAACGAAACAAGAACCACAAGGAACATGGTCAAAGAACCTTCGACTGTCTTGCTCCTGCGCTTGGAGGCATCGCTCCCGCCCTCTCGCAGAGAACACAGGCCATGCCTTCCAAACCTCATTCCAACAAGAGCGGCAAGACCGTCCCCATAGCCCATTCCAATGAGGGCATAGCCAACGCACAGTTCGTCACCAAAGCCAAAGTCCGCAAGGACTATGAGAAGCACGATAGACAAGGGATAGTAGACCATCCCCCAGTTGCGCTTGTTCGAAGTCTGGTCGAACAGAACCCCCATGGCTCCCGTCAAATTGAAGACTGCATTGACTGCAGCGAACGAACACAGGCCTACAATGGCCCAGAATGAACGCTCAAATACGAAATAGTATATGAAGAACCAATTGGAGACACCAATGTGCACGATCTTCCTTGCAATCTCAGGGTATAGGGAACCTCCACTTGCATTGGAACAACGGGAGCGGCCCCTTCCTATGCGGACCACAAGCAAGGCAAGCAGTCCGCATAGGCCAATGAGACATACAGAGAAGACTATGCCAAGGACATCACCATGCACGGCCTCCGCCTCCTCCAAATCCACCGCCGGAGAAACCACCGCCGCCAAAGCTGCTGCCGCCTACATGGGCGCCAGGATTGGACGAACTGGAGGTCTTTGGAATTGCAGCGGCAGGAACGACACGCGACATGCGCGAAGCCATCCTTGAGAAATAGTACACATCAAATGCCGTAGGTCCATTGTACCAAGTTGCAGGAGGAATCGTGATACCCTTGAACTTGTTCGCCCACGAGTCCTCAAGACCAAGGACGACGGCATAGCCCAACACATGGTAGTAGACCATGGGGTCCTCGTCTATGAGCATTCTGAGCACGGACATCTCAACCTTGTCTATGAACTCGCGGTACCCCAAAGTCTGCTCAAGCATCTTGTTGCCGTAGGCGCTGCGCTTTGGCATGATGGCGGAGAGGAACGAAATCATCGTTGAGCACAGCACGGACACAGCGGCTTGTACTACACCTGACGTTCCATACATCGCCATACCCTCTGAGGCAAGGATTCCAAACATGCAGACCGATGGCACTGCACACAGCAGCACAGGAAGCACATTGGACTTTCTAAGATACCATTTCCTGAAAAGCAGGAAGAATGCAGTCGTGTTCGCAATTGGAAGCAGAAACGCCGCTATGAAGCTTCCAAACGCCAAGTCGTTTGAAAATTCCATGAGAGACAGTCTACAGAAGAACAACAGCATTGGAATGATGGCAACGAATCCAAAGACCGCAGCAATAACCTCGCTCTTGGTCTCGGCAAGGCGTCTTTCCTTTCTGAAATAGCCCTGGACTCTGCCCTTCACGGACATCATGCACTCATAGAAATTGTTCTTTCCAAGTTTCTTGAAGTCTATGGTATCACCTACCTGGCAACCCTTGAAGAAGCCATTGAAAAGCTGCACCTCAAGGGAAGGGACATCGGTTCCCGTCTCTATGGCATACTGCTCTATGTCCTTAAGCTTTGTGAACGTGAACTTGTCGGTCTTTTCCTCCGTTATGGAAAGAAGACCCTTGTCCGCCCAATAGAAGAGCATGGAAATGATATCCTTGTCGTCGGCGGACTTGTCTGCAAGGTAGCCTACAAGTAGAGGGGAAAGACCATCAGGGGCCTCGAATCTTGCCGAAACGATTGGAATAGGATCCCTTCCGTATAGCATCCATACAACTGCCGCAAGGACAAGAAGCAACACAGAGAACACAGGGTTGATGATTGCAAAGGCATCTCGCAGATCCCATGGCTGACGTGCATCCTTGTACCATCCGTCTGGAAGCTGGACCCTTAGGGTAAGCGCTTCGTATGGTGCAAAGGAGGACGCACTGCCTCTTATCACGGCGGAGCCGTCGCTTTGAATCTCAATGCTGTAGGTCACACCTTTGGAAGAGGTGGAACCATAGCTACCACGTGTGAACCACACATTCTCCTTGAGGATTGATGCAAGGTCATATCCCTGCACGTATGGGAGCCTTATGGAGAACGATACATTCCGGACAGGGCATTCCCATCCTGCACCAAGAATATTGAAGTAGAACTCGTCGTAGCCTTCGTTGGTATCGGCATAGAGGTCGTAGTCGTATGAGATTTCGTATGTCCTGCGACCTTGGACCGTCGTGTCCGCAGAACCTATCTTCATGACAAGATATCCGTTGGAGCGTTCCGTCTCGTATGGATCGGAGCAGCTAAGGTGCGTTATGCGGGCCTCGACTCCGCTGTAGTCCGTGTAGTCGTATGGAATCTCACGATAGAAGCCGTGGCGAGGGTTCTGGAAATTGAACAGAAGAGTCTCCTGTACGGAGTGCACTGCATTGTTCCCGACCTCTACGTCCACGTTGTAGTCCTCTATGTAGTAGTCCGTTGCAAACGCACCTGCGCACACGGCAACGGACACAATGAGAACGAAAACTAATGAGATTGATTTCTTCATGTATTAGAACTGCACCTTGACGTTCTGCCTCTCGGCTTCTGCAACTTCAAGGTAGGCCATCTTCTTGAACTTTGAGCCAAAAAGTCCAACTATGAGAGATGTTGGGAACGTCTCTATAGTTGTGTTGAACGTCTTGACCACTGCATTGTAGTACTTCCTTGCCTGAAGGATGTCCTTCTCAAGTGAGGACAACTGCTTCTGGAGATCCATGAAGTTGGTGTTGGCCTTGAGCTCTGGATATGCCTCTGAAAGAGCGAAAAGGCTCTTGAGGGTTCCTGCAAATGCGTTGTCAGCCTTGTCCTTCTCCTCTATGCTGCCGGCGTTCATAGCCTTGTTGCGAGCTTCTATGACTGCAGTAAGGGTCTTCTGCTCATGTCCTGCATAGCCCTTTACAGTCTCCACGAGGTTTGGTACGAGATCGTATCTCTGCTTGAGGTGGGCGTCGATCTGAGCGTATGCCTCCTCTCCCTGATTCTTGAGTCTCACACACTTGTTGTATGCAGACATGATGAGTAGTAGCAGTACGACAACCACTGCAATGATAATGAAAGCTGTCATTTTTCAACCCTCCAAACTAATTTCTACCCTACTTTATATACCACGAGCAGATGCTTACGAAAAAAATCTTCATACTTTTTTCGTAAGCAACTGCGAGTACTTTTCTAGATTACCATCCCCTTCGCATCCTGCCAGCACTTTCTTGGCAAGGATCTTTCCCAGCTGCACGCCTTCCTGGTCAAAGCTGTTTATGTTCCACACGAACCCCTGGAACATGACCTTGTTCTCAAAGTGAGCCAGGATGGAACCAAGTGCAAACGGAGTGAGTCTGTCCGCAACGAGGACGCTTGAAGGCCTGTTTCCATCGAACGCCTTATTTGGATTCTCTTCATCGTCCTTTCCGCAGGCGAATGCCACCATCTGGGCCACAAGGTTCGCATTGAGCTTCTCATGGCTCGTAGAACCTCCGCTTACGCTGTCAAGGTCACCCTGAGCCTCGCGGAACCCTATAAACTGCATGGGAACTATGTCAGTCCCCTGATGAAGCAGTTGATAGAACGAATGCTGACCGTTCGTGCCCGGCTCGCCAAAGATAACAGGGCCTGTCTTGTACGAAAGCCTTTCGCCGTTTCTATTCACATGCTTGCCGTTTGACTCCATGTCAAGCTGCTGCAGGTGTGCTGGAATCCTATAAAGCTCCTGGCTGTACGGCAGCACCGCACTGTACGGATACCCAAGCACATTCCTGAGGAAGACTCCAATCATGGCATCCATGAGCACGCCGTTCTTCCTCACATTGGACTCCAACGCCACGACGTCCTCTGCATGCGCACCGTCAAGCAGCTGTCTGAACACGTCAAAACCATACACCAACGATAGCACCACTCCCCCGACAGCGCTTGTGGAGGAATATCTACCGCCAATGTAGTCGTCCATATAGAAGGCTTCCAAAATACTGGAGTCCGATGCCAATGGGCTTGTATTGCTCGTAACGGCCACTACATGCTTTTCAGAAACAAGGTTCGCTATGCCGCTGTCACGCATGACCTTGAACACAAGGTCCCTGTTTGCAAGGGTCTCCTGAGTGGTCCCGCTCTTGGAGACGAGGATGAAGAGGGTCCTTTCAAGATCCAGCCCTTCCATTACGTTTGCAGCATCGTCAGGGTCCACGTTGGAAAGGAACCTGGCATTGAGCTTCTTGGTGCAACCATCAGCCTCTCCAATAAGATTGAGGGCGTAGCACAACGCTCTTGGCCCCAAATCAGAGCCTCCTATGCCAATCTGGACCACCGTTGTTATCTCCTTGCCGGTCGATCCCTTTATCTCTCCGCTACGGACCTTGTCGGAGAACTCCTTTATTCTGGAAAGCTCCTTCTCATAGAAGGCACCCTTCTCTACACCATCGGCCATCACGGAAACGCCTTCTAGGACGCGTCCTCTTGTAAGTTGATGCAGCACCAGCCTCTTCTCCCCAACGTTCATGATTTCACCAGACAGGAGGGCCTTGTATTTTCCAATGAGCTGCTGCTCGTCTGCAAGAGCTTGAAGTGCATCCAGTATTTCGTCATCCACAGGAAGTGATGCATAGTTGAACGAAAGCGATCCCGCTTCTTCTATCGTCGAGTTCTCTATCCTGCTTGGAGAAAGTCCTTTCCTGACATCAAAGGGCTTGCATCCCATAAGCCTTCCATAGGCTTTGGTCTTGTCCATGTCGTTGTATTTCAAAGAGCAATCCATCAACGTCTCCTTATGCGGCACCAAGCCGCTTTTGTGGAGATTATACCCTCCAACAGCGCAATGCACAAGGACATCGGTCTATGGGTATATACCAAATGAGAATGCCGTGATGTGTACGTGATGGAATCAGTCGTCGGACTCAGGGATCCTTGTCTTGAAGCTCTCAAGAAGGTCTTCGCGGGTATAGCCTTCACGAAGAAGGACAAGGATTGTGTCGTCTCCGGCAAGGGTTCCAAGGATCTCTGGAAGGCATAGGGTTTCAAGTGCGAATGCAACGCCTGTTGCGTGGCCGGTCCTCGTCTTGATGACCCCCACGTTGCCGCTGAACTCTATGGACACGACTCCACGGCGCACGTCCTGGATGTAGCTCTTCTCGGACTCGGCGACAAGGTCGTTCTCTGGCAGTGAATAGTAGTAACCACTCCACCCGTCCGATATCTTTCCAACCTTGAGGGTCTTGAGATCCCTCGAAAGGGTGGCCTGCGTCACGTTGTAGCCTTCTTCCTTGAGAAGGTTGAGAAGGGTGTCCTGGTTGTCTATGCGGTTCTTTTTGATAAGATCCTTTATGGCGGAAAGCCTGTTGTATCTCTGTTTCATTTCATGCACATCCTTTTGTTTTCCACAAGGCTTCAATTGACGTTGCATCTTCGTTTCAGAAAGGAATGCATAAACAAAGCCTTAGTGTTTGACCGCTAACAACCATACACCAACGCATTACAAGATGCAACATTTACTTGCAGTTTTTTGCATGAATATTCACTTTCTTCAACTCGTCTTCGTCTGCTTTGGGGAAACGAACTCAGGAACTGCGGCATGGAGCCTTGCAACAAGCTCTTCAGGGGAAAGCCCTGGAAGGTCGTTGACCATCTGCGCCAAATAATCATGCGTGTACTTTGGATTGTGGAGAACCTTTGCCTTGAATATCTTCTGGTTCGTCGTGGGAATCGTATTGTCCTTGTCCGCGAGAAGCTCCTCGTACAGCTTCTCGCCAGGTCTAAGTCCCGTTACTACGATTGAGCTTCGGCCATCGCCGAACACATCTATGAGCTTCTCTGCAAAATCGTATATCTTCACAGGTTCTCCCATATCAAGGACCATGACCTCTCCTCCATGGGCAAGCGTCGCAGCCCTGAACACCAGGCTGACCGCCTCAGGGATTGCCATGAAGTATCTTATGATCCGCTTGTCTGTGACCGTTATTGGCTTCCCTTCCTTTATCTCCTCAAGGAACAACGACAGCATGGAGCCTCTGGAACCTATCACGTTTCCAAACCTCACGCAGCAGAACTCCGTCCTGTCATCCGTCATTGCACAGGCCATCATCTCCACAACCCTCTTGGTCGCCCCCATGATATTCGTTGGGTTCACGGCCTTGTCGGTCGATATGACGATGACCTTGCCAACGCCGCAGTCCTTTGCGGCTTTGAACAC
This sequence comes from Sphaerochaeta sp. Phil3, assembly GCA_001940825.1. GTDB lineage: Bacteria > Spirochaetota > Spirochaetia > Sphaerochaetales > Sphaerochaetaceae > UBA9732. The sequence continues at coordinate 9,392 of MSGT01000026.1, forward strand.
GTTGTACGAACCGCATACGTTGTTCAGTATGGCCTCTTCTGGATACAGCTCCATAAGAGGGACGTGCTTGTATGCAGCGGCATGGAGGATGATGTCAGGCTTGTACTTGGACATTATCCTCTCCATCTTTGCAGCGTTCTTTATGTCGCACACGACAGGAACCACATCGTTGGACCATTCCTGTCTGTAGTCGAGCAGTCTAAGGCAAAGGTCGTGCAGCTCTGTCTCGTCTATGTCCAAAAGCACAAGCTTCTTGAGATTGTAGCCCATGAGCTGCCTTGAAATCTCGCTACCTATGCTTCCTCCTGCACCAGTCACCAGAACGGTCTTGCCGTGGAACATCTCCTCGACAGGTTCCTTCTCTATGGTTATGAGGCTGCGCCCCAAAAGGTCTTCGTAGTTTATGTCCCTTACGCTCACGCTCGAACGTCCCTTGGACTCGAACAGGTTTGGAACTATCTTCACGCCCACCCCGTACTTCCGGGAGGAATCGACCATCGTCTGTATCTTGGATGCTCCTATATGGGTGATTGCAATCACAAGGGTGTCAACGTCATATTCCCTAAGGACCTTCTCGACATCGCCAGAATTCCCCAATATTGGAAAGCCTACGACCATCCCTCCCTGTAGCCCTGGATCGTCGTCAAGGAATCCGAGTATCTTGTAGTCGAACTTGCCTTTGAGGCACATCCTTGCCATTGCACATCCAAGTTCGCCAGCCCCGTATATGATTGCACTTGGGTTCTTCGATGCCGCCAGATGGCTGTTGTATCCAAGCATCCTATACAGAATCCTCATCCCCAGCACTGCACAGAAGGAAACGATGAAGAACACTATCACCCATCTGGTTTGGAGAGAGTTGAACCCAAAGGCAAGGCCTTCGTATATGAATGAGACAAGACCAACGGGGACAAGTCCTTCAAGTGACATCGTTATAACTTCAACCGAGCTTGATGCGACCCTTATCCTGTAGAATTTGACCAAGAAGAGTGCAGCTATGGATGCAACGACCATGATGGCAAAGTGCAACATTGGAATCCTGGATGTTCCTCCCATGACTATCCAACCAGCGAATATCCCGGAAACCGCCATTGCCACAGCATCAAGAAAAACAAGAAAAACCCTTCTAGCCATACATTCCCTTCTTTATTCAAAGACTCTCCCCATAGAGGGATGTTAACCTCAATTGTCTTGAGAAGCTTTCAAGTCCCGATTGTATCAGATGCCATTTGCATCCTCAATCCCTTTGTATCATATGCCGAACACACGCCTTTGTCGTTGTTTTGGAGTCCTTTACAGGCTTTCGTGGCGGTTGTGGCTCTTGTGGCGGTTATGGCGGTTGTGGCCCTTGAAGACGGTTGAATCTCCAGAACTGCAGCATTTCAGCATCTCACGGAGCTTTTGCACATACAGTTTTGATGCGTCCTAATGCGCCATAGTCCACCGTGATGCGCCTTGGTACGCCCTAGTGCGCCATACTCCGCCCTTCAACGCCACACAACGCCAAAGATCCTCCGCAACAATGCACTCAAAGGCCAAGAAACCCTTCGTAGGTATTCGTGATGCAGTACAAGGAAGAAAGGCACAGACAGTACTATCTGTACGGCTGTGCCTGAACTGACGAGGTAATGCGCACGAAGACCAAGAAGTCCTTCGCAGGTATTCGTAGTGGGATACTAGAAGCAAGACATGGGACAGTGCTGTCTGCACGGCCCATGTCGCTGCGACAACGTAGACCACACGAAGACCAAGAAGTCCTTCGCAGGTATTTTGGCGCAGCTACAAGGAAGGGAACAAGGGGCAGTACTTGCTGTACGACCCGAGTGAACCAACGCAGTAGATGACCAAAAGACCAAGAAGAAAAAAGACCATTGCGTGGCCCTTCCCTTTAAAAGAGACGAGCCCCGCAACAGCCTGGGTGGTTACTTTTGAAAACCGAACCTTGGAAAGGCGGGATACAAGCCAAATCGGCGAAGACCCCGCCTCAAAAACCAGTGTCCGATTATTTGTTGTGCTTTGCCTCGAAATCCTTGAGGAAGTTGACAAGAGCCTCGACGCCTTCCTTTGGCATTGCATTGTAGATGGAAGCCCTGAGGCCGCCAACGGACTTGTGACCCTTGAGGTTGTCGTAGCCGGCCGCTTTGGTTGCAGCGACGACTTCAGCATCAAGCTCAGCGCTATCGGTGACGAAAGGAACGTTCATGAGTGAGCGGTCCTTTGCAACGACCGTACCCTTGAACATCTTGGAGGAGTCGAGGAAGTCATAGAAGACCTTTGCCTTGTCCTCGTTGATCTTTGCCATAGCTTCAAGGCCGCCAAGGTTCTTGAGGTACTTGAAGACCTTGCCGCAACAGTAGATGGCCCAGCAGTTTGGAGTGTTGTACATGCTTCCGTTATCAGCGTGAGTCTTGTACTGGAGGTAGATTGGAAGATCCGTAAGATCGTCTCTGATGAGGTCTTCGCGGATGATCACGACGACCATTCCTGCAGGACCAACGTTCTTCTGGACGCCGGCATAGATGAGACCGTAGTCGGAGACGTTGCATGGTCTTGAAAGGAACATGGAGGACTGGTCGGAGACAAGGACGTGGCCCTTTGTATTTGGAAGTGTATGCCATGTGGAACCATGGATGGTCTCGTTCTCGCAGATATAGACGTAGTCGGTATCCTCTGGGATGTCGAGGTCGGAGCAATCTGGAATGTATGTGTAGTTCTTGTCCTTTGAGGATGCAGCCACGATGACATCCCCAACCTTCTTTGCCTCTGCAATGGCTTTCTTGGACCAAGCACCGGTCTCGATATAGACAGCCTTGCCATTCTTCATGAGGTTCATTGGAATCATCGAGAACTGAAGGGTCGCTCCACCCTGGATGAAGAGGACTTTGTAGTTGTCTGGGATGCCCATGAGGTCTCTGAGATCCTTCTCTGCATCGTCGATGATCTGCTGATAGACCTTTGAGCGGTGGCTCATCTCCATTACACACATTCCGCTTCCGCGGTAGTTCATCATCTCGTCGCGAATCTCTTCAAGGACAGGCTCCGGCATCATAGCAGGACCAGCTGAGAAATTGAAAGTGCGTCCGTATTTCATAAAACAATCCTCCCATTGTTCTTCTTTTTGTTCTTCGTTTTCGCTTCTGCTTGGGGTTTGTTTCAAAAGCAAAGCATACAGTCTTAAGCCTACTACACAACGCAACAGAATGCAACAACAATTTACCATCGGTTTACATTTGGAAACCTATCTGTTAGCATGGTTTCAAGAAGGGATTTCAAGGAAAAGGGCCTATGGAAAAACAAGAGGAAAGCAGACTTCAAGGCATAAGATCCAGATTGCTCGCGAGGGGAAAGACAGAGGTCGATATGACACGTGGGGGCATTGTGGCGCTGCTTCTCAACTTTGCGGCACCCCTTCTTCTTGGCAACATCTTCCAGCAGCTGTACAACACGGTGGATACATGGGTCGTTGGCAACTACGTGGGAAAGAACGCATTCTCCGCAGTTGGCACGCTCAGTCCCATCATCAACACGATCATAGGGTTCTTCATTGGATTCTCCAACGGCGCATGCGTGATAATCTCAAGGCACTTTGGAGCGGGAGACAAGGAGAAGGTCCAACGGTCCGTGCACACATTCGTAGCCGTAACGCTCATACTATGCGTAGTGTTCACAATCCTTGGAATCGCACTCACACCGCTCATGCTGGACCTGATAAAATCGCCCGCCGAGGTCCGCAGCGAGCAATACACCTACCTATCAATCTACTTTGCAGGTGTGACGGGACTTCTTTTGTACAACATGGGGTCCGCCATACTGCGCGCCGTAGGCAACTCCGTCTACCCGTTCCTGTTCCTTGTCGTGTCAGCCCTACTTAACACCGCAATGGACCTCGTCTTTGTGATAGCCTTCGATATGGGGACCGCCGGCGTGGCATACGCAACCATCGCGGCGCAGCTGGTATCCGCCATACTTGTAATGGCCATGCTCTTCAAGACCGATTCCTCTGTGCGTGTCCGTTTGAAGTCACTCCACATAGACAAGAGCATCCTAGGAGGAATCTTCAGGATTGGACTTCCTGCAGCCCTGCAAATGTCAGTCACAGCGTTCTCGAACATCTTCGTGCAGTCATACATAAACTTCTTCGGTTCAGACTGCATGGGAGGCTGGACAGCATACTCGAAGATCGACCAGCTGCTGTTCCTCCCAATGAACTCCCTGTCCCTTGCAACACAGACCTTCGTAGGCCAGAACCTTGGCAGAAAGCTTACAGACAGAACCCGTCGAGGTGTAAGGACATCCCTGACGATGTCCATGCTCTGCACCGCAGTGCTGATAATCCCAGTGGTTGCATTCGCACCTTCCCTAGTACGTTTCTTCATAGACGAAAGCGAAGCCGGCGTCATCCACTATGGCACACTGTTCCTTAGGATGATATCACCTTTCTACGTAATGTGCTGTCTCAACCAAATATACGGCGGAGCCCTGCGTGGTGCAGGAGAGGCAAAGGTCTCCATGGTCATAATGCTTGGCTCGTTCGTCCTCTTCAGACAGATCTATTTGTTTGTGGTTTCAAACTATGTCAGCAACACGGTCGTTGCCATTTCACTGGGCTACCCATTTGGCTGGCTGTTGTGCAGCATCCTCATGCTGGTGTTCTACAAACGCATCTTCAAAGACGAACGGCTGTTGAAAGAGAAAATATAGGCTGCACATCCTGCCCGTCCCACCGCTCTGGGCAGTCTAGCCTTTCCAGACACTCTAGCCACTCTGGGCGAACTAGACGCTCCAGCCAGTCCAGCCAATCTAAAACGGTCTAAACTTTGTGTCTTTTGGGACACTCAGGTGCGGTCAGGTACCATCAGGTACAGATTCAACCATGCTCATATCACTCACAATGCTTACCAACCCACCATACTCACCAAGCTCACCATCGCTACAAAACGCTGACAATTTCCAAACGAAAGTCCCAAAACAGTGCGTTTTGGTGCGTGCAGTCCGTGAAGTGAGTGTGCAGTGCGTGATGTTCGAAATGAGCAAGACATCCCCGCAATACAAGAAGGGTTATATCCTCATAGTCGATTAAAGCGTATCAGCAGGCGTAGTGAGAGTAGTAAGCGTAATGAGCATAGTAAGTTTAGTGCACGAAACAAAAAAGGACATAGACAGTACTTGCTGTACGGCCGTGCTCGAACTGACAAAGTAATGCGTTCAAAGACCAAGGATGGCTCCGTTCGACGGGATTTGAGGCGAGGACAAGGAGGAAGAACAGCGACAGTATTTGCAATACGGCGCTGTTCGAACCGACAAAGTTATGGCCTCAAAGCCCTAGGAGGGTTCCGTTCGACGGAGATTGGGGCGTATTCGAGGAGACAGCGAAGGATAGTACTAGCTGTACAGCCTGAGCGTAACGACGAAGAAGACGCCTCAAGATCCTAGAACAGGTTATTTTTTGGCGATGTATTTGCGAATATCAAGTGCCACGGCAACAACTATGACAAGTCCTTGTGCAATATAGTTGTAGTATGGGTTGACGCCAAGGAACTGAAGAATAATCTTTAGAACCTCAAAGACAAGTACTCCTACAAGAATGCCAGGAACAGTGCCTATTCCACCAGTAGTCGAAACACCACCAATGGTACATCCTGCTATAGCTTCAAGCTCGTAGCCTTGTCCCATCGAAGCAGCGGCTCCTCCAGACTTCGCAGCCAGAAGATATCCGGCAAAAGCATACATGAGACCTGCAACGGTATAGATCCTAATGATCTCACGGCCAGTGTTTACACCGGAAACCTCTGCGGCGACTTCGTTTCCTCCTATGGCATACATATACTTGCCATGGGTTGTCTTGTTGTAGATGAACCAGAACAGCGCCCCAAACGCAATGGCGACAATGAGGAGGTACGGAATGTTGAAACTACGTACATTGCCTATGCGTCCAGTTATGAGGTTTATGTACGGCTTTTGGAAACCGCCAATAGGCTGTGCGTCTGTGAATATAAGACTTATCCCGTAGATTATCGTCTGCGTTCCAAGCGTAGCAATGAAGGGAGGGACCTTCAACTTTGAAATGATGAGACCATTCACGATTCCAAACACCGCCCCAGCGGCAAGGACTATCAAAAGGACAACGAACATGTTCATCTCAGGGATGTTCTTATAAAGTCGTCCAGTATAATCCCCCCTTTGGACAAGCACTCCTGCAAGGCAGGCTGCAAATCCCACTTGCCGTCCTGCGGAAAGATCCGTTCCTTTCGTTATGAGACAACCTGAAACACCTATTGCAATTAGAAACCTTATTGCAGTGTTGCTCACAAGATTTCCAAAGTTGCCCCATGAGAAGAAGTTGTCAACAGAGAATCCTACTACAATGGATGCAACTATAAGAAGAACAACTATTGGATTGGCTTTCACCAAAGCCCAGAATTTATCTAAAAAAACTTTTTTTCTCAACTCCATACAAGGAACTCCCTAAAGACTATTTATGATCGAACTGAGTGGCATAAGTCATTATGGCTTCCTGGGTGGCGTTTGCCCCCTCTACGAAACCTGTTACTTTGCCATCGCACATGACCATGATGCGGTCTGACATGCCTATGAGCTCACCCATTTCACTTGAAATCATGATTATGCTCTTGCCCTGCTTTGCAAGGTCAGCGATTATGCAATAGATTTCATATTTCGCACCAACATCGATGCCTCTTGTGGGTTCATCCAGGATTAGAACATCCGGGTCGTTGGCAAGCCAGCGCCCAACAAGAACCTTTTGTTGATTTCCACCTGAAAGGCTTTTTATCAACGTCTTACCTGAAGGCGTTTTTATGTTCATTTTATGAACATTTTCATCAACAAGTTCATCTATCCTACGGAGATCCAACGTTATGCCGTTCTTCAAATAAGTATAGTGTTTCAAGGCGGCAATCGAGATGTTGTCGGACACCGGCAGAACTCCCATAATGCCAGAACCTCGTCTGTCCTCTGTGAGCATCGCGATGCCTTGGTCTATTGCATCTTTTGGCCTGTTAACTACAATCTCCTTTCCTTTGTACCTTATCGTTCCAGAGACATGGCTTCTGACTCCAAACAAACCTTCCATAAGTTCTGTTCTCTGCGCTCCTACAAGCCCTCCTACGCCAAGGATCTCCCCCTTGCGAAGAGCAAACGAAACATTTCTGAAGCTTTTGGGGTTTATTGAAGTAAAATCCTCCACTTCGAACACGACCTCTCCTGGGACATTCTCTCTCTTTGGATATAGATTGGAAAGCTCCCTTCCCACCATTTTCGTTATTATCACATCGGTCGTAAGCTCGTTTGCAGGCCAAGTTCCAATGTACTTTCCATCACGCATAATGGACACATCATCGCTTATACGTAGAATTTCATCCATCTTGTGCGATATATAGACTATCGCAACACCTTCAGCTTTAAGATCCTCCACGATTCTGAAAAGCGCTTCAACTTCGTTCTGCGTGAGGGAAGAGGTTGGTTCGTCAAGAATCAGCACCCTGCAGTTTGCGGAAACCGCCTTGGCTATTTCCACTGACTGCATCTGAGATACGCTTAGATTCCCAACCTTCTCCCTTGGATCAAAATCCATCCTGACCTTTTTCAGAAGAGCTGTAGTATCATCGTACATTTTCTTGTGATCCACCATAGGAATGAATCCAAGAGCCTTCTTCATTGGATATCGGCCAAGAAATATGTTCTCCCCTATAGTTCTTGCAGGTATGGGCTGCAGTTCCTGGTGAACCATCGCAATCCCTTTCATAAGAGCTTCCATTGGGTCTTTGATTTCTGTTCTGACACCATCGATAAGAATCTCACCCTCGTCCATCTTGTATATTCCAAACATACATTTCATAAGGGTGGATTTCCCTGCTCCGTTCTCACCCATCAAGGCATGAACCTTTCCAGGACGAAGCCTAAGCTGAGCATTATCCAAAGCCTTTACGCCTGGAAAAGACTTGCTTACATCACGCATTTCAAGAAGGAATTCCGACATATCCTCAAAACTCCCAACAAAATCCACGGAAGCGGGCAAGTTGAACACTCGCCCGCCTCCAACAAACAATCTAAAGAGACGAAACCAACTTACTTGACCATTACGTAATCAACCCAATAGTAGTTGTCTATCTTTTCTCCTTTGAGAAGCATTACTGTAACGTCTACGGCCTTATGAGACTGTCCAATGTGGTCGTTGAGAACGGTACCTGTCATTGTTCCGTTCTTTACCATCTCCTGGCACTCCTCAAGAGCATCGACACCAACGAGGTATATGTCCTTGCCAACAGTTCTTCCTGCAGCCTGGATTGCAGCCGCAGCTCCAATTGCCATGGCATCGTTGTTGCAGAACACCACTTCCACCTTGTTTCCAAACTTGGCAAGGTCGTTGGCGCAAATCTCCTGGCCTCTAGCAAGCTGCCAGTTTCCAACCTGATCATCGAGACACTCAACCTTGTATCCAGCATCTGTCAGGTACTTGATTGAGAACTGGGTCCTGTACTGTGCATCGATGTTTTCAGGGTCGCCTTCGATCATGATGTAGGAAATCACTCCATCGCCGTTTATATCACCATGGTTTGGAAGCTCTGCAATGATTCTTCCTTGGAACGAACCGGACTGCCTAGCATCGGCTCCAACATAGCACACCTGAGGATTGGCAAGGATCCCCTCGTAGGCTTCGTCAAGAGTGTTGCCGTTTGCATCATATGCAAGAGGTTCTCTGTTTATAAGAACACATGGGATTCCAGCTGCGACAATCTTGTCTATCACGGCATCTGCAGATGATGTCTGCACAAGGTTGAGTATGATTGCATCCACTCCCTGTGCAATAAAGGCATCGATCTGGTTCGTCTGTTCTGCCATATCGTTCTTTCCATCGGCGAACGTAAGATTGTACTTGACGCTGTCTGTTTCAAGCGTTCCAAAATAATTGGCGATTTCGTTTCTGTAAAGCGTCATGAAGTTGTCATCGAACGTATAGATTGCGACTCCAACCTTGTAGGTCTTGACCCCCTGTTCCCCAGCACCCTGAGCAAAGACCGCCGTTAGGGCAACAAGAGCTACAACGAATACAACAAATAGTTTTTTCATACGATTTCTCCTTTTTCTAAGCATAAACGTCTCGCTGACGTCATTAACAGTCTAAACGCTGAAAAGAGAGTTGTAAACAAAAATTAATGCAACACTTTGCAACACAAAGATTTACTAAACATAACTGATATATCACTTCGAACAGACGAAAACAGAAACTTCTAGACTGGAAGCTGTTGGACTCTCAGGTACCATCAGGTACTCACAGGTACTATCAGGCACGCTCTAGAGCGCTCTAGTTCCTCCACAATTCAACGGTATTCAACAGCCCCAAACGCCCAATAAGACCAACGAATGAGACTGCTCACACTGATGCAGCAATGCGTTCAAAGACCAAGGATGGCCCCGTTCGACGGGATTTGAGGCGAGGACAAGGAGGAAGAACAGCGACAGTATTTGCGATACGGCGCTGTTCGAACCGACAAAGTTATGGCCTCAAAGCCCTAGGAGGGTTCCGTTCGACGGAGATTGGGGCGTATTCGAGGAGACAGCGAAGGATAGTACTAGCTGTACAGCCTGAGCGTAACGACGAAGAAGACGCCTCAAGATCCAAGAACGGCGATGGCTTCCACTTCGCAGAGGACGTTCTTGGGCAGGGTCTTGACCGCCACGCAAGACCTTGCAGGCTTTGCGTCAGAGGTGAAATACTGGGAGTATACGGAATTGAAGGCAACGAAATCATCCATGGAAGAGATGAAGCAAGTCGTCTTGACGACTGCGGAGAAATCAACATCGGCCTCTAGGAGGACTGCCTTGAGGTTCTCCATGACCATGCGGGCCTGGGATTCGATGCCACCTTCTACGACGAGACCCGTGGTGGGATCGACGGGGATCTGGCCGGATGTGAAGAGGAGTCCGTTGGCGGCGATTGCCTGCGAGTATGGACCTATTGCGGCGGGTGCTTTGGTGGTGTTGATGACTTTCATGACTGCTCCTTGGGTTGGCGTGGAGATTGCACGGAACCCTTTTGGAATAATGGACCAATAGGTGGTAGTTGTCAAATGGAATAGGTGGAATGCATTTTTTGTAAAGACAGAATCGCCGATATGTGATAGATTTCCTATTATAAATGTAGAAATACGAAATCAGGAGGATTTTGGATGATCTATACAACAGAAGTACAGCATATGTGTCCTGTTGCAAAGGGTGCATATCATGGACCTGCTCCAATTCCAGAGGAAGGAAAATGGGTACAGTCCAAGGAAATCAAGGACATCAGCGGACTTACACATGGTGTTGGCTGGTGCGCTCCTCAGCAGGGTGCCTGCAAGCTTACACTGAACATCAAGGATGGAATCATTGAAGAGGCCCTCGTAGAGACTATTGGATGCTCAGGCATGACACACTCTGCAGCAATGGCTTCTGAAATCCTCATTGGAAAGACGATCCTCGAGGCTCTCAATACAGACCTCGTTTGCGATGCAATCAACACTGCAATGAGAGAGCTCTTCCTCCAGATCGTCTACGGAAGAAGCCAGACGGCTTTCTCCGAAGGCGGACTTCCAATCGGAGGTGGACTTGAGGACCTTGGAAAGGGCCTCAGATCCCAGATTGGAACGATGTATGCAACGAAGGAGAAGGGACCAAGATACCTTGAACTTGCTGAAGGCTACGTCACAAGGATCGCCCTCAACAAGGAAGATGAGATCGTTGGATACGAGTTCGTCAACATGGGCAAGATGATGGAGTTCATCAAGCAGGGACTCAGCGGAAACGAAGCCCTCGAAAAAGCCAAGGGCCACTATGGCCAGTGGGACGATGCCGCAAAGTACATTGACCCAAGGCACGAGTAAGGAGGACGGACATGGCTCTATTTGAAAGTTACGAAAGAAGAGTAGATCACATAAACGAAGTCATTGCACAGTATGGAATCAAGAGCATCGAAGAGTGCCGCCAAATCTGCAACGACCACGGCTTTGATCCGTATGACATCGTGAAGAGCATCCAGCCAATTGCATTCGACAACGCGGGTTGGGCATACACGGTTGGTGCTGCAATCGCCATCAAGAAAGGAGTCAAGACGGCAGCCGAGGCAGCCGAGGCAATTGGCATTGGCCTTCAGAGCTTCTGCATCGCAGGTTCAGTCGCAGATGACAGAAAGGTTGGTATAGGCCACGGAAACCTTGGCGCAATGCTTCTCAGAGATGAAACAAAGTGCTTCGCATTCCTTGCAGGACACGAAAGCTTTGCAGCTGCCGAGGGTGCAATTGGAATCGTCAAGAACGCAAACAAGGCAAGGAAGGAGCCTCTTAGGGTCATCCTCAACGGTCTTGGAAAGGATGCAGCCCAGATCATAAGCAGAATCAACGGCTTCACATACGTTCAGACACAGTTCGACTACTACACAGGAAAGCTCAACATCGTCCGTGAGATTGCATACTCCAAGGGCGAGAGAGCGGCAGTGCGCTGCTATGGTGCAGACGATGTCCGCGAAGGCGTTGCAATCATGCATCACGAAGGCGTAGACGTCTCCATCACTGGAAACTCCACCAACCCAACTAGATTCCAGCATCCAGTTGCAGGAACATACAAGAAGGAATGCATCGAACAGGGCAAGAAGTACTTCTCAGTCGCTTCCGGCGGCGGTACGGGAAGAACTCTGCATCCAGACAACATGGCTGCAGGTCCTGCATCATACGGCATGACGGACACAATGGGAAGAATGCACTCGGACGCTCAGTTCGCAGGCTCCTCTTCCGTTCCAGCGCACGTCGAGATGATGGGCTTCCTTGGAATGGGAAACAACCCAATGGTTGGCGCTACGGTTGCAGTTGCAGTCGCAGTTGACCAGGCTCTCAACAAGTAAGAGCTAAACTACACAAAAGGGCTTCCTCAGCTTTTTGCTGCAGGAAGCTCTTTTTTTGTATAGCCACAAAGAAAAGGAGAACCCATGCTTCACCACATAATCGTAAAGTTCAACGACGACATCACTCCAGAGCGCAAGAAGGAAATAGCCGCACAGGCTGCAGCCCTCTTCGAAGGTCTCAGGCAAATGCCAGGCATCCATGACGTAGCACTTCACACCTCATGCATAGACCGCCCCAACCGCTATGACCTCATGATTGCAATTTCCATGGACAAGGACGCCCTACCCTCCTACGACGACTGCAAAATCCACCACAAATGGAAGGCCGATTTTGGCGAGTTCATCAAGAGCAAGGCAATCTTCGACTGCGAGTAAAATGACACAAAACGACTCAAAATGAAGGTTTGTGTGCATTCCAGTGCACACAAATAGTAAAAAAAGGTGTTTGTGTGCATTTTCATATACTGCAATTACTGCAAGCGGAAAAAGGGTATAAAAAACCCCATGGGAAAAAGGAGGTCAAACCATGGGGGAACAAAAGGAGGCTGAGATATTTCATCTCACGGCTAGGAAATTACTTCTTTCTAAGAAAAAATGCAATACTTTTTAATGGAAAAATATAATATTTTTTGTGAAAATAAAAACAAATATAGTTTAATTTTATTTCTATAAAAGAATTACATAAACAAAAAAACAATAAATTCCAGTCTTGAAAAGCCTTCAAACCTCTTCGATTTTTTTAAGGTTTTCGCAAAACGCATCAAAAGGGGCCTTGAGCATGGCCTTGCACTCCTTTTGGAAATCATCGTAGAGGGTCATGAAGGCAAGGCCATAAGGGGTGATTGAGGCTCCAGTTCTGGTAGCCCCTCCCCTCTTGCGGGAAAGGACCTCATGGCCAAGGGCCTTTTCCAGATTCTCTATCATCTTGAAGGCCTTTGAATAGGAAATGCCAAGGTCAATGGCCGCAGCGCGCAACGAACCGCACCTGGAAACTCCTTGAAGCAGCCAAAGCACGCCAATACCCATGAACTTATCGTCTTCGTTCTCCACATAGAGCTTCACCTTTAGATTGTAGTCGTTCATGAAAACCTCCGTTCAACCAAAAAGATCGGGTTGGATATCCTGTCCGGAAGAAGAGTCCTGCACCACAGACGAAACTGCAGGAGCCTCATGCTCAACAGAATCAGAAATGCCTCCTTCTTTGAGCATCTCAAGGAAATCGGCCTCAGTGACGATGCGCACTCCAAGCTCGCGGGCCTTTTCAAGCTTGCTTCCAGCCCCCTCGCCAGCAAGAAGGCACGTCGTCTTGCGTGAGACGGCAGAGACCTCCGTGCCGCCACGGCGCTTGATTTCGTCCATTGCCTTGCTACGTGGTGCAAAGTGCTCGAACGTGCCGGTGACGCACCAGGACTGACCTGCGAAGATCTGCTCCAAGGCAGGCCCTTCTTCGCCGACACCACTCCCGCCAGAGGACTCCTCCATTCTAAGCCCTGCTTCACGTAGGCACTCTATGGTCCTACGTATGCTGGGATCTTTGAAGCCTTCGATTATGAGGCGAGCCATGACGGAGCCAAGGCCCTTTATGTTGGAAAGAGCCTGGATGGACTGTTCCATGTCCGTTTCAGGGACATCCACCAAGGCGAGAATCTTGTCCATTGTATCGTATCCGGCCTTGACGACAAGTTCTGCGGCCTTCTTGCCAAATTCAGGAACCCCAAGGGATATGAGCACACGCTGAAAAGGAGCCTTCTTGCTGGCTGCAAGACCATCCTTTATTATGGAGACCTTCTTCCCCTCGGCTCCAAAGCCTTCGTAGGCGACAAGGGAGTCGAAGTCAAAGGAATAGAGGTCCTCGACATTCTTCACAAACCCCTTGTCGTATAGGAACTCCGTCGTCTTTGGGCCAAGCCCCTCTATGTCCATCTGGCTTTTTGCGCAGAAGAACGCAAGCCTTCCCTTGGCCTGCGCAGGACAATCGTGATTTGGACAGAAATGGTGGGCACCCCGTTTTACAAGAACGGAGCCGCATTCAGGACATTTCTCAGGCATTCGCCATGTCGTGTTACCCAATTCGTTCTTCTCCACCACGGACTCAACGGCAGGTATGACGTCACCTCTCTTGGAGATTGCAACCGTATCTCCCACGGCAAGCTCAAGCTGGTCTATGTAGTCCTGATTGTGGAGCGTTATGTTCCTTATGGTGCTGCCTGAAAGCGGAGTCTCCTTTATACGGGCCATTGGCGTTATCCTACCCGTCCTTCCAACCTGTACGTCTATGGATTCCACGGTGGTCTGAGCCTGAGGAGCCTCGAACTTGTATGCAATGGCCCATCTTGGATGATGTCCTGTATAGCCAAGCTCCTCACGGGTGGAAAGTTCATTGACCTTCACGACAAGGCCGTCTATCTCATAGGACAGACCACCACGCCTTGCCGTGGCATCCTTTATGGCCTGAGGGATATCATCGAACGAACCGGCATCTCCATCAAGGCCTGCTTGGGCCAACCTCAAAGAAGCCTCCTCCTTCGTCCTGCAGAAGTATGAAAGATGAGGATTCACGGTGAAGCCCAAAGCCTTGAGACGACTGAGAATTTGGATATGGTCTGTGATGTCGGCATTGGGTTGTGTCCAGAATCCCTCGTATACGAAGATGGAAAGAGGGACCTGTGCAGTCTCACTGCTCTTGTTCCTTCTTATCGTACCCGCCGCAAGGTTCCTTGGATTGGCATACGGCTCTTCAAGCGTGGAGTTTATGCGCTCGAAGACTTCCTTTCCAAGGTATATCTCACCCCTGACGGCGACATCCACGGGCTCTGAAAGTCTAAGGGGGATGGTCTGTATCGTCTTGGCGTTTGCAGTCACATCGTTTCCAACGAAGCCGTTTCCCCTCGTGACAGCACGTGAGAGCACACCCTTTTCGTAGTAAAGGACCACAGAGAACCCGTCTATCTTCTCCTCCAGCACGAACGAAAGGTTCTCGCCCGTATTCTTCATGGTCTTTGAAATCCAGTTGAGAACCTCGCTGTCGCTATAAGCCTTGTCCAGACTCAGCACGGGGATTGTATGCTCCACCTCTGGAAAGTCCGATGTCAGATCGCTCCCAACCCTTTGGGTGGGAGAATCAGGGGTTCTCAGAGAGGGGTTTTCCTTCTCGATCAACGAAAGCTCATCGAAGAGCCTATCGTACTCAAGGTCTGACACCAAAGGCCTTCCATCCACATAGTAGGCTCTCTGGTACTTTTCAAGAAGAGTCCTAAGTTCCGCAGCACGGGAGAATTTGTCAACGGGAAGGGAGTCGTCAGTCATTGGCATTGGTCTTCTCCTTTTGGGATGCATCCTGAACGTTCCTATAGAACTTGAGCATGTTGCGCCCATACTTACGGGTATCTACTAGCTTTAGACTTCCAAAAGACTCGCCCCACTGGTCCTGCTCGACCGTTGGGAAGTGGATTATGAAGAGACCTTCAGGCTTGACCATGCCGCGGCGTTCGACCAACTGTGCAAGCTGGACTTTGTTCGACATTGGGAAAGGAGGGTCTGCATAGACGATATCGTACTCGATTCTTGATGTAGGAATGAATTTCAGAACATTGGAATTGAATATCTTAATGTCGCACTCCTTCAAAGCCCAGGAAATGTTCTTCTCCATGATGGGACGCTTGGCCCTATCCATTTCCACAAGGTGCACAAGGGAAGCTCCACGGGATGCGGCCTCAAGCCCAACGCACCCGCTGCCTGAGAACAGGTCGCAGAACGAGACACCGTCCAGAGGACCAAGGATTGCAAAAAGGGACTCCCTCATTCTATCCATTGCAGGACGAATCTCCATCTCGCCGTTTGGAACGACGACCTTCCTCCCGCAATATTTTCCACCAGTTATTCTCATATCAAAACCCTTTCATATCGAAATTCTTGCACCAATTCCTACAGCAATCCCTGCTGCGTTCCCAGGAGGTCAACCAGCCAGGAACGTTGTGTTTATTTCGCTCAGCACGGACTCGAACAGCCTTGAAGCCCTTTCCAGCTGCAAGGCCGAAGCATTCAAGGAAGCGTTCTTCAACTCGGAGACAAGACGCTTGGATATCTTCATTATCTTGTCGGACGTCAAAGGAAGGTTTATGGATGCAAGCAGGTTGTCGAAATCCTGCGACATGTAGAAACACGACGAAGGAAATACCATGCACATGCTTGGAAGCATAATGTTGGCTTGGTTTATGGAGTATTGAAGCCCAAAGACCACAGCCTCCTCCGGCTTCTGCATTGGAAGCCCAATGGAGCGGAACACCTGAAACTGCTTGTTCTCGGTTGGGATCCTCACCTTGGTGAGAAGGGCCTCACCTTCATAGATGAAAACGCCTTTTCTGTCATACAGCTTCGTTATCGGCATCCAACGCGCAGGAGCGGACTTCGTAATCATCCTAAGCTCGACCTGAGCGTTGAGAGTAGCCAGTATGCAGCACAGGGAGAACCTCATGTTGCTTGTACAAAGGGCACCACCAACGGTTGCCTGATTGCGGATGACGGAGCTTCCAATGGAAAGGATCGCATCGTTCAGTTCATGAGAGAAGAGGTAACCCCCCATATTGGAAAGCTGCTGTATAGTGACCATGGAACCAACTTCAACGAACCTGTCCGAATGATAGACCTTTGAAAGGTCCACTATCCCCTTCAGGGATATTATGTCCCTTTGGCTTGGATTTGGATAGAAACCAGGACGGCTCATTATGAACGTACCGCCTGCCCAGAAGCAGGCATTTGGATTCTTTAGCTTTGCGGCGACGGACTCGCCTATCGTCTTTGGATTGAAGACCGTTGGTGATCTAAGTCCTTCTTGCACGGCGTCTGCTCCTGTATTTGTACGCTAGATTGACTATCTTCTCTAGTTCCGACAGTTCTATGCACTGGCATCTGCACATGGAGAATTCCTGAGAGAGGACCTGAGGATCCACGCTGCCACCTCCAAGTCTGCCTCTTGCTGCCATTTCATTGGCATAGCCCTGGCTTGCGGTCGGAATTGGAGAGAACCCCATGGACCTTCCAAGGTTCACGACGTCCTTTCTGCTTTGGCTCTCCTTGTCCATCCTTATGAGAAGGGATTCTATGAGAAGGGTCTTGGATGCATAGCATTGCGGACATGGCTGGTTGCCAACATCGTTGTATGCCCGCTCTATATCATGATAGAAGCGCGTCTTCCTGAAACCATCGAACGTAAGTATGCTCGACCCATTGAGGCTGAACGCAGGGACGAGACAGCTCAAGGTCGCCACTCCGTTGAGAAGGACAACACAGTTGCCGCACGAAGCTCCAAGGCACTGATTGTTGTCAGGAAACGAATCCACGACATCCTTGAGAATATTGCTAAGAGGCTTGTCGGAATTCACCACAAGGGACAATTGATTGCCGTTGACGTTGCAATTGAGCCTCATTGTTCGCCCTCCTTGTCTTCACGGGCCATCGTATCACCGGAATCCACCAAGCCCTTGGACTCCTTGGCATTATCCAAAACCGATTCCTTTGAATCCTTGGCTTTGTCAGAGACAGCTACGGAAGAACGGTTGGAGGAAGACCCCTTGAGAAGGGCCAGTATGGAGGACTCCGTAATTGGAACCGCATTCACATAGCGTCCAATGGCCTGCGACACGGCGCTTATCAAGGCGGCCATCGTCAAGCCTCTGACCGCAGCGGTGACGGACGATGGCGTGTAGTCGGAATCCTGAGAGACCTCAAGGTCTATGTTCAAATCACCAGACCAGTTTGGAAGGACCTCTGAGATTACGGAGAATATGGAAAGACGGGCTTTGTTCACGAGCTTTTGGACATCGAATACATGTCCCATGTGAAAGCGCGCCCATACCTTGTCTATAACAGGTGAAAGCGAAACGGTGTCCAAGTGGAGCTCCACCGCCACGGTTCCAAAGCATGAGCTGAAATAGTATGGATCAGAGAGATCGGCCTCAGAATAGGCGGTGACGGTTATTGGAAGCCTGGAAAAAGCCTTCTTCTTGGAAATTTCGGAACAGGCCTTTATGAGAAGCCTTGTGACGATTCCAATCCTTCTTGAAAGGACATCGGGGCCAATGTCTATTATGTCCGCATCGTTCACGCTCTTGAACACAATGCTGTCTTCATCGACATCCAGGAACTGCCTGATGGCCTGTTTCCACACCGCCATCATGTTCTTCCCTGCCTGCATGCCGGTATTGACCACCACTCTTTCGTCCTGTGTAAGGGTGACTGAAAGCGAATACCTTACAAGTGCATTGTACTGCTGGGAGAATCCCATTATCCCCTCGCCGGTTGCAATCCCAATGCCACGGCTGTAGTTCACAAGAGGGTTCATCCTCTCGGTGAAAAGGGCCTTCTGGGCATTCGCCGCATACTTTCTGGAATACCAGGAGGAGGACACTACATCGTCAAGCGTCTTTGCCAGGTTGTCGAACCCGGAGGACTCCCTTACGCACTCGCTCATTGGAGTCCCTTTGTGACCGCATTCCTTGACCTGTTCAAGCTTCCACAGCCCTGGCTGCTGGCCGTATGCAAGAGCAAGCTGTGTGAAATGGTTCTCAACAGCGGCCAAAGACATGGAATACCCAAGGTCTCCAAAGAAGTTCGCAGGAGGTGTACAGCTTTTCATAATGGTCACTGTTACATCCAAAGCCTTCATTGGGTAGACGGGAACAATTCCAGCAAGGATGTTGTAGCACACCTCTTTCGAGAATATTGGAAACGCCCCCATGTCTATGGTGCACTTGTACCTGCCTGCCGCGCAGCCTCCATCCTGAAGCACAGCCGTTCGGAACTCAAAGTCCATCTTTGGTTGCCAAGAGACAAGCGGCGCATACAGTCTCACGAGCTCACCTGTCATGGATGCGGCCTTTGCCGCTATGCACGAGAGCAAGGACGGCATCATTATAAGCTGGTCGAACGATGCAAAATAAGGCTGGACGTCTATATGGACGTCCTCGAACGGAAGTCCAAGGACATTTGCAACAGAGCGTCTTACATGCACAGGCCACTGGGTCTCCATCTGGAGTTTCACGACACCTTCGTCCATGACGGCGAATATCTTCTGGTCCCCCAGCATGTTGCAGGAATGGCTTCCAACGCTGAACGTCGTCTTCAAGGTCTTGGATCCCTGCACAAAGTATTCGTCGGTGTTTCCATACGACCAATTGAAAGGTTCTCCAAAAACCTGTGGCGCAGAGGACTCGGAATCCGGAGTTATCTGATATGAGACCTTGACTGCATTGCAGAACAGCTCCACATCCTCAGAGACGGTTCCAAAGACAGCAAGGACGGGCTGGCCCTTGTACGAGACCTCGTCCTTCGCAAAGATTGGAACGATTTCACCCATGACGTCTATGAAGTTGCATTCTCCAAAATCCTTGGCTCCTATCACGACAAGGTCTGAGGAAGCACCGCCTTCAGGCAGTTCGATGCCTGCTATGACACCATTCGAGACCGTGGATGTCACAAGCTTTCCTACAAGATGTTTTCTGTTCACTGCAAATAGTTCGCTCTGCTCGGGCATGCCTAAAGAATAACATCAGAACGGCCTTTTGTGAACTCACACCAGAAGAACTACGACCTGAGCCTATGCCTTGCCTTCAGGTTCTCTTTTCTCTGATTCCTCTTTTCTGTGCCATTTACCCAAAACATCCTCAACTTGTTCGACAAGAAGATCCTTGTTTGGCATGTAAAGAATATAGCGGGATGCAAAGACATTGTTCGACAAACCACCCAAAGCGTATTCAGCCGAGACTTCATTCTTTTCCGTACAAAGAATAATTCCTATTGGAGGATTGTCACCATCATCATTGACCTCTGCGGCATAGTAGTTCAGATACATGTTGATTTGCCCAGCTGCTTCCGGCGTTAATTTTGTCGTCTTCAATTCGATAAGCACATAGGCATGGAGAATTTTGTTATAGAAGACCATGTCAACATAGTAATGCGTATTGTTTATCGTAATCCTTTGCTGGGTCCCAACGAACATGAATCCTCTACCAAGTTCAAGCAAGAACTCTTCCAACTGCCGCAGCAAAGCCCTTTCAAGATCTTTCTCCATGACGGGCTTGTCTTCAGGGAGACCTAAGAACTCGAAGACATACGGGTCTTTGATGATATCGGAAGGTTTGGCAACGTCATTGCCCTTCATAGCCAAAGCCAATACCTGTTCCTTGTTCGACTCTCCCCTAGATAGAATCAATCGTTCGAACAAAGAACTATCAATCTGCCTTTTCAGTTCACGGACGGACCAGTTTGCATTTATGGCTTCCTTTTCATAGAAGCTACGTTTGTCGGAATCCGTGATTGTCAGCAATTCGCAGTAGTGGGACCACCCCAATTTAACAGACACCGTCTGTTGAATTGAGTATGTCAGGTAGAACCGTCTCATGAATTGCAAATTGGATACGGAAAATCCTTTGCCAAACTCTCGGGTCAATTCCTTTGACAGGTTTTTCATTATCTGCTTTCCATAATCCGCCCTTTCAGGAGCAGACTGTTCATATTCGCAGACAATACGTCCAATATTCCAGTAGGCCTTCAATAGTTCACCATTCACTTGGCTGACGACATTGCTACGGGCTTTGTAGAGAATGGACTTAATCTGTCCAACAACATAGGACAATTCACAGGAGGTTCGCATTTCACTCAAGCTCCATGAAATCGTCGCAAAGAGGGTTTCCCCGCACAAGGCGGTCCACTGAAGAATCCTCCACTCCAAGGCATGTGGCTATTGCATGCTGCGATATCCCAAGAGCCTTCATTCGCCTGGCGACATTGCACAGAGCTCTGAACTCACCCCTGCGCAAGCCCTCCTCCAAGCCAATCGAGACAAAACGCATCTGAAAATCGTTTTCATACGACATAGACATGGAACCTCCCATGTCCACTCCGCAAGATCCTACCCAACTATATTCTCTCACAGCAGTTGGAAGAATTCAAGCCTTTGACCCAAGGACCTTTCGTATCACGCAGTTGTCAAGCTCAATGAGCCCTGGGTCTCTCTCCAGAATGGCGGAGACCTCGTCCCTAGCCGCTGCCATCATGGAGACATCGGTTTCAAGGTTTGCGTATTTGAGGTGCATGAAGCCGCTTTGTCGTAGGCCGGCCAGTTCACCGGGACCACGAATCCTGAGGTCCTCCTCTGCAATCTCAAAGCCGTCGTTGGTGCGTTTGAGGACCGCAAGGCGCTTTTTGCCATCGACCGATATGCTGGGTTCGTATGCAAGGAAACACCAGCTTTGGAGGCTGCTACGGCCAACCCTACCACGAAGCTGATGCAACGCAGAAAGGCCGAACATCTCAGAATGCTCCACCACCATGCACGTTGCGTTTGGCACGTCTATTCCAACCTCGACTACTGACGTAGAAACAAGATAATCCAAATCACCCCGTGAGAATGCATCTAGAATCGAAAGCTTTTCGTCCTCCGGCAGGCGGCTGTGTATCAAAGCCCCCTTGAACGATGGATATTTCACATGAGACAGAAAATCGTACATGGTCTGCACATCGCGCAGGTCTGAATTGCCCTCGTCGTCTATGCGGGGGTACACGAAATAGGCCTGGTGCCCACGCTTCATCTCAACCCCAACCGCATTGTACATGTCATCCCTTCTCGACTCATCCACAAGGTACGTGACGATTGGAAGACGCCCCTTTGGCATGGTCCTTATCGTCGAGACGTTGAGGTTTCCAAACACCGTAAGCGCAAGGGTCCGTGGAATTGGAGTGGCCGTCATGAGAAGCACGTCAGGGTCCACACCCTTTGCAAGAAGGGCCTCCCTCTGCTCCACTCCAAACCGGTGCTGCTCGTCTATCACCACATAGCGAAGGTTCCTGTAGACGACGTCCTTTGAGAAAAGCGCATGCGTACCAATGAGAAGGTCTATGTTTCCACAAGCCAGTTCCTTCAAGAGAGCTTCACGCGGCCGCCCGTGTACCTCCCCGTCAAGGTAGGCCACCCTTAGACCGATATCCTTGAAAAGAGCATCCGCAACCTGCGCATGCTGCCTTGCCAAAAGCTCCGTAGGGGCCATGAATGCAACCTGAAGCCCTTGGCTTGCGACATGGAGGGCGCTAACCCATGCAACCAACGTCTTTCCAGAGCCGACATCCCCCTGCAGGAGTCTGTTCATGCTTGCATCGCCTGCCATGTCGCTTCGTATCTCGTCAAGGACCTTGGTCTGATCATCCGTCAGAGAGAACGGAAGCGAGGCTATGAAATGGGACTCAGCCTGGTCTATTCTGGAAGGAATCGGGACCCGTGGCGCGGCAGCATCCGCTGCAGGCCTTCTCTTTGCCTCAAGCTGCAGGTAGAAGACCTCCCTGAAGGCAAACGTCCTGCGGGCGGCCTTCAGGTTCTTTTCGTTGGAAGGGAAATGAATCTCCTTGAAAGCCTGCCCCAAAGGCATGAAGCCGTACTTTTCAATCAAGGAACGCGGAAGCTCGTCCTCTATCCTGTCTGCGTACATTGCAAGGACAGCCTTCACGTCTCGCCTTATGGACTTTTGCGTAAGGGAACCTGACAGGCTGTAGACAGGAAGGATTCCGCCATCCAAGGCAATTGCAACGGCGGCTTCGTTGTAGACTTCGTCCTCCCTCATTGGAGAGAGCTCGAACTGCGTGGACTGTAGTGATGTTCCGTACTTCCCAACGCTTGCGTATAGATGATAGAAGGAGCTTGGAAAGACCGTCTTTGCAAGATAAGTTCTGTTGAACCCCATGAGAAAGGCTTTGTGTCCGCTCATCTGATCCCTTACGACAATCTTCACATCCTTGCGCCCACGCCCAAACGTCCCAACGCTCTCCACACGCACCACGGTGTTGACCCAACCTCCGTCAGGAGCCTCTCCAATACCTATGCGCTGGCTGCGGTCCTCGTAGCCTCGAGGTGTCATTGATATGAGGTCGCAGAACGTGGAGACCCCAATGTTCGAATAGTCCGCAAGGGTCTTCTTTCCAACCCCTGTGAGTTCTCCAACGCTCTGTGAAAGGCTACCTACGAACACGGCATCTCACTCCTTTGGTCGGCTTGGTCTAAAGGGACACAAGGAAATCCACAAGAAAACCAACGCCTACCTTCAAGGCTACGAATATGATCAAGTAGAATACTATGGAGGCAAGAACGAGCTTTTGATCGTCTGGATTGACCATCTTGCGAAAGAAAAGCTTGTAGACCCTCTTGACTGGGTCATCAAGGATTGGATCTATTGCATTGATCCAGTTCTGAGCCTGATACGATGGGCTGCGACCAAGGAAGTAGCGCACCACAAGCAGGATTATCAAGAACACAAAGAGGTATGCAAACAAAGAGCTCCAAAGCCCCTGCACTGCAATGGCAAGGAGGACTCCAATGGAGACCCTGCCCGTGCGGGCCACCATCTCCAAGAGGCTCTGTATGAGATTCAGGACTATGAGGGCCACAACAGGCGTGAAATCCACCCTCGAACGGCGAAGAGACGTAATACCCTTGAAAAGGTTCAGGTAAGGATCCACGATACGCCCTATGACATCCGAGGCCTTCTCCACTCCAGAGGGGCCGGCACCGTTGCCATTTGCATAACCATAGCCGCCATAGCCGCTGCGCCAACCGTTCATCCTGCTGAATCCAACGATCCACGAAAGGATTATCCTCACGACTATGAGAAACGAATACGGGCCGGCAAGACCTGCAAGAA
Organism: Sphaerochaeta sp. Phil3; assembly: GCA_001940825.1. Lineage (GTDB taxonomy): Bacteria > Spirochaetota > Spirochaetia > Sphaerochaetales > Sphaerochaetaceae > UBA9732. The sequence goes on from MSGT01000026.1 coordinate 32,969, forward strand.
AAGAGCAAACACCTTTGAAGAACTCCATCAAAGCCCCTCCAAAACTACAGCACGCAGCGATTGCGGCTACAGTCCGCAACAAAGATCATTCGGCGTACACGTCATGCACGCTCTGGCATTCCAACAATGCCTCCATGAGAGCAGGAGAACCATCCACATTGAACCTTTGGTCGGCAACGACCCTGCGGGGACGGCCTTCAAGGTTGCCGTCGTCGCCAACGTTTGGATAGACGACGAACATGAGCTCCGCAGTACCTCTGTGCTTCGAGCACACGCTGCGTATCTCCTTTATGGCGCTTCTTCCGCTCTGGCTCTGGTCAAGCTCAAGGCAGACCCTCACTGGACGGGAAGGCTTCATTTGCATTGGATCTCCAAAGACGCTGTCTGCGCTGAAGCCCAGCTTGTCGTTGTATGTCTTGAAGCTTCCATGCACCCCAATTATCTTCCCTGTAGCAATCCCCATAGAACACAGGGCCCACTGCTTTGGAAACACGGTGACATCCACCTTGCCGTTGTAGTCCTCTATGGAGATGTGCCCCATCTTTGAACCGGTCTTGGTAGTGATTTCACGCATCTCGGAGACCATTCCAATGAAGTCGTACTTCACGCCCTCATGTATGCGGTCAGGCTTGGAAAGGTCAAGCCTCACACAGGCATCCCAACAGGCCTTGTACCTGTCCAAAGGATGTCCCGATACATAGAACCCAAGGTATGACTTCTCTATCTCAAGCTTCTCCATGAAGTCATAGTCAGGCATGGTCTTCATCTCAAAGCTGGAAGTGCCCTCCTCTGCAGCATCGAACAGGAGGTTCTGTCCAAAAGTCTGTGCCTCCTTGTCCTCCTTTACGGACTTTATTGCATCGTTGTAGTTGGCGATCAGGGTTGGGCGGTTGTAGCCAAACGAGTCGAACGCCCCTGCGTTGATAAGTCCGTCCAGTACACCTGAGTTCAAGACCTTGGGGTCGCTGCGGCGGATGAAGTCAAGGAAATCGGTATAAGGGCCGTTTTCGTGCCTTTCGTCAAGGATAGCCTGCACTGTCGTTGCGCCAACGCCCTTTATACCCGCAAGCCCGTATATGAGTTCGCCGTTGACGACGTTGAAGTATGTCTCGGAGTCGTTGATGCTTGGTGGAAGTATCTTGATTCCAATGCCCTTCACGTAGTCCAGGTATTCCTTGTACTTGTCGCCGGAACCTATTTCGTTGGTGAGGTTGGCGGCCATGAACTCTGCCTTGTAGTGGCACTTGAGATATGCCGTCCTGTAGGCAAGAAGCGTATAGCACACACTGTGGCTCTTGTTGAATCCGTAGCTTGCGAAAGGTTCAAGCATCGTGAAGATGTCCGCTGCATGCTGGGCGTCCCTGCCCATTGCCACGGCTCCGGCTATGAACTTCTCCCTTTGCGCCGGCATCTCCTTCTTCTTCTTCTTTCCCATTATCTTTCGCAGGGTGTCTGCTTCAGCAAGGGAGAACCCCGCTATGATCTGGGCTACACGCATGACCTGCTCCTGGTAGACGATGACGCCATAGGTTGGCTTGAGAAGGTCCACCAAGTCAGGATCGGGGTACACGACAGGGTGCCTGCCCTGCTTGGAATCAATGTACTGCGGGATGTACTGCATTGGACCCGGACGGTAAAGCGATACCATTGCGTCCAGCTCGTCGAACCTCGTAGGTTCAAGGAGTCTCAGGTTCTTCTGCATCCCAGGACTTTCAAGCTGGAACACCATCATGCTGTCGCCCTTGGACAGCATGGCGAATGTATCCTTGTCGTCGTCAGGGACCTTCTCAAGGTCGAACGAAGGGTCCTTCTTGTGGATCAGCCTAACGGTGTTCCTAAGAAGGGTCAGCGTCTTGAGTCCAAGGAAGTCCATCTTCACAAGACCGCACTGCTCAAGGAACGTCATTGTATACTGAGTGGAGATGCCACCTGTCTTTGGATCACGATAGAGCGGCACATAGTCCTTTAGGGCCGTCTTTCCAATGACGACGCCGCAGGCGTGGGTGGATACGTGGCGGGCAAGGTTCTCAAGCCTTAGCGAAACATCGAAGAGCTCTTCGTATACACCGCCTCTGTCCCTCACTTCCTGAAGCTCTGGGGATGTGCGTATGGACCACTCCAGAAGCGACGATACATGAGCCTCCTTGGCTTCGTCAGGAAGAACGTCCAATATGAACTTGGTTATGCGGTTGGACTCATCGAAAGGTATGTCAAGGACTCTGGCTACGTCCTTTACGACGGCCTTGGCCTTTAGGGTTCCAAACGTGGCTATCTGACCCACTCGGTCCACCCCGTAGTGGTCCGTCACGTAGTCTATGACACTCTGGCGTCCTTCGAAGCAGAAGTCTATGTCAAAGTCAGGAAGCGAGACCCTTGAAGGGTTGAGGAACCTCTCGAACAGCAGGTCGTGGGCTATGGGGTCCACGTTCGTGATGTCAACGCAGTAGGCCACGAGCGAACCTGCGCCTGAGCCTCTACCTGCACCTACAGGTACATCGTGGGTCTTGGCCCAGTAGATGTAGTCGCGCACTATGAGGTAGTAGCCGTCGAACCCCATCCTGAGTATGACGCTCAGCTCATAGTTGAGCCTTTCTTCAAGCACTTTGCGCTGCTCCGGATTGTCCTTGTATCCTGGGTAGCGTCTCTCAAGGCCCTGCCACGAAAGGGCCGACAGATACTCCTTGGTGTCCTTGTACTCAGGAGGGACGTCTACGCTTGGAAGCAGAGGACCAGGGAACTCTATCTTGAAATTGCAGCGCTCGGCTATCTTGACCGTGTTCTCAATGGCATCGGGGTATTTGGAGAAGAGGTCGGCCATCTCGTCGCCGCTCTTCATGTAGAACTCCTCGGTTTGGAACCTCATTCTGTCGGTATCGGACTTCTTTTTCACGGTTCCAATACAAAGTAGGACATCGTGTGCGTTGTGGTCTGACTTCTCTATGTAGTGTATGTCGTTGGTGGCCACGATTGGGATGTCCAGGTCCCTTGCCAGCTTCACAAGCCTTGGAAGGACCGTTGTCTCCTCAGGGATGAAGTGGTTCTGGATTTCAATATAGTACCTGTCGCCAAAGAGCTCCTTGTACCATTTGGCCTTCTCGTAGGCCTCGTCCATGTAGTCGTTGAGAAGCTTCTGGGGGATCTCGCCCGCAAGGCAGGCTGACATGCATATAAGCCCTTCGCTATGCTCCTTGAGGGCCTCCTCGTCTATCCTTGGCTTGTAGTAGAAGCCTTCCAGATATGAGATGCTGTTGAGCTCCATGAGGTTGTGGTATCCCTTGTCGTTCATTGCAAGGAGGATGAGGTGGTAGTAGCGGTTGCCGGGGTCCTTGTTGGCCCTGCCTGCCGGGGAGATGTAGAACTCGCACCCAGGGATTGGCTGTATCCCCGCATCGTTGCAGGCCTTGTAGAACTCCATGACGCCAAACATGTTGCCGTGGTCGGTTATGGCAAGGGCCTTCATGCCAAGCTCCTTGGCTTTAGCAACGTATTTGGAACACGAAGCGGCTCCGTCAAGCAGAGAATAGTCCGTATGGTTGTGGAGGTGTACGAATTCCGTCATCTAAACTCCTTGAGGCTTCCAGTTTCATTTCTGTTTAACCCCTGTTTCATTTTCAGTTTTGTTTTCAGTTTCACAGTGAAAAAGCCTCACATTCCAATTTAGCAGAAAAACTTCTTTCTGCACAGATTCCTGTTGCCGTTTGCTGTTGCCAATCCTCCTCCGTTGGAGTAGTTTTACGCCATGCAGAGAAACCAACAGCGAAATCAAGGTGGAAATCAAGATAGAAGCTTCCTGGCAGAGGAGCCAGTGGGAAGGCTCATGGCAAAGCTAGCCCTTCCAACGGTCGTGGCGCAGCTTATAAACATGCTCTACAACATAGTTGACCGCATATATATAGGCCATATTCCAGAGACAGGAGCGTTGGCCCTGACAGGCGTTGGCGTATGCCTTCCGATCATACTCATAGTCTCTGCATTCGCAGCTCTTGTTGGAAGCGGAGGAGCCCCAAGGGCATCCATAGCAATGGGCCGTGGCGACAACAAGCAGGCAGAGCTCATAATGGGCAACTGCTTCACCCTCCAGATTCTTATCTCCATAGTGCTCACGGCGTTGATATACGTCTTCTGCGAGCCAATACTGCTTCTATTTGGAGCCTCCCAGAACACGATTCCATACGCGGTTGACTACATGAAGATCTACTCCCTGGGGACGCTCTTCGTGCAGTTCTCCCTTGGAATGAACATGTTCATCACAACCCAGGGCTTTGCAACCACAAGCATGGTCACAATAATCGTAGGGGCCGTAAGCAACATAGTTCTGGACCCAATCTTCATCTATGCACTTGGAATGGGAGTCAAAGGAGCGGCGCTTGCAACCATAATCTCCCAGGCGTTGTCAGCTGCATGGATAATCTCGTTCCTTTTTGGAAAGAAGACCACACTTCACATGAGACGCGAGAACCTGAAGCTGCAATCCTCAGTGATCGTCCCCGTCATCACCCTTGGCCTTGCCACCTTCATAATGCAAAGCACAGAGAGCATAATATCGGTCTGCTTCAACTCCTCCCTTCTCAAATACGGCGGAGACATAGCCGTTGGAGCCATGACGATATGTTCAAGCGTCATGCAGTTCGCCCTACTTCCTCTCAACGGACTTGGACAGGGCACGCAGCCAATCATAAGCTACAACTTTGGAGCCCGCAACAAGGGCCGCGTAAAGAAGGCCTTTGGACTGCTCGTCAAGGTCAACGCCATATATGCCTTCACTCTTTGGCTCTGCGTCATGTTCTTCCCTCAGGCCTTTGCGCGCATCTTCACGGACGTAGAGGCCCTGGTCACCTACACCGCACCGCTTCTTAGAATCTACATGGCAATCACGGGTCTCTTCTCCATCCAAATGGCATGCCAAACCACATTCACCTCAATAGGCTACGCAAAATCCTCAATCATGGTCGCATGCATGAGAAAGATAATCCTCCTCATCCCCCTCATCTACATCATGCCCGCCATTCTCCCCAACCAGGTCGTTGCGGTCTTCCTCGCAGAACCCATCGCCGACATCCTCTCGGTCGCCTTCTGCACAGCCCTCTTCGCCTCCCAATTCAAGAAGGCCCTGCACTCGCTTGACTAGGCCGATTTCTTTAAACGTTGCATCCGCGCAACCCCTCTCGCATATTGGTTGCGCAAAAGTTCCTCCAAAACGTTTAATAAAAACGGCATTTTCTCTGAATTATTAAACTTTCATTGCATAAAAAGTGTTTTTTTCCGTTTTTATGCAAAACCCCACTTCTGCAAAGACGTAGGAGCAAAGCATATGACAGTACTTAGTGCACGACTTGAGCGCATCGACAACGACTGACATCAAAAGAGCAAGAGAAAAGTCCCTTCGCAGGGATTTGAGCCGTATTCAAGGATACGAACGAAGGATAGTACTCCTTGTACAGCCTGAGCGAAGTGACGCAGAAGACGGCCCAAAGGCCAAGAAGTCAATAATGGGGTGGGCGACGGTTGGGCCTGGCCTCAGTATCCAGTTCCTCCACCCTCTTGGCAAGCACCTCGTTCTGCCGTTCAAGGCGGGAGACCAACAGCTGCTGCTCCGTCACGATGTCGTTGAGTTGGCGGACGGTGTCCTGAAGATATGACATGTTGGTTTCAAGCTTGGTCAAGGCTTCAGTTAGCGAATCAACAGATTCAACCTTTTTTGTTGCAATATCCATATACGGGGATTATACTTCATGTTGCATGTTGTTGCAATTGACAATTGATTCGAGAATCTACAAGGGATAGTGCAACATGGAAAAATGCGACGCAAAGAACATAAGGAGACGCGCAGCAGAATGAAGGGAGAACGTGTTGCACAGCTGGAGCTTATACTACGAAGCCACCCGGAGGGACTGAGGAAATCGGAGATAGCACGAAGAATAGGCGTACATAGAAGCACCATTGGGAGGTACATAGACGAGCTCAAGCAGTACAGCGACATATACGAGGACAAGAACCTCGTGAAGATACTGCCCAAGGACGGAGAGGAGCCCCTTGCACTGAGCATCTATGAGAGCCTTGCGCTGAACATGGGCGCCGAGATGCTGCTGAGCAACTCCGAATTCACGAACCCTCATCTGGCATCGGGCTTGAGGAAGATTGCCATGGGGATGCAGAACTACGCCCCCAAGATAAGTGCCAACATCGTGCAGCTTGCAGACGAAATAGAGAACGAGGCGTACAGAAAGGCGTCCTCCAGCCAATGCAACGCCGTGCTGGATACACTCATCGATGCGTGGGTATCAGGCAAGATAGTGAGGATAGTGCACTCATCGAAGATCCCAAAAGCGACCGCAGCCCAGGACGAGGGAAGCAAAGGCAGCGGAGGCCAAACCCAGGACGACACGTTCCTACCTGTGGATGAAGAAACGGAGCTTGCCCCCTACTTCATTGGATACGTGGAGAACGAGCAGGGACGCAACCCAATCACGGTGACGGGGAGACTTCGCCACACTGCAGAGATAGTGACCATTGATATATCGGCAATAAAGGACGTGGCAATACTCAACGAGACGTACACGATTCCTGACAACCTCAAGGCGTTCAGGCGCAGGGAGCCGCTGTACTCGGACGACGTCATAGACACCATACACCTGGAGCTCTTGGTGCATCAGAAGAGTGCACTCAACTCGTTCGACACGCTGGCCCACGGCAAGATAGAAAGCAGGAAGCAGGAGGACGGCTCGCTTAGATGCACGTTCGATGCAGAGAACTCCATAGAGCTCATCCTAAGGATAATCCAATGCGGCAACGCAGTGGAAATCCTAGGACCTGCATCGTTCAGAACGCGCTTTGTGGGATACCTGTCCAAGATACTCTCCATGTACGAAAAATAGGACCACGCAGGACACGAAAAAGCCAACGAAAGGACATGGACCCAACATAGCCCGATGTCTCTGAAAACGCATTTCTCTATTGTAAATATATCGTTTTGCGATTATCCTATACGAAAGACATGGGAAGGGATATTGCGCCCTTTCCCCTTGCCGTCTGTCCAAGGACCAACACAAGGCAGGCGGTCCAGAACCAAAAGCAATGCCTGAAGATGCAGGCTAATAAATCGAGGAGGATTTTTCATGGTAAGAAAAATGAAATCCATGGACGGCAACAACGCAGCCGCGCACGTAAGCTATGCGTTCTCTGAAGTTGCTGCTATCTACCCTATCACTCCATCCAGCCCAATGGCTGACTTCGTAGACCAGTGGAGTGCAAATGGACTGAAGAACATCTTTGGAACACAGGTCAAAGTTGTTGAAATGCAGTCTGAAGCAGGAGCAGCGGGAGCTGTCCACGGAGCTTTGGGATCAGGCGCCCTCACAACCACATACACCGCCTCCCAGGGACTTCTTCTTATGATCCCCAACATGTACAAGATCGCCGCAGAACAGCTTCCATGCGTGTTCCACGTAAGCGCGCGTACAGTCTCCACACATGCCCTGAACATCTTTGGCGACCACAGCGACGTCATGGCATGCCGCCAGACAGGATTCGCAATGCTCTGCGAAGGCAACGTCCAGGAAGTCATGGACCTTGCACCGGTTGCACACCTTGCAGCACTCACTGGAAAGGTTCCATTCATCAACTTCTTCGATGGTTTCCGCACAAGCCACGAGATCCAGAAGATCGCAGTATGGGACTATGAGGACCTCAAGGACATGTGCGACATGGACGCAGTCAAGGCATTCAGAGCACATGCACTCAATCCAGAGCACCCACACATGAGAGGAAGCCACGAGAACGGAGACATCTTCTTCCAGCACAGAGAAGCCTGCAACAAGTACTATGACGAGCTTCCCGCAGTCGTCGAAAGCTACATGGACAAGATCAACGCCAAGCTTGGAACGGACTACAAGCTCTTCAACTACTACGGCGCTCCTGATGCAGACCGCGTAATCATAGCAATGGGATCCATCTGCGACGTTGCAGAGGAAGTCATCGACTACCTCAACGCACACGGAGAGAAGGTTGGTCTCATCAAGGTCAGACTCTACAGACCATTCGCTGCAGACAGACTCATATCCGCTCTTCCAAAGACCGCAAAGAAAGTCGCGGTCCTCGACAGAACGAAGGAACCTGGCGCACAGGGCGAACCTCTCTACCTTGATGTCGTAACGGCGTTTGCAAACGCTGGCCTCAATGACGTAAAGGTCATTGGCGGACGCTACGGCCTTGGATCCAAGGACACACCACCTGCAAGCGTGTTTGCAATCTACAACGAGCTCAAGAAGGATGCTCCAAAGCACCAGTTCACGATTGGAATCGTCGATGACGTCACGGGACTCAGCCTTGAAGAGGACAAGAACTGTCCTAACACAGCAGCTCCTGGCACGATCGAATGCAAGTTCTGGGGCCTTGGCGGAGACGGCACGGTTGGTGCGAACAAGAACTCCATCAAGATCATTGGCGACTACACGGACAAGTACGTACAGGCCTACTTCCAGTACGACTCCAAGAAGACCGGCGGCGTGACGATAAGCCACCTGCGCTTTGGCGACAACCCAATCAAGTCACCTTACTACATCAACAAGGCCGATTTCGTTGCATGCCACAACCCAAGCTACGTTACAAAGGGCTTCAAGATGGTCCAGGACGTCAAGCCAAACGGCGTCTACATGATCAACTGCCAGTGGAACATGGACGAACTCAACCACCACATGGATGCAGCATCCAAGCGCTATATTGCAAAGAACAACATCCAGCTCTACACGATTGACGCAATCGACCTCGCACAGCAGATTGGAATGGGAAAGAGAACCAACACGATCCTCCAGTCCGCATTCTTCACACTTGCAAAGGTCATGCCTCAGGAAGAGGCAATCGCCCACATGAAGGAGAAGGCAACGCAGTCCTACCTCAAGAAGGGACAGGATGTCGTTGACATGAACCACAAGGCAATCGACCTTGGTGCAACGGCTTTCAAGAAAGTCGATGTCCCAGCCGATTGGGCGAACGCAACGGACGACAAGAAGGAAGTCAAGCTCGAAGGCAAGCCAGAGCTCGTCAAGATGGTCCAGAGCATCCTTGAGCCAGTTGACAGAATGGACGGCGACAGCCTTCCAGTATCGGCCTTCATGGATCACGTGGACGGCCAGTTCGAACTTGGTGCAGCAGCATACGAGAAGCGTGGCGTTGCAGTGGCGGTTCCAAGATGGGAGTCTGCAAAGTGCATACAGTGCAACAACTGCTCCTATGTATGTCCACACGCAACGATCAGACCTTACGCACTCACAGAGGAAGAGGCAAAGAACCTCCCAGCTGCAGCACAGGTCATGGACGTCAAGGCTGGAAAGGGCAAGGGTGTCTACAAGTTCACAATCGCAATCTCCCCTCTCGACTGTATGGGTTGCAGCGTTTGTGTAGGCGCATGTCCAGTTGGAGCCCTCACGATGGTTCCACAGGAAGAAGAGCTTGCTCAGCAGGAAGTCTTCGACTACTGCGTATCCAAGGTCGCTCCTAAGAAGGAGATGGAGGACAACACAGTCAAGGGCAGCCAGTTCAGACAGCCAATGCTCGAGTTCTCCGGCTCATGTGCAGGTTGTGCAGAGACATCATACGCACGCCTTGTCACACAGCTCTACGGCGACAGGATGTATATCTCCAACGCAACAGGATGTTCATCGATCTGGGGCGGTCCTGCTTCCACATCCCCATACTGCACGGACAAGAACGGCCACGGCCCGGCATGGTGCAACTCACTGTTCGAAGACAACGCAGAGCATGGTCTTGGAATGTACATTGGCCAGCAGAAGATCCGCGAAGACCTTGCAGCAATGATCAAGGACCTCGCAGGTTCCGACAAGCCAGTCAAGGCACAGGCTCAGGCTTGGCTCGACACAATGGAAGACGGAGAAGCCAACAAGAAGGCTACGGCAGAGCTCATCGCAGCACTCGAGAACTGCGGATGTGAAACAGCCAAGGAAATCCTGGACAAGAAGGAATACCTTGCGAAGAAGTCCGTATGGATCTTTGGTGGTGACGGTTGGGCATACGACATTGGCTATGGTGGTCTCGACCATGTAATTGCTTCCAAGAAGGATGTAAACATCTTCGTATTCGACACAGAGGTCTACTCCAACACAGGTGGACAGGCTTCCAAGGCTTCCAACCTTGGTCAGGTCGCACAGTTCGCAGCAGCTGGTAAGGACGTCAAGAAGAAGAGCCTCTCAGAGATTGCAATGCAGTACGGCTACGTCTATGTCGCACAGGTTGCAATGGGTGCAAACCCAGCCCAGACCATCAAGGCCATTACAGAGGCAGAGTCCTACCACGGCCCATCGCTCATCATTGGATATGCTCCATGCGAGATGCACTCCATCAAGGGCGGAATGGCCAACTGCCAGAAGGAAATGAAGAGAGCGGTCGATTGCGGCTACTGGAACCTTTTCCGCTACAACCCAGTTGCAGAGAAGAAATTCACTCTCGACTCCAAGGCCCCAGCCGGCGGCTACCAGGACTTCCTCATGAACGAAGCCCGCTACAGCAGACTCACACGCGAGTTCCCGGAGCGCGCAACCGAGCTGTTCGAAGCCAACGAGGAAGAGGCAAAGAAGCGCTACGAGCACCTGCTCAAGCTCATTGCCATGTACAACGACTGATTGCCTAGGTTCGCCTAGAGCCCGTTGAACACAGTTCAAACACAGAGGGGATTCCGTTCGGGGGCCCCTCTTTTTTTGTTGTTTCAAAACTGCCGTTTAGTCTCGGTTTCGCGGTTCCATGTGACTTCTACGCTGTTTGATGCGTCAGAAAAACCTTTTCAGGACAAATAGTCTATGGATTCAAAGACAGTTCAGAATCTCTCCAAACACCAATGTTTGCACCAGCGAACTTTTAATGTATTATCTATGTGTAAGCAACAGCACGGAGGAAGGGAAAGTGTCCGCAACATTCGCTACAGTCGTCAACTATGTTTGGTTCTTCTTCATCTACGCATTTTTGGGATGGGCCACGGAAGTCGTGTTCGCCGCCTGTGCAAGAGGCGTGTTCGAAAACAGAGGCTTCCTCAACGGCCCAGTGTGTCCAATCTACGGCTTTGGAGTCGTCATAGTCGTATTCCTCTTGGAACCACTCAAAGAGAATTTCTGGATACTGTTCGTTGGCTCAGTAGTACTTACATCCGTACTTGAACTCATAACGGGATTCCTAATGGAAAAGATCTTCCACCATCGCTGGTGGGACTACTCCCGCATGCCACTTAACATTGGAGGCTACGTGTGCCTCGCCTTCTCTCTCATCTGGGGCCTTGCATGTGTATTTCTCATTGATATCGTACACCCATCGATTGCATTCTTCGTCAATCACATACCTTCGCTTGTAACGTACATCGTCCTTCCAATCCTAGAAGTCACATTCATAGCCGATATCATTGCTACCTCCACAAGTGTTTTCCACTTCAACAAGAAGCTCGAGGAAATAGACAAACTCGCCGCCCAAATACACCAAGTCTCGGACGAGATTGGCAAGAGGCTCTCCGACGGAGCACTCAAAGCAAAGGAAAGCGAAGGAATCAAGAAGCTCACAGACACAGTCATGGAATCGAGAACCGATGCACAGTCCCGCCTTGAAGTTCTCAAATTCACCATAAGCGAAAAGGAAAAGGAAATCACAAGGATGCAAAAGCGCCTCATAAAGGCATTCCCAACCATGCATTCCACAAACCACGCAGAAGCCTTCGCCAAGATAAAGGAAAAGCTCTCTATCAAAAAGAAGTAAGAACTCAACGCAAACCGATTCTTGATATCTTAGGTTTGCAGTTTTTTTCGTTGCATTTGACACAGGAGACGAAATGAAATTTATAGAAGTATTGTCTTTTACAAACAATCTGAAAGACCTATTGGGAAAACCCGATGTTAAAGTTTCAAATTTGACCATCGAGATGGATGAGGATTTCAGCCACATCTATATAAAGAATATCGGAGATGCAGAAGCGTACAATATTTCGATGGAGTTCAAAAACTCAAATTGGAACAATCCTATGAAAGGCAATTTGTTTTCGCTTTCACCGAAGCAAACAAAAAAAGTAGGAATATTTCTAATGGATTGGAATACCGACTCTTCAACTGTAGAATTAATCTGGACAGATGAAACCAAAGGGGATTTCTACAAAACTTTTCTTATTGGATATCTAAGATAACAAGCTACTTCTCAACCACATTTTGTAAGATGTACTCTCTATTCAAAAAGAAACACTTCTTCTTTTCAAATCCTCCCTGTGGAGTCGCCATCAGATCTTCGCTGTTTTTTCCCTTTGGGCGAACATGAATGATAGGATTCTCTGATTCTTTTGGAAAGTGATTGTAATCTCCATACATGACCAGATACTTGGTCTTTTCCCAAACCTCTTCACAGACATCAATATCCTTTTGCGACATATTCCAAAACCTGACATTGTCGAGGACATAGTCCATGCCATCTGATTCCCGTCTGAAAATTACCATTATAAACTTGGATGTCAGCTCTTCGTACAAGTCGGAATCCTCCCAATCCTGACCCACAATCTCACAAAAGTTTACGTTTCTAAAAGACATTGACTCCCTGTTTTTGCCATTCTTTTCAAGCCTAATCGTTTTTACTTGGATATTTGCAACATCAAATTCATAAAATGATTCGTTCTTCTTGGAAAACCCAATGATTCTACGAGAAATATATGCCAATCTTGATTTTCCTCCTACGTGATAATCCAAGGCATCTTCGATTTGCGCAGAAGTCTTTCCAATGTATGGTTCAAACATAGCCAAAACAGCCTGCTCAAGATTTCGCTCCTTCTTGTTTGCCATAAAACGAATTTCGGAATCTTTTCTAGCTCTACGAGATTGCATGACATCGTAAATATGACTCGCATACCCATGCTTGAAGCAAAGAGCTCTCTGTTTTGCCAAAACAGGCGAAAATGGTTGCTGAACCAAAGAGGTAGCAGCAGTCGAACCCTTGGTACACGCACCCAAAAGAAAGGTATCCCCTTCAGAAATATCTTCAGCATGTCCAGAACAAATCTTTGCTTTTATTGTCTCCCAATCCTGCTTTATCTGCTCAAAGTCTTCTTCCAAACATTTCCAAACTCCGACCAAATCGATTTCTTTGTCTGGATTTTCAAGATTCTTGTCGTGAACATACCAAACCAGAAGGATACTCTCGTTTTTGAATTTAAAGTGAGAGTTCTCAAAAGTCTCTCCCGCCATTTCACGATAGTTTATTATATTCAATACAATTCTTTCCTTGGCAGTAAGATCTCCGTTTTTAAGTCTTTTCAAAGGAGAAGCTTTAAGTTCCAATGGTATAGGCCAGAAATCAGGCCGAGATTCGTTGTTTGTTCTGATTCCAAAGTAGGCTTTCTCCAAGTATTGACCAAACGAACCTTTCCCTGAACCAGTTTCTTCTCCCACACTTTCGACAATAATGGAATATGGACTGTTTTGCTTTCCAACAGTACTTCCCTCAAGTTTCATAGCAAAAACTACTATTTTGTCAAATTGCCTTTCCTTGTTTTCATCCATATTTCAATCGTAACACAGCAAATACACTTCCGCTAGAGCTTGATCAAATCAAAAAGATCTGGTAAATTTTAAACACAGGTAGAAAAATGTTGGATAAAACCGTTGTGGAACTGTTCGCCGGAGTCGGTGGATTCAGAGTAGGTCTCGAGAAAAGCGGATGGAAAACCCTCTTTGCAAATCAGTGGGAGCCAGGAGCAAAGACTCAGTGGGCATTTGATTGCTACAACAGACATTTTCCAGATTCGACAAATTCAAATATAGACATTGCGAAGGTTCCAGAGTCTGAAATACCAAATCACGAACTTCTTGTTGGAGGCTTCCCTTGCCAAGACTATTCCGTAGCAGCAACACTTGCAACTTCAAAAGGGATACAAGGAAAGAAAGGAGTTCTTTGGTGGGAAATCAGACGAATAGTGGATTCAAAAAGACCAAGATTCATTCTACTTGAAAACGTTGATCGCCTCTTGAAGTCCCCTGCAAAACAACGAGGGAGAGACTTTGGCATTATCCTGTCGTGCCTCAACTCTCTTGGATACTCAGTCGAATGGAGAGTAATCAATGCTGCAGATTATGGATTTGCACAAAGACGAAGAAGAACATTCATTTTTGCAACAAGAGATGAATCAATACAAAATACTCTATACAAAAACAGCTATCTAGAGGAAGGATTCTTCAAAAGAGCATTCCCATGCTCAGCAAAGGTCTCAAACACAGGGGGTTCGAAAAAGAAAAACTTCTCTATTCCAGAGAACCTCGTAGAACTTACCGAAAAGTTCAAAGCCGAATTTGGGAATTCAGGATTCTGCAGAGACTTCAAAGCGCATACGAACGAAGTAACGCCATTATTCAATGGTCCATATACAGTTCTTGGAGATATACTCCAAAAGGACGTTCCAGAAAAATACTATGTAAAGGATTTGGATATTGCAAAATGGCAATACATGAAAGGCGCAAAAAAAGAGAAACGTGTTACAAAGGAAGGCTTTGAATACAACTATTCAGAGGGCCCTATTGCATATCCTGATTATCTAGACAAACCAGCAAGAACAATGCTGACAACGGAAGGTTCAAAAAACAGATCTTCACACATAGTAGAAGACCCCCAAACTCATAGACTTAGGATTCTCACCCCTGTCGAATGCGAACGCATAGATGGATTCGACGACAACTGGACGAGTGGAATGACCGACCACATGCGTTATTTCTGTATGGGTAATGCCCTTGTTGTTGGATTAATAGAAAAAATGGGCAGAGTCTTATCCGAACTAATTGAAAACTAGTTAGCTTAAAAATTCAATCCTCAAATTCGTTCGTGTATTCTGTAAACCAACTTCTAGGACTCTCTGTCGTTGCTGTCCTTTCTCTTTCCAAGCTTGTTGAGGATAAGGACAACAAGGAAGATTCCACACATCGAGAGGGCTAGAAGGCCCCATGCACGAAAACCCATACTTACGGCAGCGTTCACAGTAGACGTTGCAGCACTAGACAAAGCAAACACAAACGACCTCCTCAACCAAACATGGACAGTATAAGACCACCAGCGAGGACAGAGCCTATCTGACCCGCAACGTTGGCGCCAATTGCAAACGGAAGAAGGTGGTTCTGTCTATTGGCCTCGTTGCCCACCTTCTGTACGACCCTTGCAGACATTGGAAAGGCCGATATCCCGGCCCCGCCAATCAAAGGATTGACCTTGGAGTCCTTTGGAAGGAACAAGTTGGCAATCTTTATGAAGAACACACCACAGGCGGTGTCGAACACAAAGGCAAGGAGACCAAACCCTATGATCATTATGGTCTGGAAAGTCAAAAGATCCGTTCCCTTCATCATTGGAGCAATGGATAGGCCAAGCAACAGAGTGATCAATGGAGAAAGAACGTTCTGAGCAGCAATGGACAAGGAGTCAAGGACTTCGCATTCCCTAAGAAGGTTTCCAAACATGAGCATTCCAACCAAAGCCGCGGAATCCGGAGCCATAAGAGAACATATAATCGTGACTGCAATCGGGAACACGATTCTTGTGAACCTCGACACATCCCCTGCCCTATACGTCATTTGAATCTCCCTCTCGTGCTTTGTGGTCGTGGCTTTCAGAACCGCAGGCTGGATTATTGGAACAAGAGCCATATAGCAATAGGCCACTATGAGTATTGGAGCCATGAACTGCGAGTTCAGGCGCTGAGAAACCAGAATTGCAGTTGGACCGTCCGCAGCTCCAATGATTCCAATGGAGGCGGCATCGTTCAAAGGAAAGAACAAAGAGGCGAGCATCATTGTAAGGAATATTCCACCCTGGCCTGCAGCGCCAACGAACAGGAGCCATGGCTTTTGGATAAGCGGCCCAAAGTCTATCATGGCACCAATACCAATGAAGAGAAGCAATGGAAACACTTCGAACGTATCTATGCCAAAGTTGTAAAGCCAAGAAAGAATGCCAATGTCATTTGCTATGACGGAACCTGGAAGATTCACCAGAATGGCACCAAAACCCATAGGAAGCAACAGCGCAGGCTCCATCTTCTTCTTTATTGCAAGATAGATGAGCAGGATGCCCACAAGAATCATTATCAATTGATATATCAGTTCGTTTTCCATATCGCCATATTACCTTCAAAACCGGTTTAGAAACGGCAAAGAACCATGGGAGGGTGTAAAACCTTCGTAAAACCACATCCTTTGACAAAGCCAAGTCCAATCAAGTTAGTCATAAACTATAGAAAAAGGACCGGTGCGGAAATCCACAACGGTCCTTTGTTTGTCAATCGAAAATGTGAGGGTCGGTGTACCAAGGCCAACAGGAGGAAACCATCAAGCCTCAATAAGCACCGGCGTTGAAAAACAAATCAATCAATAGCCAAGTTCACACATTGCATCGGCGACCTTCCTGAAGCCGGCAATGTTTGCACCCTTTACGTAATTGACTGTTCCGTCAGCTTCCTTTCCTTCCCTTACGCAAGCATCGAAGATGTTCTTCATGATTGTGTGGAGCTGCTTGTCGACCTCTTCTGCAGACCACTTGAGATGCTCGGCGTTCTGGCTCATTTCAAGACCGGATGTAGCTACGCCACCAGCATTGACAGCCTTGCCTGGGCAGAATGGAATCTTTGCAGCCTGGAAGGCTGCGATTGCCTCTGGAGTGCATCCCATGTTGGAGACTTCGATTGCATACTTGACACCGTTCTTGATGAGGAGTTTTGCATCGTCGCCATTGAGCTCATTCTGAAGAGCACATGTGAATGCGATGTCAACCGGGAGCTCCCAGACCTTGCGGCCAGGAACGAACTTTGCACCGAACTTCTCTGCGTAAGGAGCGACGACGTTCTTGTTGGAGCTTCTGAGCTCAAGCATGTATGCCCACTTCTCTGGGGTGTTGATTCCATTTTCGTCAACTATGTATCCATCAGGACCGGAGATTGCAACGACCTTTGCACCAAGCTGGGAGGCCTTCATGGCTGCACCCCATGCAACGTTGCCAAAGCCGGAGATGGAAACCCTCTTGCCCTCGAACGAATCACCGTTGAGCTTGAGGACTTCGTTCGTGAAGTACATTGCACCAAAACCCGTCGCTTCAGGTCTTATGAGGGAACCGCCCCAGTTCTGGCCCTTGCCGGTGAGAACACCTGTGTTCTCCTGGCGGATTCTCTTGTACTGACCATAGAGATAACCAATCTCCCTTCCGCCAACACCAAGGTCGCCGGCTGGAACGTCCGTATCAGGACCAATGTACTTGTAAAGCTCCGTCATGAAGCTTCTGCAGAAACGAAGGATTTCATTGTCGGACTTTCCAACTGGATCGAAGTCAGAGCCACCCTTTCCGCCACCCATTGGGAGGGTCGTAAGGCTGTTCTTGAATGTCTGCTCGAAGCCCAGGAACTTGAGAGTTCCAAGTGTGACGTTCTTGCTGAACCTAAGTCCGCCCTTGTAAGGTCCTATTGCGCTGTTGAACTGTACTCTGTAACCACGGTTGACCTGGATCTGATGGTTGTCATCCTCCCATTCGACTCTGAACTCGATCACTCTCTCAGGTTCTACGATTCTGTCGAGAATCTTGTTTGCAAGATACTTTGGATTGTTGTTTACGACATCGATGACAGACTCGATGACTTCACGAGCAGCCTGAATGAACTCTGGCTGAGCAGGATTCTTCCTCTCAAGTTCAGCCATGAACTCGTCTAAATTGTACATATAGATAGCCTCCACTTTGTAGCACGGCGGAAGACATAGCAACCACCAAGTCCGATTGTAAAGCCCATGTAAGAGAGTTGTCAACAATTGATTTTGAAAACAATCAATTTTCCACGAAGAATTGAGGTATACCTAAAAATACAATGTCAAAAATTGCAAAATTGCGCAAAAAGCAAAAATCAGCGATTGCAGCCTTCAACTTCATCCAAAAAGAAGTCCCAGAGCGGATCCACAGGGGGATCAGCCACCACATGCACGTTCAGTCCCGATACTGGATGCACGAACGAGATGCTGCGGGAATGCAGGCTTATGCCACCATCGGGGTTGGAACGTGGGAAGCCGTATTTCAAGTCCCCTTTGATATGAACCCCGCATGCAGCGAGCTGGGCCCTTATCTGATGGTGCCTTCCTGTAAGGAGTTGGATTTCAAGCAATGTGTAGCGGTCTGACCATGCAATCTCATGGTAGCGTAGACGAGCCTCCTGCAACGATGAGGAAGGGACACCTCGCACAGCTGGAACGCCGCCGGTCACGGAATCCGGCTTGTACGCAAAACTCTTGTTCTTGGCGCCGTCCCTATACAGGAAATGCCTAAGCTCGCCTTCCTTGGCCCCAAGTCCATGGTCCACGATGGCCCAATAGACCTTGTTCATGGAACCTTCCTGGAACATTCTGTTGAGACGTCCAAGGGCCTTGTCAGTGCGCGCAAAGACGACAATCCCGCTCGTTGGCCTGTCCAGTCTATGAGGAAGGCCAAGGAACACATTGCCCGGCTTGTTGTATTTCTCCTTGAGGTACGCCTTCACATCATCGCACAATGTCCTGTCTCCAGTCTTGTCCCCCTGAACTATCTCGCCGGGAAGCTTGTTCACGACGACTATATGGTTGTCCTCATAGAGAATCCTGTCCGCAACGTCCTCAAAACCATCGAAACCCATCACTCACCTCAATCCACGTCATCAAAGAGACCCGGCATCTCATCCGAGCCCTTCTCTGGCTTCTCACTTGAAGGCCTTTCCTCCAAGACCGATGTCTCTGCACCCTGCTCTTCAAGTTCCTCGTCAAGCCCTGCGTCCGACTCTTCCTTTGGAGGAGTGCTTACGGCCTTGCATGGCTTTATCCTAATGGAGGCTATCTCCTTCTTCGTGATGGTCACACCACCAGCCTTTGCACCCTTGACCCTGAAGTCCGAGAAGTAGAACGTCGTCTCCTTAACGCGTGACGGACCCTTGTATGTCACAGTCACCTCTGCATTCTCGAGTACAGACAGCTTCTTGAGGGAGCAGGTCTCAGGTTCAGGCAAAAGCTCATACGGCTTGTTCATTATGAAGCCAGAGAGCTTGCAGCGCTTTATGTATGAAACCTTAGTCTTCTTGTCCTGGTATATGACGGTGAACACGACGTTCTCAAGGCTCTCCTTGTCCGCAAGCCCGCAGTATGCAAGGTCCTTGCCCACAAAAGTCCTGTCAGATACGTTGGTGCAGTAGTAGGTGCCGTTCTTCTGGACAATGAGTATCTTATCGAACTCGGAGACCTTGAACAGGGCGTTGCCCGTCTTGACGTTCGTTCCAAGGTAACCTGTAAGGCCATCGTATCTAAGGTCGATGTCGCGCTTGGCCACTTCCTTCACATCTATCATGTTGAAGTCGCCAATGACCGTCTTGCGTCTATGAAGCTCGTTGTCCAGCTCACCCTTTATGTCCTTGAGGACTCCAATGGAATACTCTGCAAGGTGTCCAAGGTTGTACTCGACGCGCTTTATGTCTTCGTTTATCTGCTCTATCTCCTGACGGTTCTTCTCAATGTCGAAGAGGGAGATCCTTCTGATGGGGATCTTGAGGAGTCTTTCCACGTCTTCGTCGGACACTTCTCGTACAAGCTGGTCGCTGTATGGGTCAAAGCCCGTCTTGACGGCAGCGGACACAGCCTCCTGGGTGCGCTTCTGCTCAATGCGCTTGTAGATGCGTTCCTCTACGAAGATTCGCTCAAGGGTACGATAGTGCAGTTTGTCATAAAGGTGGCCTTTTTCGACCTCAAGCTCCGCTTTCGAGACATCGATTATGTGGTTTGCATGATAGTTCACGACATCGGACACTGTGCACACATGCGGAAGCTTGTCCTTTATGACAAGGCAGTTGACCGATATCTTCTGCTCGCACAGTGTGTATGCATACAGGGCGTCCACGATGTCCTTGGTGTACGTGCCCTTTGCGAGGGATATCTCTATGTTGACCTTGTCTGCCGTGAAGTCGCTTACGCTCTGTATCTTGAGACGGCCCTTCTTTATGGCATCCTCTATGGAGTGGATCATGCTCTCGCTGTCCACGCCAAAAGGCAGTTCCTCTATCACAATCTTCTTTGCATTGGAGGTATCCAGCTTTGCACGCACCGCAACGCTGCCAAGACCATCCTGGTAGTCCGATACATCCATGATGCCACCGCCAGGGAAATCGGGGTAAAGCTGGAACGGCTCGCCTTTGATTGCCGATATCTGGGCGTCTATGACCTCAAGTGCATTGTGAGGGAGGATCTTCGTGGACATGCCTACGGCTATGCCCTCCGTGCCCTGGATGAGGACTACGGGTATCTTTGCCGGGAATGAGACGGGCTCCTTGCCACGACCGTCGTAGGACTCCACGTAGTTGGTTATCTCCGGATTGTAGAGGACCTTCTTTGCAAACGGAAGGAGACGGCATTCTATGTAACGTGCCGCAGCGGCGCCGTCGCCTGTCATGAAGTTTCCAAAGTTCCCCTGTTTTTCAATGAAAAGGTCGCAGTTGGCAAGGTTGACAAGTGCGCTGTAGATGGAGGCGTCTCCGTGCGGGTGGTAGTGCATGGTGGATCCCACCACGTTTGCAACCTTGTTGAAGCGCCCGTCGTCCATCTCTATGAGGGTATGGAGGATTCTCCTCTGTACTGGCTTGAGGCCGTCCTCTATGTCTGGAATGGCCCTGTCCTTGATGACATAGGAGGCATATTCTATGAAGTTCTGTCTGAAAAGCTCTTTTGCGTTCGCCATCCTGCTGCCTCCTTACACCAGATTTTCCATTATGAAGTCACGTCTTTCAGGCGTGTTCTTGCCCATGTAGAAGTTCATGGCTTTGCGCGCCTCAGCCAAACTGTCTATGGTCACGGGAATGAGGCGCATGTCCTCTCCTATGAACTGCCCGAACTCCTTGGCAGATATCTCTCCAAGTCCTTTGAATCGTGTGACCTCAGAGCCCCTTATCTGACGCATCATGTTGTCACGCTCCTCCTCTGAGAAGCAGTACGTCGTTACGCTCTTGTTCCTGACCCTGAAAAGAGGGGTGTCAAGTATCCACACCCTACCTGCGTTTATCAAATCCTCGAAATACGAAAGGAAATACGTGAGAAGAAGTATGCGAATGTGGAAGCCATCGATATCGGCATCCGTTGCGAATATGACCTTGCCGTACCTAAGGCCCTCTATGCCGTTCTCTATCCCAAGTGCGGCCATGACGTTGTACAGCTCTGCGTTCTTGTACATGTCGCTCATGGACATCCCGTTGGTGTTCAAAGGCTTTCCCCTAAGGCTGAAGACCGCCTGCGTCATGACATCCCTTGCAGTATTGAGCGTCCCCGATGCGGAGTCTCCCTCCGTTAGGAATATCATTGAGCGCTCGCCCATGTCCGCATGGGGGCCTGTCTGTCCAAGATGGAACTTGCAGTCCTTGAGCTTTGGAATGTTTATGGAGATCTTCTTTGCATTCTCCTTGGCTATCTTCTTGACCTCTGTAAGCTTCTTGCGGATGTTCTCGTTGGTGAGGATCTTTTGGTTGAGTAGCTGAGCCGCCTCTGGATTCTTGTGAAGGAAGTCCACAACTGCTTCCTTGACCTCGTTTATGATTGGCATCCTCACTTCCGTGTTGCCAAGCTTGTTCTTCGTCTGGCTTTCGAAGACCGGGGTCTGGACCTTTATGGCTATGGCCCCCACGATGCCTTCACGCACATCCTGCGGCGCCCACTGCGGTTTTTTGAAGAACTCCTTCACTCCTGCAAGGATGCCTTCCTTGAAGGCCGCCTGGTGCGTTCCACCATCGCTCGTGTACTGTCCGTTGACGTATGAGAAATAGGTTTCGCCGCTGTACTCGCGTGTATGCGTAAATGCGAATTCAAGCGTCTTGCTTCTGTAGTGGATGGTCTGGTAGATTCCGTTGTCCTCTACTTCCTTGTCCAAGAGGTCAAGAAGTCCGTGCTGGCTTCTGAACACCTTCTTGTTGTACTCAAGGGTAAGGCCTGTGTTGAGGTAGCAGTAGTTGTTGAGCCTCTTTACTATGAAGTCGTCGTTGAACTGGTACTGTCCAAAGACCTCAGGGTCCGGAGTGAACTCCGTGAGGGTTCCGTTTGGCTCGTCGGTCTTTCCTTCGTGCTTCTCTGTAAGGATTCCCTGCTTGAAGAAGGCCTCGAAGTAGCGACCGTCCCTGAACGACTTTACATGGAACCACGAACTCAGTGCGTTGACTGCCTTGGTGCCAACACCGTTGAGCCCTACGCTGAACTGGAAGACGTCGTCGTTGTACTTGGCTCCTGTGTTTATCTCCGATACGCAGTCTATGACCTTTCCAAGAGGGATTCCCCTTCCTTGGTCGCGCACGCTCACTGTGTTGTTCTCCAGCTTTATGACAATCCTGTTGCCGGCTCCCATTATGAACTCATCTATGCTGTTGTCTATGACTTCCTTCATGAGGACGTATATGCCGTCATCCACATGGGTTCCGTTGCCAAGCCTTCCAATGTACATACCGGGTCTGAGCCTTATGTGCTCAAGAGGAGACATGGTCTTTATAGCCGCTTCGTCGTATATGGGCTTTGAGGATTTTCTATCTGTCATTCTGTCTGCCATGAGGGGAATTATATCAAAGATTGATTTGGATTTAAAGGGAATGGGGTTTCAGAGATATCGGTCTAAGGACGAAGGCCAATGATGGGTGCAGGGGAAAAGACCCTACAGTTGAAGAAGCAGCATTCCAAGTATGATGAGGCTTTGTCCTGCGATGTATGTGGACATGACGGTCATTTGGCCAAAGAGGGGCATTCTGACAAGTCTCCTTTCAATGCAGTAGTCTGAAAAGCAGAAGAGTCCAACGCCAATCAGAGCTATGATGGTTGCAGCCGGGTGAGAGCCATTGCCAAAGGTACTTGCGACTGAGACTGCAAGGACTGCAAGGCCCAGGGAGTAAGGGAGGAGCTTTGGGGCATAGCGCCTTGGCCCCAGCATGAGATGTCTGTAGAGGAAGTACTCGCACACTGCAACTATCACGAACGTCAAGAGTGCAACCTTCACGGAGTGTCCAACAGGTGCGTTTCGGAACCATGCTATGTAAAGGAAGTGTCCAACGAGGAACGAAAGCATACCAGCATAGAAGAACGCCTTGGTTTTGTTTCTTGGAAAAAGAAGCAGCATGTCGCCCAAGGTGTGGAACATAAGGGCCAACACGACGTATTTTTGGTAGTCCATCCTCCTGAGCTGAACAGGAAGGAACAGCAGATAGACTCCGCACAGAAGAGGCATGAGAAACGGCTTCGTAAGGGCGTACTCATGTGAATCCTTGTTCTTCACAGCCCTAAGGCAAAAGAATATATCTGCGGCGTATATAGCCAGAACAAGCCACTTCTTCACTTCACCTACCTCTTTCCCTCCCCTATTCCACCATCATTCAACAACATTGTAAACCACTTGTTACAGAAAGTGAAACAAATTATCATTGAGCCATGAGCAGATATCCGTTTGACAAAACAGAGCCCAAGTGGCAGAAGTACTGGGCGGACAACAAGACGTTCGCCGTTACGGAAGACCCCTCCTACCCAAAGGAGAAGAGGGCCTACGTCCTTGACATGTTCCCATATCCATCGGGGGCAGGACTCCATGTAGGACACCCGGAAGGCTATACGGCCACAGACATATACTGCCGCTACCTTAGGATGAACGGCTACAATGTGCTGCACCCAATGGGATTCGACTCGTTTGGACTTCCTGCGGAGAACTATGCAATCCAGACGGGAACGCACCCTGCGATCACAACGGAGAAGAACATAGACACATTCAGGCGCCAGATAAAGAGCCTTGGTTTCTGCTACGACTGGGACAGAGAGATCTCCACATGCGACCCCGACTACTACCACTGGACCCAGTGGATATTCGAAAAGCTCTACGAGAAAGGCCTTGCATACGAGACGCAGGCTCCAATCAACTGGTGCCCCAACTGCAAAACGGGCCTTGCCAACGAAGAGGTCAAGGAAGGCCACTGCGAACGCTGCGGAGCCCAGGTGGAGAAGAAGAACATACGACAGTGGATGCTCAAGATAACGGCATACGCACAGAGGCTGCTCGACGACCTTGACCTTGTGGATTGGCCGGAATCCGTCAAGATGATGCAGCGCAACTGGATTGGAAAGAGCGAGGGCGCATCAGTGCTCTTCCAGGTCAAAGGACTTGAAAACGACCCTGCTGGCAAGCTTGAAGTATTCACGACAAGGTGCGACACCCTCTTTGGTGCAACCTACATGGTCGTCTCCCCAGAGCATCCACTTGTTGCAAAGCTCACCACAAAGGAACAGGAAGCCCAGGTCAAGCAGTATATCGCAGATGCAGCCAAGAAAAGCGACCTCGACAGAACGGACCTTGCAAAGGAGAAGACCGGAGTGTTCTCAGGAAGCTACGCAATCAATCCGGTCAACGGCAAGGAGATTCCAATCTGGATAGCGGACTACGTACTCATTTCATACGGCACGGGCGCAATCATGGCAGTCCCGGCACACGACACCCGAGACTGGGAGTTTGCAAAGAAGTTTGGACTCCCTATAATCGAGGTCCTCAAGAGCGATGTGGACGTGCAGACCCAAGCCTGGACACAGGACGGCATCCACGTCAACAGTGGCTTCTTGGACGGACTCAACAAGGCCGATTCCATTGAGAAGATGCTTTCCTACCTTGAGGAAAAGGGCATTGGACACAAGACGATAAACTTCAAGCTCAGGGACTGGGTGTTCAGCAGACAGCGCTACTGGGGAGAGCCAATCCCACTCGTCCACTGCCCTCACTGCGGAACCGTCCTCGTTCCGGAGAACGAGCTTCCTTTGAAGCTTCCAGAGGTAGACAGCTACCTGCCATCAGGCACAGGCGAAAGCCCTCTTGCCAATATCACCGACTGGGTGAACTGCAAGTGTCCAAAGTGCGGAGCCCCTGCAAAGCGCGAGACGAACACCATGCCGCAGTGGGGCGGCTCCTGCTGGTACTACCTGCGCTACATAGACCCAAAGAACAACGAAAGGTTCGTCGATCCAGAGAAGGAGAAATACTGGATGCCCGTGAACCTCTATGTTGGAGGAACGGAGCACGCCGTACTGCACCTGCTCTATGCAAGGTTCTGGCACAAAGTGCTGTTCGACCTTGGCCTTGTCTCCACACCGGAGCCTTTTGCAAGGCTTGTGAACCAAGGAATGATAACCTCATTTGCATACCAGAGACCAAACAAAACGTTGGTGCAGGCGGATCAGGTCATCGAAAAGGAACCCGGAGTGTTCGTGGACAAGAACACAGGAGAGATTCTTGAGCGCGTCATTGCCAAGATGTCCAAGAGTCTCAAGAACGTCATAAACCCTGACGATGTGGAAGCCGAATACGGTGCGGACACCATGAGGATGTACGAAATGTTCATGGGACCGCTTCAGGTCTCAAAGCCTTGGTCAACATCTGGAATCGCCGGTGTATGGCGCTTCATAGACAAGATATGGCGCCTTGCAGACGAAAGGGAGATTGTGGACGAAAAGGCTCCTGCAGATCTCATGAAGAGCCTTCACAAAACCATAAAGAAGGTCACGGACGACACGGCCTCCTTGAACTTCAACACCGCTATAAGCCAAATGATGATTTATGTAAGCGACCTTTCGAAGATGGAGAAGCTGCCTCGCGAAGCTTGGGAGCCGTTTGTCCTAATGCTAAGCCCTTACACTCCACACCTTGCAGAGGAACTATGGGAGAAGGCTGGACACAAACCTTCCATTGCAAACGAAAAGTGGCCGGTATACGACCCGGCAATGGTCGTTGACGCAGAAGTCTCCATAGTCGTTCAGATCAACGGCAAGGTGCGTGCAAAGCTCACCATTGCCAAGGACACTCCAAAAGATGAAATGGTTGCTTTGGCAAAGGACAACGAGAACGTCAAGCGATACCTTGACGGAGCTACGATACTCAAGGAGATCGTCGTTCCAAACAAGCTTGTGAGCTTTGTGATAAAGTAAAACGTTTTTACAGCAGCGCGAGGCTGCAGCGCAACATTGCAGCTTTGCAGATTCGAGGCCGGTGCTCAATGCAGGTTATATGCAGAGGCATCGGCCTTTTTGTATGTGTGGCTTTGTTAGGTGGGTGGTGGGCGCACTGGGCGGTCTGGGCTTACTGGGCAGTCTGGGCGGACTAGGGCGCACCGATTTCATCATCAAACCACGGAGAGGAGGGATCAACCTTGAAGAAGGCATCGGAATCCTCCTTTTTCCAAGAGGAAAAACGCTGTTCCATAAGCCTTTCGACTTCTTTTGTCGAACTCTTCTCGAAAAAATCCACCAAACATTGCACATCCATTCCATAGACAAATTCATAAAGGTCTTTTTGATAAGGTGGAGTTGGAACATATCCATTTCGCATTCCAAAGAAACAACTGAAAGGCACGAACTTGTTCAGTCGTTCATAAGGAGCAGCGTTTTCATATATGTATTTTCCCACAACTCCAAGATGCCGAATGTTCTTTATCGCTATATAGATGGGTCTTTCGTCAAACACTCGAACGTCCCGCTTTTTGAATCTATGGGGACTGTTTTTGCGAATGAAGCGCGAGACCTGAGTATTCAGTTCACGCATCACTTCAGATATCCGTTCCACGCTCTCTGCATAAAGCAAGTCATGTGTATGGTTTGGCATTACAACGGAAAACATTATCCCAACACCATGTTTTACACACAAGCGGCAAAGCAAATCATGTCTATACCTTGCAGATTGCATATCATACAGGTCCTCTCTGTTGCGGCACCTCTGCACCATGTGGAAAAAACGACCATTCTTCTCTATCCCTCCCCTTTTCGATGTTTTTGAATCTTTGTATGCATCTTTTCTGGGTAGAAACTCCCTGACATTTTTTGTAACTTCAGCCATAGTTCAGCCTCCTAATATACTTATCCAAAAAACCATGCGTTTCCATTCACGTTTTCAGAGAACTTTCTTCAAAAACCAAAACAGTCCGCCCTAGTCCGCCCAGACTGCCCAGTAAGCCCAGACCGCCCAGTGCGCCCAACAAAACTGCAGCGACAAGCAACAGCAGCAACAAGAAAAGACAAAAAGAGCAGAGAAACGCAACAAAAACGTCGTATTTCACCCCGTTTACCAAACCACCAATTGACACTCACAGCGTTTTTGCACCATAGTTTTGTATGGACGAATTAGAAGCACGAATATTGGAGGAAGGCAAAGTCCTTCCTGGGAACATCATCAAGGTGGGTTCTTTTCTGAACCACAGAGTAGACACCGCATTCATGTCCAAGATCGCTCAGGAATTCAAGAAACACTTCGACATTGGCAAGGTAACGCTCATACTGACAGCCGAAGCCAGCGGAATAGCGCTTGCCGCCGTGTGTTCGTACATCTATGGGATTCCCATGCTCTTTGCAAAGAAGGCCAAGAGCGACAACATAGAAGGCGGTCTGATATGCAGTGAAATCCACTCGTACACCTACAACAAGACTGTCACACTCATGGTGGAGTCGGACATGATAAAACCCACTGACAACGTGCTCATAATCGATGACTTCCTCGCAAATGGAGAAGCGCTCAAGGGGCTTATCCACATAGTGGAGAAAACAGGAGCCCACCTTGAGGGCATTGGAATTGCAATAGAAAAAGGATTCCAAGGAGGAGGCGACAGGCTAAGGGCTGCAGGAGTGAACCTGAAGTCTCTTGCAATAATAGACTCCGTGGAAGACGGCATACGCTTCAGAAGCGAGGCCTGAAATGGAAGCATCCAACATTGCAAACTCCAACACCACAAACAAAACGAAAGAATACGACAAAGTCCTTGTCCTCGACTTTGGAGGTCAGTACAACCAACTCATAGCCCGCCGCGTTAGGGAGATGAACGTCTACTGCGAAGTGCATCCATACAACTGGTCTTTGGACGAAATCAAGGCATACGATCCAAAGGCTATCATCTTCACAGGAGGACCTTCAAGCGTATACGAAAATGGTGCACCAAAGCCCGATGCCCTTGTTTTTTCGCTAAACATCCCAATTTTAGGCATTTGTTATGGCTCCCAACTCATGGCCCAGACCCTTGGAGGGGAGGTCGTTCCAGCACCATCAGTGGCATCACGCGAATACGGAAGGACAGAGACGAAGTTCGACAGGAACTCCACTCTTTTCAGGGGCATCCCAGAAGAAGGCATAGTTTGGATGAGCCATGGAGACAGCGTGAAGAAACTGCCTGAAGGTTTCCATGCAACAGCAATTACACAATCATGTCCCTACGCCGCATTCGAAGATCCTTCTCGTGGTTTCTATGCCGTACAGTTTCACCCAGAAGTGAACCATACACAGCATGGATTTGATATTCTCAAAGCCTTCGTTCTGGATATTGCAAGAGCCCGTCAAAATTGGAAGATGACGGACTTTCTGGAAACATCGGTCTGTGAACTGAGGGAGAAGATAGGCCAGTCCAAGGCGCTTCTGGCCCTTTCCGGTGGAGTGGACAGCTCCGTTGCTGCAGCGCTCATGTCAAAAGCCATTGGAAGGAACCTCACCTGCGTCTTCGTGGACCATGGTCTTCTTCGCAAGGACGAAGCAAACCAAGTGGAGGAAGTCTTCTCCAAGTACCCAATCAATTTCGTGCGTGTGGATGCCCGTAGGCGTTTCCTTGGCAGGCTCGCCGGTGTCACTGAACCGGAACGAAAGCGCAAGATCATTGGAGAGGAGTTCATAAGGGTCTTCGAGGAGGAAGCTCGTAGACTGGCAGGCGAAAACGATAGCTTGGAATATCTTGTACAAGGCACAATCTACCCCGATGTCATTGAATCAGGCCTTGGAAATGCAAGCGTCATCAAGAGTCACCACAACGTAGGAGGACTGCCTGAGGACATAGGCTTCAAAGGTATAGTCGAGCCGCTGCGCCTATTGTTCAAAGACGAAGTGAGGACTCTTGGACGAGAACTTGGACTCCCCTCCTCGCTTGTTGACAGGCAGCCGTTTCCAGGACCTGGACTCGCAATAAGGGTCATTGGCGACATCACGGAGGAAAAGCTCTCCATACTGCGCGAAGCCGATTGGATATTCAGAAGCGAACTTGAAAAAGCTTGTATCCACGGTGAATGCTCCGTTCCCAAGAGCCAATACTTTGCGGTTCTCACCAACATAAGAAGCGTTGGGGTCATGGGAGATGGAAGAACCTACGACTACACAATAGCCCTGCGCTGCGTGGACACAAGCGACTTCATGACGGCAACCTTCTCACGCATCCCATACGATGTATTGGAGAAAGTCTCCCACCGCATCGTAAACGAAGTGCCCCACGTGAACCGCATCGTCTACGACATAACCTCCAAACCACCCGCAACGATCGAGTGGGAATGATTGCATTTTCAAGCTAATTCATTATAAAACCGATAATTAGTTGTCGGATTTTTCTTGTTTTGGATTACTTTTGGATTACTTTCCATTGAAAAAGAATATGAATAATGAGAGGAATAAAGAACAAGAGAACCTTCTCCGTCCAAGGAATCAACGAACAAGGGTCTTTGCTTTCTCTTTGCAAGAGACAGAACCCCCATCAAAGGCAAGTACGTATTGTTCCAACCCCTTTTGATTCTGTGTATTGCAACTTACTGCAACTTAATTTTTCTGCTACAAAACCTTATTGCATGGTACTTTTAAAAATCAATTACCTACTAAAAATCATGGTTCTGCAACTTACTTTTACTCGTTAAGTTCCCAATGACCATTATTTCCACTACCTACATATTGCAAATTATCTATTTCCTTCAAAGTTCTTTGTATCGTCTTTACACTTACCCCTGCACCTTCTGCAATAGCCTGTCTTGTAATTTTATTATTTAATCTTACTTGTGCTTTTATAAATTCAATCAGTTCATCTCTGCCCTGAGGGACATCGTGAGGGACACTGTGAGGGACATCGTGAGGGACATTCCCTCCACCCACCTTTTGCGTCGCTATCTTCTTCAAAGGAATAATCGTTCTGAATATATCTCCTTCCTCAAATAGCGGATTTTGTCCTGAATAAAGCTGTGTGTACTTGTAGGTATTTCTCATTCCTGAGCCTAATTCATCAGCAAGACCTATTTCTCTAAATACCTTTGATATAGCAGGGTTTTTAGGAAATGGCTCAAATTTCTGCAAGTCTAATGCTCCCATACCATGAGCCAAGTTGCTGTTTTCAACAGTAATTTTCTCATCATCAATAATCATCTTTGCTGGATACCCACTTGAATAATCCCTATGAGCCAATGTATTGGAAACTATCTCTCTAAGTATCCTATCTCTTGCATTGACATTGACAATTCCGTCCAATACAAATAAATCATTCAAATGCTTTTGCCCAAACTCAATAAGCCTATCATAACTATCAATCAGATTTGTTATGACAACATCTCTATCTGTTAGCGCCCGCATTAAATAACC
>MSGT01000027.1 GCA_001940825.1 Sphaerochaeta sp. Phil3
GGAACTTAAATAAATAACTTACCCTCTCAAAGGGAATGGAGTGATTTTCGCTTGACAATCTGCGGGGGGGGGTAGACTCAAGTCCAGAGGTAAAAACATGAAAAAAAGCTTTTTTTGTTTACTGATTTTAGCACTTATTCTAGCAATAACGGGATGCGACAACGACAACTCGACAAAACTAATAACAATTACGTTAGACCACAATCGTCCTGACTACGATTTTAGCACAGTCCAAGAAACAATACCAGGAGATGGAATAGAACTATTAGACCTTTCTTGGGATACTCCAGACGGATATACTTTCATAGGGTGGTCAACATCAAAGGATGAAGATGCAATGATATACGAACCAGGTTGCGTCTTTTTTGCTACGGAATCGACTACGTTATTCGCAAAATGGCTGAAAATAGATGGACCTATTGAATTCAGGTACGATTTCAAGTCTCATTCATTTGTAGTTATCGATTGCGATTACAACAAAAAGTCTGTAAACATCCCAAAAACGATAGAAGGTAAAAAGGTTTCAGAAATTCAAAGCGGAGCTTTTTCTGGTTGCAAAAACCTTATTTCGATAACAATTCCAGACACAATAACGAAAATCGGGGAAAGAGCTTTTAGTAATTGTTCAAGTTTGACATCAATCGAACTCCCCTACGGAGTCAAGTCGATTGGAATGGAAGCTTTCAGTGGCTGTTCAAGCTTGGCTTCAGTTACTCTTCCAGATGGAATTGGAGAAATATCCATTGAAATGTTCAAAGGATGCTCCAGTTTAACATCCATTTTGATTCCATATGGTGTTAAAGCCATCAGAAATGAGGCTTTTTCAGGTTGCTCAAGCCTAACCTCAGTCACTATCCCTGATAGTACAACTTCAATTGGCGATAGAGTTTTTTCATATTGTTCAAGTTTGATTTCAATAGTAATCCCTGACAGCGTTAATTCAATTGGAAGAGGAGTTTTCTGCGGCTGTTCAAGCTTGAAAAACATAAAACTCTCCACGCAAATTACATCGTTACCAGCTTATCAATTAGGTCAAGGTTTCTTTGAAGACTGTTCTGGATTGACTTCAATCACCATACCTGGAAACATAGCCATAATAGGCTGTACTGCTTTCAAAGGGTGCACTAATCTTACAAACGTCAACATCAACGAAGGAGTGGTTTCAATTGAAGACTGGGCATTTTGCGATTGCTCAAAGCTATCCCTCGTGACCTTACCAGAAAGCATAACATCAGTAGGTTACAGTGTTTTCTCTGGATGTTCAAGTCTAACTTCAATGAAACTTCCATCAACGATAAATCCAGCAGGGGGCATCTATTCGGGAACAGGATTGACATCCATCACAATTCCAAGTGGAATCGACTCTATTGAAATATGCGCATTCTCAAGGTGTAAAAGTTTGACTTCGGTGGTCATATCAGAAGGTGTGATCGCAATTAAAGCTGGGGCTTTCTATGGTTGCTCCCAATTAGACTCGATATCCATTCCAAAAAGCATGGAAACAATTGCAGAGGGAGTTTTCGACGATTGTGAAAAACTAACAAATGTAGATTATTCCTCAACAATGTCAAACTGGAACAGAATAGAGGATATCGCCTATTTGACAACGAAGTATAACAATATTAAAACAGTTACCTGCACCGATGGAATAATAGATTTAACAACGATGTAAAAATCCATCTTAGTTAAACATCGTAAGTATTCTGAAAATAGAAAAGGAAGTTTTTAAATGACTATTGGAACAATTGACAGGAAAACGGAGAGAGAAAGAATGGCTATGGCTCTCTTGCTATTTCTTTTGGAAGATACGTTGAAACCGTACCTGAAAGATGTAAATGGCTACTACTTTGAAGTCTCACCAGCTCTGCCTTGCCAGAAACCAGAAATAATATACGGACGAAACGAAGACAATGCTGGAATTTCAATTTATGCGGAAATTCTTAGCAAAACTCCACAGTTGTTGCTCAAAGTCATGTTTTCAAACGAAAACAGTGTCTTCTATATACCCAACATAATGATACATGAATCAATGAAATACAATGGAGTAGGAAAAGCAATGATACAAGTTTGCTTGAAAGTCGCTGGATATATGGGATGTAAACTAGAATTAGTAGAAATGACAGATTCATTTCTCTACAGGATGCTAAAAAGAGGTGCTAAACAAATCGGCTATGACAGTGTTGAAATCACTGAAAACACCGATTTGTCAAAACACTTCAATTAGGAGCGGGGAGGAACTTTCAAACTCTTTCATATGGCTTAGAACAACAAATCCACGCAAGTTTGGAAGTTCCTCTCATAACAGTTAATTACCAAGAACAGATGAAACCAGCTCGCTTTCGTTTTCAAGCAAATCTTCTACGAGGTACCTATAATCCATGTTCTCTATGCCGTATTCGCAATGCTCAACCTGACTTGAACGCTTGCTTTTGAAGAATACATCCATTGCCTTTCTATAGCTACACCCCAATTTGTCAGCAAGGCAATCGATTATTCGTTCTTCAAGGTTTTCTATGTACACACGTTTGATTGAATCACTCATCAGAGACCTCATATGAGAATAGAAACATAAGGTTCCTTGATTGGAGTGACATAAAACCCTCGGCCGAAATCCAAGTTTGTCCCAGAGAAAGAAACATCTAGCTTTGAAACCTCAACCACAGATCCGTGATACAAAATCATCGTTGGTTCTCCCGTTCAGCAAGGAACGATGAAACATCATCAATAAGGTATTTCGTTCCTTGTGTGTGAAGCACATCGTAACTAGCAATGATATATTCGTCCAAAATCTTGGAATCAACCAATCTACGGTACACTTCAGAAGGCGTCTGGTTGTAATAGGCAGCCAAAGAGTTGATTAGGAAAACAGCGAACATCACGGTCTTCTTTTCCATTTCACATATCTCCACTCATAAGATAACGCAAAACAGCCAAAACTCAAACATCTTTGTATTGCAACCAAAAACAACATCAATCTGTTGGCAATCCGTAGCAATGGTTGCAATTGGCAACAAGGTGAACAAGGTCGCAATGGCGAGCATGGTCGCAGTGGTCGAATCCCCACAATCCAAAGCCCACCCATACGACCAACAACCCCAGTGGTACAGCACACTCTTTTCTGCTATGCTCCAAGCCAACGAAAGGAAAAATGGAAGGAATCACGATGGAAGACATAGACAAGACAGCAATCGCAAACCAGAAACAAGCCCACAAGAGAGATTTTCTTTTTGCACTCTTCATAGCATCGATGGTCATAGTCAACGTTTTGGGCACAAAAATCACCACAATCGCAGGAGTTAGGGTATCGGTTGGAATATTCTTCATGCCGCTACTGTTTCTCATAACGGATATTGTTGGAGAAGTCTACGGCAGAAAGGAAGCCACGCTCTTTGTCAACTACGGAACCGTAATGCTTGTGTTCCTGTTCCTCATGATGAACCTGTGCATAGCAGTCAAGCCAAACGAGTCCTGGCACCTGCAGCCAGAATACAAGGCCGTCTTTGGATCGTCGCTAAGGATGACACTTGCAAGTCTCATAAGCTTTGTAATATCGCAGCATGTGGATGTGTTTCTCTTCGACTTCTGGAAAAAGGTCACCAAAGGCAAGCACCTGTGGATACGAAACAACGCCTCCACCATCACAAGCCAGCTCTTTGACACCATCCTTTTCGACTTCATTGCATTCTGGCACATAAACGA
Organism: Sphaerochaeta sp. Phil3; assembly: GCA_001940825.1. Lineage (GTDB taxonomy): Bacteria > Spirochaetota > Spirochaetia > Sphaerochaetales > Sphaerochaetaceae > UBA9732. The sequence continues at coordinate 3,700 of MSGT01000027.1, forward strand.
AACCTACACCGCAGGCTTCCTATTCACCATCATCATCCCCTATTGGCTCTTCAAGGTCGTGTTCGCACTGCTCGACACCCCGTTCTGCTACTGGGGCGTGAGATGGCTTTCCGGCGGCACTCTGCCCAGCGACTGGAAGAGCTTCAGACGCACGGAAAAGGACATCTGAAAAACCGATGTCCTTGCCGTTTGACAGTCTGGTTGAAACTCTTTGTTGATTATTGACAAATCACACAATGCCGAGTTTTTCAAAGGCTTCCAATGCTCTTCAGTAACTTAAAGAGCATTGCTTGTATAAGCATAACTGTCTTCATAGACAGCTTCAGGTGCAATGTCTATTGCACCGTCTTTCCAGGTAATAACACCATGGAAAAGAGAAGGCGAAGAGAATACTTTTTCGTCTCTGAGAGGTTCAAAAGCTCCTCCGCTAAGATGGGAAGCATCAAAGAGTCTTTTTTCGCCAGTTGAGAAAGTGACAAGCATCATCATACCTCTGAGAGGCTTCACATCTGCAACTTTGATGCCGTCTTCCATCTTCCCTGCATAACAAATTCCATTTTTGACATACATTTTCTTTTCCTCTCATTACATAGGCTTAATCTTGTCAAAATGCTCGCCCTTAACAGCTTGATTCCATGCCTTATAAGCTTCCTCTTCATGGAAGGCAAGCCACCCCGTTATCATTTTGAACTGTTTTTGGGGAAGAGAGCCCGCAAGAAGTTCTCCATCAATCGATATTGCAGCCTCATACTCGCCATAGTATACATGAACATGAGGTTTGTTGTGCTATCTATTATCCTTGAACAGCAGATAGATGACCATACCGGCAAAACGACTTAATTCAGGCACAACATACCTCCATTCTTTAAAATATGAATCCAAACTCTATATCCCCAGTTTACTGCAAAGTGTCATAGAAAGCAAATGTACAGGAATTGAATGCACGTCATAACAGCGATTAATGTAATCTCCTCAATCAACGATGGTTGGATGTTCCACGCAAGTTGTCAAGGAATTCCAACAGAGAGCGTAAGAGAGAGACAAAGCTAAAGGAACTCGCCAAACGGAAGTGCACTTCCGTTTGCCAACATCATTGATAACCATTATATTAGGAAGTTATGAAAAATAGTGAAAACAACATCGAAAACCTGCCAAAGAACATACTCATCATTCCAATGAGAGGATGCCCTGTCTTTCCAGGTCTCTATACCACAATAGAAGTGTCCGACAAACAGGACATAGAGATAGTCAAGCAATCCGAGCGCTTCAACGGCTTTGGACTGGTGCTTCTCAAGAACGAGGACAAGTCATCGAAGGCCCTCACGATAGAGGATTTCTACCAGATAGGAACATTCGTAAGGGTCAAGAACCAGATAAACACCATATATGGAACGAAAAGTCTCTTCATAGAGACCATAGCTCGCTTCAGGATCCTTGCAATGCTCTCTCATGGAGGTCTCATAACCGCACAGGTGGAGTACATCCAGGAGGATGAGCTCACACCTACGGAGGACAAGGCATTCACGGCGGCGCTAAGGGAGGCACTCAACTACAGGGCGGACAAATCACTCATCCTTGAGAACCTGAGGTTCAACGCATCCAACATTCCAGAGGCCATAAGGCTTGCAGATTACCTTGCAGGAACGGTGGTTCCAAGGCATCAGCAGCAGGAGTTCCTTGAAACGCTCTCCGGACACGAAAGGATAATCAAGGTTCTCAAGGTCCTTGAGGAGGAGCTTACAGTCCAGAAGATGCACGATGAGATCCAATCCCTTGTGACAAAGAAGATAGATGCACGCCAAAGGGAGTATTTTCTCAGAGAAGAGCTCAGGATCGTAAGGCAGCAGCTCAAGAAGCTGGGAGCCCCTGACGACGACATAATGGACTTGACTGAGGATGAACTTGAAGACTCCCTACGGGATGCCCTGGAAGGGGACGGCATACAGGAAGACTCGACAGCGGAAGGACAGGGAACAGGGACATCGGTCTCTGAAAAAAAGCCAAAGCCAAAAGCCAGACTCATAGACAGGCTAAAAGCCCTCAAGCTGGAAGGCGAGGCGTATGAGACGGTGTTCAACGAGTACCAGAAAATGCAGAACATGGAGCCCAACAATCCAGAATACTCCATAATCCGCACGTATCTTGAGACCATTGCGGACCTGCCGTGGAACGATATGTCGCCGGATGACTTCTCGTTGGAGAAAGCCCGCAAGATCCTTGAAGAGGACCACTACGGCATAAAGGACGTGAAGGAGAGGATCCTTGAGTTCCTTGCGGTGAGAAAACTCAAGAACGACACCAAAGGTTCCATAATATGCCTCGTCGGCCCTCCAGGAACGGGAAAGACCTCAATTGGAATCTCGATAGCGAAGGCCCTCAACAAAAAGTACTACAGGTTCTCCGTTGGCGGCATGCGTGACGAGGCGGAGATCAAGGGCCATAGAAGGACGTACATTGGAGCCATGCCGGGTCAGGTCATCAAGGGTCTGAAGGTCACAAAGACCAAGAACCCTGTGTTCGTCATAGACGAAATCGACAAGATGACGGTATCCAACCAAGGAGATCCCGCAGCAGCCCTTTTGGAGGTTCTGGATCCAGAGCAGAACACCACGTTCAGAGACCACTACCTTGACATCCCGTTCGATATCTCCAATGTGCTTTTCATAGTGACGGCGAACACCACCGACACAATCCCCCGCCCTCTTATGGACAGGATGGAGTGCATTGAGCTCAACGGCTACACGTCTGACGAAAAGCTTCACATTGGAAAGAAATACCTTGTTCCAAAGAGCCGCGCAAAGCATGGACTAAAGTCAACGGATGTAAAGTACACAGACAAGATACTCAAGAAGATTGCGGAGGAATACGCCCGGGAGGCTGGAGTCAGGAACTTTGAGAAGGCTTTGGACAAAATCCACCGAAAGGTCGCCATGGAGATTGTGGAGAACGAATACAAAATCGCAGACCTCAAGGCGGCGGGTGCAACGGAAGAGGACATAGCCAACAACAAGGAGCTTCTCCAAAGGCCTGTTAGGATAACGGACGACAAGCTCATAAAGTACCTTGGACAGCCAATCTTCCACGAAGACGAAGTCATAAGGGCCACAAGGCCAGGAATGTCAGTTGGCCTTGCGTGGACATCAATGGGGGGAGACGTCCTTGCAATAGAGGCGCAGCACATCCCTGGAAAGGGAGACCTCAAACTTACGGGACAGCTTGGAGATGTCATGCAGGAGTCTGCGAACATTGCATTCTCCTATGTGAAGAGCATAGCGGCCAACCATGGAATAGACATGAAATGGTTCGATTCCAACAACGTCCACCTGCATGTACCGGAGGGTGCTACACCAAAGGACGGGCCGTCTGCAGGAATCACAATGGCAACAGCCATCTATTCGCTGATCACAAACCAAACGATGGCCCAGAACATGGCAATGACCGGAGAATTGTCGCTCTTGGGAAAGGTAATGCCTATTGGAGGGCTCAAGGAGAAGGTACTTGCAGCAAGGAGGAACCTTGTAAAGACAATACTGATTCCAAAGTTCAACAAGAGGGACTTGGACAAACTCGAAGACAACGTCAAGGAAGGAATCGAGTTCCATCTTGTAGGAGACATGGAAGAGGTCCTCAAGTATGCGTTCCCAAACGACAGGTATCCTTACAGGGAGAATGCAGAGGTTCAGGACAAAGTGCAGCCATCGCCGGAGGAAAGGATAGCTGCAGCGGTTGCAAAGGCTGTGGCATCGGTATTGGGACAACCCCATGAGGCCACACAAGAAATCCAAGAAGAGAGTTCCAAATGAAAAGCGACACCAAGTACAACACAGGCTATATGGAACTGCTCTCCCCTGCCGGAAGCATGGAGAAGCTGGAGACGGCGTTCGCATACGGTGCGGATGCCGCCTACATGGGGCTCAAGAGCTTTTCCCTTAGGACGAATGCCAAGAACTTCGAATACGACCAGGCGCAGGCCATAAGGGACCTCAAGACCAAGACAGGCAAGAAGCTGTACTGCACAGTCAACATCTACTTCCATGAAGACGACATAGCAAAGCTAAGGACAGAGCTGGAGGAGATGAAGGGGTATCCGTTCGATGCCTTCATAATATCGGACATAGGGATCCTTGACGTGATGAAAAACGCCTTCCCTGATGCAGAGATGCACCTATCCACACAGGCCAACTGCATAAACGCAGCCTCTGCAAGGATGTATGCCAACATGGGATTCGACAGGGTCATCCTTGGACGAGAGACCCCTCTTTCAGACATAAGGCGCATCCGCGATGCAAACCCAACACTTGGAATAGAGGCTTTCGTCCATGGAGCCATGTGCATGGCGTATTCTGGAAGGTGCTTCCTTTCGTCGCATCTCACAGGTCGCAGTGCGAACCAAGGCGACTGCTCGCACACATGTAGGTGGAACTACAGGTTTGCGGAATACTCTCCTGAATTCGCGCTTGAAGAGGAATCGCGTCCAGGACGCTACTACCCAATAGAGGGGGACAGCACCTACACCACAATCCTCTCCTCCAAGGACCTTTGCATGATAGACCACCTTGCAGACCTAAGGGATGCGGGTGTGGACTCCCTCAAGATAGAGGGCCGCATGAAGAGCATCTACTACGTTGCCACCATAACCCGTGCATACCGCAAGGCCTTGGACCACCTATATGATTCAAGCGTAGACTACAAGCCGTATCGTGACGAGCTCTTCAACGTAAGCCACCGAGAATTCGCAACAGGCTTCTTCTACGGCAACGGCCCAATAGACGTGAACTCCAACGAAGACGTGGTCTCCAACAAGGACGAAGACCTCAAGGAAGCGAACCGCACCACAACACAGGGGTACCTTAGGGACTATCTATTTCTTGGAACCATTGGGAATGAAGTCAAGCCAAACGTCTACGAAGTTGACATAAAGAACCAGATACGCACAGGCGTTCCAATCGAATTCATAGGCCCCAACGTATTGTCCCTAAGAGAAGACAGTCCTGTGGTTTTGGATGAGGACTTCAACGAAACGGACCACATAGACCACTGCAGGACTGGCTACATAAAGACAGCACTCAAGCTTGAACCTGGCTACATGATAAGAAAGGAGATAAAGGTTTGAAGAAGATATTGGTGGCTGCGTTCTTTGCTACCGCTTTGATTCCAATGGTGTTTGCAGCTTCATCTGTAGATGCCATCCAGTACGTGGACTCGTTCTCCTTCATGGCAGACAACGAGCAGTATGTAGGGCTCTATGAAGCCATAAATAACTGCATGTCCGCAAACGAGGTAGAATCCCGATACGAAACGCTCAAGGGGTCGCTTGGGACAACTGCACAGGACTGGATGACCCTTATGAAGGCATCGCTCAACTGCGCCCACTACCATTTGGAGGTCGCATCAAAGAAGGATGCAAAGCGCGCCAAGGAGCTCATATCGTATGCACAAACGATCTACAAAGCCCTTGAAAAATCAGGCATAGATGAAAGGCTTCTCATGCCGCTTCACTTCTGCCTCCTCTCACTGGACTATCTGGCGCACCCGCTCAGCATTGCAAAAGGGTTGGAATCCGTATCGATAATCGACAAGGCATACGAAGCCTTCCCAAATGAACTTGCAATCGCCAACCTCTACGCAGCACGACGGCTCAACGCCCCCGCAATAGGAGGAGGAAACGCAACGGAGGCCTTTGAGATCTACACATCCATCCTATCGTGCATAGCACCCTCAAAGACCGATGTCCCAGAGGTCTCCAAATGGGAGCTCTTCGATGCCTATGCAGGCATTGCGAAGTGCTACGAAAAGCAAAAGGACAGCGAAAACGCCCTTCTCTACTACAAGAAGGCACTTGCATTGTACCCTAGAAACGAAGTGGTTCTTGAAGCCATCAAGGGCATTTCCAAGTAAAAACCATCAAAAACCGCTAAAAAATGCATATTCTGCGTACTTTTCTGTTGATTTACTAAATCATTGTGCTAAAATTCACTCATACATAGAACCTAAATGGAGGACAGTTTGATGACAGTTCATGAACAGCTTGTCGGTTTGTTTGAGACTTACGTCCACGAGAACCAGAAGTTTACAGAAAAAGGCGTAAAGGCATCTGCATCCAGAGCAAGAAAGGCTCTTGCGGAAATTGCCAAGCTCTGCAAAGAAAGAAGAAAGGAAATACAGGACGCAAAGAACGAAGAGTAAGACTCAAGTCCGTTGCAGATAGTACAACTCTTAAAGAAGGGCCAGCTGTACGCTGGCCTTTTCTTTGTCTTTTGGTCATCTCTACGTCGTCGCTGCAGAATATGCCATGCAGCAAGCCTGGTTTCTTCATTTTTTGCGTTTTTTGGACGTTTAGGAAGAAAATTTTCTTCAGTAACCGTATTTTTCGCATTTACAGAAGAAAACCACTACGCATAGTTAGGATTCACCATACGGAAAAACAGCAAAAAAAGCCATAAATGACTATTGCCCATAATGCGGTTAAGCAGTAACATTCCATTGTTGACATTTTTTGAAAATCTGTCAAAAAAGGAGACAGGAAATGATACAACTTGAAAAGGGCAACTACACGATAGACAAAATGGTCAGAGCCTGCACCCAAAGCTATGGAACGCTCACAGCTCTTACTACATACAACAAGCCAGAAACCGCAATAGCCTACAATCAGCTGGAGGACATGGCGAACGATGTGGCGCTCCAGCTCATCAGGAAAGGACTTCCAAAGGGAGGCAAAGCCGCAATACTATCAGAAAGCTGTCCAAACTGGGGGCTTTCGTACTTTGCCATAAACAAGGCAGGTGCCGTTGCAGTACCGGTGCTTCCAAACTTCAGCAAGACAGAGGTTGAGAAGATACTTGAGCATAGCGAAGCCCAGTATGTATTCGTAAATGCTGCAAACGCCGCAAAGGTCGTTGATTCAAAAGCAAAGGTAATACGAATAGAGGACATGGCACAGATCCCTGTATGCGAAATGAAGAAGCTTGCAACGTGCAAGTTCGCAGACCTCATAGGAACCAGTCTGCTTGGTACGGATTCATTGAAGCGGAAAGACCAAATGATGCTTGAGGAGAGGGCTCCAAAGGAAGATGACATAGCATCTATAATCTACACAAGCGGAACGACTGGAACGCCAAAAGGCGTAATGCTCACCAACAAGAACCTAGTATGGAACGCAGTCACCTGCTCCACTCCATTCATAAAGATACACAGGGGCTGGAGCGCCCTTTCCATACTTCCACTGAGCCATGTATATGAGTTCACGATTGGTCTTCTTCTGCTTCTGATAAACGGCTGTACCATAACATATCTTGGAAAGGCTCCAAGCACGAACACCCTTATGCCTGCGCTCAAGGGAGTAAGGCCTCACATTGTGCTGTCAGTACCTCTTCTCATAGAAAAGGTCTATAGAAGGGCTTTGGCTCCAAAGTTCAAGGAAGGGACGACTCTTGCAAAGTTTGCAGGAAACAGACTTACGTCAAGGTTCGTATACAACATGGTGGGCCGTAAAGTCATCAAGACCTTTGGAGGACGCCTTAGGTTCTTTGGAGTCGGTGGCTCCAAGCTGGATCCTGAAGTGGAAGCGTTCCTTGACAAGATAAACTTCCCGTATGCACTTGGATACGGTCTTACTGAGACAAGCCCGTTCATAGCGGGATGCGGACCAAAGGACCATGTGGTTGGAACGCTAGGAGCCCCAATAGAAGGACTGGATGTGAGGATCGCCCCTGAAGACGGTGAGATACAGCTCAAAGGTCCAAGCATCATGAAAGGATACTACAAGATGCCGGAGCTTACAAAGGAGACGTTCACTGAAGACGGGTACTTCAGAACCGGCGACCTTGGAGCCTTCGAGGACGGAAGGCTCGTCATAAAGGGACGAAGCAAGAGCATGATACTTGGATCTGGAGGAGAGAACATATATCCAGACAACATAGAGTCCCTCATCAACGCACAGGACTTCGTAGTCGAAAGCCTTGTAGTACCAGAGGACAGGAGCCTTACCGCAATGGTGAGACTTGACATCAAAGCACTGAACAAAACCTTCAAGGATATAGATATACAGGATTTTCTAGAGAAGATCCGCTCAGAGGTCAACCAAAAGCTTGCATCCTTCAGCAGAATCCATAGGATCAAGCTTCAGGAAACGCCTTTCGAGAGAACCCCAACCGAGAAGATCAAACGGTATCTATACACGAAGGCGATGTAACCACCTACTTTTTACCCCTTGAACAGGGGCTGCTGGAAGAAACCACGGACAATCGAGGGAGAGAGACTGCAATGGCAATTCCAACAACCCCTGTTCACCCTTTGAGATGCAATGCGCATAACACAATCCAAAGAACGGTGTTGAATTCCAAACGAATGGCGACTAGAATCGAACCATGGTCGAAAGAATAGAACGAAGCAACACGAACAGCGTCAAATACAACCCAAAGGCCATTGAGAACCTTTGTGGAAACCCAAACGCAGAACCGTTCTGGGTCGCAGACATGGACCTTGCATCCCCCAACGCCGCAAATGAAGCCCTTGTAGCAACAGCGCAGCTTGGACTCTACGGCTACCCCGCATTCGATGGTTTGGACCAAGCCTTCATAGATTGGGTCAGGATGCGGCACTCATGCACGCTTTCAAAGACCGATGTCGTTGTGTCCCCCGGCATCCTGGCAAGCATAGCAGTCATGACGGAGCTGCTACCAGGAAAGGATGTCATAATCCCAAGACCTGCATACAAACCGTTCGTGGACATTGCAAGAAACCATGGAAGGAGAATACACGACTGGCCTCTTTCATACGACAGGGAGGAAGGACGATTCGACCTGGACTTCGCCGCTCTGGAAGAGATAGCTTCAAGACCAGGAAGCAAGATCCTGTATTTCTGTTCACCTCATAACCCATCTGGAAGGGTCTGGAACAGGGCGGAACTGGAAAAAACCGCAGAGATCTGCAAAAAGTACGACATCGTTGTATTCAGCGACGAGATACACTGCGACCTGACATTCCCAAGCCAGCATCACACGCCGTTCTTCGAGGTAGCAAGGGAAATGGACCTTGAATGCATAGTGTTCATGGCTCCATCCAAGACATTCAACATTGCAGGAGAGCATTTCTCTGCAACGGTATTCACTGATCTTTCGACCAGAGAAGCGTTCAGTACCTATCTGGAAAAGATGAGAATGGGAGAGATATCGCTGTTCTCAGGTACGGCTGCGCTTGCCTGCTACAAACACGGCTATAACTGGCTCATGGAGCTTACCGCCTATCTTGAAGACAACGCAAAGCTCATAGGCGACTTTCTTAAGACGCAGCTTCCACAGGTAAGGTTCATCATGCCACAGGCATCCTTTGTAACGTTTCTTGACTGTTCTCAGGTAAGAACGATGCTCCAAAATGCAGGCAAGGACATTGATCTTGTGCACTTCTTTGGAAAAGAGGCATCCGTTGCCATGAATGCAGGCCCTTGGTTCGGCGAAGGCTACGAAGACTTCCTACGATTCAACTACGGAACTGACAAGAACCATATACTTGAGGCTCTCAAGAGAATGAAGAAGGCCGTGGAAGGAATCCCATCCTAAGATGAAACCACATCAACACTCAGCGACATCGGTTTTGGGGAGCTTTCTATAGACCGTGAAATACATGGTGAGAAAGCATGAGAGACCGCCTATGACATCCGATACAGGCTCTGACAGGAAGATGCCGTAGACTCCAAGGCCAAATAGGTTTGGAAGGACAAGCGCGAATGGAATTACAAGGACGACCTTTCTGAAGAGCGAGAAGAACAGGGCATGCTTTGCCATTCCAAGGGCTGTGAATGTGCTTTGGCCGGTTGACTGGAACGCCATGAAGAACTGCATGCAGAAGAAAAGCCTTATTGCGATCTTGGCGCACTCAAGAACGGCGGAGTCCTTTACGAAGAGGCCTGCGAATGCACCAGGGAAGAGCATGAAAAGAACCCAGATTACAAGATAGTATCCAAAGATTATGGCGAACATCCATTTTATGGCATCGCGAACACGTTGGAATTTCTTTGCTCCGTAGTTGTAGCTTATGATTGGACGTGCAGCCCCTGTCGTGCCATGCATCAGCGTCATGAACACTTCCCTAAGCGAGTTTACGACCGTCATTGCACCAACCCATGCATCTCCGCCAAGAAGCTGGAGCTTTGCATTGTAGAGCATGGAGACGGAGCTGTTGGTTATTGAGAAGCAGAACTCCGTCAGTCCAAGGGAGATGATCTTTGAAACCATGCGCCAATTTGGTCTGAACCCTTTGAATGACAGCCTCACCTCCACCTTGCCTCCGCAAAGGAACGACAGAACCCAGGCGGCACTCACGAACTGTGAGAGTATGGTTGCAAGGGCGGCCCCTTTGACACCCATGTCGAAGACGAATATGAACACTGGATCCAGGACGATGTTTATCACCGCCCCTATCATGACAGTGAGCATACCCACTTTGGCATAGCCCAAAGCGTTGATGTATGGGTTGAGACCAAGGGAGACCATGACGAACACGGTTCCAACCAAATAGACGTCAAGGTAGTCGTTTGCATACTGAAAGGTCTGGTTGGATGCTCCTATGATCCAAAGGACATCGTCCTTGACTATATAGCCAACGACAGTCAGAACGATTCCTGTAGCTATGAGCATGAAGGCGGAGTTGGACATGTAGTCCTTGGCGATGGATTTGTCCCCTTTGCCCAAGGCCATTGAGAACAACGGAGAACCGCCGGATCCAAAAAGGTTCTGGAATGCGGTTATTATCGTTATTATTGGAAATGCAAGCCCAATGCCGGTCAATGCCATGGCACCTACGCCTGGCATACGACCTATATAGATCCTGTCAACTACGCTGTAAAGCACGTTCACAAGCAACGCCAAGGTCATTGGTATTGCCATGCGAACTATGTTTTCAAGAACACTTCCCTTTGAGAAATCAACATTTTTGGACCGCATGCGGATACTTTACTTTATCCTTTCGAATGCGTCCACTCCATGTTTGCATATAGGGCATATATAGTCGGCGGGAAGTTCGTCGCCTTCATAGACGTAGCCGCATATCCTACAGACCCATCCTGTCTTGCCTTTCTCCTCTGTGGGACGGGGCTTTATATTGGAAAGATAATACGAATAAGTACAGGAAGGCTCATCTCCCAAACGCTCCGCGTGCGTTACGTCCGCAATATAGAGCCAATGGCTTCCAAGGTCCACGACCTGCTTCACTTTGGCGCTTATGTAGGCGTTCGTATTCTTTGAAATGTACAGCACACCGTTGCCACTTCTCTTTGCATCTTCAAAGCCTTGGAACTTGTCTGTATCCCGCCCACTTGCAAATCCAAAGCGCTTTAACACATCCATCGTCGCGCTTTGGGTAAGGAAGCTCACGTTGAAAACACCTGTCTTCTGGATGAGTTCGTTGGTGTAGTTCTTCTTGTTCACAGACACCGTTATCGCCAAAGGCTCCTCCGCAACCTGGCACAGGGTATTGATTATGCAACCATTGTCCTTCAAACCTTCCCCTTCTCCACCTGCAGTCAAAACGAACAGTCCGTATGAGATGCTGTGAAGGGCTTTGCGGTCTATTATCACATTTGCTTTTTGGGGTTCCAAAACCGTATTTTCCAGTCTTTTGCCCATGCTTTGGACAATTGCATCTGCTATATTTCCAAGTTCGGCAACATTGTCATCCTTAACGGACGACTTCAACGAAGAAGTCTCCTCAAGTATCGTCATGTTCTTCATGGACGACAGTATCTCTCTCATCAAGGCACCGCTTGTAGCGGCCCAACTGCCGTTCTCAACAACCGCCACCGTCCTGTTCTGGAGATTGTGGGCCTTGAGATCAAGGAGCACATTCTCCATGTTGACGAATATGCCAGAGTTGTATGTGGAGGATGCAAAAACAAGATGGCTGCAACGGAACGCCTCTGATACTATCTCTGACGGGTGTGTCTTTGAAACATCATAGACTGCAATGTTTCTGACACCCTTGTCTGCAAGATCCCTTGCAAGGATGTTCGCTGCATTCTCGGTTCCGCCATATATGGAGCCGTATGCTATCATGACGGCATCGTCTTCAGGAGTGTAGGTAGCCCACTTTGTGTACTTGTCCACAAACCAGGCTATGTCCTTCCTCCATATGGGACCATGGAGAGGGCATATCATGGCAATGTCCAGCCCACCGGCCTTCTTGAGAAGGGCTTGGACCTGGACACCGTACTTTCCAACAATGTTGGTATAGTAGCGTCTGGCTTCAGAAAGCCACTGCGTCTTGAAATCGTATTCGTCTGCGAATAGGTTTCCGTTCAAGGCACCAAAGGTTCCAAAGGCATCGGCACTGAAAAGGATCTTGTCCGTCATGTCGTATGTAACCATGACCTCTGGCCAGTGCACCATTGGAGCATTGACGAACGTGAATACATGGCGGCCAGTCTTGAGCTGGTCGCCCTCCTTCACGGCATGGGATGGAATGGATGTATCAGCATCGAAGAACTGCCCTATCATGTCAAGTGCACGTTTGGTCGCAACGATCTGGGTCTCTGGATGTCTGAGACGCAGCTCTCCAATCGTTGCGGCATGGTCAGGCTCCATGTGGTTGACTATGAGGTAGTCCAAAGGCCTTCCTTCAAGGATGTGCTCAATGTTCTCAAGGAACACACCGGAAACGGATCTGTCAACTGTGTCTATAAGGACAGTCTTCTCATCCATCACAAGATAGGAGTTGTATGAAACTCCGTTTGGAATTGGAAACACGTTTTCGAAGAGTGCCAGCCTTCTATCGCTGGAACCTACATAGAACACATCTTCAAGGACTTTTCCGGTGCAGTGCATGTCAACCTCCTAATGCAAGGACGCAGCAACGAACCCGCCGCTGCGTCCAAACGCTCAATATTTCAAATATCAGTAGTTCTCTGCGTTGAGCTCGAAGTACGCCTGTGGATGAGCGCATACAGGACACACTTCAGGAGCCTTCATGCCAACGCTTATGTGTCCGCAGTTGCGGCACTTCCAGATTCGTACGGCGCTTCTTTCAAAGACCTCGTCAGCCTTAACGTTGTCCAGAAGGGCTCTGTATCTGTCCTCATGGTGCTTCTCGATCTCCGCCACCATTCTGAACTTAGCGGCAAGCTCCTTGAAGCCCTCTTGTTCAGCATCCTTTGCAAAGCCTTCGTACATGTCCGTCCACTCGTAGTTCTCACCGTCTGCCGCAGCCTCGAGGTTCGTGGAGGTATCGCCAAGAAGCCCAAGCTCCTTGAACCACATCTTGGCATGTTCCTTCTCATTATCCGCAGTTTCAAGGAAAATTGCGCTTATCTGTTCGAATCCTTCCTTCTTTGCAACCGATGCAAAGTACGTGTACTTGTTCCTAGCCTGAGACTCGCCGGCAAAGGCGGCTTCAAGGTTCTTCTCTGTCTTTGTTCCTGAATACTTTCCCATAACAAACCTCTTTGTAATTCAACGATTGGCATGGCGGGATGCATGAAGTACACCTTGGCACCACGTCAATTAAAAGATACACCTGCTCTGCAGAAACGCAAAGCAAAAACACTATTTTTTACCCAATCCTAACGGATCTTCACAAAATCCACGAAAGCCCCAAGTTCCTTTGCAAACCCCTCAAGGTTCTCGTAGCTGTATTGGACTCCATCCCCAAGAGATCCATCAAGAGTCACCTTTGGGTTGAACCTTTGCAGGTAGAACCTTTTTGCGCCCTTGACCCACAACCCAATCGAGGCAATGTCCTCTGGCTGAACGACGCCCTTTTCGAACGTAGTCCTGAACTCATAGTCCGGAGCCTTCCTCATCACGATGTCCACGGAACGCCGCACGGCATCCACATCACGACAACCCACCGCACCATATCTTTGGACCGATGTCTTTATGTCCATGGCTACGTAGTCCAACAACCCTTCGTCCAAGGCCTTCTCCAGTTTGTCAGGAAAGCTGCCATTGGTGTCGAGCTTGGTCTTGAGCCCCAGCTTCTTGCCTTCACGAAGGAAGTCCAAGAGCCCTTCCTGAAGGCATGGCTCACCTCCGGAGACGACCATAGCATCAAGAAGGCCACGGCGCTGATTTATATAGGAGAATACCTTATCAACGGTGAAAGACTCAAAATCATTGGCTTCTTCATTGTTTTGGGACATCGTTCCATCCCATACCAACGAGGGGTTGTGGCAGTATGGGCAACGAAAGTTGCAGCCTTTCGTGAATACGGTGCATGCTACAAGTCCAGGATAGTTGACCGAGTCCACACGGACGAAGCCCCCTATCCTGAAACTCCTGTCATTCAGCATTTGTTAGCCCAGCTTACAATAGCGCCTGCACCTTGCAGTGCATTGTCCTTTGAACCGCCTACGAACATCACAGGAACGGACATGACACCATACTGCGCTGCAAGATCGGCATTTTCCTGAGCATCCACGACCTTGTAGGCTATGCCCTTTCTATCAAGTGCAGCCTTCGCCGTAGGGCAGTTTGGACAGGTCTTCGTCGTAAAGAGAAGGTTCTCTGAAGAACAGGAACACACAGGGGCATCGGTCTTGGAATTGCCCTTTTCATTCTGCGAATCGTGCGTGGCAGGCCCGTTCACCTTGGCACGCGATGCCTCGTCGAAGTCATACGTCTCCCTTTCCTTGAACTCCTGGGCCTTTCCTGTGTTCCAGTTCTGGACAGGTCTGTAGTAGCCGGTGATTCTGGAATAGACCTCGGTTGGCTTGCCGCATTTTGGGCATGTGTAGTGCTCGCCGGTGATGTATCCATGCTCCTTGCACACGGAGTATGTTGGGCTTATCGTGAAGTACGGAAGCTTGTAGTTGGATGCAATCTTTCTGACAAGCGATGCCACTGCCTCCCAGCTTGTAGGCTGCTCGCCAAGGAATACATGGAAGACCGTTCCGCTTGTGTACTTGGTCTGAAGCTCGTCCTGGATATCCATGGCCTTGAAGAGGTCGTGCGTGAAGCCAACAGGGAGGTTTGAGGAGTTGGTGTAGTATGGAGACTCCTGCGTACCTGCCGTGATGATGTTTGGATAGCGCTTCTTGTCATGGATTGCAAGTCTGTATGAGGTGCTCTCTGCAGGTGTGGCCTCAAGGTTGTAGAGGTCGCCGTACATCTCCTGATAGTCGGAAAGCCTCTCCCTCATGTGGTCAAGCACCTGGGAGGTGAAACGCTGACCCCTTTCGTCCGTGAGATCGCAGCGCAGCCAATTTGCATTGAGGCAGGCTTCGTTCATGCCCACAAGACCAATGGTACTGAAATGATTGTTGAACGTTCCAAGATATCTCTTCGTATACGGATAGAGTCCGTTTTCAAGGAATTTGGAAATAGTATTCCTCTTGACCTTGAGCGAGCGGGCTGCAATGTCCATGAGCTTGTCCAGCCTGTCATAGAAGTCCTTCTCGTCCTTTGCAAGGTATGCAAGACGTGGCATGTTGAGAGTCACGACACCAACCGATCCTGTGGACTCTCCGCTTCCAAAGAAACCGCCGCTCTTCTTCCTAAGCTCTCTGAGGTCCAATCTAAGGCGGCAGCACATGCTTCTTACATCGCTTGGCTGCATCTCAGTGTTGCCAATGTAGTTGGAGAAATAGGGAGTTCCATACTTCATCGTCATGGAGAAGAGAAGCTCGTTGTTTGGATTGTCGGACCAGTCGAAGTCCTTGGTAAGTGAATACGTAGGAATAGGATACTGGAAACCGCGTCCGTTTGCGTCGCCTTCGAGCATGACCTCGAGGAACGCCTTGTTGACCATATCCATCTCCTTTTGGCAGTCGCCGTAGGTGAAGTCCATGTCCTCGCCTCCAACGATTGCAGGAAGATCCTTGAGATCTGGTGGAACGGTCCAGTCAAGCGTTATGTTCGAGAACGGAGCCTGCGTACCCCAACGGGACGGCGTGTTGACGCCAAAGACGAAGCTGCTCACACACTGCTTGACCTCCCTGTAGCTGAGGTTCTCGGCCTTCACAAACGCAGAAAGGTATGTGTCGAACGAGCTGAACGCCTGCGCGCCGGCCCATTCGTTCTGCATGATTCCAATGAAGTTGACCATTTGGTTGCATAGTGTGTTCAAGTGTCTTGCAGGACGGGACGAAATCTTGCCCTCCACCCCGCCAAGGCCTTCCTTGATGAGCTGTTTGAGGCTCCACCCAGCACAATAGCCCGATAGCATTGAAAGGTCGTGAAGATGAAGGTCCGCATTCCTGTGCGCCGCACCTATCTCCTCGTCATAGATCTGAGAAAGCCAGTAGTTCGCGGTTATGGCTCCGCTGTTGGAGAGGATGAGACCGCCTATGCTGTAGTTGACGGTGCTGTTCTCCTTGACGCGCCAGTCATCGGCCTTGAGATAGCCGTCAACGGTCTTCTTGTAGTCTATCATGTTCTGCTCGGCGTTTCTGACGTTCTCATGCTGCTTGCGGTAGAGGATGTAGCTCTTTGCAACGTCGCTGTAGCCGCAAAGGGCAAGCGTGGTCTCCACGCTGTCCTGAATGGCCTCGACCCCAATCTCGCCGTCCTTGACCTTAGAGCCAAAGTCAGCTGCAGCCCTGAGGGCCAAGAGCCCCACTATTTGTCTGTTGGTTTCCTTTCCTGTGGCCTCGAAGGCTCTGGAAATCGCATTCTCAATCCTAGAAAGTTCGAAATCGACCTTAGATCCATTCCTTTTGACTACGGTGTTTATCATACAGCCCTCCATGGTTGTCTGTTGCTTTGTCACTTGATCCGGATAGCGTTGGAAAACGCTCAAACCCCAGTGTAACGACACTACGCTTCACACAACATATAGTGTTGCTTTTGTGCCGGCTACGCAATTACTAGTACACTGGAAACCTTGTGGCTGTCAACCTCTTTTTGGCCCGTTTGGCTGTTTTTGTAGGCGTTTTGCTTTGGAGAAGAGCCTGTGTATTGCCAAAAATCCTTGTCGTATCTATATTTCCACTCATGGGAAAAACAAAGAAAATCGCAACTATTTTTCTGTCAGTCTATTTGGTCGTTTCAGGTACG
Organism: Sphaerochaeta sp. Phil3; assembly: GCA_001940825.1. Taxonomy (GTDB): domain Bacteria; phylum Spirochaetota; class Spirochaetia; order Sphaerochaetales; family Sphaerochaetaceae; genus UBA9732. The sequence continues at coordinate 20,682 of MSGT01000027.1, forward strand.
ATAGACCTCTTCATCCCTCAGGTAAGGACCAAGGCATGGTACGCCGTAGTGTCCCTTGCCGTCATCTGGCTCACACCTGTAGTGGTGAAGCTTTTCAAGCTGGAGATATCGGACATGACATACGTCCTTTTCATAACGTTCGTGGTCGTTGGGACATACACAAGCAACCGCCACAACCTATACAAAACGTTCTGGTGGTTCGATGTGGTGCTTCACCTTTCATCTGGTGTGATGCTGTCCATGATAGCAGGCGACATCTTCTTCCCAATCTCAAAGGAGCACAGAAACCCCCTGTGGTTCGAGATTCTTTTCATGTTCATATTCGCCGTAGCGGCGGCTGGGTTCTGGGAGATAATGGAGTTCTCGTTCGACTGCATCACAGGTCAGGATGTCCAGAGGAACCTCCTGCGCGAGCATGAGATTATATCCACGACATGGCAGAACAACGGCATCATAGACACCATGAACGACATGATAAACGGCACTGTAGGAGGCATAGTTGGATGTACGCTGAGCTTGCTGACCCGCAGGAAAGCCCAGCGCCATGGAAAAAATGACTAGTTGGAAGTATTAGTTAAAACGACTAGTTGATCGAAACGTCTCCGCTTACCGTCTCGAACTCGAACCTAGAGGATGCACCTTTTGGGTTGTAGCTTGCGCCACCGGATAGGTTTGCAGAGCTTGAGCGAAGCCTTCCGCTTACGGAATCGAACTCAACGGCATAGAGCGAACCCTCTGGAAGCGCAATGGAGAACGAGCCGGACACAGACTTGCCTTCGATCTCCCTAGGACATACTCCCAACGAAAGCGAAATCTCCCCGCTCACAGTCTCGAGCTCAATCTCCTTCACATAGTCCATCTGGGCTCTAAGGCTACCGGATACCGACTCGAAATCAAGGGCATCGGCCTGTATGGAGAGCGTTGTATCGGCTGAGACCGTCTCGATATCCACGTCTCGGAGGACGAGTCCACGTGGAATCCTTACAATGAGGTTCTTGTCCACGTTCTTGATGGCGAAGTCCGTCTTGGTGTATTTGACATACAGGCGACCGCTTTTGACTCTCCACCTTAGAAGCGCATCGTCGCTGATCTTGGAGCTGAACGTCTCGGAAACCTCAATGGTGGAGCCGTCCCAATACTCTATGTCCACGCCTCCTGACACCCATGATATGTCGATGCCGTTGATGGACTCCTCTATGCTGGTGCCACCTGCATTGTAGCGAGATGCGTCGTCGTACCTATATTTGCCGGATGGCCAAAGGTTCCATGATGCAAATGCCGGGAACGCTGAAAAAACCGCTGTAAACAAAACAAGGGACATGGCTGCAACCAGTCCCTTACGTCCAAAACTATTCACTTTTGGGCTTCTCCTTATTTGTCAAGCTCCTGAGCCTTCTTGGTCTCAGCCTCGATCCTCTCCTGAATGAGCTTCTGGTATTCCTCAGCCTTCTCAGGGTTGGAGATTATGAAAGCCTTGCTGAAATAGATCTCTTCAGCCTTGAGCTCTTCTCTGACTACCGATGGCGGAAGCATGATGTCAGCCTCGGTGTCCCAATAATAGGTGTCGATGATTTTCTTGATCTGTCTTTTCTTCATGCCTTGAAGATACCATGTCATGCACGCTTTGGCAATCGCTGAGCGCATTGCCAATCAGAGAAGATCAATTTCCTCAAGGTGCTCCCTAAGAGATTCGGGACTTTGGAATCTGAAACCATTTATGCCCAGAGAAACCGCAACATCAACGTTCTCCTGTCTGTCGTCAGTGAAGAACATCTCGTTTGGTGAGACCTTCTCAAAAGCAATGATCTTCTCGAAGAACTCAGGCTCTGGCTTCACGCAATGCAGTCTGTCGGACGTATAGGCATAGTCGAACATCCCATAGTCATTGCGGTTGTCGTGCCAAATGCGGTGGGAGGGCTCTACGTTGGTCCCTGCAACCACCCTTATGCCGTTTTTCTTCAGATCCTCTATGACGGCAATCGTCTTTGGATTCTGAACAGGGTTGAAGAACTTCGTGTAGAGATGGGGTTCGTCAGGAACATTGATCCCTGTAATGCATGAGAACCTCTTCCAATACTCGTCTTCGTCGAAAAGTCCGGCGCCAAAATCCCTTATAAGACCTTTCATATCCGGAGACAACGAAAGGAATGTGTCATTGTCTTCAACACCAAAATACCTGAGGAGCCTACGCTCCATCTCCCCGCCGTTGAAGAGATCGACGACCCCTCCCATATCGAATACGCAGACTTTGATTTCATGTTCGCTGGACTTCATAGATTTCACCTCGTGCTTTCCCTCACGATGAACCTTGGAGGGATGAGAATATGCGTTTCGCAGGCATCGTCTTTGGACAATCGGCCCAGAAGAAGATCCGCCGATGTCTGTCCCATAAGTGAAATGTTTTGGGAGACAGTTGTCAATGGCACCCTGCAGAAGCTTGCAGGGGCTATGTCATCGTAACCAATGATTGCAACATCCTCAGGAATGCGGACTTTTTTGGAAAGACCGTTCTCAAGACCAATGGCAACGTTGTCGTTCGATACGAATATGAGCGTGGGCTCTGTGGATGAAAGCATTCCTTCATCCAGTTCGACTGCGAACTGACGTCCTTCCTCAGACGTTGGTATTGCATCATGGACTATGAGGTTCCTATCCTTGTCCACATTGTCCAAAAGGCCACGCAGCCTAAGGCTCATTGGCTGGTCGTTGAATCCTGCAAGGACAAGTATACGCCTGTAGATAGACGAATTGATGAACTGAGCCACAAGCCTGCCGCCTTCGTAGTTGTCTCCGGACACATACGCGACATCGGGGTCGTTTGGAACGCAGTTGACCACAACGAAAGGAAGTTCCGACTCCTTGAGGGCCTGTATTGAAGGAGAGGATGGCGAAGTTGCAGAAAGTATTACACCATCGACTTTGTTCCTAAGCAGGGTTTGGACGGTCTCAAGCTCCTTGTCTTCGTTCCAGTCCGTGAAGCAGAGCAACATGGAATACCCCTTTGCAGACAGCACCTGGTCTATCCCTTTGACGACCTCCGTGAAGAAGTAGTTGGTAAGCTCCCCTACGACCACACCTATTATCCTGGTTGGAGTGCCCGCAAGGCACTGTGCATAATGGTTGGGAATGTATCCATGTTGGTCCATTACAGACAGGATCCTTGCCTTGGTCTCAGCATTCACAGGGGCATTTCCAGTAAGGACTCTTGAAACCGTAGCTTTTGAGACCTTTGCCATTCTGGCTATGTCCGATATCGTAATTGGAGAATCTTCGTTTTTCTGCTTCATCCGTGGAATGGTAGCATACAAACAGCTCTTTGGAAAAGAAAAAACTCCATGTACAAGATCAAAAAAACAACTTTGCCACCAATTTTGGAACCGATTTCATGGAAACGGTTTCATTTTTAGCTTGCAAAAACCAAAAAGGTGGTTTAGTCTTAGAAACAGGTTTGTGAAACCGGTTTCATAAAAAGGAGAAAACTATGAAGAAGTTCGTAACAGCCATCGTTCTGCTGAGCGTACTCTGCTGCACTATGGTTTTTGCACAGGGACAGAAGGAAGCGGAAACAACAGGTCCAAAGGACGTCACACTCAAGGTCTATGCAAGGGCATACACATACCAGCAGGATGATCCTTGGAAGAATGCAGAGAAGAAACTGCAGGATGCACACCCAGAGCTCAACATCACATTCGAATACGAAGGATTTGGTTGGGCAGACCTTAGGACGAAGTTCCTAACGGCAGCAGCCGGCGGAGAGGCCCCAGATGTCGTCATGACGGACATAATCTGGGTTGGTGAATATGCAGAAGGCGGTCTTATCGCCGATGTCACAGAAAAGGCCGAGTCCTGGAACGAATGGGCAGACGTTGCACCACTCTACAAGGAAGCTACAAAGGTGGACGGAAGAATCTACGGAACATGGCTCAACACCGATGTCAGAGTCATGGCATACAACAAAAAGCTCTTCAAGGCCGCAGGTCTCGATCCAGAGACACCTCCAAAGACATGGAGCGAGCTCAGAGCTGCAGCAAAGCAGATAAGCGATACTCTGGCACCTGCATCATACGGCCTTGGATTCCCTGCAACCCTTGAAGACGAAACAGCGCAGACGTTCTATGCATATCTCTTCTCCCTTGGTGGAAAGATCCTGTCAGATGACAACAATCAGGCGCTCTTCAACAGCGAAGAAGGCGTAAGAGCCCTCTCGGAACTCGTTGACATGGTCCAGATAGGAGCCACCCCGGCATCCATCGTCGCAGGATCTTCAAGCGACATAAACAATGGCGTATTCCAGGACAAGTTCGCGATGTCCTACATGACGAAGGCCTTTGGACTTGCAAAAGACCTCATTCCAGGACTCACTGCAGAGCAGTACCTCGAAGAGTTCGGCGTTGCAACGATTCCTTACGCAGACGGTGGCAGTGCTTCCACGATGTCAGGCGGATACCTTCTCTGCGTTCCTACAGGCTCCAAGAACCAGGACCTTGCATGGGAGTTCATAGAGTATGCAGCAGGCGCAGAGTCCCAGTTTGGATACACTGCAGCACGCGGCTATGTCCCAACGTTCACATCACTCATGGAAAGAGCGAGCGACTACTACGAAATAGACCCTTATTTCAGTGTAATCCTCGAGCAGCTCAACAACGCACACTTCAGACCAAGCATCCCTCAGTATACAGAGATCGCCGCTGAAGTACAGAATGCAGTTCAGGCAGCCGTCATGGGAGTCAAAACACCAAAGCAGGCACTGGACGACGCTGCAAAGGTTGTCAACCAGATTCTCAACGAGTAGTCCATTGAACACCAAACGAATGGGCTGTGCAAACAGCCCATTCTATATGCCCTTTTCAACGGACAAATGAATCTTTGGACAAAGGCTTCTTCCAAAGGATTGAACGCATAGAGCTGACTTCAACCCTTTCAATGAATCTTTTGGACGAAACATAAACGGAGAGACCAAAGTGAAAATAAAGACAAAGAACATGATCCAAGGATACATTTTCATCCTTCCTATCGTAGTACTTCTTCTTGCATTGTCGTTCTATCCCCTTCTCAGAACCATATATCTGAGCTTCCAGAACGTAAAGCTCTCGACAATGAACAACATGAAGTTCTCAGGACTCAAGAACTACAAAGTCCTCTTCACTAGAGAGGAGCCAAACTTCTTCAAAACAATCCTGCCCAATACCATATACTACGTAGTAGGAAGTGTCGTTGGACAGATAAGCATTGGTTTTCTCCTTGCTTTCCTCGTAAACAAGAAGAGCATAAAACTAAGAGGCATCTTCAGATCAATAACGATTCTTCCATGGGTAGTCAGTGGAATAATAATCTCCATTTCCTGGAGGTTCATGTACGAACCAAGGCTTGGAATCCTCAACTTCCTATTGGGAAAACTTGGAGTTGAGAACCTTCCAACATGGCTCAATGATCCAAAGCTTGTACTTCCATGTCTCATAGTAGCGAATATATGGCATGGTATGCCGTTCAGTTTCATAATCCAGACTTCCGGACTGCAAAGCATAGACGAAGACATATATGAAGCAGCCGTTATAGACGGAGCCTCTGGTTGGCAGCAGCTCAGATACATAACCCTGCCTCTTTTGAAGCAGTTCCTAGTCATGAACCTGGTAATGACCAGCATGAACACCATAAACTCGTTCGATCTCATATATGCAACCACAAAGGGTGGTCCACTCTACATGAGTGAGGTCATGGCCGTACATATGTATAGAAGGGCCTTTGACTTTGGAAAGCTTGGAGAAGGTGCGGCGGTTGCAGTAGTCATACTCATTCTCAACCTGTTCCTGACGATTACCTATCTCAAACTGAACAGGGAAAAGGTATCCAAATAAGGAGGCGGAGGAATGATAAGCACGAAAACTTCAAAGAAGATATCCAAGATTGCAATCTACATCGTACTTGTTGTATTCGCGATCCTAACCCTCACACCACTGTATTGGTTGTTGAGCTCCACGTTCAAGACATCCACAGAGGCCATAGGATACCCTCCAACGCTGTTTCCAAAGAACCCCACTCTTCAGAACTTTGCAAGGTTGTTCGACGCTAGGAACTTCAACTTCAAATCCTTCTACCACAGCCTGATAGTTTCGTTTGGAGCAATGGCTTTGAGCTGTATAGTCGCAACCCTTGCAGGCTATGGCCTTTCAAGGCTCAAGTTCCCTGGAAAGAAACTCATAATGGTGGGGATAATGTTCTTCCAGATGGTTCCGGTATTGGCGCTCATCATACCTTTGTATCAGATATTCTCAACATACAGGCTCTACAACACCCATATTGGACTCATCCTCATCTATGCAACGTTGTCTGCACCCATGAACACATGGATTCTGAAGGGCTATTTCGACACGATACCCGATGCCATAGAGGAAGCGGCCATGATAGACGGCCTTTCCCAGCCACAAGCGTTCTTTAGAATAGCCCTTCCAATCGCAGCTCCAGGGTTATCGGCATCGGCCATATTCGCATTCTTCAAGGCTTGGAACGAGTACATTGTGGCTATGACGCTTACAAGCAGCATGAGACCATATACAGTGGAGCTCTATAGATTCATAGGAGAACAGGGAGAGGTTGACTGGTCACTTCTGGGAACCGCTGCATTCATAGCGATCGTCCCAATATTCCTGCTCTTCTCGTTTGCACAGAAGTACTTCATCATTGGGCTCTCCGGAGGGGCTGTCAAATCATGACGAAAAACTCAGGTACGTCCGGAAATGGATCTGTCAGAAAGATAGCTGTAATAGGTGATATGGCACTGGATTTCTCCTATTTTGCGGAGACTTCCAATGAGAGGTCAGTCGAAACCGGCCTAACGGTCGAGGATGTAAGGAAATACAACTATGACTGCGGAGGAGCTGCAAATCTGGCTGCCGACATAGCCAGCCTTGGAATGCCTTGCGACATCTACGGTGTGGTGGGTGAAGACATATTCGCAGACATACTGGAGGACAAGCTCAAGGAGCTGTCAGTTGGAACCTGTCACATTGCAAGGCAAAAGGATTTCACGACATTCGTCTACCACAAGCACTATGACATGATGGGGAACGAACTTCCAAGGTATGATTTGGGAAAGACCAACAAATATGACCCAAAGGTCCTTGATGGAATGCTAGAGGACCTTTGCAGAAACATAGGCGAGTATGGAGCAATAGTCATCAATCAGCAGATTCCAAACAGCATACATCTAGATGCTTCCGCCAATGAATTCAGAAAAGGTCTTTCGAAAACCCTTGAAAACTTCAACGGCTCCGTTTGGGTGGATAGCCGCAATGACATCATGTACCCAAATTCATCCTACAAATTCAATCTCGTTGAAGCAAAGGCGAAGACGGGAGAAGATCTGGCCCAGAAAGCAGCAGAGCTCTTCCTCAAGAGAAAGCCCTCGCCAAAAGCCGTTGTGATAACAATGGGAAAGGAAGGTGCGTTTGGAACGAACGGTACAGATTCGTTCAGGATCCTTGGCATAAACGATGTAAAGAAGACGGACCCCGTTGGGGCTGGAGATGCTTTCCTTGCAGGACTGGTCGCAGCACAGGTAAGAGGTTTGGGTTTGAAGGAAAGCCTTGAATATGCAAATGCGAACGCCTCCATAAGCGCAGGGGTTCTCTTTTCAACAGGCCATCCAACCCAAGTCCAGACCCAGACCCTGTTGGAGGACCCAGACTACAGGTACAACCCAACACTTGCAAAGGACCCACGCCTTGCAAGGTATCTTGACGGAACGGACATTGAAATCGTCAATGCTGGGTTCGAACATCCTAAGGCAGGAGAATACCCCAAGGTCGCGATATTCGACCACGATGGAACGATATCCACAATGCGTCATGGATGGGAGAAAATCATGCGCAGGATGATGGTTCAAGCCATTGCTGGAGACAGATTTGACTCCATTGCAGCATTGGATCTGGACAAGATGTACAGCAGCGTGGATGCAATGATAGAAAAGACCACAGGCATCCAAACCATAGTCCAGATGAGCCAACTCATAGACATGATACGTGACTATGGATACGTTCCGGAAAACGAAATAAAGACACCGCTTCAATACAAGGACGAATACAGAAGCCTCCTGAACGAACAGCTCAAATGCAAATACAAAAGATTCGAGGAAGGAATATACAACGTCTACGACCTTACGATGAAAGGAGCCTTGGACTTTCTTGCAGAACTTGGAAAGAACGGAACGAAGGTGTTCCTTGCAAGTGGAAGCGACTATACGGACGTCAAATACGAAACCCACGCACTTGGATACGATTTATTGTTCACGGGAGGGATCTTTGGATCCGTAAGCAACTTATCCAAAGACCCAAAGAAGATGGTCATGGGTGAAATAATAAAGAACATAGACGCAGACAGCTCACAGGTCGTGGTCTTTGGGGATGGACCTGTGGAAATGAGGGAAGCCAAGAAGAGAGGATTCCTCACAGTAGGGATCATAAGCGACGAACATCAGAGATTTGGAATGAACCCAGCAAAGAGAGAGCGGCTCATACTTGCAGGTGCAGACATCCTCATTCCTGATTTCTCATGGATGAAAATACTGGAAAGCCACTTGGGATGGAGGAAATAGATGAAGCAGTTCGATAGGTTTTCAATGGAATACCTTCCAATAGAGGAGCGGTACAGCAAAGTCGATATCACAGAAGCAAGCATGGACCCAAACACCGTCTCCTGCGAACGTATATGTCCAAGGCAACTGGACTATTTCATTGGGATAGCTGATGAAATCAAAAGAGCCAAGGCCCTTGGAAGTTCAGTTGTATGCGCATTTGGAGCACATGCCATCAAAAACGGAATGGGAAGAGTTTTGGGAAAGCTCATTGAAGCCGGTTGGTTCACGCATATATGCACCAATGGAGCTGGAATAATACATGACTGGGAGTTCTCCTATGCAGGTAAAAGCAGCGAAGACGTAAGAGCAAATGTCAAGGAAGGCCATTTTGGAACATGGCAGGAGACAGGACTATACATAAACCTTGCAATCGCAGTGGGAGCCTACAATGGTCTAGGATATGCCGATTCCGTGGGGGAACTCATCAGAAACAATGGACTTGAAATACCTTCGAAAGAAGAGTTGGAATCCATAGGATGTGATTCAACCCAGAATCTGGAAAAGAGAGCTGCAGCCATAGACCTAATAAGAGAGATGGAAAACTGTGGCATTGAAGCAGGCCGTCTGGAACTTGAACATAGATTCAGAGACTACAGCCTTCAAGGTTATGTGGGGAGATCCAAAGGAAGATTCACCTGCCACCCAATGTTTGGACATGACGTGATATATACGCACTATGCAAACGACGGTGCAGCTATAGGAAGGACAGCCCAAAGGGATTTCCTATCGTATGCAGACAGCATATCCAACCTTGAACACGGGGTCTATCTATCGGTGGGCTCTGCGGTCATGTCTCCAATGATATTCGAAAAATCCCTTTCGATGTCACGCAACGTAGCGCTCAGAGAAGGAAGAAAGATAGACGACTTCGCAATACATGTAGTGGATCTGCAGCCAGCGACCTGGGACTGGTCGAAAGGAGAGCCTCCAGCAGACAATCCCGCCTATTACCTGAGGTTCATGAAGACGTTCAACAGAATGGGAGGCAGAGTAGACTACAGCTGCTACGACAACAAAGTATTCTTCACCACACTTCTTGCAGTGCTTGAAGGAAAGTACAGATGAAACTTCAAATGGAGCTTTGACGATGGGAAGATACCTTGGAATAGACATTGGCGGTACAAAGATTGGAGTATCGTTGGGAAACGGAGATGGAATCATAGAGAAACAGACGAAGTTTCCAACATACAGCACTCCAAACGAGAACATAGAAAGGATGGTCGCGGAGGCCAAGGCCTTGGTTCAAGACTGTAGTTCATGCAGTGAATCGGCAAAGGTCAACGCTGTTGGAATAAGCTGCGGAGGACCTTTGGACAGCAAAAAAGGCATCGTCCTCTCCCCTCCTCATCTTCAAGGATGGCACAACATACCAATAACTCAGATTCTAAGCGAAGAACTGAGCCTTCCTGTATTCCTTCAGAACGATGCAAACGCCTGTGCTCTTGCCGAGTGGAACTGGGGTAATGCCAAAGGCATGGACAATGCAATCTTCATAACGTTTGGAACAGGTTTTGGTGCAGGACTAATCCTTGACGGAAGGCTGTACGAAGGCACTACGGGAATGGCTGGAGAAATTGGACATATACGAATATCCAAATCAGGTCCGTTCTGCTACGGAAAAAACGGCAGCATAGAGTCCTACTGTTCAGGAGCAGGGATGTCCCTGCTCCATGAACAGCTGTTTGGAGAAAAGCTTTCAGCAAAGGAAATCTGTTCTCTGGCGTATTCAAACGAAGAGAAGGCTGTAAAGACAATCGAATGCACCGCAAGGAAGCTTGGCTATGCACTCTCCATACTAATTGACCTCTTCAATCCCCAATGCATCGTACTTGGCAGCATCTATACGAGGGACATGGACCTTTTCAAGGACATAGCCTTGGAGGTCATAAAGGAAGAGACCCTTCCCCAAAGTTCAAGCGTATGCAGGATTCTGCCTTCAGCCTTGGGGGACAAGCTTGGCGATACCGCAGCTCTGGGCGTTGCCAAGTCATTCTACGAAAAAACGATATAGACAAATACGACATAGGATGCAATTGCAATGGAAAGGAAGATTCAACCAAACTACAAGGAAAGGGCCACAAAACAGCTGGACATTCTAATAGAAAGAAGACCAGAGCTGCAAGTTCTTAGAAACAACATCCTCGATGCATACGAACTACTTTTGGAAACCGTCTCCAAAAACGGAAAGATCCTGATATGCGGAAACGGAGGAAGCTGTGCAGATAGCGACCATATTGTAGGAGAGCTTATGAAAAGCTTCTGCGCCAACAGACCAATCGAAGATGGACTTAGAGAGAAACTGCTTGCAATCGACGGCATTGATGGAGAGAGGATTGCAAACGGCCTTGAAGGTGCAATACCAGCGATCAACCTTACCCAACACACGGCTTTGTCCACCGCTTATGGAAACGACAGTTCAGCTCCAATGGTCTTTGCCCAACAGGTGTACGGCTATGGAAAGGAAGGTGATGCTCTCATTGCAATTTCAACATCGGGGAACTCCCTAAACGTAGCACTTGCTGCAATCACGGCAAAAGCCAAAGGTATGCGCGTTGTTTCGCTCACCGGCAGCAACACTTCCAGACTCACAGCCTTGTCCGACGTATGCCTAAACGTTCCTGAAACCGAGACCTACAGAATACAGGAGCTTCACCTGCCAATCTACCACACACTATGTCTCATGCTTGAAACGAGCTTCTGGCCGGTAAGCAAACACTAAGATCTTACGCTTAAGTATGCGAAGTGCTCTCTTTGATGCGTCCTGATGCGCCTTCATACGCCTTGGTACGCCCTAGTCCGCCGTAGTCCGCCCTCATACGCCTTACTACGCCCCACTACGCCAACTTGCGCCAACATATGCCCACATAAATCATCAACACCAACTTTTCCTTGTGCCACCCCGACTCCAAGTGTTATTCTAATAACAGAATCTTATAGAACCATCAGAGGTCATTCAAAAAATGCCTTTCAAAGCCAGAAGCAAACGACTTAAGAAGAATCTCAGGCAACTCAAACGCAAGAAGATAGAAGGCGAAAAATACATAAAAGACTTCTACATAGAGAACGACCTTGCGTTCATTACATGCAACGTAAGACGCTACAACGACATAATAGACCCGTTCTCGTCAGAGGGCTACGAATGGCCAAACAAGGACTTCGTCCGTTTCGTGGAGTCCAACGCAGAATACATACCCGTCGAATACCCAATAGTCCTTGAAATAAACGGCAAAACCTTCACGGAAAATGAAAAGAACGTAATAAGGGAAACAATCCACGATTACTACGCACTCAAAATGGGGGATGCACAGCTTGCAATAGGAGCCAACCGCTGGAAAGCCGTGACACTCATCATAACGGGATGTCTGCTTGCGGTTGGTGTGGATTTGATCGCACGATTCACGACGCGACTTCCATTCAGGGAGGCTGTCATCATGCTTTTCTGGCTATTCCTGTGGGAGGGCATCGACTGCCTCATTCTGGATGGTCGCAGACTACGCGAAAAAAAGACCTATGCCGCCCAAATGGCGAACATTACGGTGTCATTCAGAGACGAGCCCGAGATTACCGAGTTCTCAGACGTAGTGTCGGACGAGGACGACAGGGAATGATGGCCGAAACCGACATTGAAAAAAAAACGTTGCAAGATGTGTTTGACAAAGAATTGCAATTTTACTATACTGCCCCACTATTTTGAGGTATCCTTGAAGCAGCGATGCTTGAAGGTCGCTTGAAAAGACAAAACGAATACACGGAGGAAACGATCATGAAGAAATGGGTATGTCCAATATGCGGATACGTACACGAAGGCGACCAGCCACCTGCATTCTGTCCACAGTGCAAGTGCCCTGGAAATAAGTTCACGGAGCAGAAAGGCGAAATGACATGGGCTGCAGAGCATGTCGTAGGCGTTGGCAAACAGTTTGGAGCCGATGTCCCAGAGGATGTCAGAAACGAAATCATTGCTGGCCTTAAGGCAAACTTCGATGGCGAGTGCTGCGAAGTTGGAATGTACCTTGCAATGGCAAGGGTCGCCCATCGCGAAGGCTATCCTGAAATTGGAATGTACTGGGAGAAGGCTGGACTCGAAGAGGCAGAGCACGCTGCAAAGTTCGCAGAGCTACTTGGCGAGGTTCTCACAGACAGCACAAAGAAAAACCTTGAGATGCGCGTAGAGGCAGAGAACGGCGCAACTGCAGGCAAGACAGAGCTTGCAAAGCTTGCAAAGAAGTACAACCTTGATGCAATCCACGACACCGTCCATGAGATGGCCCGCGACGAAGCCCGCCACGGCAAGGCTTTTGCAGGACTCCTTGCAAGGTACTTTGGAAAGTAAGCCCAAATAAGCTTTTTGCAAAAACAATCAAGACTGCTACGAAACCCAAAGGCATTGGACCTTGGATAAGTGGCAGTCTTGTTTTTACGAGACGAAGGATTCAACAACCGCAACAGACACGACAGATGCTACAATTGGGACAAACGCTACAATCCCTACACTTGCTACAAGTGCGACACTTGCCACAGACGCTACAGAACGGCTACAGATTGCTAGCTTATCCAAGGCACAGAGACATCTGCCTTGAAGAGCCTGTCGTTGTCGGCTTTGGTCCAGTCCTTGAAGCGGGCCTTTGCGGCATTGTATACGGCCTTGTAGTCGTTGTCGCGGTAAAAGACGCACAGCTCCTTCTCCGTCATGCCAAATAGAAGAGGATAGATATCTTTGTCGTATGGTTTGCACTCGATACCCCTTTCCAAGAACCAGAAACAGTCGTAGGGAACAAATTCGCCCTTGTCCAATACGCTTCTGACGTTGTCGTAGTCGTACTTGCCAACGGTGGTGAGTTCGACTATATCCTTTATCACTCTGTAATGGGGGCTCGACTCGAACACGGTCCTACCGTTTCTGTACTTCGTTGGAGATTTCTTCCTGACCCTGTGTGATACAGCGGTGTTGACGAGCCTCAACGCATCCACGATATCCCTCCATTTCTCTGCAACGAGTACATCATGTGTGTGATTGCTCATGGTGACGGAGAAGATTATCTTTATGTTGCGCTGCGAACATATCCTACACAGCATATTGTGCCTGTATTGCCCAAGCTCCTTGTCAAAGATGAACTCCTTGTTCGACACCCGTTGGGTTGCATGGTAGAAACGTCCGTTCCTATCTATACTTCCCTTTCGGAGCATACATTCCTCATTGTCCTTTGAACCGATTATTTCACTGAAACTGACCATAGTTTCCTCCTATTAGATTAATACGAGAAACCTGTCACTTTCATTCACGGTTGTAGGCGATTTGTCGCAGTTGTAGAGGTTGTAGCATCTGTAACGCCTGTAGCATCTGTCGCAGTTGTAACGTCTGTACCACCTGTAGAGGTTGTAGCAAGTGTTGAACTTGTAATTACTCGCTTGCAATTCCGCTATGCAAGAAACGACAGCTGAGGCATATATCCGCACTCCATTATGTATGCGAGCATGGATGCAAATCCCTTTGGATCACGTATTTGGTACTGCATGTGGTTGTAGCCTTCGAACACTGGGAAGTTGGCGTTTGGATATGCCTTCATCACAGCGTCTCTATACTTGAAATGCTCCTCTACGCTGCCAAACTCGAAGAACATGCGTTTTTGGAACCCAACCGGAAAAGACGGGAACGCAACATCCTCAAGGCTATCCATCATCATTCTGTGGAGGTTTGCATACCTAAGGTTGCGACCTGCTTCAATGAAATAGGGCTTTATCGAATCATCAGAGCACCACATGACCTTGCCAAGGGTCTTTCCCTTGGACCAATAGAGGCTTTTGATGGCAAGGTAAAGGAACGGGACCATAATCCTTCTCGTGCCCTTCCCTATTTGCGCAAACTGTCCACCATCGAAGAATGCATATTTTACAGAAATCCTAGAATGGACAAGGAAAGTCAAAGTAAGGTCTGCACCCAAAGAAGAGGCGACGACGAGTTCAAGTCTATTCACACCATGAGAACGAAGAAAATCCTCGACCTGACGTACTTCGTCGGCTTTGCCAACATATCTCTGTCCTTTGCAGTAGACGGTGGCCGTTGGCATTATGCAATAGTAGCGGTCGCAAAGGAACGAAGCGACAGGCTCGCTGCTTCTTCCTACGACACCCATGGCATGGAAGAAAAGCACAGCGGGTTTGGATGAATCACCTAAAGTTTCGAACAACACAATGAAGCCTCCTTCAAAACCATACAGAGGAACTTTCAAAACTCCTCCATGTCCAATCCACATAAAGCATAGTTTTGAAAGTTCCTCTACAGTCAATCATTTTAGTTTCTTGTACCCACAGTCGCAGTATGGACCACCTGAAGCCAGTGTATATTCACGAACGAACTTGGAGGCACCCCCGGCTTTGCTCATGGAATAGTCAAGCCTGCACAAAGCAGGTGTAAGGTCGTACAGACCAAGGTCCTTCATGATATGGCAGATTCCGCAGGTGTAAAAACGCGCTTCGTAACCGCTTCCGTCTTCATATTCAAAGAAATCCATGTTCCACGAGTAAGGGTTGCGGTCACCGGCCCTGAGCGCAGCGGTCGCCTTCATACCCGCTATGTCCTTTGCGGAAAACTTTGATTTGCCGGCCTTCCTACAGAACCATCTCATAGGGGACGTCATCATTGACTCTTCATAGTACTTGGTAAGGTCCTCCACTGAGGGGCGTTTTGGCATATTGACGACGAATGACCCCAAAAGGACGGCGTTTACAGCGTTCATCTTGAAACGGTCTTCCCTCTCGAACTCGGGAAGGGATGCTATCAACTCCTTGTACTTCACCTTTGCCTTACGAGAAATGGCCTTGGCGGAACCAACGTCAATACCAAAGACCGATGTCAGATGCCTTTCGAACGACTTTCCAAACAGCAACCACATTCCAGTGGGCATTCCTGAGTATTTCATGACAAACACCCTCCTTGCGGAATCCACACCGACTCCAGCTCCAAGAACAATAGTTAGTATACTCTAACCGCAGCCTATTTGAAAAGCCGCACAAAGGCGGCTCTTCAAGTTTTTCCAGTCAATGCAAGGTGAAAGAGGCGTCAGACATCCTTTTTGCGACGCTTTCTTACAGCCTCGGTCAAAAGATACTCTATTTGGCCGTTGAGACTGCGAAAATCGTCCTGAGCCCATGCAGACAGTTCATCGAACAACGTCTTTGAAAGTCTCAAAGGAACCTGTTTCTTGGTCTTGTTCTGGTCCTGCTCAGTCATAACACCTCTATACCGGACACACTACATCAATAGATCGAACCTGCGTTAAGAACAGGGTTGGCTTCCTTGTTTCCGCAGAGAACCACAAGGAGATTGGAAACCATCTGGGCTTTGCGTTCCTCGTCAAGATCAACGACGGAATTGGCCTTGAGTTGATCCAAAGCCATCTCCACCATGCTCACGGCACCTTCGACTATCTTGCGTCTTGCAGCTATAATGGCAACTGCCTGTTGTCTTTGGAGCATTGCGGCTGCAATCTCTGGAGCGTATGCAATCTGGTTTATGCGAACGTCAACAATCTCTATCCCAGCCTCCTCCACCTTGTCGGCGAGCTCCTTCTTCATCTGCTCTGCGATGAGACTGGACGAACCGCGAAGCGTAAGTTCCTCGGCATCGTTGTCCTCAGAGTCGTCCATATCGTCGTATGGGTAGAGACGAGCCACATTCCTTATGATGGAATCGGTCTGATTGGAAAGATACTCTATATAGTTGTCTATGTTTATGACAGCCTTCGTCGCATTGACCACCTTCCAGATAACGATTGCTCCAACCTCGATTGGATTTCCAAGCTTGTCATTGACCTTCTGCGCGCCATTGACGAACGTCGATAGTTTGGTGGAAATCTTCTTCTGGATGGACACAGCCATCAAATCCTGTCCGTTTTTCTTGGAATCCGCTACTTTTACGGCGGCATCGTCG
This sequence comes from Sphaerochaeta sp. Phil3, assembly GCA_001940825.1. Taxonomy (GTDB): domain Bacteria; phylum Spirochaetota; class Spirochaetia; order Sphaerochaetales; family Sphaerochaetaceae; genus UBA9732. Next base: position 37,244 of record MSGT01000027.1, read on the forward strand.
TCACGTTTCTTTGGATAGATTGCCGTGCAGAACGGATTCACATAATGAAAGCCGCTTTCGTATATTGTACCGTAGTATTTTCCAAAAAGAGACAGAACCAGAGCCTCGTTTGGCTTTATGATCTTGAGTCCAGGAACGCAAACCAGATCTACAACCAATACCAGGGAACTCAAACCAAGAAGAACCCCTCCTAGGACGATGCTTCCCTTGTCAATACTGATTCCTCCAAAGACGCAACCTGCACTGGCCAACAGAAAAACCAAAAGCAGAAGAAATAGGATTCCAAACCCGTTCTTTGTCTTGAGCCTCTTCTCTTCAACGTTTTTCACAGAAGCAACCATGTTCACCTCCAAGCAGCGGAACGAGAGTCCGCATTAAAATCTTTTTGATATCAAAACGATATCACACACCTGTAAAGGCAGTCAAGCATTTACAAAGTGTTTCCCCAAAGTTGCCAAGAGAGGGGATTCTCGGTATCATCGGGCTAAGAAAGAATCATGAAGTGGAGGGCTTCCATGTCGAAAGAAGAAAGCAAGATTGGACTTTTCACCTGTGTCACGATTATCGTGGGGAGCATGATTGGGAGTGCGATTTTCTCGCTTTCAGGGCTTACGATGTATAAGGCGGGTCCAGCTGCGGTGCTTTCATGGATACTTGCGGCGGCCGTGATGCTTGTCTACGGTCTCATATGTGCGGAGCTGTCCACCCGCTTCCCGCGTTCAGGTGGAGTTTTCGTGTTCCCTTCCAAAGCCCTTGGCAAGGACGGAAAAGACAGCTCGTTCTGGGGCTGGATATCCACATGGGGATACATAAACGCAAATATAGTCGCTGTCGCATTCGCTGCAATCTATGTAGCCACATATCTTGGAGCCGGATTCAACCTTCCAAGCGGCGTGCAGATACCACTTGCCATTGCGACCATTGCAATTTGCCTTGTCCTCAACTCAATACGCTTCTCCGTAGCGGGCAAGCTCAACAGCGTACTGGTTGCAGCGCTCATAGCCGCCTTAAGCGTGTACGTTTTGGCATGTTTCTTTGGAGGTAGCTGGGATGGGGCAATGCTCACCCCGTTCTTCACGCAGGGAAAGACAGGAACGTTTGGTTTCATGGCTGCCGTTCCAACGGCAATGGTGGGCTATGGCTCAATAGTTGCAATAGCCTTCATGGTATCTGAAGTCAAGAATCCATCACGCAACGTTCCAAAGGCGGTACTCATTGCAATGTCCATAGTCGCAGCGATCTATGTCCTCATAATCCTCGCAACACTTGGACTTGTCTCCGCTTCGTTCTTGGAAGAGAACCCAGGAATGAGGTATATTCCACTCTACGCTGCATGCTTTACAAAGCTTGTGCAGTTCCCTTGGCTTGCAAAAGTGGTCTCGATAGCCGCTATACTTGCACTGGTGACGACGATACTAGTGGTTTTGGCTCTCACCGCCCGTGCAATACAGGCGGCGGCGCAGGACGGGCTTCTTCCAAAGGCGTTGGCAAGGTCAAATCGCTTTGGAGTTCCAGCCGTTGCAGCAGGCATGGTAGCAGTAGGTGCAGCCATAATCTCGTGCTTCCCGTCGTTTACAGAGGAGATAGTAGGATTTGGTACGCTGTTCGCAGCGGTCACAATATCCATAAACATAGTATCTTTGTACGCAGCAAGAAGGCGCAATCCTTCGCCTGAAGGCATCTTCAAGGCACCTGGCGGAAACGTCCTACCAGCGGTTGCTCTTGCGCTCATAATCGCATGCTACATCCCGGACATCATCTCCGGTGGCTGGAAGATCTGGGCCTACACGATAGCCTGGTATGCACTTGGATATGCAATCTTTAGATTTGGCTACAACCGCTGGAGCGCAAAGGCATAAAGGCCTCGCCCACCACTGAGGCTTCCATCACTGCGACGCCCTTCAAAGACGTTCAAGAAAGCCACATATCCTCCTGACAACCGCCTTGGACTCCGCAAGGGCCGTCATCACTGGATAGACATGCATGAGTCCATGGGCCATGTCCAACGTGCAGTCCACACCCAGCCCCGCCATCTTTTCGTGAAGGACAACGGCATCGTCTCTAAGCACCTCACAGTCCGATGCCGTTATATACACCGGTGGAAAGCCAATGAAATCCCCATTTATGGGCGATGCCAAAGGGTCTTTTAGAATGTCAGGGTCTTTTGTCTGGAAGTATTCGGATAGGACCTCTTCCATGAAGTTCGTGAGCATGCAGTCCGTTTCAAGGTTCTGTGTATGGCTTGGTAGTGTGCGCTCGAACTGCACACATGGTGAAATGAGGACAATGCCCTTTGGCAACGCAATTCCTTTTCTTTTTGCATAGTTGGCTACAGCCAAGGCCATCGTTGCTCCTGCGCTCTCACCGCAAAGGACAATGTCTGAAGCACCATTTGTCAAATCATTGCACAGGTTTTTATAGACATTGAAACAATCGTCGATACCCTGCGGAAACGGGTGCTCTGGAGCCAAGGCATAGTCGGTACTGTAGACTTCGTAGCTTGAATTCAACGCAAGTTCACGGCAGAACGCCCTGTCAGTGCTTCTATTTCCACGCACGAACGAACCGCCATGAAAGAAAAGGACAACACCCTGAATGGTGCGGTCTTCGTCGCAGGCCTGCTTTCTACGAATCCACTCACCCAGGACTCCTCCTATGACCGACTCCTCAATGTCTATGTCGTTGAAGGACATTGGGCCTGAGCCAAGGTTCCTCTGCGCAGCGTAATCGGGCCTAAAACTGGGGTTGTAGGGGCGTTTGTGTCTATCGAAGTATCTGAAAAGGCTAGCGTGGTCCATGTCGTCTAATAGAGATATATTCCATTTTGCAGTGGAAATCAACGATGCAGACCTCATTGGTTCAGTCTTTTGGACAAGGCAGGTCCCTTAGCCCCATTGACAATTATCATTCAAGGAATAGGATTGGAAGTCATGGATGAAGTCTCTCTTTCAATGATGCTTGAATGTCGCGAGAACAGGGCTAGGACCCAACGGGAATTGATCTCCATGTATGGAAAGCCCGTTGTCTCCTTCACAATGAACATCGCAGGGCCTGTCAAAACGAGCTATCTGATAGAAAGAGGGTTCTCCATTGGTGTGGAAAGCCTTTTGGGAACCCTCCTCTGCCACAAGGCGACCATCCTTTATAAGAAAACCAACTTCTTGGTTACAGGTCCTGAAGGCTTCTTCGTCGTTGATATGGAGCCATGCAGGCTCAAGTCCATCTGCACCCGAATTGAAGACAGAAACCCTATTGGAAGGCTGTTCGACATAGATGTGATAGACGTTGACGGAACCAAGCTTGAGAGGAAGGAGGTCCGCCGCTGCCTGATATGCAACGAACCGGCGAAGATATGCTCTTCAAGACGCATCCATGCAATCGAGGATGTCTGGAACAGGACGAACGAAATCCTGACGAAGGCCGTCCTGCAGCATGATTCCAACGCCGTTGCAGCTATGGCTGTGAAGGCCCTTCTATTCGAAGTCCTGACGACTCCAAAACCCGGACTTGTAGACCGCAGTAACAATGGCTCGCATACTGACATGGATCTGTTCACATTCTCTTCAAGTGCATCGGTCCTGTTCCCATATTTCAAGAAAACATACTCGTTGGGATGGTGCTCAGTGGATTTGAAGAAATGCTTTGCAGAGCTGCGGGAGCTTGGAAAGGATGCCGAGCACACGATGTTCTTTGAGACAAACGGCGTGAACACGCACAAAGGAGCTATCTTCTCCCTTGGGATAGTCTGCTGTACAGCAGGCTTCACGGCAATGAACGGAGGAGATGTCTTCCAATGCTGCGCTTTGATGACAAAAGGAACCACGGATGAGCTTAAGGACGGTTCCCAAATGGAGACCAACGGAAAGCGCTTGTTCGCCAAATATGGACTCAGGGGAATCCGCGGAGAACTCGAAGACGGTCTACCCTCCGTTAGGAACATAGGACTGCCCATGCTTGAAGAATACCTGGAAAAGGGACTGTCCCTGGAGGAAGCGGGCTCAAGGGTCCTAATAGCCCTTGTCTCACAGCTTTCCGATACGAACATGATTGCAAGAGGTGGAAAGGAAAAGGCGGACGAGGCCATGAAAATGGCTGCTGACTTGCTTTCATCAGACTCCTTTGGGCCTTTGGACATCGAAAGGCTTGACGAATACTTCATTTCCCAGAACCTCTCACCAGGAGGCTCTGCGGATCTTCTTGCCGTCTGTTTCTTCCTGCATTTTCTAAAGGAGAGGTTCAATGTTTGACTATTTCGTCTCCACCGTGGACAAATCCGACTCATACACCCTAAAGAAGGTAGAGGAGCTTCTTGCCCGCGAAGGAATAAAAAAGGACAGAAACCTTGAGCATATCTGTGCCGTCTTCGATTCCAACTTGAATGTAATTGCCACAGGTTCTGCGTTTGGAAATACGCTAAGATGCTTTGCTGTAAGCTCCGAGCATAGAGGCGAGAACCTCCTGAGTCTAATCATGGGACATCTCCTTGAGTGGGAGTTCCTTAGGGGCAACGACCACGTCTTTCTCTATACGAAACCGGATTCGGCAAAGTTCTTCAGGGATCTTGGCTTCTACGAGATAGCGCAGGTAGACTACTCTCTGGTATTCATGGAGAACAAGAGAAACGGGTTCTCCTCATATCTTGGAAAACTATCAAAGCTACGATTCGACCAAGGAGTCTCAGGCTGCATAGTAATGAATGCAAACCCTTTCACGAAAGGACATAGATACTTGATCGAGCATGCCTGTAGCGTCTGCGACCACCTTCACCTCTTCGTAGTCAGCGAGGATTCGTCACTTGTACCATACACAACAAGGCTGAAGCTTATAGAGGAAGGAACCGCCGACCTCAATAACATAAAAATCCACGAAAGCGGGTCCTACATCATAAGCAACGCCACCTTCCCAAGCTATTTCCTGAAAGATGACGAAGAAGCAATGAAGATCCATGCAAAGCTCGATGTCCAACTGTTCAAATCAATTGCAAAGACCCTGGACATAAAGGTCAGGTTCGTGGGGACGGAACCAAGCAGCGTTGTAACGGGAATCTACAATCAGGTACTTTGCGAGGAACTGTCGAAAAGCGCAATTGAACTGGACATCGTTCCAAGACTAGAGATCGATGGCATTGCCGTCAGTGCATCATCTGTGCGAAAGGCGATATTCGAAAACGACTATGACACAGTGAAAAAGCTCGTTCCAGAGACCACATACAAATACCTCATTTCAAAGGAAGCCGATCCTTTGAACGAGAAGATCAAAAGGTCTCCAGAGTCCATCCAGCATTGAAGAGTTCAACCCACACCTCTTTTGACAAAGAGCCTGAGCCGGCTCGTTGCATTTTGTTGCACTTTTCTCTGTACAACCGCTTTTCCAAGAGTTAGAATGAAGGAAGTCTAAACCCTACATAACATCAAAGGAGAGTAATGTATGGAAAAATTCTTCAAACTCAAGGAAAGGGGAACGGATGTAAAGACCGAGATCATCGCTGGTATCACGACCTTCATGACGATGGCCTACATCCTTGCAGTCAACCCAATGATCCTTTCGGCCTCAGGTCTGGATGGCTCCAAGGTCTTCGCTGCAACCGCAATCTCATCCGCAGTGGCTTGTCTCGTGATGAGCCTCGTCGCAAACCTTCCATTCGCCCTCTCGGCAGGTATGGGAATCAACGCGTTCTTCGCATACACGATTTGCATTGGAATGGGCTATTCCTGGAAGTTCGCCCTCACAGCAGTCTTCGTGGAAGGAATCATCTTCATCCTTCTTACGATCTGCAACCTTAGGGAAGCGATCGTAAACAGCATTCCTGAGAACCTCAAGAAGGCAATCGGAGCCGGCATCGGACTCTTCATCGCCTACATCGGACTCAAGAACGCCGGAATCATCATAGGCGATGCAAGCAACGTCTCGGCACTCAACGCATCATGGCACTCGGGTTCGTCGCTCCTTGCAATGATCGGCCTCGTGATAACGAGCGCACTACTCGTCTTCAACGTCAAGGGAGCCCTCCTCATTGGAATCGTTGCAACGACCATCATAGGAATCCCATTCGGCGTGACGTCCTACGCAGGCGGCAGCTACCTTCCTCCAGCACCATACTTCTTCGATTTCGCATTCGATGAAGCATTCGCGAACGGAAAGGCCATCTTCGACTTCATCATCGTCATGTTCACGTTCCTCTTCGTCGACATGTTCGACACGGTCGGAACGCTCATCGGATGTGCAGGCAAGTCCGGCATGATCCAGAAGGACGGATCGATTCCAAACTGCAAGGAAGCCCTCTTCGCCGACGCTATTGGAACGACGGTCGGTGCAATTCTCGGAACATCCACGATCACAACGTTCGTCGAGAGCTCCGCAGGTGTCGCAGAAGGCGGAAGAACAGGTCTTACATCCCTCACGGTTGCAGTCCTCTTCGTCCTCTCGCTGTTCCTCGAGCCTATCTTCGGATCAATCCCAAGCGCAGCAACGGCTCCAGCGCTCATCATCGTCGGCGTCATGATGGTCACACCAGTCAAGGACATCGCATGGGACGACTACTCGGAAGCGATCCCGGCATTCCTCTGCATGATCTTCATGGTCTGTGCATCCAGCATCTCCGATGGTATCATGTTCGGCGTCGTGTTCTACGTCCTCTGCAAGGCTCTTGGCGGAAAGGCCAAAGACATCAACAAGATGACCTGGGTCCTCTTCGTCCTGTTCATTGCAAAGATCGTCGTCAACGCTCTTTGACCGAATCGAACGAATCATATGCCGCAGGCCCAAACCTGCGGCATTTTTTAAAACCGAGTCGCAAGGAGGCACAACGACATCGGGCTAAAAAAAGGGGTACAAAATGGAGAAATCACAGCTCAAGCATCTTATAGATGTAGCCGCTGGCAGAGAGGCCGCAGACCTCTGCATAAAGAACTGCAACATAATCGATGTCTACAACAAGGACACCTTCCATGGTGATGTATATATAACCGACGGCCTCTTCGCAGGCTTTGGAGGGGAAGGCTTCCCCGCAGCCAAGAAGACGGTGGATGCAGAGGGACGCTTCATGGCACCCGGCTTCATAAACGGACATGTGCACATAGAATCGTCGCACCTCTCCCCCGCCGAGTTCGCACGCCTTGTGGTGCCGCACGGAACGACGACAGTCATCGCCGACCCCCATGAAATTTGCAACGTCTGCGGCATAGCGGGCCTCGACTACATGCTCAAGGCTTCCGAGGGGCTCCCTCTGACCGTATACCTACAGATTCCGTCGTGCGTACCTGCAACCCCTTTCGAGAACGCAGGCGCCACGCTGCTTGCCAAGGACATCGCCACACGCATAGACAACCCACGCGTGCTGGGGCTTGGAGAGCTCATGAACTACGTAGGGACGGCCAATGCCGACGGCGACGTACTGGACAAGATAATGGTGGCCAAGGACGCAGGCAAAGTCGTAGACGGCCATGCCCCCGCAATCGAAGGCGCCTACCTTGATGCCTACAGCGCAAGCGGAGTCTGCAACGACCACGAATGTGCGACAGGCGACGAACTTCGCGACAGGATACGCCACGGCATGTACGTGCTCATCCGTCAAGGGTCCGCCTGCCACGACGAACGCAACCTGCTCAAGGGTGTAGACAAGCACAATGCAGACCGATGCCTTTTCTGTACGGACGACAGGCAGCCAAAGAGCCTTGTAGAGGAAGGTGATATTGACAACAACATAAGGATTGCCCTGTCAGAAGGCTTCGATGCCCCTACAGCAGTGGCCATAGCCTCGTTGAACGCCGCCCAATGCTACGGCCTCAAGGACCGCGGAGCGATAGCCCCAGGCCTCAGAGCGGACTTCGTGCTTGTGGACAACCTTGAGGATTTCAACGTGAATGATGTCTACTTTGCAGGTCGTCTTGTTGCCTCGAACGGTGAATACCTTGCCCCTAGCGTGCATGTAGACCCCGTTGGGGTAAGCGGATGCATGAACGTAAAGGGATTCTCCCCTGCCCGCTTGGCTTTGAAGCTTTCTGGCAATTCAGTGCGAACCATAGATATCATACCTGGCTCCGTAGTGACAGAGGAAGGAAGAGCCGTTGTCTCTGTGAAAGACGGTGTATGGGTGCGTAACGAGCAGGATGTTGTGAAGATTGCTGTAGTTGAAAGACACAAGGGAACCGGCAACGTTGGTCTTGGACTCATACGCAACTATGGTCTCAAAGGCGGCGCCGTTGCAACAAGCGTTGCCCATGACTCCCACAACATCATAGTGGTAGGCGACAGCGATGCGGACATGTCCGTTGCAGTTGAAAAGCTCGTGGAACTTGGAGGTGGAATCGTTGTCGTCAAGGGCGGCAAGGTATTGGATTTCATCCAACATGAAATCGCTGGACTCATGACAGACAAGCCCGGCAGCTACGTTGAAGAGAAGATAAGCTCCATGCAGGCGCTTGCCCGCAAGGAACTTGGCATAAATGACAACGTGGATCCATTCATGACGCTTTGCTTCATGGCCCTTCCCGTCATCCCCGCCATCAAAATCACCGACATGGGTCTCTTCGATGTCATCAAATTCGCCTTCACGCCAATAGAAGTATAAACAGCCTTATCTACAGAATAGCAAAGCCCCGCAAGGTAGTCACCAAGCGGGGCTTTGTTGAGTTGCTTCAAACTACAATGTGGGTTGATTTTCTTCTGTAAGCGAGACGAATACTTTTTCAGGTTTCAACTTATATCCGTTGGGAGAAACCAAATCGACAATGTTTCCGACAAAACCTGTTGTGACAACATCGAGAACCTGCCATCCCCATTTGACACTCTTCTTCAAAGTCACAAACTCACTTCTATATCCTTCTTTTGAAATCTCAACTGTATGAGATGTACCAGAATCCAGATTCAAAGCAACAGGAGTTTTACCCATAGGATATCCATCAACTTTAACAACGGCACCAGCAGGGTCAGAATTAATGACTATACCACTTGTATCATCATCAAAAAGAGTCGCACAACTTGTCAAACAAGTACAACACACAACGACCGCAAATAAAAACAACAACTTCTTCATTTCTTCTCCTTTTGAGCGTTGCTCGATAAAATAACAGATGAAGCAAAACCTACCCCACCGAAGCCCAGCATACCCCCCCCCAGCATATTGTCAAGAAAAACTTTCGAGAAACCGACTAGCATGTTTGACATACTCATAAAACTGAAATATGTCATTTTGGCAGATTTATCCTTGAATAATATGCCAATATGGCATAAAATCCAGACATGAACTTGAAGGAGTTAAGAACACAAGGACATCTTACCCAACAAAAAGCCTCTGAAATAACGGGACTTCCATTGCGAACTTATATCCGTTACGAGAACGATGAAACAAAGTCAGAAACAATAAAATATATATATGCTGCAGAAAAACTTGCAGAGTATAACAGAATAGATGAAACAAAAGGAATTCTTTCAATCGAAAAAATCAAGGAAATAATTTCTCCAATACTGGCAGAAAACGACATAGAGCTATGCATTTTGTTTGGAAGCTATGCAAGAGGCACTGCAACGGAGAAAAGTGACATAGACCTATTGATAAAAACGAAACTGAAGGGCTTGTCTTTCTATGGTTTGTTTGACCAAATAAAAGAAGCCCTTCACAAAAAGATTGACCTGTTAAGAATCGAGGACTTGAAAGACAACTCAGAGCTACTCTCTGAGATTCTCAGATATGGAGTGAGAATTTATGGATAATGTCAAAGACGACTCCTATTACATTAAGAAGATAATCGATGATATAGATTTCGTTCTAAAACATACGAAGGGGCTCAGTCTTCAATATCTAAAGAAAAATGAAGTGCTTGTTGATTCAGTAATGTTCAGATTCATACAAATAGCAGAAAACGCACAGGAACTGTCACCCTCTTTCCGAGAAAAGTCGAAGATTCTACCATGGAATCAACTCAAAGGAATCAGAAATAGAATCGTTCATGCGTACACCGCTATACGAGTGGATATAGTCTATGACACAGTTATGAACGATTTGGAACCATTCAAAAACGAATTAGAAAAAATGTTTTGAGAAGCAAAAGTCAAAAAAGGCAGATGCGTACAGGAACACCGTCAAGTGTTATGTTGGTATATGAGTCGTCATAAACCCTAAGTTTACAAAAGAACGGATAATCGCTGCTATACCTTCTGAACCATTGGAACCCTTGTGACCACTGGAACCATCGCTACGGATCGCCTACGGATCGGACGCAACCCATGACGGCATATTGGATCTGCAAGCATTATCGTAACCCCTTTCGCTTCCCTTCCCAAACGGTCTTATGGCTTGGATGCCCCCTTTCAATCCCAATCTCTCATCCCCGCGCTTTTCGCAAAGAACCGAATTAAAGCGCATTAGTAGGTGTAGTGGGTGTAGTGAGTGTAGTGAGCACAAAAGCAAGCGCAAAAACTTTTCAACCAAAACCCAAAAAACGGAAAAAAGGTTGAAAAAACAAGACACGAATACTATCGTTCAAGAGAAATGAATTGGGACAAAACGAAAACCACCATGAGGAAGGTGTTTCTGCTGCCAGTAAAGGCGTACCAAAAGCTCATATCCCCAATGCTAGGTGCAAACTGCATCTACAGCCCAACCTGCTCTGAGTATTTCAAGCAGGCGGTGATGCGGCATGGCATCGTGAAAGGGACGATACTGGGAACATCAAGAATCCTTAGGTGCAACAGGTTCTACATGGGAGGCCCTGACCCTGTGCCGGACAAATTCAGCTTCAAATACATAAGAGACAGGAGAGTAGCATTCCGCCGCCACAGGCACTAGACACATACACTGAACAAAGCATTAGGCACAGGTGTCTGCATCAAGGCAAGATGCAAATACACAACTCCAAGGATATCAGTCTTCGTCCTGTGAGATTTCGCGCACGAACGAATTGAGGACCTTCATGGCCTTCTCATTGTGACCGCCCTCCGGGACTATGAGGTCTGCAAACTCCTTGGTTGGCTCTATGAACGAGAAGTGTCCGGGGCGGACGACCTCCATGTACTGCTTGACCACGCTCTCAAGGGTACGTCCTCGTTCAAGAATATCGCGCTGGAGACGGCGGATGAACCGTATGTCGTGAGGGGTGTCCACATAGATCTTAAGGTCCAGAAGCTCCCTTATCTCAGGTTCATAGAAAATCATGAGGCCATCGATTATCACCAAAGGGGCAGGCTCTATATGAATGGTCTCCTCGCGCCTGCAGTGATGCACGAAGTCGTACTGGGGCATGTCGATGGGCTTTCCAGCCTTGAGCATACGGATATGCTCGCAGAGAAGCTCGTTGTCAAAGGCATCGGGATGGTCGAAGTTGAAGGCCGTGATGTTGGCGTTGTTCACGTATGAAGCGCTCTTGTAGTAGCTGTCCTGAGCTATGGATACAAACGACTTGCACACTTCGCCTATCTTGCGCACGACGGTCGATTTGCCGCTTCCGCTTCCACCTGCAATGCCTATGACCTTGACTTCCTTCACCCTATGCCTCCTTTGACGCTGCATCCGCACACATCTTCACACATGAACCCGCATTGGGGAGATCAGTGTAGAAATGGAATGCAGTGGTACTTTCGAACAAATCGCCTGCTTTGATTATGCAGGACGGAAAATCGCTGTGGTTCACGCAATCTGGAAAGAACTCCGTCTCAAGGCAGAAACCGCATCTGTTGCCGTAGCCTTCTATGCCGTTCAGGAAGTTTCCAGTGTAGAAATGGAACGCAGGGAGGTCCGTGAAAGCCTGCATCATACGTCCGCTTGACGGCTCGTAGATGTGTGCAAACTGAGTGAAGCCTCTGTGGACATCGCAGTCACGCCCAAACCTGTCTATAACAAACGCGTGGTCGTATCCACCGGTTCTCGAAAGGCACGGGTCGTCTATATTAGAGCCTATCGCCTTACCGGACCTGAAATCAAACGGAGTTTTTGAAACATCCACCAACGAACCGTCTGGAATAAGGCCTTCATCCACACTAAGGACATGGGAGCTGTTGAACTTGGCAACATGGCTGCAGATATCACGGGAAGAATCCCCTGTTAGATTGAAATATGTATGGTTGGTTACGTTCAAAGGACAGTCCTTGGAGCTTGTAGCCGAATAGTGGATGCGAAACACCCCGTCGCAGGACATGGAGAAACGAACCCTTATGTCCAAGTCTCCAGGAAAGCCATCCTCCATATCCTTGACCTTAAGAAGGCACGTAAAACCATCAGATTCCTTTCGTACATCCCATATGCGAGACCAAATGCCATGAGGACCGCTGTGAAGGAGGTTGTTCCCATCGTTTGGAGGAAACGAATACCCAACACCATCAAGCTCAAATGAAGCCCCAGCGATTCTATTTGCAAAACGTCCCACAGTCATACCAAAGAAGGCATTGGTATTTGTAAGCTTTGAAGGATTCGACACCCCATCATGGAAAGGAAGCACAACATTTGCGATGTTTCCATTCCTATCAGGACATCGTATACTGGTGACGGCACAACCAAGATTCAAAATGGAAAACGAATAGTCCCCGTTCTTGAACGAAAACTCATTGACTCCAGCCGCACCGCAATGTTCCATATCATTCCCCCTTTGCAGAATCACTTACCAAAAAACTCACTGGCGATCAGTGTCCTTGCTCTTGAGGACGGCAAGGTAGGCACTCTGTGGAATCTCCACGTTTCCAACAAGCTTCATGCGCTTCTTTCCCTCCTTCTGCTTCTCAAGGAGCTTTCTCTTACGCGTTATATCGCCCCCGTAGCACTTGGCGGTGACATCCTTCCTGAACGCATTGATGGTCTCCCTTGCTATGATATTACCACCAATGGCCGCCTGGATTGGAATCTTGAACTGATGCCTTGGAATCTCCTCCTGAAGCCTTTCGCAGGCCTGTCTACCACGCGACACGGCATTGTCCCTGAACACGAGCATGCTAAGGGCGTCGCAGGCCTCACCGTTGACGAGAATGTCCATACGCACCAAGTCCGTCTTCCTATAGCCGATTATCTCGTAGTCGAACGACGCATAGCCGCGAGAAATGGACTTGAGCCTGTCGTAGAACTCAAAGAGGACCTCAGCAAGAGGCATCTCATAGACAAGCTCCACACGCTTTTCGTCAATGTAGTTCATGCCAGTCTGGACACCACGCTTCTCCATACACAGGGTGATGACAGGTCCAACATAGGTCGATGGTGTTATGACACTAGCCCTTATGTAAGGCTCCTCCGAATAGTCTATCTTGACCTGCTCCGGATACTCCAAAGGATTGTCTATCTCAAGAACCTCACCGTTCTTCATGTGTATGAGGTACCTTACGGACGGGCTCGTAAGCACGATCGAGAGCCCAAACTCCCTCTCGATCCTTTCCTGGACGACCTCAAGATGCAGCATCCCCAAGAAACCACACCTAAAGCCCTGTCCAAGGGCTACGGAACTGTCCTTCTCGTAGACAAGGGAAGCATCGTTGAGCTTAAGGCGCTCTATGGCATCCAAAAGCTCCTCGTAGTCGTTGGTGTCAACAGGATATATGGAGCTGAACACGACAGGTTTGACTTCCTTGAAGCCATCACATGGACTTTCCGCAGGGCGGGATGCCAATGTCACCGTATCGCCTACACGAATGTCGGCAATAGTCTTTATGCCAGCTATGAAGTAGCCAACGTCTCCGGACCTAAGAGTCTTCGTCCTTACAAGATCAAGCTGGAAGACACCCACCTCCTCCACCTTGTAGACGGCGCGGCTGTTCATGAACATAATCTCCTGACCCTCGCTTATGGAGCCTTCGAAGATTCTGAAATGGACTATGACTCCTCTATACGGGTCATAGTGGCTGTCGAAGATAAGAGCCTTTAGAGGTTTGTCAGAGTCGTCCTTTGGAGCCGGTATGTACTTGACTATGGCCTCGTACAGATCAGGAACGCCCTCGCCTGTCTTTGCAGAGACCTTTTGGGCCATATCCGGGTCAAGCCCTAGGTCATGGTCTATCTGATGCAGGCAGGAGTCAATGTCCGCACTTGCAAGGTCTATCTTGTTTATGACAGGTATTATCTCAAGGTCGTGGTCCATTGCCATGTAGAGGTTCGCAAGCGTCTGGGCCTCTACCCCCTGCGTGGCATCTATGAGAAGAAGTGCTCCTTCGCAGGAGCTTATGGCGCGGGAGACCTCATACGAGAAGTCAACATGGCCCGGAGTGTCTACAAGATTGAGTTCGTAGAGATCCCCGTCCTTGGCTGTATACGGAACGGTCACGGCCTGGCTCTTTATGGTTATGCCACGCTCGCGCTCTATGTCCATGTTGTCCAGAATCTGCGTCTGGGCTGGACCTCTTGACGTGACGAGCCTTGCCGTCTCAATGAACCTGTCGGCCAAAGTGGACTTGCCGTGGTCTATATGTGCTATTATGCAGAAATTTCTTTTGTGGGCGGAATCAACCATACTTTCACCTTAGCTTCCAACGATACATAAAAGAAGGCTCTTTTACAACAGCAAGGCGGAAAAAGAACAGGTAAAACGACAAAATAAAAGGACCACCCTCCACTCATTGGAAAGCGGTCCCTCATTCACATCAAAACAAGCAGAGCAATCAGCTTAGATCAGAATTCTTGCCTTCTACGAGCTCGAATCCAAGGAGGGCCCTGACTTCGTTGTCGTCCAAGGTCTCCTTTGCCATGAGCTCGGTTGCAAGCTTGTCAAGCTGGTCCCTATGCTCTGTGAGGATGCGGGTTGCATCTGTCATGCATTCGTCAAGGATTGCATTGATCTCTGCATCTATCCTCTTTGCGGTCTCCTCACTGAAATCCTTGTGCTGCGCTATCTCACGGCCAAGGAACAAAGGCTCGCCTTCAGATCCAAGGGAGATGAAGCCAAGATTGCTCATACCCCACTCAGTGACCATCCTTCGTGCAATGTCCGTAGCCTGCTTTATATCAGAGCTTGGACCTGTGGAGGTCTGGCCGTTGAGAAGCTTTTCAGCAATGTAGCCTCCCATTGCCATCTTTATATGGCTCATGAGGGCGCTTCTCTTCATGTACGACTCATCGTTCTCTGGAAGACCCATGGTAACGCCTCCGGCATTGCCGTGAGGTATTATCGTGACCTTGTACAGAGGATCTATGTCAGGAAGGTAGTAGAACAGAAGAGCATGGCCTGACTCGTGGTAGGCTGTAAGCCTCTTGTCGTCCTCCGTCATGACATGGCTCTTCCTTGCAACCCCAAGGACCATCTTGTCCCTAGCCTGCTCAAAGTCTGCAAGCGTGACCTGTGAGCGCTTCTGCCTTGTTGCGAACAAAGCAGCCTCGTTGACCAGGTTGGCAAGATCCGCACCTGATGCACCAGGGGTCGCCCTTGCAATCCTTCTGAGGTCTACGTCAGGAGACATCTTGACCTTTGCAGCATGTATCTTGAGGATGTCCTCACGCTCCTGGATGTCAGGAAGCGAGATTGCAACCTGTCTGTCGAAGCGTCCAGGTCTGAGAAGCGCAGGGTCAAGGACATCGGCCCTGTTGGTTGCGGCTATGACGATTACGCCTGCTGAGGTGTCGAATCCGTCCATCTCGACGAGGATCTGGTTGAGTGTCTGCTCCCTTTCGTCGTGGCCACCTCCAAGTCCGCTTCCCCTAGAACGTCCAACAGCGTCTATTTCGTCTATGAAGAGTATGCACGGTGCGTTCTTGCGTCCTTGGTCGAAGAGGTCTCTTACCCTTGCAGCACCCATACCTACGAACATCTCGACGAAATCGGAACCGCTTGTATGGAAGAACGAAACGCCGGCTTCGCCAGCGACGGCCTTTGCAAGAAGAGTCTTACCTGTTCCAGGAGGGCCTACAAGAAGGACGCCCTTTGGAATCCTTGCACCTATGGCTTCGAACTTCTTGGGTTCCTTGAGGAAGTCCACGACCTCTTGAAGCTCGTACTTGGCTTCCTTCTGGCCTGCGACATCCTTGAACTTCACCTTCACATCCTTGTCCGAATACTGCTTGGCATGGCTCTTTCCAAACTGCATGAGCTGTCCGTTGCCTGCGGACTGCTTGAAAAGCATGATGGAGAACCCAATGAAGATTATCCAAGGAAGAAGCTGTATGACCAAGGCCAATACGGAGACGTCCTGATCCGATCCCTTGACCTCCACTCCATACTTGTCCAAGTACGTAAGAAGCCCCTCATCGTAGTACGGAATCCTTGTCTTGTAGAGCGTACCGTCACTTGTCGTGAACTCGATTATGGTACTGTCCTTTATGTTAGCAGTCGCCACCCTTCCGTTCTCGACGGCGGTCTTGAAGTTGCTGTACGAGACCACTGGAGTCGATGCACCCTGATTGAACAGCGTGAACGAGAATATGATTATGATGGCAAGGAACACAAGAAGCCCTATGCGGTTCTTCCTGGATCCAAACGGACCGTCAGGGCCATTGGCGCCACCTCTAGGAGGTCTGTAGCCACCATCACCTGAGCCGTTGGAGCCACCAAAGCCCGAGCCGTTGCCGGAATTGCCGCTGGAGCCGTTCTGACCACTGGAAGAGTATCCACCGTTTCCACTCGAACGAGGTCTCCAGTAGTCGTCAGGATTGCTTTTTTTGCGCTCATCCTTGGATTTTGGGCCATTGGTCTGGTTTCCTGGCTGGCTGTTGGACTGCTCATTCGAGGAACCGGCTTCAAGTCCTGCGAACTCTGTTGGCTTCTCCTTCTGCATTCCTTCATAAGGGGACTCCTTCCAATAGGAAGGGGTCTGGGCCTTTGGAGAGTCGCTGTTTGAGGAGCTACTGGAATCGACATTCGCGGAATTGTCCACGGAACCCTCTGGAACACTTGGGCCAACGCCATCCTTCTCTTTGTCTTTCTCTTTATCTTCCATAGAAAACTTAACCTTTCTGTACAATATATTCCACAATATATAGAGTAAAACTGTTTGGGGCAAGAGAAGTTCTGAACTTCACACAAATTCTATCAACGCCACCAAAGACGCTTCCAAACACCGCACAGACACCATCCTCATCAACCAGAACAGGAACCTTTGGTCTAAGGTCTACAGGAACCTTCATATCCTGCAACAGCCTCCTCACCATACGTTTTCCGCCTTTGAGCCTTATGCAGTCGCCCTCTCTTGCAAACCTTATGCAAACCTTTCCCTTGAAAGCCGTTGTGTCTATGAAAAGCATCCTGGATCTATCCATTCCAATGGTGGCCTCCATTGCAAAAAGGCCGCTCTTGAACGAAAGGCCATGGGGAAGTTCAATGCACTGCGCCTCATCAGGGTCGAAAACCCGCTCAAAGGCACTTCCCTCCAATTGGTCTTCCTTGGAAAGGCCAAACCTTCCCCTATACAGGGAAAACACACCCCCATTTGCACCAATACGGCAATCATCACCACATTCAAGAGCCCTGAGCACACGCATCGCAAGGGTCATTGGAAGGTCAACCTCCCCCATGACAACGTCCCAAATGCAGAAAAGGGCCATGGTCCTACACGCAGGATTCATCCCATCGAAGACCGATATCCTTGTCCACGCACACCCCTGTCCAATCTCCATTTCAAGCAATGATGGATCAAAGCCTTCAACGGCCTTTGCAGCTGCACGTGACAACGAAAGAAGCTTCTCGTCACACGAGGGCCACAGGCTGCGGACGTTTGGAAGGACATCGTTTCTGAAACGGTTTCTGGAATAGGAGGAGTCAGCGTTCGTTGAGTCCGTACTCCACTCAAATCCTTTCGTTGCAAGGTATTCTTCAAGTTCAGCCCTATCGAACGAAAGAAGTGGTCTGACAAGATGCCGTAGATGGTCGAACCTTGCAATCCCCCTAAGAGAACCTATGGGAGAACCGGATGAAAGCCTCATTGCAACGGTCTCTATCTGGTCCTGCCTATGATGAGCCGTAGCCACGGCAAGGCACGAATGCTCAATGCGCTTTGATTCCAAGGCTTCATATCTAAGTATCCTTGCAGCCTCTTCTATGCCGCATCTACGACTGAGGGACAAGGCCAGGACCTTTCCCTCCTCCAAAGTGCAGACCTCAAGCTCCAAACCAAGCCTTTTGCAGTTGGATTCGTTGAGAGCTATCTCGTTTCCAAGTTCCTCCGCATTTCTAAGGTTATGGTTGACGTAGACGGGAAACACCCTTCTGCGACCCAATGACGATACTGCAAGACAAAGAAGTGCAAGAGAGTCGCACCCCCCTGAGAATGCTACGACAAGGCCATTGCCTTCGTCTTCGTCATGTTCATCATACGACGACATGGACTCCAGCAGAGGCCCAAGAATATCAGAGAAGTCCTTTTCTATTGTATTCAAGCTGTAGCTCTTCAACGGTGGCTCCACCTATGTATTTGACTATTGCCATCGCCGCATCGTCAATGGCCTTCTCTATTGCATCCTTCCTTTCGCCGTCAGGCTCGCGTCCAAGGACATGGTCCACAACCGCAGTACCGTCCAAAGGTCTTCCAATTCCAATGTAGATACGAAGGAAGTCGCTCCTACCAAGCTGCTGGGCAATGCTGCCCAGACCTTTCTGTCCAGAGGCTCCACCTCCTTTCCTTATACGAAGGCCACCTGCGGCAAGGTCCATGTTGTCGCACACAACCACGAAATCGCTGGCATTGTCAAAGAACCTTACAATGTCCCCACTTGCGTTCATATACGTCAAAGGTTCGACAAGCGAAGCCTTATGGACCATCTTTTCAGGCTTTGAAGAGGAGGATTCACAAGAAGCGTCAGAGGAAGGGCCAAAGACCCTGGCCTCCCTGTATAGACGGAAACAGCGTTTCCTCAGCTTGACCTGAAGAAACGCTGCTGCCTTGTCCACGGCATCGAACCCTACGTTGTGTCTGGTGTGCTCATAGGACGCACCTGGATTGCCCAGGCCCATTACGACAATCATGCGACCATCATACGATCTGGAAATCGGCATGAAGGAGTGTTCCATACATGACGTTTTCCTGAAGAGCCTTGAGGACGCACTTGTAGGTCTTGCCTTCAAGGGCGATCTCACACTCCATTCCTACGCCAACCTTTCTGAGGTCGAGGTCGAAATCGTGTGCGTTGAGGACGATGTGGATGTTTCCATCCTTGCCGTACATCTCTGCAGGAAGGTAACCAGCGCGGACAAGTCTTCTTGAACCTGCGGAACCAAAGTCTTCCTTTCTGAGTGTTGCGTTGATTGTAACCATGGTGTTCTCCTACTCTCGTTGGGGCTGTCTCGATTGGAATTTCCAAAAGGACATCCAACTACCATTGAATTGGTCCGGCTGCAAGCCGAACTCTGGCAACTATAGCAGACAAATCCAAATGTGTCCATATTTTCATATCTTCAAGACCTTCAAAAGACATGTGATAAGATGTACCATCCGTATTATGAAAAACAGAAAGCTTTCGTTCATATTCATAGCGGTGCTCGCAGTTGCAGCCTTGATCCTGGCATTGGACATGACAGGCGCAATCGACTTTGGCAAAGACGATGCCCAGCACGTCCAATACAAAGATTTCATTGAGATGGCGAATCTAGATGAAGTGCAGTCTGTGACCATTGGAAACGACTTTGTCATGTTCACATCAAACGGCAAGACATTGAAGACGTCCAACCCAAACTACGACGGCTTTGTACGCGATATGTTGGAGCATGGCATAGAGGTCACAGATGAGACCAAGGGCGATGACGCATTCAACAATGTCATGGATGTGGTCTTCAACGTGTTTTTCATAGGTTTGATTGCATTTGGAGCCATTAAGCTCATCCAATACAGCAGAAAGACCTTCAAGGTCGTAAAGCATACGGGAGTGAGGTTCAGCGACATTGCCGGCATGGATGGGCTCAAAAAGGACATGATGTTCCTTGTGGATGTCCTCAAGAACCCCAATGCCTACAAATGCAAAGGCGTAAGGCAGGTAAAAGGGGTTATCCTTGAAGGGCCTCCTGGAAACGGAAAGACCCTTTTCGCAAAGGCCCTTGCTCAGGAGGCAGGTGTCAGATTCATAGCCACAAAGGGCGCAGACTTCCAAAGCGCCATGATGTCCATGGGTTCAAGGAAGATCCGCATGCTCTTCTCAAAGGCCAACAGGAACAAGCCCTGCATAGTGTTCATAGACGAATTCGACAGCATTGGAGAAAGAAGGAACTACGCAGGTACGGGCATAGACAAGGAGAACAACAGGATAATCACGGCCATGCTCAACGAAATGGACGGTTTTACAGCCAACAACGGCCTTTTGGTCATAGCGGCAACGAACTCGTTCGCATCGCTCGACCCGGCATTGGTCAGGCCGGGGAGGTTCGACCTCAAGTACCACATTGGCGAGCCGGACTATGCAACAAGGCTTAGGCTCGTTGAGATATACACAAAGGACAAGAAGCTTGAAGACGGCCTTGACGGTGCAGCCCTTGCAGTCTCATTTGACGGCCTCAGCTGCTCTGCGATAGAAGCCGTACTCAACGAAGCAAGCGCAATAGCGGTGCAGCACAGCTCAGAGATATCGGTCCAGGATATATTGGACGCCGCTGCAAAGACAGGCTCAAGGCTGGCGACCAAGCCAAGGACGAACAAGCGATAGCAAGCGGAAAACGATATAGGTAAGTAGAAGACGGAGGGTTGCTTGGAAGGAGAGAGGTTCGCAACCCTCCTGAGAGATCTGAGAACAACAGCAACATAACCCACAATGCCTTTTGGCGATATAGTAATGCTCACACGTTTTCGTGGTGCAGAACAGTCCAAAGTTGAACTTTAACCACCCCTTTGTCGTCATCGATTGTCTTTTTACAAAGACTTGGTATCTTTTTCCTTGTTGGTTGGTTTGACCAATTGAATAGGAGAGTCCACTATGACAAAACAGACTAGAAATTTGATGACCATGCTCGCAGTCGTAGCAATGTGCCTTGTTTTTGCAGTATCCTGCGCCAGTTTGCCAGGTGCAAAGGCCCAGACAGAGAGGACCATAAGCGTTTCAGGAACCGGAACGGTAAGCCTTGAAGCGAACATGGTATCGTTCAGAATTGAAGTGTCGGAGACAGCCGATACTACAGGTGAGGCCCAGCAGGCGACGAACAAGAAGATGAGCCAGATCCTTTCCATCCTTAGGGACAGTGGAATAGAGGACAAGGACATCTCGACCACAGCCCTCAACTTCTCCACCAAATACGCTTGGAAGGACGGAGTCCAGACAAAGGTTGGCGAAGAGGTCGATCAGACGGTGTATGTAAGGCTCTATGATATAGAGGCCTTTGCACCTCTTGCGGATGCAATAGGCTCCAACGTATCGGGCATTTCCTTCTACAATGTCTCGTTCGATTCGTCCGACAGGAAGGAAGCCGAGAATCAGGCAAGGGAGCTTGCATACCAGGATGCCCTGACCAAGGCTCAGATCTACGCAAAGGCCGCAGGTCTTGAACTTGGTGAGCCAATCACAATCCAGGATGGGTATTCGTCATACGTCAGAAACACACTTGAAACGGGAGCTGTAATGTATGCAAAGGCTGAAGCTGCAGACGAGTCATACGCAACGGAAGCACCTACCGGGCCACTTACAGTCACATCCAACGTTGACATTGTGTTCCAACTCAAGTAGTATTTGAGCGAATTGGCCGTTAGCCTAATGGTTAGGGCACCGGGTTTTGGCTCCGGCTGTGGTAGTTCGATTCTACCACGGCCAGTTTTTTATAGAGCCTTGCAATAGAGAAATCTGCCCTATTGCAGTTACACCAATAAGAGCTAGAACGTCACAGATACAGCTGAGAACCCGTTGCAGTCTATCGCATCTCTGTCAGATAGAAGGATCCAACAGCTTCCACTACCCGTAAGCAAAAGACGTTCGCCTTCTTCCAAACCAAGGTTCGGCCTTTTGTTGACCAGTTTAAAATCGTTTCTGAAACGCCACTGGCCACAGGGCTTGGCATATTCATTGACAAGTGAATCTTCCAAATCCAAGGCCGGAACGCTTTTCCTCCTGTCCAAAGCATTGTATGCCGTAGCGGTCGAAACCTTCTCATCGTACGGAATCAACACAAAGCCTTTGAGATCATGGCGTGCCGTTATTGGATGGACGTCCTCCCCTATTCCAAACACGCATGCGGCGTCGCAATCATACATGAAAAAAGGTACGTCGCACCCCACCTCAAGCCCAAGTCTGCACAGCGTCTCGAACGGGAGCTTCACGTCAGCAAGCGAATTAAGCGCAAGCAGAACCGCCGCGGCATTGGACGACCCACCGCCCAGACCGCTTTGCACGGGGATGTTCTTCTTGATGGATACAAGGACATCGGCCTTGGAGAGGGTTGCCTTGCGCCAAAGGGAAACGGCCTTGTCAACCGTGGAATGGCCCGCTTGCACATAATCCTCAAGACCTGTGATTGTTGTCCTAGATTGGTAGCCTTGCATGGACACGGTCACGACATCATGCATGCTGACCCGTTGGAAGACCGATGCTATTGGGTGGTATCCATCAGAACGACGTTCCCCAACTGCCAAATGCCAATTCACCTTGGCGTATGCATTTACGGTCAATGCTGGCATTTCCACACCCCTGCATTGGAAAGCATTGCAATCGTCTTCTCCGCCCATCCGTTGTTGGCCTGCGGGTTTCCTGGACTTGGGTGGATTATGGAGATCACTAATCTTGAAGGGTCTTCGTTCACGCTTTGAAGCTTTGCCTGTGCATACTTACCAACGCCTATGAGGACCTGAGGTTCTATCATGCCAATCACATCCCTAAGGTATGAATCGCACACATCTTCAAGAGCCGTTCGCTCATCCTTTCTGAGTTTGTCCGGCGTAAAGTTCTTGGCTGTCTTTCCAGACTCCAGGAATCCAAGCGGACAGTAGTTGAACACGCTGTTGTTCTTGAAGAATTCGTCTGGCGTGTCGTATTCCTGAGAGAAAAGCCCCCAAAGGCGCTTGCCGCTCACTTCAGACCTTTTGCATTCAAAGCCAAGGACAGGTCTTGCAGGATGTTCGTTACTTGGCTTGCCAACAGTCTCTTCAATCCCCATCCAGATCTTCACGAAGCCTACTTCTCCAAAGGGCACACCCGTCTGCATCATTCCAAACGGACCTGGGTTCATTCCAAGGAAGAAGGCCTTCGCCCCTTTGTGGACATATCTTTTCAAATATTCCGAATGCGGCTGCCAAGCATAGTCCAAAGGATTGTATATATACCCGTCGAACGTAAAATCAAGCAAATCCACCTGAGTTTTAAGCTCCATCGTCCTATCCAAAAGTCTTTGAGTGAAGTCCATTTTCCCTGCCTTGGTTGTCTGTCAACAAAAAAGGCTGTAGCTTCGAGCTACAGCCTTGTCCTATAGGCGCGATTGGGTTTGAACCAACGACTTCCACCGTGTGAAGGTGGCACTCTCCCACTGAGTTACACGCCCGATTGCACCTTACTATAACCAAACCCACGGCTTTTGTCCATAACATGTTGTGTTATTCACCAACTCTTCCAACCACTATCCCAGGGTCACTATGATTCCTTGTTTCGTAGATTGCCTTCAATTCCGCTATCACGTCTTCTTTTCTACGAACAAAACCTTTAAAGTGGCTGACAAGCAGAAACGAAGCCTTCAGACTCTCCAACACTTCAATCTCTTCCCTCAAGAGCTGTGCATTGTAGACATAACAACCGTTTTGGACTTTGCAGTAGGTGGCATCGCCAACGAATGCATAGGTGTTGTAAACCTCCAGCCCAAGACATCCTTTGGCATGACTGGAAGGCAGATGAAAAACACGAAGGTTTCCTATCGTCATGTCATCGTATACAACCGTCCCTTTATGAATATGGTTGAAAGTCTCCTTCGACACGAAAAGCTCTCTCAGTTGAATCTTATCAATATTATCTGTATGGTCTTGGTGGAAATGTGACAGAACGACGTTGTATCTTTCACCCAAGCCCATTTCCCCACTACCGACATCATAGAGCCAAGTTGCATCATTCTCTCGTACGATGCCAATCTCTGCAGACAAAGGTTTTTCACGAGATGGAATGTAACTGATTCTGTCGTTTATTCTGATTTCATCCATTTGACAAATCCCTTGTCTTGCATTTTGCCACGCTCCAGTACGCCACTGCAATACTTGCAGGCAACCATTAAAAAACAACGTCTTTGGTCTACACACAGACGTTTGATTTCTATCCGAACCCTGTTTTCCGCGTTTTCGATATACTTTTTTCTATCCAAATCGCTGTTTTCTCGAAAAGGATACAAAACGCAAAGATGAATCTTCCACTGAAAACGGATTATTCGCACCAACAGTGGAAGTTTTTCCACAAAAACGAGTTTTTTTCTTCTTTCAGAGGAAAACCCCTTCGCAGTTATTTGCGATGGGATACTAGGAACGAAGCATAAGGCAGTACTCTTTGTACGACTTATGCTGAAGTGACAACGTAGACCGCGCAAAGAACAAAAAAGCTCGCTTTCGCAGTTAGCTGGACAAGGTACTAGGAAGGAACGATGGACAGTGCTGTTTGCACGGCTTGAGTGAACTGACGAAGTAGATTGTTCAGATAACAAAAAAGAAGGCTTGGAGTCTCGCTGCGCTTTCAGGATTGGGGTGGGGAGAAAAATTCACAGCAAGACCCCCAAGCCACCACTAACATACCATGTACATGAAATAAATGCAAGCGTAATTTTACTAAACTTTTGTCGGCTTCAGACTTTTTTACATTTGCTTTACATTAATTTGAAAAGAAGAGTTCAAGGCAGGAAGAGGCGCATCTGATGCCATCTACTGCAGCGCTTACTATGCCGCCGGCATAGCCGGCGCCTTCGCCGCAAGGAAAGAGTCCTGAAAGGGATGTACTTTCAAGGGTATCGGGCTTACGAGTGATCCTTATAGGACTTGAAGTGCGAGTCTCCGTGCCAATGAGGATCGCCTCGTTGGTGAGAAAGCCATGGGCGTAGCGTCCAAATGTCTGGAAGGCGAAGGAGAGGGCGTGGCTTGCAAATGAGGGAAGGACGGATCTCATGTCGCAGGGTGTCAGACCGGGGGAATAGCTGGTTGCAGGGAGGGACGAACTGGTGCGGTCCTCTATGAAATCGACCATGCGTTGGGATGGCGCTTTTTGCGTGCAGCCTGCGGCTTTGAAGGCGGCGTTCTCGAGACCTTGTTGGATATCCATCATGCACAGCGGGTTCTGGCGCACGTAGTCATCATCTCCAGCAAGCGATGTAGAGAACTCCACCACCATGCCGCTGTTTGCCCATTTGGAGCCACGGCTGCTTGGAGACATGCCATTTACAACGACTTGGTCCGCATTTGACGCGGCGGGGACGACGAAGCCTCCCGGACACATGCAGAACGAGTAGACACCAAGAGTTCCCCTTCCACCTGAAGAGTCGATTGAAGGGACCTGCGTTGCAAAACTGTATTCCGCAGCAGGCAGGAACTCCCCCCTTCCGTTTGGATTGTGGTACTGTATGCAGTCTATCAGGTGCTGTGGATGTTCAAGGCGCACGCCCATTGCAAGATCCTTGGCCTCTACATGGACACCTTTGTCCAACAGCATCTGGAACGTGTCGCGTGCGGCATTGCCCACAGCAAGGATTACAGGTCCTGAGATGGAATCTTCGTGACCTGTCTCCAAATCCTTGGCTATGCACCCAACGCAAACGCCTTTCTCTACAAGTATGTTTGTCATTTGGGTTTGGAAACGCACTTCACCACCATGTTGGATTATGGCATTGCGCATGGCTTCCACGATCTTTGGAAGCTTGTCTGTACCTATGTGGGGATGAGCTTCGTAGAGAATGCTTTCAGAAGCTCCGAACTGGACGAACATATTCAGTACCTTGGAGTTTTCGCCCCTTTTCTTGCTGCGGGTGAAAAGCTTGCCGTCAGAGAATGCGCCGGCTCCTCCCTCTCCAAAGCTGTAGTTGGATTGGGGATCGACCTTTCCCTGCGTTGAGATGAGTGCAATGTCACGGCGCCTTGAATGGACATCACGGCCTCGTTCAAGGACTATTGGTTTTATCCCTTTCTCCAAAAGCGTCAAGGCTGCGAACAGACCAGCTGGACCGCTTCCCACAACGACGACCTGACTTGGTTGGCTTGCAGAGACAACGCCGGCAGCACCACTGCAGGCATTGGAGCTTGGACCAAAGCCATGGCTTGAGAATCCAACATCCTTCAGCTGGATTGGCTCGAACAGGGGTTTTTCAGGATTCACTCGCACTACAAGATCAACCATGACATCCCTACGCCTGGCGTCTATGGATTTCTTTACAATGACGAATCTGTCGTCACGCCCAAGACCAAGTGCTTTTCTCAAGCTTCCTTCATCAAGAGCCTTCCATGGCGGCAGTCTAAGCTGTACATCCTTCTGAACCTTCTGCATAGCGGAATACTACCCAACGGAGGACCTTTTGTGTAGTCCTACAACGCCTTGGACGTTTTGGAAGTGCCCATTGGGTTATGACAACTATCATGACAACCGAATCATGACAATTGAACCGCAGGGCTTTTTCTGCTATTAAGAACGTATGAATGCAGTATCGGTCTACAACGTATCCAAAACCCTCAAGGACGAAGCGCTCTTCTCCAACGTTAACTTTGGCCTCGACATAGGGGAAAGGATAGGGCTTGTAGGCAGAAACGGCGCCGGAAAGTCCACATTCCTCAAGATAATCGCCGGCATCCTTGAGCCCGATTCCGGCGAGGTCACAATAAACAATTCATGCCGCGTAGCATATCTCGAACAGGACGTACACTTTCCTGAAGGATGCACCTTGGAGCAGTTCGTGCTTCTTGGAGACGACCCCCATGTAAAGCTCTTGAGGGAGTTCCAAGACGGCAACCACGACGTGTTCGACAGGATAGAATCGCTTGGCCTTTGGAGCGTACAGGACAGGTACCGCAGCTATCTTGGAGAACTCAACGTACAGGAACCAATGGACAAGATGATGGCCCAGCTTTCAGGTGGAACCCAGAAAAAGGCTGCCATAGCCAGAATCATGGCCATTGAACCCAACATCCTTCTTCTCGACGAACCCACAAACCACCTGGACATACCCGCAATAGAATGGCTTGAAGCAAAGCTTGGCTCCACCTCAAGCGGCTATGGAGCAGGAGGCTTCACGGTGATGCTCGTCACCCATGACCGTTATTTCCTGGACAGGATCTGTACCCGAACCATGGAGATAGACGGACACAAAGCCTACTTCTACGATGGCGGCTATACCCAGTTCACGGAACACAAAGCCGAGCGCCTCAACGCAATGCAAAGAGAGCAGGACCGCCTTGCAACCATCCTTAGACGGGAGGTCGAATGGCTCCATAGAGGCCCAAAGGCACGCACTGGTAAGGACAGCGGACGAAAGCAGCGCATAGAAGAGATGCGAAGCCAGCAGACAAGAAAGGAAGAGGACCAAAGAGAGTTCTCCAGCATGACGCGGCGCATGGGCAAGAAGATACTTGAACTCAAGGATGCAAGTGCCATGCGTGGAGGCAGGACCATAGTCAAAGACCTTTCCATAGAATTCACAAAAGGCATGCGAATTGGTGTCATAGGAGCCAACGGAAGCGGGAAAAGCACTCTGCTTGACCTCATCACAGGCCGCATTGCCCCAAGCGAAGGGGAAGTCGATACAGGACTCAACACGGCCTTTGGATACTACGACCAAAAAGCCTCGGCATTGCCGCTTGGAAGCACCATGCTTGAATACATAGAGGAGATTGGGCAGAACATAAAGCTTTCCGATGGCTACAGCGTGACACCAGCGAGGTTCCTTGAACTCTTTGGATTCCCATCATCCTTCCACAGACTACCCATTGGAGTACTCTCCGGCGGAGAGAAAAGACGACTGTATCTGATTGCCACGATAGTAAGGAATCCAAACTTCCTCGTTCTGGATGAGCCTACCAACGATTTGGACATAGACACGCTGTGCAGGCTTGAGCAGTACATATTGGACTTCCAGGGCTGCGTGGTATGCGTAAGCCATGACAGGGCCTTTTTGGACAAGGTATGCAATGAACTCATAGTCATGCCCAATGCAATAAGGTTCGAAGGCGGGTATTCCGACTACAGGCGCCACGAAGACGAGAAGGAAGAGGAAAAGAAGGCGGATCAAAGAAACCAACGCAACAATGGCCCAAGATCTGCAGCACCTCAGAAAAAACAGGACAACAGCCCCAAAACAGGCACAAATACTGAAGCCCCAAACCCAAACAAGGCAAAGAGGAAACTCACCTTCAAGGAACAAAGGGAGCTTGAAGGGCTGCCAGCCCTAATAGAGGAGCTTGAAGAAAGGAAAACGCAGCTGGAGGAGTTCTTTTCGTCAGGGAAGTTGGACACCACAGGTGAATCGACCAAGGAGTATGAATCGACGCTCCAACAGCTAGAAACCCTGTATGCACGATGGGAGGAATTGGAAAGCCTCTCAAACGCACATTAGAGCACCTTGAAGAGAGTGCAATTTGTTAATATAGTAACTAGACCATGAGCAACAACGAAAAGACATCAAAGAACATAAAGACAACCACGAAGATACCCCATGGGAAATTCGTGGACTACCTGTACATAGTGGCAGGCACATGCATAGCCGCATTTGGAATAGCATGTTTCATAACGCCAGCAAGGATATCGTGCGGGGGCGTCAATGGAATTGCGACCATAATCTACCACCTTACAGGCTTCGATGCAGGTCTTGCAATGCTGTGCGTGTCCGTTCCAATCTTCATAGCAGGAGTCCTTTCGTTTGGAATGGCCTACGGGGTCAAAAGCATCGCGGGCACTGTATTGCTCTCGCTTTGGACAAGCTTCTTTGGTCTGCTCACGGGCTACAACGGAATCCTTGCATACACGGACAAGATGGACATACTGCTTTCAGTCATATTCGGCGGCGGACTTGTCGGCAGCGGCATAGGACTTGTCATGAGGACTGGGGCCAACACGGGCGGCACCGACATCGTGGCACAGATAATCAACAAGTACACACCTCTCCCCACTGGTACCGGGCTCTTCATTGCAGACGGACTCGTCCTCCTTGCAGGCGTATTCGTCTTTGGACTGGAACATGCGCTTTTTGGAATCATAACCATCTTCATCTCGACCTACATGGTCAACTACATGGTATTGAGCTTTGGTACCCGCTATGCCAAGACCGCGTTCATATTCAGCGAGAAGCACACCCAAATAAGCCATCGTATAATCACGGAACTGCACCACGGAGCCACGGAGCTCAAAGGCACCGGAACATTCACCGGCAACGAAAGGACCCTCCTGATTGCGGTGATGCACAACAGACAGATAAACCAGCTCACGAGGATCGTATACGAAGAGGATCCTCAGGCATTCATGTTCATACAGGACACCTATGAGGCATTGGGCGAAGGATTCGTCTCAATGGACAAGGTGCTCTCGCGCTTGGACAACTGACCTTTGCACTTGGTATTCCACTGGCTTGGCAGCAGGCACCGACTAGCTTGTCATTCCAATGGAACAGACCGATGTCGCTGAGGCCACGAAGGAGATGTAAACCATGAAGATTCTGTTCGTATCGGATCAATTCTTTGATGCAAACAATGGAATGACGATATCCGCAAGACGTTTTGCCGAGGTATTGAGAAAGCACGGCCACGAGGTGAAGCCGCTTTGCACCGCAACCTCAGAGCAATCGGAATATCCCTTGGAGACATTCCACGTTCCGGTGTTCGACAAGCTCATAACGGAGCAAGGCATGAAGTTCGCCAAGTGGAACGATGTCGAGACCATAAGAAAGGCCGTCCAGTGGGCGGACATAGTGCATATGTATGTACCGTTTGCACTTACGAACGTAACCACGAAGCAGTGCATAGAGCTTGGCAAGCCGTTCACAATGGCCTTCCATGTGCAGCCGGAGAACATTTCCTCATCGATCCATCTTGGAGGTGCAAAGGGTGTCAATGACTTCATCTATTGGCTTTTCAAGAAATGGAACTACAAGTACGCAACCCACATACACTGCCCAAGCAGGATGATTGCAAACCAGCTTGAGGAACACGGCTACAAAGCCAAGATTCATGTCATAAGCAACGGAATAGATCCAGACTTCGTATACCGCAAGATTCCAAAGACGAAGGAACTTGAACCCTACTTCAACATCCTCATGGTTGGAAGATACTCCATAGAAAAGCGTCAGGACACAATAATAGAGGCCGTTGGACTTTCCAAATATCGAGACAGGATACAGCTCATACTCGCAGGCCAAGGACCAAGGGAGGAATACCTCAGGGAAAAAGGTTCGAAGCTTCCAGTTAAGCCAATCATGAAGTTCTTCACAAAGCCTGATCTCTTGGACGTAATAGCCATGTGCGACCTCTACGTCCACGCATCGTATGCGGAGATCGAGGCAATGTCCTGCACGGAAGCCTTTGCAGGAGGACTCGTTCCAATCATAGCGAGCAGTCCAATAAGCGCAACTCCTCAGTTCGTACTCTGTCCTGAAAGCCTCTTCCCCGTCGATGACGCACAGGCCCTTGCAGACCGCATAGACTGGTGGATCGAGCACGAAGACTACAGGAAGCAGATGGAGCACGAATATGCCCAGTCGGCGAAGAAGTACTCCCTGGATGCATGCACGACCCAAATGGAAGAGATGTTCCAGGAAGCCATAGACGACTTCGAAAAGCAGAAGGCGCTTGGCAGATAAAGCAATTCTGATGCGTCCTGATGCGCCGTAGTGCGCCCTAGTCCGCCTTCATGCGCCATACTCCGCCCTTCAACGCCCACACGCACCCTGCCATCAAGCACAAAGGCTTCATGGAGGTCACGAAGGCATAAAAAAATCGGGCAGAGTGGATTTGAACCACCGACCCCTTGGTCTCAGACCTTGGGGAGTCAGGTCCTGTGCAACCGGGATACAGGAACTACAGCAAGCTTGGAAACTTCACATATCATTGTCACCTCAGTTACCACTGGGTCGCATGTTGGCAATGTCGCAATGGAGAGTTCTTGGTGGAGGTCTATTATGTTGGTAGTCGTGAGTCAGCCCCATACTGAGGGTTTTAGGATGGAAGGGAACATCCCTGCATCAGTAATCAACTATCTCAAGAAAAGCTTTGGTCCTGAGAATGTAGACTACGAGGATGAATATGTAAACGTTGAAGACCTTGATTGGTTCAAGGAGTTCAAAGCAAACGAAACCCCTGGCGGAAACCTCAAGTTCTACCGCACAAGGGACAATCTCACTCAGGCTCAGCTTGCAGAGAAACTTGGAACAACTAGACAGGACGTATCTGGAATGGAGAGGAACAGCCGACCAATCAGCAAGAAGACGGCAAAGGAACTTGCAAACCTTTTCAAGACCTCTCCCGCAAGGTTCATTTGAAAAAATTCTACACGGTCTCCTACAGAGGGGCTGTAACAAAAGTCGGG
>MSGT01000028.1 GCA_001940825.1 Sphaerochaeta sp. Phil3
ATTTTTGAAATTAGGATTCTGTCAATCATAGTATGTACTCCCTAAAAAGAAAAGGACTGAAAGCATATTGCTTACAGTCCTAATCGACTTTGAATCACGCCCGATTGCGTGAAGTGATTTCAGTTTAATGTTTCTTAAAAACGGCTTCTATCCATATTTTCAGAATCGTAGCCTGTAACCTTGTCGTCCACAAAATCCACGATTACCGTGCGAACGATAGTGCCGCCCCGCATAAATCCTTTGAATTCGGAATGTTTCCACGTTAAGGTTTCTACGCCGTCTTTCGTGCGACAACCTGTCGGGTCTCCGAACAATTTGAGTACATCGGCTTTCGGCATTCCTACTTTGAGTTTTCCGTAACCTTTAATCATTGCTTTTGCGTTCATTATCATCCTCCAATAATTCATAAATTATTTGCTCGTCCGTCGAATCCTTTTTGGAAGTGCGGGCGGCGGGTTTTACTTTGATTAAACTCAATCCTGCGATTACGACAATTATAACCATAAGCGACGGATAAAAGATAAATGAAGCAATCGACCCGACGATTAAGATAATAATTCCGAAAATCAACCAAAACTTTTTCATAGTATCTCCAAAAGTGGAAAAGTGATAAATAATAAGGATTTCCCAAAAAGTCTCTTATAGAACGCTACTTATAGAGGACTTTACTGAAAATGCTTAAAATCATTCACTTTTTACATTGTTTGCTTTCTCAAATTCGGCTACGCGGCGGTAAAAAGTGTTCGGTTTGATACCAAGATGCTTCATTGCCGCCGTCGCTGTTATCTGCCCGGACTTCCAAAGACGATATTCCTGCTCGAATTGAGTGCCATCGACTTTAATCGGGGCGCGACCCTTGAATTTACCCTCCGCTTTTGCAATGGCGATACCCTCTGCTTGACGAACGCGGATTTTTTTACGTTCTTGGTCTGCGACCCACGAAAGGGTAGTAAGCATCATATCTTCAATGAACTTCCCGATATCGCCTTGTGCCTTGAACCTGCGGCTGTCGAACACACCGTCCATATCGAGCGCGACAATATCCGCGTTGAGTTCGCGGGTAATATATTTCCATTCGTCTTTTACGGCTTCGTAGTTTCTGCCGAGCCTATCAAGGCTGTCGATAAAAAGAACGTCGCCGTCGCGGAGTTTTTCACGAACCTTGTTATATTCTATTCTGTCAAAATCTTTGCCGCTCTCTTTATCCACAAAAAGGCATTTATCGGTAACGCCGAGTTCTCTCATTTTAACGATTTGCCTTTCAGGGTTTTGGTCTTTGGACGAGACCCTTACATATCCGAAGTTCATTGTGTACCTCCAACTGACAAGGCAAGTATAGCACATAGTATTTCAAAAGTCAACATATTTTTGCAACATTTCAAAAGAATTTTTATTGAAATAGTCGCCTTTTTTACTTTGCGCGGTGCATTCGGGGTTCACCCGCGCCGCTCTGCGGCAATATATCCCCCGCCCACGGCGCGGCGGCAGCCGCTGGGCGGCGTTGCGTTAGACTATACCCGAACGACACGCGCCGCAACGGTTAAAAAAGTATTGCGAAAAAGTTAAAATTTTATTTTGAAATATTGCAAAAATGCTTGACAAGTCTATTGACATAGTATATAATAAAAGCACAACAGAAAAAGCCGCCCGCCCTGACAGCCGACCAAAGCAAGCAGGACGAACGGCACACCACGACCCACGCCGGGCGCATAGTGCTTTTATATTGTAGCATAAGCCGCCCGAAAAATCAATCAATTTTGGGAGGCTTTTATTTATGTTTAACTTCGTTATTATCGCAGGACTTAACGACAAGGACAGCAAGCGGCAGGAAATACCGACCGAGACCGCCCGCGCGACGGTTGCCGGGATTGTCTGCAAGTATGCGGACGGCGCGACCCTGACGGACTGCAACGGCATTTACAAGCACCAAGACGGCAGCGGCGCGGTTGTGTTTGAAAAGTCTATAAAAATTGAAATATGCGGCATCACCAAAGAAAACGCCGAGCGGATAGCGGACGAAATAAAAAACGCATTGAATCAAGAATCCGTTTATTTTTCAATGTTTGCCGCCGATGTGCGCTTTATATGATACTACCACGCCGCTGGGCGTGATTGTATAAAAATTTTATTTTATAGTATGGAGGTACTATTATGTCAACAACCATTTACACCACAACCCAACAGGGCAAACGCATCAATGCTATTTGCCGTAGCGAAGACACGCGACACGGATTCCGCCACTTATGCGAATTACAGACCGAAGACGGCTACACCATAGCCGCCGCCAAAGTTTGTTATTTGAATAGGACGTGGGAGGTATATCGTTTTCAAACGGTTATACACGCCGCAATAGAAAAAGCCCGCCTCGACTGCGACAAAGCCACGAACGCAAAACGCCGCGCGGCATTAAAACGGCAATTTGACCGCCGCGCGTGTCCGTCCTATTACGGCGCAAGGAGGGCGAAATAATGAGACACTATAACGAATACGAACAGCAAGCCCGCGAATTTATGAGCAAGGCGGGCGCAAAAATGAGCATTTGCCGCGTTAAAATCGTTGACAGATTTCCGAACGACGACAGCGACAGCGGGCGCGGGAATCGTTGGCAATACCGTGTAACAATACGCCGGGCGGGTAAAAGTTATAGTTTTAACTTTTACGACAGCATCCGCGCATTTTTGGACGGAGACCGCCCGCGCGTTTACGATATCCTCGCAACGGTTGAAAAATATGAGCCGTGCGGCGATGCGTGGGATTTTGCCGCCGAATACGGCTACACCATAGACAGCCGGGAGACGTTCAACCGCGTTGAACGGATTCGCCGCGCTTGCGAAAAGCAATACAAACGACTACTTGACATTTTCGGCGCGGAGTTGATGGACGACCTGCGCGAAATAAACTAAAAGAC
Organism: Sphaerochaeta sp. Phil3; assembly: GCA_001940825.1. Taxonomy (GTDB): domain Bacteria; phylum Spirochaetota; class Spirochaetia; order Sphaerochaetales; family Sphaerochaetaceae; genus UBA9732. The sequence goes on from MSGT01000028.1 coordinate 2,909, forward strand.
GAACGCCCAACCCGCCGAAAAGCGGGCGGCGGCGTTCTGCACGTTTGCAAGAATAACAAGGAGGATTTTTTATAATGGCAGCGGCAAATTTCAAATATCAAGAAAATTTTGACTTATGGGCGGGGGATTTTTCTATACCCTATAAACGACGACGGCGAAGAGGACACGAACGCCGCGCCGGTTGATTATCTTTTCGACAATTACGCATACGACGAAGCACAAGCCAAAATAGACAGCATAAACGCGGGCTTGAAATTCTATAAACTTACGCTTGAGGCGGGCTATTATGCGGGTACGCAAATCGTAATAGACGACAGCGACACGCCCGACGAATACTATTTACAGCACTACCGCCGCGATGCGTTTGCGGAATACGGCGTAAATACCTATGTTCTGCGCCGTATGATAAAAGCGGAGCAAAAGCGCATAAATGCGGGGCTTCTGCCGCTTTTTAAGGATTACGGCTTTAATAAATACGCTATTTCTGCCCGCTTTTCCAACGGCGAGACGTGGTACAGTCAAGTAGCATAAGGAGGTAAAAATATGGATTTCTACGTTGATTTCACAAGCGGGAACGATTCGACCGTTCTGCACCAAACGCCCGACAGGGCGGCGGCTACGACGTTCGCAGAGACGACGGCGGCAGAGTACAAAGCCGCCGCCCGGCACGGCGTTATAGCCCTGTACACCCTGACGACGAAGCGCGGAATCCCGGCGCGGGAAATTTTCCAAATATGGGAGGTGTAACTATGCCCGCATACTACCAAGCACCCTCAAGCCGTATTTTACAGCCCTTGACGGCATACGGCAGCGAGACGGTAACAATACCAAGCGCGGACGATATCGCGGCAACGCTTACGGCGTGGGGCTTGCCCTGCGCCTCTGCGGGCGTGGATGCCGCGCCGCAAGTCTTAACTTACTATTTTAACCTGCTGAACGTCAAACAACGCCCGCAAGTGCGGCGACACCTTGCCGCGCTTTCTGCCGTTCTGCATTGCCGCGTAACGGAAGCGGAGACGACGAGGGCGCATTTTGCCCTTTCTGCGCCGCGCCCGGAGCGTGTAACGATTCCATTCAGGGCGGCGTTACAGAATAAGGACTACAACATCAACCGCGCACCGCTGACGGCTTGCATCGGCTACGACAGCGAAAATATGCCTGTTCTGCTTGATATAACCAAAGCCCCGCACCTGCTTATAGCGGGCGCGACAGGAAGCGGCAAAAGCGTTTGTTTGAATACGTTGATAAATAGCCTACTTTTCCGAGCAACGCCAAACGATATGCGGCTGCTGATGGTAGATACCAAGCGCGTTGAACTTTCTGCCTATGAGAATCTGCCGCACCTGTACGCGCCCATCGCCAAAGACGGTACGGAAGCGGTTAAGATTGTGCGGGAGTTAGTCCGCATTCTGCGCGAACGTCAAGCGATGATGGAATCGCGCGGCGTGGTGGATATTTCCCAAACGGAATACCCGCGCATTTTGTTAGTTATCGACGAGTTAGCCGACCTCGTTTTAATGTGCAAGGACGAAATGAACCCGCTTTTAATCACGCTTGCACAGTTAGGCAGGGCGGCGGGCATTCATCTGATACTTGCAACGCAACGCCCGACCGTTGACGTTGTAACAGGCTTATTAAAAGCCAACGTGCCTTGCCGCATAGCGTTACAGACAGCAAGCATCCGCGATTCTATGACGATTCTCGACCATAAGGGCGCGGAACGACTGACAGGCAAGGGCGATGCCCTGCTGAAAACGCCCGACCGCGTGGAAGAACGCCGCATCCAAATAGCCTATATCAACCGCACCGATATAGACAGCGTGGCGGCGTGGTGGAAAAATAACGGCGTAATACAGGGGAATTGATTATGCCGTACAAAAGCGAGAAAATCCCCCTAAACGAAAAGCAAGACCGCCGCCGCAAACTTACGAGCGAACAAAAGGACGAAATCCGAGAACTATACAAGACCGGCTTTCATTCCCTGAACAGCCTTGCAAAGCGTTTCGGAGTATCAAAGAAAACCATTCTGCTTATAGTGAATCCCGCTTCTGCCGAAAAGAACAAGCAACGAATCAAAGAGCATTGGCGGGATTATCAAGCCGACACGGAAGAACGCGCACGAATACAGCGCGAACACCGGCGTTATAAACAATCCCTTTACATCAACGGCGAATTAAAAGCCGACTGACGACAAAACAACCTCCATACAGACAACCGCCCTCGACTTCAACGCCGGGAGCGGTTGTTTTAGTTTGTCTTTTATCGAGCGCGGGCGGCGGCTATTCTCCGCCTGTGCTGTCGGAATCGCCTGTTTCTGCCGCTTCTGCCAAATAACGCTGCCTGACGGCTTCGGGGTCTTCTGCATCGCCGAGCGGGTTCTTCGGTTCAACGACGATTTCCTGCTTATCCGCATAGCCGAAGTGATTTTTTCCGAGAAAAATGCCGCTGACAGGGTTAATTTTGCCGTTCTGCATATAATCTTCCCAAAGTTCTTCGAGAACAGTCATAGCCTTTTTTACTACGGGGGAGTGCGTAACACCTCTGAAATTGCCCCTCGACCAATCATAAAGTGTCTTTCTGTCAATCCCCAAAGCGTTTGCCATTCCTGTTACGGTGGGCTTCATATCGTCTTCTGCGCAATGATTGAAATACCACATAATGCGGTCTTCTACCTGCTGCGGGTCGGATATGTCAATCGGGTCTAACGAGTACACCGCGAGAGCGTGTCGCAGATACCTTGCATTGTCGCCCGGTTGCGTTTGAACGTCGCCGAAT
>MSGT01000029.1 GCA_001940825.1 Sphaerochaeta sp. Phil3
CGACTTTTGTTACAGCCCCTTTTGCTTTTAAACTTATCTGTCAAAAAGAATACAATAAAACGATTATCTTTGTAAATGGGGGAAAAGGGTAATTAGTCGTTACGCATGAAAACCCTCTGGATTTAGAGCCTTTGAAAAAAGCTTTTCAAGTTTTTCTTGGCTTTTATATTATCCAATTGTATAAAATAATATTTATTTTATTATCTCAGTATATTCCAAAAATCGTTTCAAATTTATTTTCATCCTTAAAAGTTAGACTCCAAACGGGTCTAATATGGCATCTATAACATCTGCTGCTGGTTCATAGTTATACATAATCTCTTTTTCCTCTTGCTTTTGTACTTTTGCCATAAATAGATCACTATCGCCATTCTCCTAATAATTAAACTTTTCTGCTAATTCTGTTTTCTGGATCAGATTTTGATATACACGGGAAGACTTTTTAAGTTCATCGTGAGTCCCTATCTTTTCAACATATCCATCTTCAAGGACTACGATCTTGTCTACTTTTTCTACAGACTTCAATCTATGAGAGATGATGATGACAGTCTTATTCTTTATAAGTTTGTTTAAGCTGTCTTGTATCTTCTTCTCATTATCTACATCAAGACTTGCTGAGATCTCATCAAGTATCAGTATTGGTGCATCTTTTAAAAATGCTCTTGCGATCGATAAACGCTGTCGTTCTCCTCCTGATAGCTCTGCACCATTTTCACCGATGACAGTATTAAAACCTTGAGCAAGCTTTTCAATGAAATCCATGCAGTTTGCGGCTTTAGCAGCTTTCTTAACTTCCTCATCACTCGCGTTTTCTCTACCAAGTCGTATATTGTCTAATATGCTAGTGTTAAATAGCGTTACATCTTGGAAAACAATAGAGATATCCTTAAACAAAGACTCTGTAGAGATATTCTTAATATCTTTACCATCGATCAAGATCTGTCCGCTATCGCAGTCATAAAGCCTTGATATCAATCTTAAGATAGAAGTCTTACCAGAACCGGAAGAGCCAACAAGTGCTGTAACCTCCCCTTGATTTGCTGTAAAGCTCACATCCCTCAAAACTGGTGTGTCTGTATCATAGGAAAAAGCTACATGCTTAAATTCGATGTTGTGCTTATCAAAATTCTCATCTTCGCCCTTTTGAACAGGTGTGCTCTTCATCTCTTTGATCCGTCTTACCGCAGGCTCGATGTAAAACATTTCAAGAATACCCTCTTTAGAAATATCAAAAAGTTCTTTTATCTTGATAGAGCCGATGATATAGCCGATCAAATATAGTAAGCTGATCTCTTGTCGAAGGAGTAGCTTTGCACCAACTGCAACAACTACTGCAACACTGATATAAGAAAAAAGTGTGGATATCGCTAAGACAAAAAATGCTACGAGTTCAACCTTAATGTGGATCTTTTCACTTTCTTCCATTTTCTTATATAAGGTTTTCTTGATCTTTTCAGACAAGTTAAAACTGCTGATCTCTTGTTGCATTTCTATAGTTTCTTGAAACATCTCAGAGTTATCTCTTAAAACATTGAAATACTTGCTATTCGAAGACACTTCTATCTTTCTAGCACTCGGTATCACAATAAAGCTTATGAGCGTTGGTATGATAACAGCCAATCCTAGCTTCCAGTTTCCTATGAACATCATCAGCCCCATTAGAGGAAAAAACATCCACATGCCCACTACTTTTGGGATAGAGTGACTGATAGCATGCTCTATCCTTTCTACATCAGCCATGATAGTCTGTGAAAGATCAGATAGATCATGCTTGGAAAAATAAGAGAGTGGAAGATCTGCTAAATGTTCTGCGATATCAGTTCTAAGCGTAGCTGATTCTTTGTAAGTTGCATTAAAAAGACTCACATATTCTTTTGATAAAAGGATGTACATCATAGCCAAGGTGAACACAGCTGTCTTAACGTACTGCCAAGGATGTGGGACATTTCCTAAAATAAGATGCTCTGAAAGTAGCATCAAAATAACCAAGGGCGCTAAATTGATAAGATATGTCAAAAAACATAAAATGGTTGCTTTAGTCAAATTCTTTGCACCTTGTTCAGACAGAGAATAACGTTTTTTATAATAATTCTTCATCATTTTGACACCCTCCAATCATTTGCAGTTTCATATAAACTGACTAGGCGACTATACAAACCTTGTTTTTCTCTTAATGCTTTGTTATCACCTCTCTCCACTACTTTGCCATTTTCTAAGACAATGATCTCATCAACATTTGTGATACTCGTCATTCTATGAGCGATCATGATGACAGTTTTATCCTTCATTAGATTCTTAAAAGCTTTTTGGAGTTCATATTCATTGTCAGCATCAATAGCGGCACTTGCTTCATCCATAATGACAATAGGAGATTTTTTAAGTATCGCTCTTGCAATGGCGATCCTCTGTATCTCACCACCTGATAGATAAACACCTTTACTTCCTATGATCGTGTTTTCTTTTTCCTTGAACTTTGAGATTATCTCACCACAGCCAGCAAGATGCATAGCCTTCATAACTTCTTCTTTAGTTGCATTTTCATCAGCTAAGGCAACATTTTCATATATTGTTTTTTTGAAAAGTTTACTGTCCTGGAACACAAAAGAAATGTTTTTTACAATCGCTTCTTTTGTATACTCTTCAAGCGGATAACCACCTATTTTTATCCTTCCGCTATCTACCTTATAAAAACCTGATAAGAGCTTTGCGATCGTCGATTTTCCTGACCCCGATGGGCCCACAAGTGCATAGGTTCTTTTCTCTGATAACGAAAAAGACAGATCCTCAAATACTTTGTTCTCTCCATAAGAGAAGCTCACATTGTCAAATTCAATGTTTGAGTTTTCAAAATGCGTTCTCTTGCCATAAGAGAGCTTATCTTCTTGCATTTGACTATAAAGCTTTTCCAAGGACTCTACTGCATAATTTGCGGTAAAGATGAACTGGCCTGCCCACATGATCTTCATAAAGGAGACCATCATCACACCGCTTAAAAAGAAGATCATGATAAGCTCTACAGCTATCATCTTTGGCTCTCTTATGTCAGATAAGAAAAAACTTAGTGGAATCGTGATGATCGCAATCAAACCTAAGAATATCAACTGATAAATTACATATGGTCTCTTACAAGAGATCGAATAATGGTATGCAAATTTTGAATAATCCATAATCGCTTTATGAAGAGCTGTAAAAGACTTTAGCTTACAGCCAAATATCTTTACGACTTGCATTCCACGTATATATTCAACAGTTTCACCACTGAGCTTACTAAGGGAGTCTTGATATAGTTTCATGAACTCCCCATTACCCATCATACCTTTGAGGATAAAACCGCTAACAATGGAAAGAGTGATGATAACTACCCCTACTCGTAAACTGATGGCAAAGGACAATGCTAAGGCAAAAATAGGAACTAATAATGCTTGCATATTATCAGGGAGCATATGAGCAACCGCTGAGTGTGTCTTTTCTGCATTATCATCTATCGTTTTTCTTATATATCCTGATGAATTCAGGTCATAGAAACGAAAGCTTGAGTCAGCAAGCCCTTCAATACCCTTCTTTCTTAGATTAGTCTCTAATCTAAAAGCTAATTTATGTGAAGCGATGCCTGAGAAAGCATACAACAATGCACTCAGCGTCATATAAAGAACGATCTTGATAGAATGCACACTTGCATTTTCAAGATTACTGCTTACTATGATGTCATAGAAAAATTGATATACATAATAGTACCCAACGACCATCACAAAAGCAGAGATGCTAGATATTATGATAGCCAAATATCCACTCAGCTTTTCATCAGGTACATAGGAAAATAGTTTTTTATATACCTTCATTCTTACCTCCTTTTATATCAAAACATTTAATTCAATCAAAACTTGTTAGCCTAGGCTAACTTTATTGTCAAAAAAAATTAAGACTACTTAGAGCCTTAATAACCCCTTCCTTCCATTTTCAAAAAAAATGGATAGTTCATTTACATATTCAATCGCTCGCTCTCTTTCCATATCATGAGCTACAGTTTCAAAAATAGCAGAAAAATAAGCACTGGTGATCATGTGATGAAGCTCATGACTTATACTACCTTTTAGCTTACCTGCCTTTCTGAGCAACTCGTAATACTCCTCTGTTTGAGAAACCTCTAACTCAACTAAATCATGGATGTAGGAAGCATATCGCGTTCCTTCTGAGCAGCAGATAACAAGTTTAAATGCATCATAATTGTCATAGATGTAATTGATAAATTGATTTAGATATTTAGAAGAGCTTTCATCTTCTGTTGGAGCTGTTTCATCAAGGATATGATCAAAATAAGACTTCTGAGCAGCTTTAAATTGGTCCATAAGCCCATCAGCAGCTCTTGAGACCAGAGTATCAAAAAGTGCGGCTTTATCTGGGTAATATCGAAAAAGAGCACCTGTTGTTAATCCAGCAGTTTTTGCGATATTACGAACGGAGGCATCATTATACCCCTTCTCTAAGAATTCTGCCTTAGCCAAATCCAATAGATATTGTTTTGTTGCTTCTCCTTTTTGCAAGCTCTCACCTCTAAATAAAATAGCACTGCTATCTTTATTATTCATAATGCATATTCTTTGTCAAGATAGCAGTGCTATTTTTGCTACTTTTTCATTCTGCTTTTCTCCCTGCATATCCGCTTGATGTATTGATACACCCGATCCGAACTTTCTGACGCTTCCTTTATCGCCACAGCTTTTTCCTTACTCGATAACTCCTCCGACAGCGTTTCAATGGTGTCCTGTGTAATATTCTCCATATCGTAAGCCTTATAAAATCTGTACTCGATATTGAAAAATGATAGAACGAAGCGTCTGCAAAGCCTCCTGCAGGGAAGTTGTTATAAGATCCCGGTCCACGCATCGTTTGACCAAACATATCATGCAAAGGGTGTTTACCTGTTTTTTAGGTCTATTCAGCTATTCCGCTATTGTATTTTTTTCAATAGAAAGTGACTATTGGCAATGTTTTTCATATATAACTTTTTTATAAAAATTGGTCGTTTCTTGCATAGATTATGGAAATGAAGTTCTTTATCGATTGTACTGTATGGTCTTTCCCATCAAGGTGAATGTGGATGCCACATGAGTTGTTTACGAACCCTCCTGCCTTCCTTAGTTCTCTGATTACATTCTGCAATGTTTCAATGTCCTCTGTATAAGTAAGGATTGGTGTTACAAGTTCCACGGAGTAGTACTTGGTTGCATTTGATATGGTTCCATCCTTTTTCTTCTGCGTCATGATTGAAGCATCGCTCATGAACTTCCAAGTTCTACCGTCTGGTGCATCAACGCTCCATGCATCATAGTATGTACCGATGTAACGAACCTCTCCCCCGAGCACTTTTTTTGCTTTTTGTGCGGCTTCCTTTCTCGTGATTCCCGTGAACTCAATCTCAACTCCGAATCTAGTGTTCAACATGTTTTCTAACTCCTTTAGGTATCTTTATTTACATGTACATTAATCACTCTTATCGGAAACTATATCAAGTGTGTATTTCTATATATTAAAAGGATTTATGTATTGTTTATCGATAGGGTCTGATACCTTTCTTATAGCGTCTTCTCCTATTACAGCTCCAAGACATGAGCCGTTGTTCCAAGAGATATGCACCGTTCCTATATCGTCAACAAATTCAACGGTTCCCTCTGTCCCTCTCATAGGAGCCTGTTCATCATCCACCCTGATAAGGACAACCCTTGTCCCTTTGGGATAATCCCGTTTGATTACTTTGATTCTTTCTATTTCAAGCTTGTCCATAGATCCTCCGCTGACACATATATTGCTCTGAACGGAGTTATTATCAAGTACACTTCTTTTTTTCTTGTGTGATAAAAAACAATCATTCTATAATGGCCGTATAAATAGGAGGATCTATGAAGAAACTATATACCCCCCCCTTGTTTGTGTTCGTTATCTTATCGGTAATGATGTTATGCGGTAATGATGTTATGCCTATCATGTGACCCCAACAATACTCCAAAAACCTTTACGGTTACTTATGATGCGAATGGAGGAAAAGGCACGTTAGAACCTGCTCGCAAAACAGCAAAAGAAGCTATTGTAATTGCCAATGCTGATAGCCTCTCAAGAGAAGGATTCACTTTTTCTGATTGGAACACAAGAAAAGATGGAAAGGGCACTTCTTATGCACCAGGCGATAGATATGAAGAAGACGAGAATCTTACACTCTATGCACAATGGAAAGTCATACCTCAAACCACTACCTATACTATCTCTTATGAACTAGGCGGAGGTAAACTCAAAAACGGAGAGATAAACCCTACAGTTTATACTTCAGAGACTGAAACATTCACTTTAAAAAATCCAATCCATGAGTCGCGTGAATTCCTGGGGTGGAAATTAAAAGGGTCGGATGATTCAACTGCAAAGCCCAATGTAACAATTGAAAAAGGTTCATCAGGAGACTTATCTTTTGTAGCAGTCTGGAAAGCTCTTGGACCACTAGTTTTTGAATATGATAATGAAAAGAATTGTTATGCTGTTAAATGCGTAGATAAAACAATCACCTCCTGTGTGATCCCTACAGAATATAATGGACTCCCTGTAAAAATAATTAGAGGCTTTGGATTCAATGATTGCACACAACTTTCCTCTATTACCATTCCTGAATCAATAACAACCATTGGCAATTGGGCTTTTCAAAGTTGCTCATCTCTTACTACAATCACACTGCCTAATGAAGTTAGTGAAATATTTAGAGAAGCATTCGGCAATTGTTCAAATCTGGAATCAATTTATCTTCCTAGAAGTCTAAAAACGATAGGTCGTAATGTTTTTCCATACTGTCTAAAACTAAAAGATATCTACTATGAAGGATCTTCAACAGAATGGGGGCAAATAAACAAAGATGAAGAATGGGATTTACTCATCAGAAAAAATAATTACACAATTCATTATAACTACAGAATGAAGTAAAGCTTTTATAAAGCCTCTTTGATGCTTTCCAAAGAGGCTTGGTACACATCCATTTGATAGCGATATAGAGGAAGTTTGTTTTCTCCGTAGTCCAAAAGCTTATCAGCATCAGCTTCATCAATCGAATACCTTCCATCCTTGAATTCCCAAGATAACTCAGGAAATGATGGAATGGAAGGTAGCGGAGGAATCATATCAACAAGGATTGCATAATAGGAGTTATCATCATTAGGTAGCTCAGTTGTTGTGCAGCTTATTAAGACGCTCAATGCGAGAAACAACATCGCCAGCTTCAGGCATTTTCGTTTCTTCAGGCTTGGGCGCTGATTCAGCTTCCTTGATTTTGTTCTGAACTTCATTGATTGTTTTCAACTCCTCTTTCTTTTTGGTGATCACTTCATCCTTTGTTTTGATTTCCTTTTTCTGATTTTTAATCTTATTTGACTTCATCACGTTAAGCCCAAAGAGTCCAAGCACTAAAGCTACAATGATTGAAATAATCTCAGTCATCGCAGTTTCCTCTTCATCCATTTCTTAACTAGAGGTTTCCAAAAGGACATACATACAGGTCTCTGTAAAAGATAAAACACCAATCCTGATGGGATGATCAACCAATGTGTATTCTTAATAAGGGTGCATAAAGATGAAACTTCAAGCATCTGATAGAGAACAATGTCTGTTCGCTTCCATTACACGAAATGGTCGCCAATTTGTTATCCTGGATTAAGGCGCCTCTTCCACCTTGGCCTGTAACACCACACCTTATTTTCACAAGCTTAGGAGTTGCACAGACAAGAGGCTGATTGTTTCCTCCAGTCCCATAAGTTGAGGAAATTGTATCAGCAACATCGATTGGCCCCTTTATCCTTGAATCCTGGGCATGGTTTTGAAAGACAAGAGGGGGATTTGAGCTGTGGGCTCTTAGGGTCGCAGTGAAATCATTCGTGATGTCCATGCGCTCACCCCCTTGGTCGTTTAGGCAGATTGTGCCTGTCTTAGGAGGGCTAACTCCAATACTTCTGGGAGTCTCTTGCCACGCTCTGATGCTCTTCTGATAATTCCGAGGCAAGCTTTCTGACTCAAATAGTATTTTTCCGGCACTTGATGAATCAAGATCTGCGACAAGGTAGATGCGTTTTCTTCTCTGGGGAACTCCCCAGCATTGGGCATTGAGTACTCGCCATGCAAGAGAGAAATCATTCTTCATGATAAGTCCGCTTCCCGTCCATTTCTCACATTCAGGTATAGACACTTCGGGATATTTGATTCTTGTAATGCCTTCGATGACCGTCCTAAAGTCATCACCCTTTGAGGAGTTGAGCGCTCCTGTGACGTTTTCCCAAACAATGTATCTTGGCTTTTCTCCATTTGTCTTCTCCCTCATTTCCTTGATGATTCTGATTGCCTCGAAGAAAAGGCTTGAGCGTTTTCCTTCAACCAAGCCTTCTCGCTTACCGGCGATGGACACATCCTGACAAGGCGAGCCATTTGTAATTACATCTACAGGCTCTATATCTCCACCATTGATTTCTGTTATGGATCCGAGATGTTTAATCGTTGGCAAGCGCTTTGTTGTTACCCGTATTGGGAACGGCTCTATCTCTGATGCCCATATTGGCTCTATTACTGAAATAAGAGCAGAAAGGGGAAAGCCTCCAGATCCATCAAAGAGGCTACCCATAGTTAATCTTTCTTCCATTTTTCATTTTCCTGTCAAAAGACGCTCCATCAAATCATCTTGTGGTGTGCGTCCTGTAAAATCAGAGGTGGAATTCTCCTTTACAAGCTGGAGGATCTGGAACCAACATTGATTCACTTGCTTCAGATACTCGCGACTCATGGCAACGTAAAGAGACGCAATGGCTGCGCCTGTTGTTGGATGCTTTGCCAAGAAGCCATATTCAGAGACTGCGTTCTCGCACTGTACCCATCTTCCAATCGCCATGGCGTATTGCTGCACAAGCTGTGGGTTTACAACGCTTTCGCATTGTCTTTCCTTAAGCCAGGTCCACGTGTCTTCATACACATCTTTTGCAATGAACTTCTCTCCATTCTTTTGGGTTGCAATCATGTAATCCTTGATAGGAGGCATATCCTCCCCTTTCAAGACAGGAGTTGAGAATTCAATTGTTTCTGTTTTCTTGCCTTCATTGATTTTATCGACAAGGGCTTTTTTCTTTCTTCCAGCACCGACCCTAGCTCCACCTATCCGTGTTCCGTCCTTTGCCATAGTCAGTCCTTTTGTTTGATTTATCTTTGATTGTTTTCAAACACTTTCCTACCAAGGTTTATTTGAATAAACCTTTGGTTTATGTTCCCTGGAAATTTGGGGGTTAATACCATGTTTGAATTTGAATTTTTGCGCACGAGACTTGGGGCCCCGCAATGCTCTGAAATAGCGCTAGAGATCCAGACCGCCCCTATGTATTTGCATA
>MSGT01000030.1 GCA_001940825.1 Sphaerochaeta sp. Phil3
ACATCCGACGATCCCCGGGTGTCCGAATGGGGTAACCCGAATGTCTGGATGACATTCGCCTATGCGTGAACACATAGCGACATAGGTGGAATACGCCGGGAAGTGAACCATCTAAGTACCGGCAGGAAGAGAAATCAAAACGAGATTCCCCAAGTAGCGGCGAGCGAACGGGGAGGAGCCCAAACCCGCGGCGTGCCAAGGACAGGTCCGTTGCGTCGCGGGGGTAGCGGGAGCCGTCGGTGGAGCGCCTGTGCTCCACGTCGAGTGAGAAACCACGACTCTAGGCGAACGGTCTGGGAAGGCCGGCCAGAGGGGGTGAAAGCCCCGTAGCCGAAAGCGTCGTGGCTCGATGGACGGAGATCCCAAGTACGTCGGGACACGAGGAATCCTGACGGAAGCAGGGGGGACCACCCTCCAAGGCTAAATACGTGGCGGCTACCGATAGCGCATAGTACCGTGAGGGAAAGGTGAAAAGGACCCCGGGAGGGGAGTGAAAGAGAACCTGAAACCGTGGACCTGCAAGCGGTCAGAGCCCGAGAGGGTGATGGCGTGCCTTTTGTAGAATGAGCCTGCGAGTCTTCGTATGCAGCGAGGTTAAGGCATAGGAGTGCCGGAGCCGAAGGGAAACCGAGTCCGAAATGGGCGGTCAGTTGCATGCGGAGGACCCGAAGCCAAGTGATCTATCCATGGCCAGGCTGAAGCTGGAGTAGAATCCAGTGGAGGGCCGAACCTAAATCCGCTGAAAAGGGTTGGGATGAGCTGTGGATCGGAGCGAAAGACTAAACAAACTTGGAGATAGCTGGTACTCCCCGAAATAGCTTTAGGGCTAGCCTTGCGTGGACAGTCATGGAGGTAGAGCACTGAATGGATGAGGGCCCTTCACCGGGTACCGATTTCAATCAAACTCCGAATGCCATGACCAAATGCGCAGGAGTCAGACGGCGACTGATAAGGGCCGTCGTCGAAAGGGAAACAGCCCAGACCGCCGGCCAAGGTCCCCAATGTGTGCCAAGTGGGAAAGGAAGTCCGATTGCGAAGACAGCCAGGAGGTTGGCTCAGAAGCAGCCACACCTTCAAAGAGTGCGTAACAGCTCACTGGTCGAGTAGCCGGGCGCCGACAATTCAACGGGGCTAAGCACACAACCGAAGCCGCGGCTCAGTACTTTGTACTGGGGGTAGGGGAGCATTCCATGTACGGACGAAGGTGCGCCGAAAGGCGAGCTGGACGGGATGGAAGAGAGAATGCAGGCATGAGTAACGAAAAGATGGGTGGGATCCCCATCCGCCGAAAGCCTAAGGTTTCCAGGGTAAAGGTAATCTACCCAAGGGTTAGTCGGCCCCTAAGGCGAGGACGAAGGTCGTAGCCGATGGGAAACGGGTCAACATTCCCGTACCTCTCAACGAATCGATGGGACGAAGCATAGGGCGAAGCGCAGCGGGGCGACGGTTGTCCCCGTCCAAGCGTCCGAGCGGGAGAGGCCTCCAGGCAAATCCGGAGGCTGACGCGAGGCGCGAACGCGAGCGGACCTACGGGCGAGCGAAGTGCGTGACGTCGTCGTGCCGGGAAACAGTCTCTAAGGTGCGTCGTTGAGGGACCGTACTACAAACCGACACAGGTGGGCGAGCTGAGAATGCGAAGGCGTACGGAAGAACTTGCGTTAAGGAACTCGGCAAAATGCATACGTAACTTCGGGATAAGTATGGCCGCGAGAGCGGCTGCAGAGAAACGGCCCATGCGACTGTTTACCAAAAACACAGGTCTATGCGAACCAGCAATGGGAAGTATATGGACTGACACCTGCCCGGTGCTGGAAGGTTAAGGGGAGTCGTCAGCGCAAGCGAAGCGGCGAACCGAAGCCCCAGTAAACGGCGGCCGTAACTATAACGGTCCTAAGGTAGCGAAATTCCTTGTCGGGTAAGTTCCGACCCGCACGAATGGTGTAACGATATGGGCGCTGTCTCAACGCAAGATCCGGTGAAATTGAAGTCCAGGTGAAGATGCCTGGTACCTGTGGTTAGACGGAAAGACCCCGTGAACCTTTACTTCAACTTAGCATTGATGACTGATCCGTCTTGTGTAGGATAGGTGGGAGCCGGAGATCCGTGGCCGTCAGGCTGCGGGGAGGCGACGGTGAAATACCACCCTGGACGGTTCAGTCCTCTAACCCTCGCCGTGATCCGGTGCGGGGACAATGCTAGGCGGGAAGTTTGACTGGGGCGGTCGCCTCCCAAAGGGTAACGGAGGCGCGCGAAGGTCACCTTAGTCTGGTTGGGAATCAGACGTCAAGTGCAAAGGCACAAGGTGGCTTGACTGCGAGGCTCACAAGCCGAGCAGGTACGAAAGTAGGTCTTAGTGATCTGGCGGTGGCAAGTGGAAGCGCCGTCACTTAACGGATAAAAGGTACTCCGGGGATAACAGGCTGATCTTGCCCAAGAGTTCATATCGACGGCAAGGTTTGGCACCTCGATGTCGGCTCATCGCATCCTGGGGCTTGGAGCAGGTCCCAAGGGTTTGGCTGTTCGCCAATCAAAGCGGTACGCGAGCTGGGTTCAGAACGTCGTGAGACAGTTCGGTCCCTATCTGCCACAGGCGTTGGATGTTTGAGAGGCCCTGCTTCTAGTACGAGAGGACCGAAGTGGACGAACCTCTGGTGTATCTGTTGTCGTGCCAACGGCAGGTGCAGAGTAGCTACGTTCGGAAGGGATAAGCGCTGAAGGCATCTAAGTGCGAAACCCCCCTCAAGATCGAACATCCCTGGCCTCGAGCCAATAAGGAACCAGAGAGACTATCTGGTCGATAGGCCGCGGATGCAGGTGCAGCGATGCACATAGTCCAGCGGTACTAATCATCCGAACGGCTTGACCATATTGTCCATCTTGTCCCGGCATTCAGACCGGAACATCCAGACCAGGCGTCCGAAAAGTCGGGCTCCAAGGTTTGGGTGGGCTTGGTGGCCATAGCAGAGTGGTAATACCCGTTCCCATCCCGAACACGGAAGTCAAGCGCTCTCACGCCGATGGTACTGCAGCGATGCGGGAGAGTAGGTAGCCGCCAAGCCCTTTTTTTTGCCCTTCGTCGGCCTGCGGGCGCTTCGCTTCGTCCGTTCGTGCGAAGCCGTGCACGCAGCACTGTCCCCGCACTCCCTCCTTCATGCATCCTCGTCATCCATTGAAGCGCATCATGCGCAATGCATCCGTGGCCGTTCCGTAGCATCTGTGGCGTCCGTAGTGGTTGTAGCATCCGTAGCGTCCGTCACGTTCGTCCCATCCGTTGCATCCGTCGTGCATGCCCATTGTCCGCTTTTCCCCAAAAAACAAAAATGCGGACATCCCGCTGGTGGATGGAGCTGCCTTTTGATGCTATTCCGCTGATTTCAATCCTTTATCTCCATCTCTTGAATTTGTTTTCTTCTTTTGGATAATGGTGGGTATGAATGAGAGAGCGAAAAAGTATATAGGCGACAGGAATTTCTACAGGATGCTGCTGGCGATTGCAGTTCCAATAATGATCCAGAACGGGTTCACGAACTTCGTGAGTATGCTGGACAACATAATGGTGGGAAGGCTTGGCACGGAGCAGATGTCTGGTGTGGCAATAGCAAACCAGCTTGTCTTCATATATAACCTGTGTATCTTTGGAGGTCTTTCTGGAGCTGGAATATTCACTGCCCAGTTCTACGGAAAGAACGACAACGAAGGGATTCGCCATACATTCAGGTTCAAACTCATCCTTGCAACGATTCTGACTGTGGTTGCAATCATAGTCCTTAGTGCGTTTGGCGAGCAGCTTATTGGAATATACCTTCATAGCAGTGAGGATGGAGGAGATTTGGCATTTGCTCTCAAATCCGGTATGGACTACATGGAGGTCGTATTCCTTGGAATGTTCCCCTTCATGCTTGTGCAGGTCTATTCCAGCACCCTTAGAGAATGCGGGGAAACCGTGCTTCCAATGAAGGCCGGGGTCGCTGCAGTCTTTGTGAACCTCATCTTCAATTACCTTTTGATCTACGGAAAGTTCGGGTTTCCATACATGGGTGTCCGCGGAGCCGCCGTTGCAACCGTGATTTCCAGGTTCGTGGAGGCCGGTATCGTTCTCGTATGGACGCATTGCCATAAGACGGAGAATCCATACATTGAAGGGCTCTACAGATCCCTAAAGGTTCCAAAACAGCTGTGTCTCAATATAACGACAAAAGGTCTTCCCCTTCTTTTGAACGAGGCTTTGTGGTCTTCCGGAATGGCCCTTCTTGTGCAGTGCTACTCGATGCGAGGTCTCAACGCCGTTGCAGGCGTCAACATTGCAGAGACCCTCAACAATGTGTTCAAGGTCGTGTTCCTGGCTTTTGGATCGTCCGTTGGAATCATCATTGGAAGGCTCCTTGGAGCTGGGAGGATGGAGGAGGCCAAGGATACCGACCGCAAGATAATCGTGTTCTCCATTTTCATAAGCGCAATACTTGGGGTTTTCATGGCAGCGATATCGGGAGTGTTTCCAAAGATATACAACACGAACGACGCCGCCCGTCACATTGCAACCATCCTCATCCTTGCACAGGCGGTGTGTCTGCCTCTCAATGCTTTCAAGAACGCAACCTACTTCACTCTTAGAAGCGGTGGCCGTACATTCATCACATTCCTGTTCGACGGCGGTTTTGTGTGGGCTGTAAGCCTTCCAACTGCATTCATACTGAGCCGTTTCACAAATGCCAGCGTCCTTTGGATCTTCATTGGCGTGCAGATCGGCGAATTCCTAAAGGGTTTCATTGGCTATGTCCTTGTCAAAAAGGGCGTTTGGATAAGGAACATCGTCACGGAGTAGCCCTAGGAGTAGCCCTAAAAAAGGAAAAGCAACATGTATACTACGTTTTCAATCATTCTGTTCGTTATGTTGGCCGTAGTCATGGCCCTTCTCATCGTTCTTCTTTCGAAAACGAAGAGGAACAATGACGATATAAAAGACATCAAATCCTCGAAGGACTTGGAAAACCTCGCGGAGGCCTCCCGCAGGACGGAGAACACAATGGCATCGGTCTTTGCGAGCGTTTGTACACGTTTGGATGAGATGGACAAGCGCAGTCTGGACCTCAACCGGCTTGTCGATTCCAGGCTTGAATCGTTCAGGGCCGACAACGAAAAGCTGGTGCAGACGGTGGATTGCAAGCTTGAGGAGATTAGAAAGGACAACGAGAAGCGTCTTGAACAGATGCGCATTACGGTGGACGAGAAGCTTCAGAGCACCCTTGAAAGCAGGCTTTCCACATCGTTCGGGCAGGTTGGGAAGCAACTTGAGAGCGTATATAGACAGCTTGGTGAAGTGCAGGTGCTGGCAAAGGATGTGGGCAACCTCGAGCGAGTGCTTACGAATGTGAAGACCCGTGGAATTTGGGGCGAGCTTCAGGCCGAGCGCATACTTCAGGACATCCTTCTGCCGGAGCAGTACGACAAGAACGTTGTCACTAGAAAGGGAGGCAGGGACCCTGTGGAGTTCGCTGTCAAGCTTCCTGGTGCGATGGAAGGCGAGAAGGTCTATCTTCCAATCGATTCCAAGTTCCCGCGCGAGGACTATGAGCGTTTGTGCAATGCCATTGAAAACGGCGATGCGGAGTTGGTCAAAGCCCTTAGAAAGGCTCTTGAGAAGAGAATCCTCGATGAGGCCAAAGATATAAGGGATAAGTACATAGATGTTCCAAACACCACGGATTTCGCTGTCCTGTTCCTTCCTATCGAGGGCCTTTATGCTGAGGTGCTTTCCAATCCTGGCCTTCAGGAGCGTGTGCAGCGCGAGTTCCACGTGATGATTGCAGGTCCCGCGACGCTTTCAAGCCTGCTCAACAGCCTCCAGATGGGTTTCCGCACGCTTGCCATCGAGCGCAAGAGCTCGGAGGTGTGGCATATCCTTGGTGAGGTCAAGACGGAGTACTCCAAGTTTGGGGTTGTGCTTGAAGCCATCAAAAAGAAGCTTGCACTGGCGAGCAATGAGATAGATAATGCTTTTACAAGGCATCGGGTCATGGGACGCAAGCTCAGGGCCGTCGAAGCCGTGGAAGGGCCTGGCTTGGACCCTGTTTTGGATGAATCGGTGGAAAGCCCCACCATTCAGACCGATGTCTCAGAGGAGGAGGTGTGAATATGAATCTCAAAGGTATTGATCTCAAGGGAAGAAGCTTTCTTACACTCAAGGACTACTCCAAGGAGGAGATCCTTTACATGATAGACCTTGCAGCCCAGCTCAAGGCAAAGAAGAAGAGAGGGGAGGTTGGGCATCTTCTTGAAGGCAAGAACATTGTCCTCATATTCGACAAGACCTCCACAAGGACCCGCTGTTCGTTTGAGGTCGCAGCCTTCGACGAGGGAGCTCATGCAACGTTCCTCACAAACTCCCAAATGGGCAAGAAGGAGTCCATAGAGGACACCGCAAGGGTTCTTGGCCGCATGTACGATGGCATAGAGTACCGTGGTTTTGACATGAGGGTGTGCGAAGACCTTAGGGACTATTCGGGGGTTCCTGTATTCAACGGACTTACTGACGACGACCATCCAACGCAGGTCCTGGCCGATTTCCTCACCGCCCGCGAGCATTTGGACAAGCCACTTGACGAGATGAAGATGGCCTATATTGGCGATGGCCGTAACAATGTCGCCATGGCTCTCATGATTGGGGCTGCCAAAGTTGGAATGGACTTTGCAATTGGAACGCCTCGCGAGCTCTTCCCTTCCGAGGAGTTCATGTCATTGGTGGATTCATACGCCTCTGAAAGCGGAAGCGACCTCATGGTCACGACGGATCCATACGAAGCAGTTGAGGATGCGGATGTAATCTATACCGATGTCTGGGTCTCAATGGGCGAGGAGGACAAGATGGAGGAGCGCATAGCCCTTCTTAGGGACTATCAGGTAACGATGGACCTAATGAACGCAACGGGCAAGAAAACGACGCTGTTTGAGCACTGCCTGCCATCGTTCCATGACCTTGAGACTGTCGTCTCCCGTGATGTCGCCGCCAAATATGGAGAGAAGTACGACCTCAAGTCTGGCGAAATGGAAGTCACTGACGAGGTGTTCCGCTGTCCAAGGTCCGTTGTCTTCGATGAGGCTGAGAACAGAATGCACACCATAAAGGCCGTTCTTGTGTCGCATCTTACAGACAAGAGATGAAGATCCAACGGCGGTACTTCAAAAAAGCCGTAGATTCCTTCACAGGGAGGTTCTTAGTTTCAACCTCCCTGTCTGTCCTTTGTGCATTGCTCAATGTTCTGATTCCCGTAGTTCTCAGAAGTCTTATCCAAGGAGTTGGTTCCGGTCAGCCTTTGGTAAAGCTTCTTGGATTGGGGCTCTTGATTGTCCTTTGCATTGTATCGTCCATAGCCGTGACGATTGCCTTGTATATGTCCTTGGATTCCTTTGGAGGGCTTTTCATAAAGGACCTTGGACGCAGGCTTAGGGAAAAACTCCTTGTAGCGGATATGTCATTTGTGGATGCAAAGGGCAGCAATAGGATATGCCATATCCTTTACAACGATGTCCTGGATGTGTTCAGAGTCATTGGACATGTTTTTCCAATGTTGATTGGAAGTGTGTTCATAATAATTGGGACGTTGCTTCTTTCTTTGCAAGGGAGCGTCTATATCTCCTTGTTCCTTGTCGTTTCCGTTTCCCTTGGAATCGTCATATCCATGGTGTCCAGAAAGGCCATATACAAGGCAAGCACCGCCACCAATGCAAAACTCAAGGGACTCCATGGTTTGACTGACCAGTTCTCGCAGACAATCCTCTCTGCAAAGGTCAACGATGAGGAAGGTTACTTCGACTACAGGTTCAGTTCCGCTGTCGATGATTTCATAGCCGTCTCCAGACAAGAGGACAAAAGGATATACTTTTTCTATGGTCTTACTAACAACTTCAATCTCGTAATGGAGATACTGTTGTCAGTTCTGGTCTCCATCCCAATTGCAGGCAGGAGCATACCAAACTATGTCTTCTATGTGTTCATCTTCTCATTGACCATGAAGCAAGGAGAGAAGATAGAGGGGCTCTTGCAGCAGATGATCAGAAGTGAGGTCTGTTTCAGGAACGTGGATGAAATCCTCAATATGGAAGTGCAAAAAAAGGGTTCTTCACGGAAAGTTGGGGG
>MSGT01000031.1 GCA_001940825.1 Sphaerochaeta sp. Phil3
CCTCCGTTGATGTAGCCGAAGAACGCATCCATGTCTGAACCAAGTTCTCCAATCGATCCCTTGGTGTTCAGGAACATGATACAGCGGCCGTCGCCAAGCGGCAAGCCCTCCGCCTCCTCGCATATCGAGCGGAACGTGTATCTTGCCAGACCTTTCTCGAATGGATCGAACATGCATATGAATATCACATAGCTGTCCTTGAGCTCTTCGTACTCGAGCCCCTTGTCCAGCATGTTCGCATCCATCATGGACGAATACATCCTCGTCCTTTTGGGAAGGTTCCCCTTGTCCGCCTTCTGTATCTCTATGTCGTAGACTGTGTCGCCGTCCTCGAAGTATACATCCAGCCTTATGCTCTTGTTCCCTGGGTTGAAGGCGATGTACTTCTGGGCCTCCGGGGAGAGGCCGTCCTCGTAGACGATGTCCCTTATGCGCCTGCCTTCGAATATGGTCTCAAGCAGACCAATGCATAGGTCCTTTCGACGCATGACCTCCGCGAACATTGCGTCGTTCTCAAGTGGGATGTCCCTTCTGCCCCTTCTTCCGAAAACCCTTTGTGAACCGTTGTGCTTCTTCGTCATGGAAACACCTCCTGGAAAGTAACGTTGAAGACTCCAAGAGCCCTTCATATTACCAATTCCAAGAAACCTGCAGTTTCCATTCACAGTTTTGGGAAGATTTTTTGAGAATGTTTTGGATTATGAGTACAATTGTTTACAAATCAAACAATTATCCAATAAATGAAAAGAGCGTCAGCCAAGATGCTCTATGAGCCCTATGACCAGCAGGTGTAGTGGATAGTAGATGTAGAAGAGCCATTTGAAAACCTTGTTGGCTTTGGGGTTGCTGCCTCGTTTGCCGTTGTAGAGGGCAAGAAGAGGAATTGCCAGAACCACACCAAATTGGATGAGACCATAGACCTTGTCCAAGGCGAAGAAGTAGACGGCGGCGTATATGGCAATGTAGAAGAGGGACCAAATGGTCTGGGCTTTGGGATTGCCCCTGTTCGCTCCAATTGAAAGCACGCAAAGAGAGGCTATGCAGCTCCAGTCGCTTGGAAAGGCTAGGAGGCAGCATACAAGGACAAGTCCAACTTTGGCCCAGCTGCCTAGCTTTTGGCTTGCGTTTATCCTAAGCATTACAAGGCCCCATGCAAGGGACCACATGACGCTTGTCTGGTTGAGGAAACTACCGTAGTAGCCTGGTATGAAGGACTTCCAATCCACGAACGTCATGGAGTTCAGCACATAAGGGACATGGGAGATCAAAGCGAACAGGAACAGACGCGTTGTGTATTTCTTCACGTCATGGGTGTAGTGGAAGCCCTCGGCAATGAAATAGCACATAATGGGGCATGTTAGCCTTCCTATGGTGTGAAGCACAATGGCAATGGGATGCATGGAGTAGCCTGGAAACAGCATCCATGTCACATGGTCTATGGTCATGGCGACTATGGCTATGAGTTTGAGTGCGTTTGAATCAAGCGGTTTGCCCTTGGTAGCAACGTAAGCGTCTTTCACAGTTCCAACTGGCCTCATAAATCAGGTTTCCTGAGGCTCTATCTCCTCAGTTTCTTCGAGTGCCACAACATCCTGAACTTCTTCTATTTCCTCTGATGTGGCGTTCTTCTCCATTTTTGCGACAACCCCAGCGTTTCCAAACGCCTTCCTGTAGAACAGGACCGACAATACCGTTCCAGGAATCCATCCAACAGGCCAGCTGAGCCAGATTCCTGTAACCTGCAAAGCTGTGGTGGAAAGCAAAGCCGCTCCTGCGACCCTTATAATGAGATCTGCGAATGTGGATACCATGAACTGCTTCATGAGACCAGATCCCTTGAGGACTCCGTCAGTGACAAGCTTTATTGCTATGACGAAATAGAACGGAGAGACTATTCTGAGGAACTTCCTTCCCGTTTCAAGGGCGACTGCGGAAGGGTTGTCCATGAAAAGCCTAAGCAAAGTGCCCGTCAAAAGCATGTAGGCCGCAACGACTGGAATGCATATAACCCATACTATTCGAA
Organism: Sphaerochaeta sp. Phil3; assembly: GCA_001940825.1. Taxonomy (GTDB): domain Bacteria; phylum Spirochaetota; class Spirochaetia; order Sphaerochaetales; family Sphaerochaetaceae; genus UBA9732. The sequence continues at coordinate 2,024 of MSGT01000031.1, forward strand.
GTCCCGCCATCTCGCCTTGCTTGATTCTTGAAACCTTTCCAGCTCCAAGATTTTGGGCAGTGAAGTTGGAGATTCCGTTTCCAATGGTAGAGAACGAGGTTATCACAAGATTGTTGAGCTTTACCGCCGCTGCATAGCCTGCGATGACCGCAGAGCCAAAGCTGTTGATTATGCTCTGGATTATGATGTTTCCAACTGAGACGAAGCTCTGCTGCAAAGTGCTGGGGATCGCCACAGAGAGGAACGACGAGAACATCGGTCTTGAGAAGAAAGCTGGCCTTTCGTCAGTCTTGATTGGCCTTATGCGCAGGAAGACCACCACTACGGATAGGATTCCGCTTATGCCTTGGCATAGGAAGGTGGCCCATGCAACGCCGTCCACCCCCATTCCAAGGGCTGTGACGAACAGGATGTCCACTGCAATGTTGGATGTGGATGAGATTGCAAGGAATATGAATGGGGTCTTCGAGTCGCCCAATGCGGAGAAGATTCCCGTAGAGAGGTTGTATAAAAACAGAAAGGGAAGTCCAAGTACGTATATCCTAAGGTACAGGGCCGAGTCTGCGTAGATGTTGGCCGGCGTCTTTATCAATAAGAGTAGGGCGTCCATCCAGAGAAGGCCAATGCACATGAGAACCAAGCACGTCACGACGGTGCATACCATGGAGGTGTTTACGGCTTCCTTCATGCCCTTGTAGTTCTTTGCACCGAAGAGCCTTGAGGTCAGCACGGAGCATCCCATGTTGCATCCAAAGGCGAACGCAATGAATATTAGAGTTATCTCGTAGCCGTTGCCAACAGCTGCAAGAGCCTCTTCGCCTATGAATTTGCCTGCAACGAAGCTGTCTCCAATGTTGTACAGCTGTTGGAATACTATGGATCCAAAAAGGGGCAGGCAGAACTTCCAAAGTACAGTCTGAGGGTTTCCTACGGTGAGGTCCTTGTTCATCGTCTTCATTTTCAAAACGCTTCCTATCCGCGGCGAATACTAACCCTTTTCGATTTTCGATTCAATATGCTATCATCTTGGTACAACGATATATGCACGCGATATGCCCAGCGACAAGCACTCGCTTTGGCATCACGGAACCGCACCTCAAAAAGGAGAAGACCGATGTCCTTGAACACACTTTCCCTGCAACCCACCCAAAGACCTGTCATAGAGATATGCCTTGAGGATGCACAGTCCGTCGCCAGCGCCTGCAAAGCCGGTGCAGACAGGGTTGAGCTGTGCAGCGATCTGTTCGAAGGCGGCTGTACGCCGTCCCTTGGCACTTTTAGGGTGGCTCGTAGGCTTGCATGCGAGATCAACGACACTGCAAGGAAGGACAATCCCCTGAAGATAAACGTAATGATAAGGCCCCGCGGTGGGGATTTCTGCTATTCCAACGAGGAGTTCCAGGTGATGCTTGAGGATGCAAGGATATTCAAGGAGGAGGGTGCCGACGGAATAGTCTTTGGAATCCTCACGCCAGAGGGAAACGTGGACATGGAGCGTTCAAGAAAGCTCATCGAAGCCGTAAAGCCTCTTCCTGTGACCTTTCACAGAGCCTTTGACATGACGTGCGATCCATATAAGGCCTTGGATGATCTTATAGCCCTTGGAGTTGACCGCATACTTACGAGCGGGCAGGAAGCTACGGTGGTGGAAGGGTTGGACCTTATTGAAGAACTCATTGCAAAAGCAGGCGACAGAATCATCATAATGCCAGGGTGCGGGATAAGTGAAAGGAACTTTGAAAAGATAAAACAACGGCTCAACGCTAGGGAATACCATGTTTTTCTTCCTTATGAAGAACAATCCAGGATGTCGTTCCACCCCGGGCACATATACATGGGAGGTCTTTTGAGACAAAGCGAGTTCATGGTCTCCCATACGAGCTGCAACAGAGTCTCGAGTATAATGGGCATGGTTGGTATGGCAAAGGTTTTTATGCCAAACGGCGGTGTTGGCTGCAAAGGAGGCTCCAAGTGACCCCTCAAACGAAGGTCCAAGCGAACCACAGGAAAAAGGTATTCGTTGGAGGGCTTCACCATGAATCCGACACATTCAATCCAATAACCACAGGTCGTGATGATATATGGGTCATTAGAGGGGATGGTCTTCTCAATGGAAATGGCAGGAACTCCGTGTTTGGGATAATCCATACCCTTAGGGACGCTGACTGTGAGGTTGTCCCTGGAATCCTAGCCCGTGCCGTTCCAAACGGCGAGTGGGACAAGGAGTACTACCTTGAACTCAAGGAGGAGTTCCTTTCAAGACTAAAGGAGGCTCTTCCCGTAGATGGGATATGTCTTGCTCTTCATGGCTCGATGCGGGTGAGTGAAATAGGAGAGGCTGAGGGCGACATCCTTGAGGCCATTGCAAGGATATGCCCAAACGTTCCGGTGGTGTCGTCATTGGATATGCATGCCACCATCACTGACCGCATGACGGCAAATGCAGATGCCTTCGTTGGCTACAAGTGCGCACCGCATACCGATACATACGAGACCGGCATACATGCTGCTAGGATGATGCTTGACATCCTCAATCAAGGAGCAAAGCCAAAGATGGCGGCTGTACATCTTCCCTTCATGATTGCAGGCGAGCAGTCGGAGACAAGCGTCCAACCAATGCTAAAGCTCGTATCAGCCCTCCGTGAATACGAAAAGAGGCCTCTTGTCATGGCCGCTTCATATCTTCTTGGCTTCCCTTGGGCCGATGTCCCAGAAAACGGCGTAACCGCCATGGTTGTAGTGGACGGAGACGAAACCCTTGCAAAGGAATACGCCCTGGAGCTTGCGCACCTTTTCTGGGATACGCGCTTTGAGTTTGGATTCTACAACGAAACACTGGAAGTGGAGGATGCCATTGAAGAGGCGAAGAAGAGCATTGCAAAAGGTGCTTGCCCTGTGGTGCTCTCAGACAGCGGGGACAACCCCACAGCAGGTTCGTCTCAGGATGTTACCAACTTCCTCAAGGCCATATTGGAGGATGATTCCCTGTTCCGTTTGGATCCACCTCTCTGCTACCAGGGATTCTATGATCCAAGCTACTGCGAAAAGGCGTTCGAAGCTGGTGTGGGTTCCGTCATCCAAGAGCCTTTGGGCGCCGCATTCGACAAAAGGACAAGCTCTCCAATAGTTGCACAGGCAAAGGTCAAAGCCTTGGTCAAGGCTTGGTCTGGAGCTCAGGGAAGCGACCTTGTACTTGTAGGTCTTAGGGCTTGCCCTAGGGAAGGCTTCGGAGGGGAGCGGAGTGAAGTTGATGTAGTTGTAACCTCCAAGCATGTTGGCTGCTACGACCCTGAGATGATGCGTGCTCTTGGAGTCGAACCAAGCGAGCTAAAGGCCATAGTCGTCAAACTTGGATATCTTGAGCCTGAGATAAGGGCCATAGCGAAGCGTTCCATAATGGTCCTGACAGACGGCAGTACCAATGAAATCTTCGAAAGGCTGCCGTTTGAGAACATCGTTCGTCCAATATTCCCCATGGACAGGGACGCTACCTGCAGTTTTGGTTTCTTCAAGCAAAGACAATGAAGGCCGCCCTTGAAGGAGCGGCCTCGGAGACATCGGTCTAAAGCGGTCAAAAAAGACTACTCGTAGATGTCGCCGGCGGGGACGCCTATGTGCTTGCAGATTGCGTTGAATGTCTCCTTGCTTATGTCGTGCTCCACTTTGCAAGCGTCCTCAAGTGCCGTTTCCTTGTCCACTCCAAGGCTCATGAAGAACTGCGAGAGGATCTTGTGGCGGGTGTAGACCTTCGTGGCTATCTCCATGCCGGTGTCCGTGAGGGTGATGAGACCGTCTTCGTCCATGGTGATGTAGCCGTTCTCCCTGAGACGTCTTGTGGCGTAGCTCACGCTTGGTTTTGTGACTCCAAGGTGCGCTGCAATGTCTATGGAACGTATGTATCCGTGTTCTTCCTTCATCATGAGCATTGCTTCCAAGTAGTCTTCGGAAGCCTTTCTTATCTTCATCATGGTATGCCTCTTTTTGTTCTTCCACATGTGTCCTTGGGTGGTGTTTGAAGGCTCATATTGCTTTGAATCCATCCCAACTCTTGATGCGGCAACAAGGACAAGATATCGCAAAGGGGGAGGTGTTGCAAGGAAATCGGCTTAAATCGAGGGCTTTTTTGAAGTGTTTCTGGGATGTTTTGCGCAATTGATAAAAATTTCCGTGGGGTTCTTGACGATAATAGTTAGAGTCGTTAAACTACGCTTTGGTTAGAAGGGGCTAACCAAAGAAGAGGAATACGAAATGATGCCATTGACATTGGCCAGCGCCGGAGAAGAGAACATGATAAGAAGGATTGGCGGAAACGATGAGACCAAGAGACACCTTGAGGACTTGGGCTTCGTTGCAGGTGCCAACGTCACCATCGTTTCATCGATTGGCGGCAACCTCATTGTCAACGTAAAGGATTCCCGTGTAGCCATAAGCAAGGAGATGGCCGGGAAGATTATGGTTTGAATACTGGGTTTGGACACAGGTTCGAATATAGAATCAAGGAGATGTGAAGATGAAGACACTCAAGGAAGCGAAGATTGGACAGACCGTCAAGGTCGTCAAGTTGCACGGAGAGGGAGCAACCAAGAAGAGAATCATGGACATGGGCATCACTCGTGGTGTCGAGATCTATGTCAGAAAGGTAGCACCTCTTGGAGACCCAATAGAGGTAACTGTGAGAGGCTATGAGTTGTCCCTAAGAAAAGAGGATGCCACTATGATAGAGATAGAGGACTGAAGGGTTTGTTTTTTTTGGGCATGAGTTAGTTGTGACTAACTTGAAAAGTCGAATTAAGAAGCTGAAAAAGAAGCTAAATGGAGAATATGATGGCTGAAATCAGAATCGCCCTTGCGGGCAACCCAAACAGTGGAAAGACAACGCTGTTCAACAGCCTGACGGGATCCAACCAGTTCGTAGGAAACTGGCCAGGCGTCACGGTTGAGAAGAAGGAAGGAAAGCTCAAGAAGCATGACGGCGTAATCGTCACTGACCTTCCTGGAATCTATTCGCTTTCCCCATACACACTGGAGGAAGTCGTTGCAAGGAACTACCTCCTTGAGGAGCGTCCTGATGCAATCCTCAACATCGTTGATGGAACGAACCTTGAGAGGAACCTCTACCTTACGACACAGCTTACGGAGCTTGGAATTCCTGTTGTCGTCGCCATCAACATGATGGACGTTGTAAAGAAGAACGGCGACAGAATCAACACCGCAGAGCTCTCAAGGGAACTTGGATGCAAGGTGGTTGAGATATCGGCCCTTAAAGGTGACGGTGTCATGGAAGCCGCAGAAGAGGCTATAAAGGCGGCGAAGGGGACCAAGACCGTTCCAATGCATACGTTCTCAGGCGTTGTTGAACATGCCCTTGCCCATATAGAGGAGGCGGCTCTCCACGACATGCCTCAGGAGCAGCAGCGCTGGTACTGCATCAAGATCTTCGAGAGAGACTCCAAGGTCCTTGAGAAGCTTCACATTCAGCCACAGGTCCTTGCCCACATAGAAGAGGACATCAAGGCTGCGGAGAAGGAGCTTGACGACGATGCAGAGAGCATCATCACAAACGAAAGATATGTATACATTGCATCCATCATCAAAGCCTGCTACAAGAAAAAGAACGTAGGCAAGGCTTCTACGTCTGACAAGATCGACCGCATAGTGACCAACCGCTGGCTTGGTCTTCCAATCTTTGCGGCAGTCATGTTCCTTGTCTACTACATAGCAATGGTCACAGTTGGCGCTGCGGCAACGGACTGGGCAAACGATGGTCTATTCGGCGATGGCTGGCATCTTTTTGGAATAGGTTCCAAGCAGTATGAAGCCGCCGCAGAGGAATACGGTGATACCGATCAGATAATCGATGCGTTCGTTGGAGAATATGGCGACGATTCGATTGCGCAGGCTCTTGATATGGAGTCGGAAGACTACTCTGAGGATGCAGCGAAGAACGCTCTGCAGCAGCTCGTGAAGGCAACTCCTTCCGATGCATCGGTGACATATTCCGTCGAAGACGAAGAGACATTGGCGGTAGAGGAGTTCCCAGAAACCACGAAGGAGGACCTTGTCGCCGCAGTCGATCAGTACCTCAACACGGAATACAAGGAAGCCTACGGTGCACCTGATACATCCACATACGGCGTATGGGTCCCTGGAATTCCTGTCCTCGTCTCCAATGGCCTTGAAGCTGTTGGCGCAGCCGATTGGCTTGCAGGTCTCATCAATGACGGTATCGTAGCCGGTGTTGGTGCAGTCCTTGGTTTCGTACCACAGATGCTTGTCCTGTTCCTGCTTCTTGCCTTCTTGGAGGCTTGCGGATACATGGCAAGAATCGCATTCGTCCTCGACAGAGTCTTCAGAAAGTTTGGTCTTTCCGGAAAGTCATTCATTCCAATGCTCATTGGTGTTGGATGCGGCGTTCCTGGAATCATGGCTTCAAGGACGATTGAGAACGAAAGAGACAGAAGGATGACCATCATGACGACGACCTTCATCCCTTGCGGTGCAAAGGTTCCGTTCATTTCCATGATCGCTGGTGCAATCTTTGGAGGATCCGCACTTGTCGCAACAAGCGCATACTTCATTGGAATGGCTGCAATCATCATCTCCGGTATCATCCTAAAGAAGACCAAGATGTTCGCAGGCGACCCAGCCCCATTCGTCATGGAACTTCCTGCATACCACTGGCCAACGCTCAAGAACGTTCTTCGCTCCATGTGGGAGAGAGGCTGGTCCTTCATCAAGAAGGCTGGAACGATAATCCTTCTTTCAACGATCCTCGTATGGTTTACAACATACTTTGGAGTCGTCGATGGAACGTTCAGAATGCTCTCTGAAGAAGAGATCGACTATTCGATCCTCGCTTTCATTGGCAACCTGATCGCTTGGATCTTCAAACCACTCGGATGGGGAACCTGGCAGGCAGCCGTCGCTTCCATAACTGGTCTTGTCGCAAAGGAGAACATCGTTGGAACGATGGGCATCCTCTACGGTGGCAGCGGCGATGTCTACGGCACACTCGCACAGGTCTTCAATGGAGTGACAGGCTATTCCTTCCTGGTATTCAACCTCCTCTGCGCTCCTTGCTTCGCGGCAATAGGTGCAATCAAGAGAGAGATGAACAATCCAAAGTGGACATGGTTCGCAATTGGCTACCAGTGCGGCTTTGCATACATCATCGCACTCATGATCAACCAGTTCGGCAAGCTCTTCATGGGTCAGCCAAGCGTCGTTGGACTCATCTTTGCAGTCGCAGCGCTTGCTGGAATCATCTACATGCTTGTCAGACCATACAAGGAAGCCACAACGCTCACCAAGAAGGTCTGATGGGGCAGTGGTCTACGGACTTGGCATTTGGCCTCTTGGACTTAGCCCGATGCCGTCGAATGTTGTCGAGTCCGGTTTCATCAAGTATATTGTTGGTAGTAATCTAAATAATCGGCTGTCCGCCTGTGCGGGCGGCCGATTTGCGTGGTGACGAATTTTTGCAACGGATGCATCCTTTCGTTTCCGTGACCTTTGTTTGGAGGTGAAAAATGTTGGCAACCATAATCATTTCATTGATACTCGTCCTGGTCGTTGTACTGGCCATCTCCTCTATCGTTCGTGACAAGAAGCAGGGCAAATCCACATGTGGTGGCAACTGCGGCCACTGCCCGGCTGGTGGCGCCTGCCACCAGTTCGAGAAGATTGGCGACATCAAGATTCCCAAGAAGTGAGCTTCTTGGTCGTTGTGCGCATTATTGCGTTAGTTCAGGCACAGTCGTACAGGAAAGTACTGTCTGTGCCTTTTTTGTTTCGTGTACTGTACGCACATCACGCACTACACGTACTAAAACGCACTGTTTTGGGACTTTCGTTTGGAAATTGTCAGCGTTTTGTAGCGATGGTGAGTGTTGTGTACATTGTGAGTGTGGTGGGTTTGTGAGTATGGTGAGCAAGGTGAGGGTGGCCGCCAATGGCTGAATTTTTAGATTCCACTAGTCTTACTACACCTATTACTCCCACTAAGCTTACTAATACGCTTTAATTTAAGTTGAATTATGAAATTGAATGCTTGCACTCGTTCAAAACTTTGGAATTTCCTACATGTAAACTTTGGAATTTCCTATATACAAACTTTGGAATATCCTAAAAAACGATGTGACAAAGCATAGCTTAAGCCATGTCAACAAGAACAATTCTCATTGCTAACAGTCGGGCAAATGTTATAGAATGGATTTTGCTTGGTTTGGATTAGCTATGGTTTTTGATTTGCAAAAGGCGAGTGTCTGGAAACGGGCGAGTGCCTTCCTATTCGACTTCATCCTCCTTACGATACTGGTGGTGGCGTTCGCCTTCCTCCTTTCGTGGATTACAGGCTACGACGGCTACAGCGACACATACTACGACAAAATGACAGAGTGCGAACAAACATATGGCACTTCGTTTGGATACACACGAGAACAGTTCGATGAATTGGATGCAGATGGTCAAAAGGCATACATGGATGCGTACAATGCCCTTGTGTCTGACGACAACGCCATGTATGCGTATAGGATGATGGTCAATCTCATAATGCTCATAACCTCCCTATCAATATTCCTTGCATATCTAGGACTCGAATTCGTCGTTCCAATCATCATCAAGGATGGGCGCACCTTGGGGAAGAAGATTTTTGGAATTGCGGTCATGCGTACCAATGGCGTAAGAATGAACAAGGTGAGTCTCTTCATACGGACCTTTCTGGGCAAATATGCAATAGAGACCATGGTACCCGTCCTCATAGCCACCATGATACTCTTCAATACAATAGGTATAGTGGGCCCCATCGTAGTGGGGCTCCTTTTCGTACTTGAGATTGTGCTTATGGCTGCAACCAAGACAAACTCAATGATACATGACCTGCTTGCAGACACCGTTGTGGTGGACTATGCAAGCCAGATGATATACGACAGCGAAGAAGCGCTGGTTGCAGCGAAACGCCAGGCCGCATTGGAGAAGGCCAACAGAACAAGCTACTAAATGAGAGGAAATAGAGAGAATGATTGTTGAACTTCAGAACTTGACCAAAATCTTCCCAAGCAGGAACAAGAACAGCGATGACGAAGTCGTGGCTGTAAACGATTTCACGTTCACCATCCCTGATGGCAAGCTTGTAGGTCTGCTTGGACCAAGCGGCTGTGGAAAGAGCACTACGCTTTACATGATCTGCGGATTGCAGAAGCCAACGAGCGGAAAGATCTTCTTTGGAGAGGATGACGTAACACAGCTTCCTGCTGAGAACAGAGGCGTTGGGCTTGTGTTCCAGAACTACGCACTCTATCCCCACATGACGGTGAAGCAGAATATCCTGTTCCCCCTTCAGAACCTCAGGGGGGAGGATAGGCTTTCAAAGGAGGAGATGCTAAACAGGGCATACGAAGTTGCAAAGATCGTTCAGATCGACGAGCTTATGGAAAGAAAGCCAAGCGAGCTCTCCGGAGGCCAGCAGCAGCGTGTCGCAATCGCAAGAGCCCTTGTGAAGATGCCAAAGGTGCTTCTTCTAGACGAGCCGCTTTCAAACCTGGATGCCAGACTCAGGCTTCAGACAAGGGAGGAGATCCGCCGCATCCAAAGGGCCACCAACATCACGACGGTGTTCGTCACCCATGACCAGGAAGAGGCCATGAGCATATCCGACATGATAGTCGTCATGAAGCTTGGAATCGTACAGCAGATTGGAAAACCTCAGGATGTTTACAACAGCCCTGCCAACCTGTTTGTGGCCAAGTTTCTTGGAACCCCTCCAATCAATGTGTTCGATGGAAGAATAAAAGATGGAGTCGTCTACATTGGAAATGAGGCCGTTGGGGATGCAAGGGATGTTGCGGATCAGAATGTCTACGTTGGAATAAGACCTGAAGGGTTCATCCTCAATGACGATGGTCCGTTCACATGCAACCTCAATGCAGTGGAGGTCATGGGAAGGGACGTAAGCGTGGTCGCTACGAACGAAGCTTCCATCAACCCTGTCGTGAGAGCCATCATAGATGCTGACAACAAGATTGACCATGACAGAAAGACGGTGAACTTCTTCATCAAACCTAACAAGATGTTCCTCTTCAACAAAGAGACAGAGGAAAGGATCTATATAGTAGAGGATAGGTGACATGAGCAGCAGCATGGTAGAAAGCAAACATCCGTGGAAGGCTTGGCTCTATCTTGCACCTGCAATAGTTCTTTTGCTGGTGTTCACCGTGTGGCCAATCTTCAATACGGTAAGGATGGCGTTCCTTGAGAACTACAGCGGACTCAAGGCCGCCGGTGGAATGAAATTCCAGTTTGGATTTGGAAACTTCGAGAAGGTCGTCCAGTACAAGAGATTCATACAATGCATGAAGAACACCGTCCTTCTTTGCATCTTCACGGTTCCTATCTCGACGATCCTGGCGCTTCTCATAGCGGTGTGCCTCAACTCGATCAAGACGCTTCAGAAGTTCCTTCAGACGATATTCTTCCTGCCGTATGTAACAAACTCAATAGCCATTGGAATGGTCTTCGCGGCAATGTTCAATATAGTTGGAAGCTTCTATGGAACCGAGAACGAGATAATCGTGACGGCTGGAATCATAAACAACGTCATAGAGTTCTTTGGTGGAAAGCCAATCAACTGGATAAACTACGGCTCCACCTATGCAGCGAACATGACGGTCATGGTCATCTACATAGTATGGAATGCTTTGCCGTTCAAGATCCTCATCCTTCTTGGAGGACTCCAGAGCATAAACAAGCAGTACTACGATGCCGCAAAGGTTGACGGAACGTCAAGACGCAGGATCTTCACAAGGATAACGGTGCCTCTTCTTTCCCCCATGATCGCATACGTCGTAATCACAGGCTTCATTGGAGGTTTCAAGGAGTACACCAGCATAGTAGGTATCTTTGGAGAATCCATGGGCCCTGCCGACGATGCAAAGAGGCTCAATACCATGGTTGGATTCATATACGATGCGCTGTCGTCCAACAGTCAGGGTAGGGCAAGTGCCGCCGCCCTCATTCTGTTTGGAATAATCCTTGTCGTCACTCTCATAAACCTGCAGGTCAGCAAGAAGAGAGTCCATTATTGAGGAGGCGCGACATGGCAGAGAGAATTTCAACGATGCACGAAAAGGATATGCAGAAGGAGACCTCAAGGCAAAAGGTCGTTGGCGTCATAGTCATGGTGCTCCTCTATGCTTTCCTCATAACGATGGCCTTGATTGTGCTTTTCCCCTTCTATTGGATGATAAACTCGTCTCTCAAGACATTGGAAGAGTACAGAATGAGCGTTCCTACGTTCTGGCCAAAGCAGATAATGCTTACGAACTACGCCACGGCGTTCCAGACGGCCAGCCTTGGAAGGCTGTTCCTAAACACGCTGTACGTTGGCATAGTGTCCACTATACTTTCATTGGTGATCACGATACTATCGGCCTTTGCCTTTGCTCGTCTTGAGTTCAAGGGGAAGGACCTTTTGTTCGCAGGGCTTTTGGCTACGATGATGATTCCTGGCGAGCTGTTCACGATCACGAACTACAGCACCGTCACCAATCTTGGATGGCTGAACACATACACCGTCCTCATTGTGCCGTTCCTCGTGAGCGTGTTCTACATCTACCTTCTCAGGCAGAACTTCATGCAGATTCCAAACGAGCTGTATCTTGCCGCCAAGGTGGATGGTACAAGCGACTTCAAGTACCTGTGCAAGGTCATGATTCCGCTTTCGCTGCCAACGCTCATATCCATCACAATCCTTAAGATGATGGGTGCTTGGAACTCGTACATTTGGCCAAGGCTCGTTGCAAACGATGCAAACCACAGAATGATAACGAACGGTCTTAGAAACGCCTTCAAGGAGACGAGCGGAGACGTGAACTATCCTGTCCAGATGGCGGCAGTCGCAATGGTGTCCGCACCGCTTTTCCTTGTGTTCGTGTTCCTTAGGAAATACATCATGAAGGGAGTGAGCCGCAGCGGAATCAAGGGTTGATGCCGATGCGGTTTCGATGGTCTGTCGCCTAAGGCAGCCTTGGAAAAATTGGGAGATATCGTCCAATTGGGCGATTATATAGGTTGAAATCAATAAAAGGAGAAAAGCATGAAGAAAACTTTTCTGGTTCTGTTGCTCCTTGTTGGGGCAGTGATGGTTGCCTTCTGCGGAGGAAACTCCGAGTCCGGCAATGCGAAGGTCGAAGGAGCATTCGAAGTTCCAGAAGTAGGTTATGACGGAAGCGAAGTCACAATCACCTTCTACCACACGATTGGCTCGACCAAGACACATACTCTGGATGACTACATCGTAGAGTTCAACAAGCTCTATCCAAACATCCATGTCGTATACGAATCCGTTGGCGGCTATGATGATCTCAGAGATCAGATCAGCACGCAGATCACTGTTGGAAACCAGCCAAACATCGCCTACTGCTATCCTGACCACGTAGCTCTCTACAACCTGGCAGGTGCAGTCGCAACTCTTGACAACCTCATCAACAGCGACATCGTTGTGACAAGAGCGGACGGCACGACAGAGACGTTGGGACTTACAGCCGAGCAGCAGGCAGACTTCATCGAAGGCTACTATAACGAAGGCAGACAGTTCGGCGACGGCCTCATGTACACCATGCCGTTCTCAAAGTCCACTGAAGTCCTCTACTACAACAAGACTTTCTTCGATGCAAACGGCATTGAAGTCCCAACCACATGGGAGGAGCTTGAAGCAGTATGTGCAAAGATCAAGGAGATCGATCCAACCTCCATTCCTCTTGGATACGACTCTGAGTCCAACTGGTTCATCAATATGTGCGAGCAGTACAACAGCCCATACACAAGCGCAACTGGCGACCACTACCTGTTCAACAACGAGACGAACAGAAGCTTCGTCAAGCTGTTCAGATCCTGGTACGAGAAGGGCTATCTCACAACACAGAAGCTCTACGGCGCATACACATCAGGTCTTTTCACCTCCACAACGAATCCAAAGAGCTACATGTCCATTGGTTCTTCCGCAGGTGCAACATACCAGCGCCCAGCCAAGGTCGATGGTGCATATCCATTCGAAGTTGGAATCGCATCCATCCCACAGGTCTCCCAGGACAACAGAAAGGTCATCTCCCAGGGACCAAGCCTCGTGATCTTCGACAAGGCCAACTCCCAGGAAGTCGTTGCATCATGGCTCTTCGTGAAGTTCCTCACCACATCGGTTGACTTCCAGGCTGCATTCTCCATGGACTCCGGTTATGTTCCTGTAATCAAGTCCGTCATGGACAACGCTGTCTATGCCGATTTCATTGCCAATGCCGATGGCTATGACAACATAGCAGCCCTCAGCGCAAAGGCATGTCTCGAGCAGGAGGATGCTTACTACACATCCCCAGCCTTCAACGGCTCATCCACAGCTCGCGACCAGGTTGGTGCACTTCTTTCCAAGTGTCTCTCGACTGCAACGGACAACGTCGATGCAATGATCCTCCAGGCTTTCCAGGATGCCATCGACGAGTGTGAGTACAACAACTAAGGGATGATTCCAGAATGAAGAAGCTTCCTTTCGCTGCTTTTGTTCTTGTTCTATTCGTCTTTGTTTTCGCACTTGCAGGCTGTGCATCGGCTTCAGGCGAGGAGGGCTCTGGGACATCGGTCTATAGTGAGAGCCCCTCCAATGCAGTTGTCCAGCCCACGGAGGTGAAGGACTATGTGGCGGACCTCAAGCTTGCCATGAATTCCGACACCGTGAAGCAGGAAGTGACCGTGAAGACGTTCGTGGACGGCGATACGACTCATTTCTATGTGCCGGAGTCTGTGATGGAGGGTGGTGTGCTCAAGGCCCGCTACCTTGCCATAAACACGCCTGAATCAACGGGTAGGGTTGAGGAGTACGGCAAGAAGGCCTCCAACTTCACGCGTGAGAGGCTTTCTAAGGCTACCTCCATAATCATAGAGAGCGACGACGACAAGTGGAACCGTGACTCCACCGGGTCAAGATACCTCGTGTGGGTCTGGTATAGGACAAGCGACAGCGAGGAATACAGGAACCTCAACGTTGAGATACTTCAGAACGGCCTTGCCATTGCATCGTCCACTGCGAACAACCGCTATGGGTCGATTGCGATGGCGGCCCTCATGCAGGCAAAGGCTTTGAAGCTCAATGTGTTCTCAGGTGAGAAGGATCCTGATTTCTACTATGGAGATGCCGTGGAGCTTACGATGAGCGAGCTTAGGCTCAACATCGAGAGGTACAACGGCATCAAGGTGGCGTTCGAAGGCGTTGTCGCCAAGGACGATGGAGGAAGCGTCTACATAGAGGAGTACAATCCACAGACGGATATGTACAACGGAGTTTCAGTCTACTATGGCTTCAATCTTCCAGGTCCTGCGCTCAAGGCTTTGTCCGTGGGCAACAGGGTCCGCATCGTGGGTACCGTGCAGTACTACGAGGCTGGAGGGCTGTATCAGGTCTCCGGGCTTTCGTACAAGCTCATGGATCCTGACAACCCAAACAACGTGAAGATGATAAGCTCCGGCCACAGCGCTGCGTTCGTGAAGACATCTCCTTCCACCTTCGTTGATGGAAAGGTCAGTGTCGTGAGCATGGACGATGATGGCGTTGAAGTCGTGCGCGAGTACGACTATGCATATCTGGCTTTGAATACGACTTTGGAGATGGACGATCTGTTCGTGGAGGATGTCCGCACGACAAGCGATCCGTCCAGCTCTTCATACGGTGCAATGACGCTTGTCTGCGTGTCAGACGGCATTGAGGTCAATGTTCGAACCACTGTGTTCACAGATGGCAAGGGACACCTTGTCACCGCAGATGCATACATGGGTAGAACCATTGACGTCAAAGGCCTTGTGGATTCCTTTGATGGAACCTACCAGATAAAGGTCATTTCGCCTAAGGACATCGTTATAAAAGATTAGGTTTAAGATCAAAAGGAGTACAAGATGAAAAAATCATTGACTTCCATTCTACTGCTTGTCGCTCTGTGCGTGTGTCTCGTTTCATGCGCAACCGTGAAGAGCGAAGTTGCCGCACCTGCCGTTGAAGAGGTTTCCGCTCTTGAATCGGCAAAGGCCTACCTCAAGGTCATGTTCGACAAGAGTTCGAAGAGCAATCCAGAGACACGCACACCAAGCGACTATGAAGTCCTTGATGTCGTTGCAATCAAAGGCGTTGAGTATCCAGTCACATGGTCCACTGACACTGACCTCGTGAAGGCTGTTCCTGGCGAGAACCACATTGTCGTCATTGACGTAGACGAGGCTGCTCCAGAGGAGACCCACTACATCCTCACAGCTACGATTACAGATCCTGCAACCGGCGAGACCATCACCCTTGATATCAAGCATGTCCTTCCAGAAGGACAGAAGGATCCTTCGATGGAGGATATTGTCCTTTCTGCATACAAGCTTGCAGATGGCGAGACCATGAACAATGCCGTCACCCTCACAGGTGTCATCGTTGCAATTCCAACTGCATACAGCGAGCAGTACGGCAACATCACGGTCAACATTCAGGTTGGCGCCATGGCTGACAACATCATCCAGTGCTACAGACTCAGCGGCGAAGGCGCTGCAGCTCTTGCAGTGGGCGATGAGATCACTGTCAACGGAAAGATCAAGAACTACAAGGGAACGATCGAGTTTGACAAGCCTGTCATGGTAAGCATGGGCTACACCCCAGACCAGAAGGCCGTCGTCGATGCTGCATATGCCCTTGCTGCTGGCGAAGCCATGCCAGAGACTCAGGTCCTCGTTGGTGTCATCACCGGCATTCCAACCGCCTACAGCGAGCAGTACGGCAACATCACCGTTGACATGATTCCAATTGGCGATGAGAGAACAGTTCAGGCATACAGACTCTGTGGCGAAGGCGTTGACAAGCTTGCTGTCGGCGACACAATCGTCGTACAGGGTGTGATCAAGAACTACAAGGGCACAATCGAGTTCGACAAGAACTGCCAGCTCTTGAGCGATGCCAAGGCCTTTGCATATCTTAAGACTCTCAAGGCTGCATACGCTCTTGAAGAGAACGCTGCACTTGAAGGTGCAAGGGTTCTCAAGGGTGTCATCACAGAGATTCCTAGTGCATATAGCGAGAAGTACGGCAACATCACAGTCAACATGGTCGTAAACGGCCTTACTGACATGGTCGTTCAGTGCTACCGCCTCACGGGTGACGGCGTTGCAACTCTTGCAATTGGAGATGAGATCACCGTTGGTGGAAACATCAAGAACTACAAGGGAACGGTTGAGTTCGACAAGGGATGCTACTTGATGTAATCCCTTATTCGAACGTTGGTTCTGAAAACAAAAGACCGCCTGACTGGCGGTCTTTCTTTATTTGTGGAACGGATTCAAATGCTTGATTTGCTCGTAGGCGTTCTCTGCGGTCCTCACCGTATCAAGCGGTGTTATTGAGATATAGCCGTTAAGCGTTGCATCCAGGTCTTCAACGTAGTTCTGGGCGCCCTTGTACACAGAGTAGCCCTCGACTTGGTAGATGTCGTTTCCAAGGTAGTGGAAACGATCCTTGTAGAATGCTCCGCCTTGGCGTGTGATGAGTATTTCATCATGTGGTACGAGCGGAATGTTCGCATTGTATATCCTGTTGTAATCAAAGAGCTTGTTCTCCAGGATGAAGTCATAGACCCTATCAAGGTTCGCCTTTGCACCATCGAACGTCTCTGGAACGGTTGAGAACGCTATGGCGTTGCATCCCATGTAGGCGGCTTCGAATATGGCTCCGTCCGTACCTGAGTAGGCTATGTCCTCTCCAAGGTTGAGGCCTTTGTTTATTCCAGAGAGTACAAGGTCATAGCGTTGCTTGAGACCGTTGAAGCCAAAACGCACGCAATCTGCCGGAGTTGAGTCTACATAATACCAGTCTATACCTTCGATCATCTCGACCTTCTTGGCCTCATATGGTTTATGTATTTCTATTCCGTGGCTTCTTCCGCTTTGCTCGTTCTTTGGAGCTGCAACTGTGACATGGCCAAGCTTCTTCGCCCATGAAGCAAGGATTCCAATACCTTCTGAATTGTATCCGTCATCGTTCGTTATGAGTATTCTCATAGCCATCCTCCGTTGTTTGATTTGTATTGACCTAGAAGGGAGTCTGCATCCTCGATCAATGCCTTCATTTCGTCTTCGCTGTAGACAGTCGCACCTGATGCGAACGCATGTCCCCCTCCATGGTACTTCTGTGCAAGTTGGTTCACTGTGACGAATCGAGACCTTAGACGAACCCTCGTTGAGCCGTCATCGTTCTCTATGAATGCAAGCCAAATAAGGCTTCCTTTTATCTTGTCCATGAATCCAACGCTGCAGCTTGCCTGTTCGTTTGACAGAGAAAGCTCCTTCTGCATGTTTTGGCTGACGTATGTGTACGCAACTCCGTTCTTGGTTATGTCCATGTTCTCTATGACCTTTGCCTTGAACTTCTGGAACGAGAAGTCTTCAAGGTAGAGGTTTGCATAAAGCGTTGTAGTGTCTATGCCAAAGTCCAAAAGGAAGCCTGCGAGCCTAAGTGTGTCACCGCTTGTCTCTGCGAACTGGAAGCGTCCAGAGTCCGTCACCATTCCTGCGAACACCAATGTTGCGATTTGCTTGTCGCATCTAAGCTCGTTTGAAAATGACTTGAGGAGGTCCGCAACCATTTCACACACTGACGACCTGTAGTCTTCCACCCATACAACGTCTCCATAAGACTCCGCCTCTATGTGGTGATCCAGCTTTATGATTTCCTTTGCAAGAAGGGCTTTCTTGTTGGAAACCCTGTCCAATGTTGCAGTATCCATTATGATTGCAAGTGCATCTTCGTAGAACGAGTCGTCAACCTGGGGATCTTCGCTACCTAGAAATGCTAAGTGCTGGGAGTAGTCACAGTTTATGACCCTTACGTCTTTGTTCGGAAACGATAGCCTAAGAGCATTGCAAAGGCCTTTTGTTGAACCTATTGCATCGCCATCGGGTCTTAAATGCCTTGTTATGACGATTTTGTCATACTGTTTTATCTTGTCTAGGACGGCCTTCTTCGCTTCCATTCCGCTCTTTTCCTTTGTCATTCTTCTTTCCTGTCGTCGTTCTGCGATAGTGCAGCCAATGCATCGAGCTCCCTCAGCATGTCCATGGCTAGGGATTGAGAGTTGACTGTAGCACCACTTGCCTTTGCATGTCCACCCCCTCCATACTTGACGGCTATTGGGTTGATGTTGCAGTCGGAGGATCTGAGCTCACAGGCAACACCGTTTTCGTCCTCTGCGAAAGCGACCCATATTTCAATGCCTTCTATGTCTCCCATTACATTGACGAAAGCCCTTGCTGCCGTTGGTGCGTCAAGATTGTCCTCTTCAAGCTCTTCCTTCGTTGTATAGGTGTAGGCTACGTTGTGCTTTGTCGTCTTTATCCTGAGTGTGAATTTTGCTTTGAGCTTCACGGAATAAAGCTCATTTGTATAGAGGGCTTTGTAGATTGATGCAGTGTCTATATTGCTTTTCATCAGAAATGAAGCCAACATGAACGTTCGTGAGTTCGTGGAGTCGTATCTGAAACGGCCTGAATCGGTGACGATTCCAGTGAATAGTGCTGTGGCTGCACCGTCACCTACCTTGAGCTTGCAACTTTTGGCGAACAAGGCGATGATCCCGCAGCAGCTTTCGAATGATTGGTCTATCACCTCTATGTTGGCTATGCGACCCATGAAGATGTGGTGATCGAATCTGAGAGTCTTGCCTGCAAGTCTCCATCTATCGTCGCTTATCAGTGTGGGTGCGGAAGTGTCCAGAATGATTGCAAGGGCATTTGTATAGAAGGAGTCTGGAATGTCGTCCATGGAAAGAGCGTGAAGCATGAATGACAGTCTTTCGTTCGTATCTCCCACCATGTAGACCTCCTTTTGTGGAAAGTTGTCCTTGATTAGGTGGAAAAGGCCAATCTGACTGCCGTATGCGTCTCCATCGGGTCTTGTGTGACGGTGTATGATGATGCGTTTCGCTTCCTTGATTGCTTCAAGGGCTGGTCCAAATGCGGGCTTCATTGGCGGGCTTCTCCTTTGGAATCCGGGTGCGCTGCAACGTTCATGTTCTCATAGATGGTAAACCTGATTTTGAACCCGTTGTCATCGATTGGATTGGACTCCCATGCAAGTCTCCAGTTCTCCATCTCATCAAGGTTGTCGAAGAACACCTGCGCTTCGCCATCTGCATCAACCTTTGTGAGCAATACCTTGTCGCAATAGGGAAGTAGCGTATGATACATCATTGCTCCTCCTATCACGAAAACGTCTTCGCTTGGATATTTTGAGATTTCAGCGAACAGCTCGTCCAGACTTTCCACCATTGTGAAACCATCGGTCTTCGCCCTTTGTCCGTCTCCGTTTGGCCAAAGGACTATGTTCGTTCTGTTCTTGAGAGGTTTTCCTCCCGGAAAAGACAGCAGGGTGTTGGATCCCATGACGACGACTTTTCCAATGGTTGTGTCTCTGAAGTACTTCATATCCTTTGGAAGCTTGAACATAAGGTCGTTGGCTTTGCCTATTCCCCATTTTCTATCGCAGTGAAGTATGGCTTGCATCGTTGGTCTCCTTTGATTTTATCTACTTTCAAATGGCAACTGGGATATCGTATTTCTTCTTACAGTATTCGTAGCCCTCAAGTTTGAAATCATCCTCCGTAAAGGCGTAGAAGTCTTTTACGTTGGGGTTAACGATAAGCTTTGGGGCTTTGTATGATGTATTGTCCAGCATTTCCTTTACTATTGGTATGTGCCTGTCGTAGATGTGTGCATCTGCAATTACATGCACCAGTTCTCCAGCCACAAGGCCACTGACCTGAGCCATCATTACAAGCAATATACTGTATTGCACTACGTTCCAGTTGTTGGCTGTAAGCATGTCCTGGGACCTTTGGTTGAGGATTCCGTTCAGGACGTTCCCGCTTACGTTGAACGTCATTGAGTATGCACAGGGGTAGAGTCCCATTTCGCTTAGGTCATGGTGGTTGTATATGTTGGTGAGTATCCTTCGGCTTTGAGGGTTGTGTTTGAGGTCGTAGAGAACTCTGTCGACTTGGTCGAATTGCCCTTCTGGATATTTGTGCTTGACTCCAAGTTGGTAGCCATAAGCCTTGCCTATGGAGCCTTCTTCATTTGCCCAGTTGTCCCATATGTGGCTTTTTAGATCCTTTACGTTGTTGGACTTCCTTTGCCATATCCAAAGAAGCTCGTCTATGGCGGACTTCATGTAAGTCCTTCTTAGCGTCATTATTGGAAATTCCTGTCTTAGGTCGTAGCGATTGACTATGCAGAACTTCTTTATCGTATGGGCTGGCGTTCCATCCGCCCAGTGGGGGCGAACCTCCAAGTCGGCATCTGAATAGCCGTTCTCAAGAATGTCTCGAACGTTCTCCTTGAATATGTCATCGGCTCTGCTCATGGTGTTTCTCCTTGGCTTTTCGCATTTCCAGGCTCCCTCGTTTTGCATGAAATGGGGCTCTTCGCTGAACATCCATTATCGCAAAAGAAAGTGGTAGTTTCAACAAGGACTCTGGATGTTGCAGGACTAGGACTTACAGGTGCCTCCTACCCTTGCATATAATGGGAAAAACCCCTATGGTTGATACGCTGTGTTCAGGTATTCAAGCTCGAAAGAGCAAAGATGAAAGAAAAGGGAGTTGGTAGTTATGTCGAATTCGGGAATTAGTGATGTGAAATGGAGTTCGAGGAAGACCATAATAGCCGCTGTTTTGGTCGTTGCTTGCTCTTTTCTTATGGCATGTCTCATACCGGAGTCCATGAGGGGCTCTTCGTCCTATGGGATATTCTCCGTCATTCCAGCCGTCTTTCTCATAGCCTATATATTCTTCACCAAAAGGATTTTCGAGGCCCTCATACTTGCATCCCTGATGGGGTACATTATGATTGGTCCAATGGATGCCGTGAACAGCTTTAGCACTGGAATACTTGATGTCATGATGTCCGAGGACATTGCATGGCTCATAATCGTGTGTGGTCTTATGGGAAGCGTCATAGCCATGGTTGAGAAAGCCGGTGGGGCATGGGCTTTTGGAGAGTGGGTCGCAAAGAAAGCGAAGACCAGGACGTCCGTTCTCATATGGACATGGGTGCTTGGTATCGTGATATTCCTTGACGACTACCTCAATGCACTTGTCATTGGGTCCTGCATGTCTCCTCTGTGCGACAAGCACAAGGAACCAAGGGAGTTCCTTTCGTTCATTGTCGATTCCACTGCCGCTCCTGCATGTGTTCTCATTCCAATATCAACATGGGGAGTCTTCTGTGGAAGGCTACTTGAAGCCAATGGCTGGGCTCCTCATGGAGAAGGGCTTGCGTACTTCATCAAGACCATACCATTTAATTTCTATGCGTGGATAGGCATCCTGATAGTGCCGTTCTTCATCTTCAACATAATCAAACCATTCGGTCCAATGAAGAAGGCTTACGAGCGTGTGGCCAATGGCGGACCTATAGTGCCAGAAGGATCGGAGAAGGTTGATATAAGAGGCGGTCGTCCAATCATGGAGCATGAAAACGCCAGAATCGTCAACTTCTTCATCCCAATCCTTTCGCTGATATTCTTTGCGATGATTCCTGTCTTCAAGTCCAAAAGCGTTGGAGACTTGGACATGCAGCTTGGTGTCATATGCACCCTTGCGGTGTGCTTCGTGCTTTATCTTGCCCAAGGCGTCATGACGGCAGGAGAGTATTGGGAGTGCTTCATAGGCGGTCTCAAGAACATGCTCAACTCAATCCTCCTGATGATCCTTGCATTCCTTTTTGCGGACATGAACGAGAAGATTGGCTTCACTTACTACATGATACACACTGCCGAGAGGTTCATGACACCTCAGCTCATGCCTCTTGTCATATTCGTCATCCTGTCCATAACTGAATTCGTGACTGGTACGAACTGGGGAATGTACATCATAGCACTTCCTATCGTCATTCCTCTTGCAATGGACATGGGTGTGAACGTGGCTTTGGCAGTCAGCGCCGTCGTATCCGCCGGTGTCTTTGGAAGCCATATTTGCTTTTATTCCGATGCCACAGTAATTACATCTGCTGCAACGGGATGCGACAACTTTGCCCATGCAAAGACACAGGTGCCATACGGGCTTCTTGCAGCGGCGATAACAATGGTCATGTATCTTATCGCAGGTTTCATTTTCTAGAACCTATAGCCAAAACCAAGGGTTTTTGAGTTTTCTCGTGTCATAGAGCCTTGAATTGTCGTATCATTGAAGAGGAGGTTCCTCTATGCACTACGATTTGAAGAGATGTCTATGTGGGGATTTTCAAACGATTGAAATTGGAAAGCTTTCACCCAGAAGCTACTTCATACCATATCCGACCAAGGAGGCTGCTTCATCCTGCACGCTGCTGGAGAAGCGCTACAGGTCACCTCTTGTGAAGGTTTTGAACGGAACATGGGATTTCATCTACTATGACGATCCAAACGATCTCCCATCCTCCATAGAGACCGATTCCTCAAAGACCGATGCCCTTGAATTTGGCACTATAGACGTACCTTCATGCTGGCAGTTCAAAGGCTATGGGAAGCCTGCATACATAAACCTTCGCTACCCGTTCAGATTTGCACCACCAAAAATCCCTGTTGACAAGCCCGTTGGTTGGTATTTCAGTGTTCTGGATGGAATAAGGCACGCACCAAAGGGCGAGTGGAACCACATTGGACTGTATAGGACGTTCTTTGATGTTGGAGATGCCTCCAAAAAGTACATACTTTCCTTCCTTGGCGTTGCAAGCTGTATGGAGCTGTACATAAACGGCTCGTTCGTAGGGTATTCCGAGGAGTCCCATAATACTGCTGAGTTCGATGTCTCTTCCTTGGTTCATGAAGGCTCCAACGAAATGCTTGTTTTGGTTCGTAGATGGTGCAGCGGAAGCTATCTTGAGTGTCAGGATATGTTTAGAAACAATGGTATATTCCGCGATGTTCTGCTAAGGACGATGGACGAAAACGATGTTTGGGACATTGATTTCAAAACAAACAAGCACGGAGAACTCTATGATGCGACTGTCGTCGTAGATGTGACAGGGCCGCTTGAGGTCTCCGTCTCATTGGAAGGCCATGGCATTTCCCTTAGACAGTCCAAAGACTCAAATGAGGCTCATGGAGGATCAATTTCGTTTGAATTCAAGGACATAGACGCTAAACAATGGAATGCGGAGCAACCGAACCTCTACGACCTGTACATAGAGACGAATGGTTCATGCATACACGAGAGGGTTGGCTTCAAGGATGTTGGAATAGAGGGAAGGGTCTTCAAGGTGAACGGAACGCCTGTGAAGCTCAAAGGCGTCAACCATCATGATACGAGTCCGTCCAACGGGTACTGTATGAAGCCAGAGGAACTTGAGAGGGATGTTAGGCTGTGCAAACGGTTCAACATTGACACCATAAGGACGTCCCATTATGCGCCGGACCCGCTTTTGCTTGAACTTGCGGCCGAATATGGTCTCTATATCGTGGACGAGGTGGACCTTGAAACTCACGGGGTGTATGTGCAAAAGCTGCCTCCTTCGATGAATTGGCTTTCAAACGATCCAAAGTGGAGTGCCCGCTATGTGGACAGAGCGGTGCGACACTACAACCGCGACAAGATCCTCTCGACGCCTGTTGTGATGTGGAGTCTTGGAAACGAATCCGGAGATGGTTGCAACACCTATGCGATGTACGAGTATTTCAAGAGTGTATCGAAACTTCCTGTGCACTACGAAAGTGCGGTCCATGCAAGGCGCAAGGCATATGACGTTGCAAGCCAGATGTATCCGCCTGTCAAGGATGTTGCTGCAGCGGGAGAGGGGAAGAGCCGTACAAGACAGTTCAACGATCGTCCGTACTTTTTGTGCGAGTACGCCCATGCAATGGGGGTTGGTCCTGGGAACATAGAGGGTTATTGGAACGAGATATACAAACATGAAAGCCTCATGGGCGGATGCGTATGGGAGATGGTTGACCATGCGGTCATGCATAAGGATTCAAAAGGGGAAGTCCATTACGAATATGGAGGCGACAACGGGGAGTGGATACATGATGGGAACTTTTGTGTGGATGGAATCTTCTATCCAGATAGAAGTCCTTCTACAGGTGCATGGATTGTTCGCCATGCCTACAGACCAATGAGGTTTTCAAGGGTGGATGGCTCCATCTTTGAGGTGTTCAACACAACAGGATTCACCCATGGCAGCGCGTTTCGCATAGTCTGTACGGTTGGATCGTTCGCATCCTTTGACATTGACATTGATGTAGCGCCTTTGGAACGCAAGTCGTTTGATATTCTGACCTACATGCCAATTGGTACGACCCTTGACGGCATGGAGTTTGTTAGGTTCGATGTCTATGATGCAAATGGTGCTTTGGTTGGAACCGACCAGATTGAAATCTCAAAGCCTGTTCTTCCTTGTCCAGAGACTACAGAAGCCTCTGTTCAGCTGCCTTCGTTCATGGAAACGCCAAAGACTCTGCTTTTCAGGGCGGCTACAGACAATGACAAACCTTTGTTCAGACCCAATCCAATGAAGAAGTGGTACTTGCAAAGGGAGGATGTGTTCGAAAGGAAGCCTCTTGCCAACGGCGGCTTTTGCACTATGTCCAACATAATCGCCGCTGGAAACAGATTCCTGTGTGTGGACGAGTACCGCTGTTGTTCCGCACCACCGGGGTTTGAAGAGGCTGTGTTCGTGAAATCCGTTCTTCATCCTGTGAATGCACATGGGACGATTCCACGTTTTGGGAAGACGTTCAAGCTCGGCTCGTCGTTCGACGCTGTAAGGTGGTTTGGACGAGAGAAGGAATCATACGTGGATATGAAGGAGCAGAGTCCAATTGGAGAGTATTCAGGGCATGTGTGCGATATGACAGAGCCAAACATTCGCCCTCAGGGGAGCGGCAACCGCTGCGATACCCAATGGGTGGAGATTGAAAACGATGGTCTGATTGTGCGATTTGATGCTGTAAACGAGCCGTTCAATCTTGGAATAAAACCTTATTCCGATTTAGAGCTTACCAAAATGAAACATCGTGAGGACGAGGTCCGTACAGGTACATATGTAACGCTGTCTGCATTCCAACAGGGCATTGGCACGGGAAGCTGTGGCCCATACACCCTAAAGGAGCATATGTATTCTGCAAAGAAAGACTATGAGCTGTGTTTTGTTGTATCATGGAAAGCGAAGAGGAGATGATCTGCCATGGATTCAAAGGCTTTGGATTTGGAAAAGCTGCTCGAAGATGTGAAGAGGGTTGTTCTTGAAGCTGCGCCTCTTATGGACATGGGCACCGCCCAGGTATTTGAAAAGGACGGGGTGAGCAATCTTGTGACAAGTGCGGACCTTGCGGTGCAGCACTACCTTGCGAAGGAACTTCCTTCCCTCGTTCCCGGATGCGGTTTCTTTGGAGAGGAGGAGCATCTGTGCTCCAAAGGCGATGGCCGCAGATGGATTGTCGATCCCATAGACGGAACTGCGAACTTCACAAGGCGTTTGGGCCAGTCCGGGATATCGGTAGCTTTCGTGGATGGCGACGACATTCTTCTTGGCGTTGTCTACAACCCTGTCTCCAAGGAGATGTTCTGGGCTGTGAAAGGGAAGGGTTCGTTCCTGAACGGAAAGCCTCTTCATGTCTCCAACCTTGATTTCCAACACAGCATATACTGTACAGCCTTTAGCCTTTACCGCAAGGAGTTTGCACAGGTGTGCAACGACATTCTCATGGACGCATATTTCCAATGCGCAGACTTCCGCCGATTTGGGGCGTGTTCTCTTGAGATGTGCTATCTTGCCGCTGGAAAAGTCGATATGTTCTTTGAGATACGTCTTTCTCCTTGGGACTACTGTGCCGCAACGCTCATCGTAAGGGAGGCTGGGGGCTTTGTAGAGGGCTTTGACGGAGCTTCTCCTTCGTTGGAAAAACCCTGCCCTTTGGTCGTTGCCAATTCAAGGGAGAATCTGGAAAGGCTGAAAGGCATCATAGCAAGGCATTTGAAGGAAGTTCCATACAAAGATTGACGGTTTTTTCTACAGGATTCCAAGCCCTTTTAGAAACAAACCTATGTTCCTTTTGTATTCGTCAGGGTAGTCAATGACGCTTTGTGCATGGGCGGATCCTTCGTACAGGCAAAGAGTCCTCCCTCTTTTCTTGGCCTCATATACTTCATGGACCATTCTGGTTGGAACGAAGGTGTCTGCATCTCCATGACAAAAGAGCATTGGTATGCTTGTTTCCTTCATTGCCTCCTTTGCGTCTATGGCGTAGAGATTCCATTTGAAAAGCCTCTCTATGATTTTTGAGCCAATTTGCATAGTAGGCCAGGACGGAAGATGCATGGATTTGAACACGGCACGGGCTTCTTCTTCCATACTGGAATACCCACAGTCGTCAATGGCGAACGAAAGCTCTGGTATGAGGTGTGCTGTCTGCATGACGACTGCACCTCCCATGGATTCTCCAAGAAGCCCCCACGTACAGTCCTTTCCAAAGCGTGTCTTGATGTAGTCGAAGAGATCCTTGAGGTCCAGAGACTCGAAGTACCCCATGCTACAGCATACTCTCTTTCCTTTTGTGTCCATCCTGTCGCTTTGGCCGTGTGCCCTGTGATCATAGAGCACGACATGGAAACCGTAGTCCAACATGATCTTAGCATAGGGGTACATTGAGCTGTAGTTTCCTGTATAGCCATGTACTATCACGATGGCTTTCTCTGGGGCTGAGGCATCGGCCTTGTCCGTTGTGGGGTGCATGACGATTCCCCTTAGGGTGTAGCCTCGTGGTGAGACGAACGAGAAGTCTTCGTGTGGATGGGTGCTTTCAAGGGCGTTGCAATCGAAATGATGTACTTCCTTGAGGTAGTTCCGTGATTCTTCGTGTGGGTGTACCTTTGGAAATGTGAGCATCGTCACGAACTTGGATGTTGCCAATGCGACAGCTGCCGCTATCAGAATTATTGCAATGATCGCTATGGAAAGTGTCGTCATGTTTGAAAGATAGTATTGGAACATTCTGATTTCAAGCTTTTCCATTGAAACTGCTCGTTGTATTTAATCAATCACTTTTACAAAATATTTGTTGACAGATACCACAAGCCGTGTTTTCATCTACATAGAGTTTGGTTTTTCATTGTAAATCCTTAAGCTGTAAGCAAACGTTTGCATATGACTTGATGGGTGCGGTGGAACATGGTGCAAACGTTTGCATATCCAAAAGGGCGGTTGAAGGCCGCTCAAAAGGGAAGGAAATGGCGAAGTATACGACGTTGAAGGATGTTGCTCAGAAGGCTGGAACCACCATTGGAACGGTTTCGTATGTCCTCAACGGGAACGGAGAGAGGTACATAAGCGAAGAGACCCGTCGCAAGGTCATGGAAGCTGCAGAGGAGCTTCATTACATCCGTGACAAAGGAGCCTCCTCCCTCAAAGGCGGCCATCGCAGGCTCATAGGTATCCTCATCCCTCAGTTCGAGAACCAGTTCTTCACCCGTATCGTCATGGCGGCGGAGGCGGTCTTCGTCAAGCATGGCTACGACATGATAATAACCAACACGTTGGACGACCCTGAAAGGGAGAAGTCCATAATCCGCAGGATGCTTGAGCAAAGGGTGGACGGCATAATCGTCACGCCAACGGCAAAGGGTGCTGAAAATACGGAGCTTGCGCGCAGCGTTGGAATGAAGATGGTCGTCGTCGACCGCCCGTTGGAAGGTGTGAACGACTACTATTGGGTCACCACCAACAACTACGGCTGTGGCTTCAAAGGCATTGAATACCTCATGTCAATGGGTCACAGGAAGATAGGCTATATTGGTTGGAACTCTGGAATTCTTGACCTCGCCGCCCGTGAAAAGGCTGCTCTGGATGCTGCTGGAGACAAGGCCATGGTGTATGTGGAGAACGGTGAGTTCTCCGCTGCGGAGGGCGGCAGACTTACAAGGAAGATACTTGAAGAGCATCCAGACATAACGGCGCTTTTCTACGGATTCAACATACAGGCTCAGGGAGGAGTGAACGAGCTAAGAAGAATGGGCTTGACAATTGGTCGTGACATATCGGTCATGCTCATTGGAACTCCAATGTGGACCTACACGGGGCTCAATGACTTCTCAAGGCTGGATATGGGTGACTTTGAACTTGGGAAGACCGCAGCCCAGGTGCTGTTGGACCAAATCCAAGGAAAGCCCATGCAACCAAAACAATATATTCATGACTGCAGCGTCATAGAAGGCGACTCGGTCTTGAAAATAAACTAAAGGAGGGGAAGGAAGTATGAAAAAGATCCTTACCACAGTTATGGTTCTTGCTCTCGTTGCAATGTGCGCATTCGCACAGGCAGCACAGGAGGAGGTCTATCCAAACAAGAACATCAACCTCACAGTACCTTATGGTGCAGGTGGAACAACAGATTTGACAGCAAGAGCTCTTGCAAACGCAATGGGTGAGAAGCTTGGCGTCACAATCAACGTCATCAACACTCCTGGTGCTGGTGGAAGCGCAGGAACCCTCAACGTTCAGAACGCAAAGAACGATGGATACTCACTTCTTGCCAATGGAATGCTTGCATTCTGCACAATGCCAATCAACGGCTACACCGACAAGACCTTCCGCGAATGGGACATTTGGATTGCAACATACGCACCAAACGTAATCGTCGTTCCTGCCAACTCCCCATTCAACACAATCCAGGACCTCATTGAGGCTATAAGACAGAATCCTGGTCAGATCACAGCTGGTACGGCAGGCATTGGCTCCGGTGGACACTTTGGCGCTGAGGTCATCAAGTCAATTGCCGGTGCAGACTACAAGCACATCACATACAATGGCGGAGCCGCTGCTTTCACAGCAACTCTCTCCGGTGAAGTCCAGTTCTGCCCACAGCTTCTTGCCGAGTACAAGGATGCAATCATTGGCGGACAGGTCAAGGCCCTTTGCACACTCTCAGACGAAGACATCACGATTGCAGAAGGAATCACGATCCCTTCCATCAAGGATTTCTATCCAGAAGCTGCAAAGTTCCTCCCAATGGGTGAGGTCACAGGTATCCTCGTTCCAAAGGGACTTCCAGAGTCATATCTTGAAAAGCTCGACGAAGCTTTCGCAGTTGCAGTCAAGGACAAGGCTTTCTTGGATTTCTGCGAGTCGAAGAGCTTCTCCGTCAACGTCTACGACAGACAGCACTCCCAGGAGTTCATGGAGAACTTCGCATCAAAGGCTTGCTGGCTCATGTACGATGCTGGTGCAGTCACAATCAGCCCAGCTGACTATGGTATCAACAGACTGTAGTTCCAATTCTTGAACGCTCCGTCCCAAAGAACTGGGACGGAGCCCATATTTGTTAGGATTTTAAAAATGGATAGAAACACCAAGGATTTCGTTTTTTCCTTTGCCCTTGCCGCTCTTGGAGCCTACTTTGCAATAGAAGGGTTCTCCATATACAAAAGGGTTGCAGGACCACCTTTCAAGATTGAGAAGCTTAGCCTGTCACCAGGTTTCCTGCCTTTCGTTCTTGGCATTCTTCTAGTTTTCTTCAGCGTTCTTCTTTTCATTTCCACTATGAAAGGAGAGAAGGATTTTGGCACTGCATTCGTGGAGCGTTGGAAAGTCGTTGGCAAGTGGTTTGCAGACGCCTCACGCAACAAGGAATACTACTTCACAATTGGTGCAGTCGTCATAATGTTCATCTATTCGTATCTGCTTTTGAGCGTTCTGCCTTTCTGGGCTGCATCGCTTGTCTTCCTCGTTGGCATATTCCTCTACCTAAAGGCTGGAGTATGGTGGAAGTCCATCATCGTCGCAGTTGCAGCAGTGGTCTTGACGGTCGTGATCTTCAAATACTGCTTCAACGCAGCTCTTCCTTGAGGTGAAACATGGCATTGCAATATATATCAACAGCATTTGCAACAGTCTTCCAGCCAATGAACCTTCTTGTCATGTGCCTGTCCACATTGGCAGGTCTCGTGATGGGTATGCTTCCA
This sequence comes from Sphaerochaeta sp. Phil3, assembly GCA_001940825.1. Taxonomy (GTDB): domain Bacteria; phylum Spirochaetota; class Spirochaetia; order Sphaerochaetales; family Sphaerochaetaceae; genus UBA9732. The sequence goes on from MSGT01000031.1 coordinate 32,017, forward strand.
GGCCTTTCAGCAACGATGGCCATAGCTCTCTTGACTGGACTTACATACAACTTCCCAACGCAGACGGCAATCATAGCGTTGCTCTCCATCTACGTTGGTGCAATATCAGGCGGTTGCCAGTCGGCAATCCTTTTGAACATTCCTGGAACCCCTGCCTCTGCAGCTACAGCCCTTGACGGACATCCACTGGCAAAGCAGGGACGTGGCGGTCTTGCAATTTTCCTTGCAACGACTTCCAGCTTCCTTGGGACGTTTCTGAGCGTCATCTTCGTAATGACCCTTACACCGGTTCTTACGAAGCTTGCACTCAAGTTTACATCCTGGGAGTTCTTCCTCCTTTCAATCTTTGGAATCCTTATATGTGGAACCATCACATCCACGGAGTCCCAGATTAAAGGCTGGATAGCAGGAATACTTGGACTTATGGTCTCCATGATAGGTTTGGATTCCGTAAACACCGTAGCTCGCTTCTCGTACGGAAACGTGAACATGATGTCCGGCATCCAGCTCATCCCTGTCATGATAGGACTCTTTGGCTTCCCAGAGATCCTCAAGGCGTTCAAGCTGAACAACGATGAACAGGTCATCCCTTCAAGCAAGTTCGAAGCAAAGGAAGGCTTCAGGCTCATGGGGCGCAACATGGTCAAGGTCATCCGCTCCGCCGCCATTGGCGTTGGGGTTGGAATCATCCCAGGTGTTGGCGAAGACACAGCCGGTTGGCTTTCATATTGGGCTACAAAGAGCCTTTCCCCTGAAGAGGAGAAGAAGACCTTTGGATCCGGAAACCCTCGTGGGGTCATTTCCGTAGAGGCTGGAAACAACGCCTGCATTGGAGGAGCCATAATTCCTGTCCTGTCGTTGGCAGTTCCTGGGTCTGCTCCTGCAGCCGTCCTTTTGGCTGCATTCTACATGCATGGCTATAGGCCAGGTCCTCTTCTTATGACCGAGTCCCCAAGTTTCCTCTACAACGTGTGCATCTACATTGCCATTGCATCGTTCTGCACGTGGCTCCTTGCCCTCGTTCTTTCGAAGGGAACCGTCAAGATCCTTGGAATTCCAAAGAAGTACCTCATGCCAATCATCTACACACTGTGCGTGATAGGCTCGTACCTTATCAACTACAACATGTTCGACGTCAAGGTCATGTTCGTGTTTGGAATCTTTGGAACTCTCCTTACCTCGCTGCACTTCCCAGCCGCTCCGTTCCTCCTTGGTGTAATTCTTGGGCCTATGTGCGACTCCAACCTAAGAAGGGCACTGAACCTCTCCGATGGTTCGCTCGCTCCTCTTGTACAGCGTCCAATCTGCATATTCTTCCTGGTCCTCATCGTGGTCATGATCCTCGCCCAGCTTGGAGTATTCAAGAAACTCATGGGGAAGAAGGCATGATACAGAAGGCCGATGGAATCTTCTACGCCCCACAGTCCACGGGAAAGGTCGTGAAGACTGTGGGTGAGGGGGAGTTCTTCTTCTCCGTCATAGGGCTTGACCATGGTCACATATACGCCATGGTCAACGGCCTTACTGAGGCGGGGGCCACGCTCAAGGACGTCTATGACCCGGACCCCGCAAAGGTCAACGCTTTCATAGACCGATTCCCCTGCGCCCACCCTGTCTCCTGCGCCGACGAGATTCTGCTGGATTCCTCCATACAGCTTGTGGCTTCTGCAATCAGACCTGACAAGAGGGCTTCGTTGGGTGTGGCTGTCATGAAAAGCGGTCATCACTATTTTACGGACAAGCCTGGAATGCTCACGTTCGATGACCTAAAAATCGTACAACAGGTACAAAAAGAGACCAATCGTTGGTTTATGGTCTATTTTGGAGAGCGTATACATGTGGAGGGTGCTGTATGCGTCCAACGTCTTATAGACGAAGGAGCCCTTGGCCGAGTTCTCTCTGTGACCATCCTTGCTCCCCACCGTTTGAACAAGGAGACCCGTCCAGGCTGGTTCTTCAATCCTGATGAGAACGGTTCTATACTGTGTGACATTGGATCGCATCAGTTCGAACAGCTCCTTTCGTATACTGGAGCCCGCAGCGGGCGAATAGAGTACAGCGAGGAGCGCAATTTCAACAATCCCGACCATCCACATTTCACTGACTTTGGGCAGGCCGTCATAGGTTTGGACAATGGTGCAACAGGCTATATAAGGGTCGATTGGTTTACACCCCCAGGGTTATCGGCTTGGGGCGATGGCAGGGTTTTTATCGTGGGTACGAAGGCTACGGTTGAGATCCGCAAGTACATAAACGTTGGCGTTTCCATGGAAGGTGACAATGTGTTTCTGGTGGATGCAGACGGTGAGCATGTCATAAATGCGACCGGCAAGGAGGGTTTTCCTTTCTTTGGCGCATTCGTCCGCGACTGCCTTGACGGGACGCAAACCTGTATGACGCAGGCTCATGTGTTTGAGAGTATGCGCCTTACTCTTGAAGCTCATGACAAGGCCTGTGGCAACTGCGTCCATTAGATCGTTTTCATAAGGTTGGAGGTAAGTGCCATGGAATATGGCTTTTGCACAGGTTTCGCTTCGACTCCGCTATGGGAAATCCAGAGTCCCATGCTCGACAGGATTGTGGAAGCTGGCTTTGACTATGCCGAGCTTCCAGCCATGAGTTTTGCGGACATGGACTCCTGTGGGTTTTCATCTGTGCTTGGAGCTTTTGAGGCTCCTGTCGCATGCAATCTCTTCCCTGGAAGGATTCCATTGGTTTCCTGGGAAAGGGATTTGTGCGTCATCTGCGATTACTTGGATGTTGTGCTTTCCCGTGCCGTCTCCCTTGGAATAGGAAAGATCGTCTTTGGAAGCGGTGCTTCCCGCAGCTACGACCCTTCGTGTATGTCGTTCGATGAGGCAATGGAGCGTTTGAGGGAGCTTGTTTCGTCTGTGGTGGTTCCAAAGGCCAGCGAATATGGTGTGACCATTCTCCTTGAGCCGTTGAAACGGGGTGAATGCAACCTAATAAACACAGTGGAGGAGGGCTATTCGTTCGTCCGTGACATCTCCTCTCCTTGGTTCTTGCTTATGGCTGACATCTATCACATGAACTCCAATGGAGAGCCTCTCTCTTCTCTGGAGGCTTCTTTGGACGTGGTTCATCACATCCATATTGCAGGTAGTGAGCGTTCTTTGGAGGGCACTCTTTGCAATCCATATATTCTACGTGCTTTGTCTTTGCTTAAGTCCCGCGGCTACGATGAGACGATTTCCTTCGAAACCTGCGACGGCGACATGGCTGCTGCGCTGAAAACTCTCAAAGCCATCATTTAGTTTTTTGGTATGTGAATCTCATTGGTTTTCTTCAGTAGTCCTGAAAAAACAGGTTTCGGAAGAAAATTTTCTTCAGTAACGCCCAAAAATCGAAAAAATGAAGAAACAGACCCCAAAACCTGTTGGTCTGCAGTGTGGTCAAAAAGGTTTTTGGGAGGAATTCCTTTAAGGTAAAAGAGGTAAATGCATCGCTTTGATAAATTTCAAAGGTTTGTAGGTTGTGTTTTTGACATTTTTAAGAGGATTTTTAAAAGTGTTTTTGATGGAATTCAAAGGATTCCATTGGTTTTCATGTTGGTTTTATAATGGGTTTTTCGGAAGATTGTAATTAAAATGCTGTGTTCATCTTCATGTATAAAAGAGGGTAGGGGTTGCCTTCTTCGTCAAAGTCCGTTCTTTTGTATTCCTCGAAACCCATGTGCCGATAGAATCCAACGGCCTGAGGGTTCTGTTCGTTTACTGTAACCTCATTGATTCCGTAATTGCGGATTCCATATTCAAGGAGCTTTCTGCCAAGTCCTTTGCCTCGTTCCAGAGGAGAAAGAAACAGCATTTCCAACCTATTGTTTTCCATGCCCATGAAGGCAACAGGTCGGCTTGGGGCCTTTTCTGCAATTATGAGGTGTTCGACCTTCATCAATGCACAGGGTACAAATTCTTTGATTTTCTTCACCTCTTCACTGGAAAGGAACAGGTGTGTACTCCTAACGGAGTCCTCCCAAACTGCCACCAGTTGGTCTACAAGCCTAGGGTTTCTGTCTTTCACTTCATAGAGGTTCATAGCCTCATTCTACAGTCAGGAATACTTTGACTCAATAAAACTTGAAATTTTAGCTTCTGGTTTTCCATATAAAAAGACATGATTGTATAATTTATTCCATATAAATAGGATAAATCTTTTTTGACGTACTTTGCAAACGTTTTTCAGTTATTCTTGCCGTACTTTGCATTGTTTCAATGTGGTTGAGAATTAAAGAGTGGTAGTTGGTGTAGTGCGCTTAATAAGCTTAGTGGGTGTAGTGAAGGCCGTTGCAAAAACGGCCCTGAATGAGATCACTGCTTCTTCATCTGCCGTAGGAATGCAAAGACTGCAAGAGCGGTTATGGCAATTCCATAGCCTAAAACCCACAACATGTGCGGTAGGGCTGTGGAGAAGTCTCCTGCGAGTATGGCGCGTTCGAATTCGACTGCATGGATGAACGGCAGCAGGCTGGCGATCTTTTCAAAGACGCTTCCAAGCATGGAGATATTGAACCATATTCCGGAAAGCCATGCAGAAAGGTTTGTAAGAAGGGCTCCGCACAGGCCTCCTACCTGAGTCTCTGTCAACGTGCTTCCGCAAAGGAGTCCTAGAGAGGCGTAGAACAACGCCGGAACAAGAATAAGCAAAACGCTCCATAGGACGTTGATGGTGATTTCCAAACCCAGAATCCACGCTGCAACGTAGCATAGCAAAGCCTGTGCAATGGCAATTGCAAAGAATGGAAGCATGTAGCCCAGTACGAAATCCAAAGGTTTCATTGGAGTCGTGTAGAGCCTTTGGAGAAACGATGTATCTCTGTCCTTTGATACAAGCTGCCCTGCAAACAATGTTATGAACGATAACCCAAATACCGTTATGCCTGGTGTAAGGGTGTTCAGTTCAAACATCGAAACCGGAATGTTCGATTGTATCAGACTCAAAAGCAACAGCAGAACCAACGGAAACCCAAGACCAAAGCCCAGAGTCAAAGGATCCCTTAGGATCTCCTTGAATGTTCTTCCTGAAAAGGATGCCATTCGACTCATGCCTTTGCCTCCTTTGATGTACCTTTTGATGCGTTCTTCACAATCTCTATGAATGCACTTTCTATGCTGTCCTTGCCGCTTTTGGCCTTCATCTCCACGGCTGTGCCGCAGAACACAAGACGGCCTTCTTTCATGATGCCTATTCTATCTGAAAGGGCTTCCGCCTCCTCCATGTAGTGGGTCGTCAGTACAATGGTCATCCTGGATTTCAACTCGCGGATGGTGTCCCAAAGCTCGCTGCGGGCAATTACATCAAGTCCAAGTGTGGGTTCGTCCAAAAACAGTATCTTAGGTTCGCTGATCAGCGCCATTGCAAGGCTGAGTCTTCGCTGCCAGCCTCCTGAGAGCTTTGCGGCTTTGCGTGCGGCAACCTGCGAAAGACCAAACGACCCCAAAGATCCACGGACCTTCCTTGCCGTTTTTTCCTTGTCAAAACCATGGACTCCGCACATGAGCTTAAGGTTCTCCTTGACGCTGAGGTTCCTTGCAATCGCCGATTGCTGGGGGGAGACTGCAATGATCTTCTTCACATCAGTTGGACGGGACTTTACGCTCATGCCGTTTACGAAGGCATCTCCGCAAGTGGGGGAGCTTACGCATGAAAGCATCTTTATGGTAGTTGTTTTTCCTGCACCGTTTACACCTAGAAGAGAGAAGAGTTCCCCTTGGTATATGGTCAGGTTCAAGGAGTCAACGGCCCTTACGTCCTTGTAGTCCTTTGTAAGGTTCTTTGTCTCGATTGCGGTCGTCATGTCCGGCATCCCCTTCATTCTCCTTTTTCTTGTTCCTTCTTTCTCAGTTCAAGTCTTAGCTTGAGTCCTTCGAAGACATTGGTGAGGCAGGTGCTTGCCATGTCTGCATCCAGGTTCAAAAACGAGGTCGCCTGCATTGCGGCTATTCCGTGTACCACTGACCACATCTCAAGATGAAAAAGCTGTGCTTCTTCGTGTGGTAGGTCATAGTTCGCCATGAGCATGGATACTATCTCTTCGAAGCTTGCATTCTGGACATCCTCTTTTTCATTCGTTCTGTCTCTCATGAACAATAGGTTGAATAGATTTCTTTCATCCTTTGAAAACTGGATGTATGCCATGCCGCTGGCCTTGTATGGCGGATACTTCGACTCTGACATTGCCTGCCATATATAGGAATGGTAGAACTCGTTGGCCTTGTAGATGACGCTGGCAAGCAACTCCTCCATTGTGGAGAAGTTGTAGAAAAGCGGTTGTGTGGAACAGCCTATACGACGTGCTAGGTTGCGGGCGTTCAGCGATTCCACTCCGTTTTCTCGTACCATCTCAAATGCCGTGTCTATTATTTGCTGTCTGTTGGTCTTTGCTTTTGGTGGCACTTCAAATCTCTTATAACGCATGTTATATAACTATTGTTATAAAATGTAAACCCTTATTGCGAAACACAGAGACATCGGTCTAAAAAGTTCAAAATCCGGTCTAGAAGGCCTTTTCACCCCTTGCGTGCGGCCAGCTCGTGGCATATCTCGTCGTATGTGGCCTCGTCGAGTTTGTAGTGCCTGCGGTATAGAAAGTAGGCGGCCAGCATGAATGCAAGAGGGACGATTGTGATGCAAAGAAGAAGTCCCGTGGTCTGCGAACGCTGCACGTGGGAGAGAATGCCTTCGATTGCACTGAGTTTTTGGGTTTCAGTGATGAGACTGCGTGCCGCTTCGTTCTCGTATTCCGATATCTGGTTGGTGAGGCCCGTCACTCCAAAGAGCAGGTATGAGGCCGATGTTATCACGACCACCAAGGCTCCTCCCATTTTGGTGAAGAACGGGCGCAGGGATGTGATGATGGCTTCGCTCCGTGAGCCGTTCTTGTATTCGTTGTATTCCACGGTGTTCATGATGGATATCATCATTATGAGGTAGAAGCAGTACTGTCCAAAGTTCGCCAGCATGTAGCCAATCGTTATGAGGTAGAACTTGGTCATGGATGTGCCAAGTGCAAGACCCGGGATGAGCATGGTGACGTAGCCCACTATGGATATGACCTGCATTATGGACATGAGCTTCTTGCGTGGTATCTTCTTTGAGATTGCAGGGTAGAATATCATGAGTATGGCTGTTGCCGACATTCCAATGGTGGTGAAGAGCGAGTACAGGCTGCCGTTGTAGCCAAACTCGAAGTAGATGTAGGTTGAGCCTATGCCGCCAAGGACGATTCCACTTCCTATCTGCTGCAGTAGGAATATGAAGGAGACCCATAGAAGCTGGTCGTTGTGGGTTATGGTCTCTATGATCATCCTAAAGCTTATGCGGGGTGCCGGCTCCTTGAGGTTTTCGCGATTCTCCTTCACTCCAAAGAATATGAAACATAGGAAAAGAGGGGAAAGCACGCTTATGACTATGGAGATTATCCCGTAGGCCTTGGCTGTGCTGCCGCCTATGGCCATTGCGCCTGTGGTGAGCATTGGTATGAGGATCGATGCCCCCGTTCCGCCGATTCCCGCAAAAAGCGTGGCTCTTGATGTGAATTGGTCTCTCGTATGGGCATCCGATGAAAGCGCTGGTATCATGCCCCAGTAAGAGATGTCGTTCATGGTGTATGTAATGCTGTAGAGGAAATAGACCACACCAAAGAACCATACGAACGGCCAGCCTTGGAGGGTTGTGTTGAACGCCGCTATGACTACGCCCATTGTACTGACGGATCCTGCAAGAAGCCATGGCTTGAACTTGCCCCATTTGGTTCTCGTCCTCTCTATTATGTTGCCCATTATTGGGTCGTTGAGGGCATCGAATACCCTTGCCGCCACCATTATTGCGGTGATCGCCGTAAGCTGGGCCGCCGTCAGAGTTCTTGTAAAGAGTATGAAAGTGAGTATGTAGTTTGTGAAAAGCTGGTATACCATGTCCCTTCCAATTGTTCCGACTGGATACATTGCAAGGTTCCTTTTGTCCTGTTTCGTCATATATCGTGTTGTTCCTCCGTCACTATGGTGGTGCAATTCCTGCACAGCACTTTGTAGCATCTGCCGTTCTGGCTTATGCGGTAAGTGCTGTTCTTTGAGCATCCAGCACATGAAAGCCCTTTGTTCAATGGTCCAAGGCTGTTGTGTCTGAGACATACCCTGCTTACGAAAAGCGGCACTTTGAAGTCGTCCCCAACGTATGTGAACGGGGTGTCCTTCCTCGTTTCATACGAGCCAATGAGGTTTGGAAGCCGTTGTGCAAGCTCTTCGTAGGCAAGACGATTGTAGGTGTAGAGGAAGAAATCGGCGAAGACCTTGGTTTCCGGATGCCTTTTCGCCCACTCGATCTGTGCCACGTTGTTGAGCCCCACTATGATGTGCGGGTGCGCCTCCACGATGCCGTCCAACTTCTTGAAATACTCCTCTTCGTCGAACATGAGGGGTGACAGCGACATGAACTCCGCTTTCGATCCATTGGGGTCGTCTATCTTGACGATTTCATCCCATAGACCGATATCTCTGCGCTTGGGAAGCGTTGCTGTAGCTTTTTTCGAAGTTTGTTCAAATGAAGTTTCGAGCGAGTGCTCGAACCTGTTGTCCAAGTCCTCGTAGAAAGCTCTTCGTATGCGCTTGAGAAGGGAAAGAGGAAGGAATGGGTTCTGTATGCCGCTTTCGTTCTTTAGGGAAAGGTTTCCAAGTGAGAACAGACTCTTGTCCGATGCCTCGAAGATTCCTTTGATCTGCGTCCTAGCATCCGTTGGATTCTTGGCTTCCTGAAGGGGATCCGTTTCGTAGATTTGGCCGTTGATTTCCAATGACTGCGGAAGGATTCGTATGTCTATATCGATTGGTTCTTTGTAGAGAGGGATGCTCTCGTTGAGAAGAGGGAGGTTCTGGTTGTGCCTTGAGGTGCACCAAACAGTGGTTCCAAAGCCCGGCCTTTTGGAGAATTCCTGCGAGGGGAAGTTTACCGTTGCGGTTTCGCCTTCGCTTATGAATGAGCGTCCACCCTCTATGAACGATAGTCCAAAACCAGCGCTTTCGTTGTTTTTTTCACCTTGCGATATCACAAGTAGGCCATCACGCAAGGCAACGGGTTTTTCGAATCTAATGACCGCTTTGTTGTTGAGGACCCGCTCTATGGTTCCTACCCTTATTCCTCTATGAGAAGGATAGTCCGTGCATGTCATGGTGTCTTTTTGTGTTTTGAAGAAGCCTGTGGTCGTCTCCCTTGAGAACGATGTCTGCATACATTCCTTTGCGTGTTCGACTTCTTCGTCTTCTTCGCTTTTGCCGCTCAGCAGCAGCGAATAGTAGCGTGCGCACCAATAGACGTATTCCGGTCCCTTCATGCGTCCCTCTATCTTTAGGGAGTCTATCCCAATCCTTGCATACTCTTTGACAAGCTCTCCAAGGCAAAGGTCCTTCATGCTGAAAAGCCAGCTGTTCGTTTCGTTTTTCCCGGAGCCTCTCCCGTTGTTCGTACACGCTTCTTCGCAAGAGAACCATGTCCTGCATATTTGGGCGCAGGCTCCACGGTTGGCGCTGCGTCCTGTAATGCACTCGCTTGCCATGCATAGTCCTGAAAACCCGTAGCACAGCGCTCCATGTACAAACACCTTGAGTTCCACGTCCGGACAGGCCTTCCTTATTCTCTCCACCTCGTTAAAGGATAGCTCCCTTGAGAGGACGATCCTTGTGAACCCCATCTTTTGAAGTTCCTTCACGCCTTGTATCGTATGGACTGCAAGTTGGGTGGAACCGTGCAGCGGAAGTGTTGGGAAGCTCTCCCTAATTAGGCGCGCTATCCCCAAATCCTGGACTATTACCCCGTCCGGCTTCAGGTACTCAAGCTGTCTGAGGAGTTTTTCCACCTCTGGGAGCTCTTCGTCCGTGACAAGTGTGTTGAGGGTTATATAGAACTTCTTGTTCTGCGACATGCAAAGTTGCTTGAGCTTTCTGACATCCTCGAACGTGAAGTTCACTGCCCCCTTGCGGGCTGAGAACTCCTTGAGTCCTAGGTATACGGCGTCTGCACCGCCTTTGAACGCATAGAGCGCACACTGCAACGAGCCCGCCGGAAGCGCCAGCTCAGGTCTGTTTTTGCTGTTCGATTGCGGGTTCTTGCCTTCCATATACGCTCCTTGTGTTTGTGTTGGATTGTATCACATAGTTGTGTTCATTTCTTGGCTTAATTCAATGAAATCGGTCTTTATGCGCAGGTTTTGTTATCAATGCGTCGCCAAGAGCGATTCTTGCTTGAATATGGGGTGAAAATTCATTACATTTCAAGTATAGGCTTTGTTTACAAGGGCTTTGCCTGTAAGCCCATAAGGAGAAAATCTTAATGACAGTCAACGAAATCAAACATGCTGGCCTTAAGAAGTGGATCGAGGACTTTGCGGCTCTTACAACCCCAAACGCAATCCACGTCTGCAGCGGCACAAAGGAAGAGTATGACGCATTGATCAACCAGATGGTTGAAAGCGGTCTCGCAACACGTCTGAACCCCGAGAAGAAACCTCACAGCGTCCTCTTCCGCTCGGATCCATCGGACGTAGCCCGTGTTGAGAAGAGGACCTATATAGCCAGTCTCAAGCAGGAGGATGCGGGTCCAACCAACAACTGGATTGAGCCACATGAGCTCAAGAAGACGATGACCGCCCTCTACAAGGGCTGCATGAAGGGTCGCACCCTCTATGTGATTCCGTTCTCTATGGGTCCTGTCGGCTCTGGATTCTCAAAGATTGGCGTTGAGCTCACAGATAGCGAATATGTCGTCTGCAACATGATCATCATGACACGTGTTGGCTACAACGTACTCGATCAGCTTGGAACGGACGGTGCATTCGTACCTTGCTACCACTCCGTTGGAAAGCCTCTTGCTGAAGGCGAGTTCGACCACGGTGTATGGCCATGTGCAGACATGGAGCACAAGTACATTGCACACTTCCCTGAGACAAGGGAGATCTGGTCGTTTGGTTCCGGTTACGGTGGAAACGCCCTCCTTGGAAAGAAGTGCCTTGCTCTTAGAATCGCAACCGTCCTTGCAAGGGACGAAGGCTGGCTTGCAGAGCACATGCTCATCCTCAAGCTCACCAACCCAGAAGGCAAGGTCCGCTATATCACAGCTGCATTCCCAAGTGCATGTGGAAAGACCAACCTGGCTATGCTCATTCCTACAATCCCAGGCTGGAAGGTCGAAACCCTTTCCGATGACATTGCTTGGCTCCGCTACGGCAAGGATGGAAGACTCTATGCCATGGCGGTCGAGACAGGCTTCTTTGGTGTTGCACCTGGTACATCTGCAAAGAGCAACTACAACGCTCTTGCTGCAGCTTCCAAGAACACGATCTTCACGAACGTCGCCCTCACAGAGGATGGAGACGTATGGTGGGAAGGAATTGGATACGATGCTCCTGGCAAGCTCATCGACTGGCACGGAAACGAATGGATCCAGAACAAGGAAGACAAGGAGCAGAAACCAGCCGCACATCCAAATTCGAGATTCACAGCTCCTGCAAACCAGTGTCCTACACTTGCAAAGGAATGGGACGACCCACACGGAGTTCCAGTATCTGCAATCCTCTTTGGTGGAAGACGTCCAAGCACAATCCCATTGGTGCACATGGCAAGGAACTGGACCCATGGAACATTCCTTGGTTCAATCGTTGGTTCGGAAGTCACAGCAGCTACGCTTGACGTTGCAAGCGGCATAAGACGTGACCCAATGGCAATGAAGCCGTTCATTGGCTACAACGCAGGCGACTACTTCAAGCACTGGCTCGATGTTGGCAAGGCTGCCAAGGATCAAAGCCTCCTTCCAAAGATCTTCTATGTCAACTGGTTCCGCAAGACTCCAGAAGGCAAGTGGCTCTGGCCAGGCTACGGTGACAACAGCCGTGTCCTCAAGTGGATTTTCGAGTGTTGCGACGGTGTTGCAAAGACGGTCGATACTCCAATTGGTATCATGCCTACAGTCGATGCAATCGACAGACCTGAGGGCGTAACAGAAGAAGACATGAAGCAGCTTCTCGCTGTCGATGTCGATGGTTGGCTCAAGGAAGTCGATGACATCCGCAACAACTACTATCCACAGTTCGGCGACAAGCTTCCTAAGGAGCTTTCAGACATGCTTGACACCCTCGAGGCAAACCTCAAGGCTGCAAAGTAAGCCAACTGATTCATTGGAATTCATTCAGGGCCGCCTGCAAAGGGCGGCTCTGTTTTTTATATGTTCTTGTTTCCTTGAACTTTCTTGTCTCTCTAGGAGTCTCAGCCTCTCTGGACGGTCTAGGCTTTCTAGTCCCTCTAGCCAATCTAGCCTATCTGGACGGTCTAGCCGCTCTCGCCGTTCCAAAGCGGTCTAACTTGGAATTCCGGCATTCAAAAATCCAATAATTGTAAGCTTTTTGTAGCGATGGTGAGCGTGGTGAGCTTTGTTGTTGTGGTGGGTATGGTGAGCATTGTGAGCTTGGTCGCAGTGGTCATGCTTATCCTTTCACTTCAATTCCTTTGCCTCCCATGCTGTGTTTGGGTTATACTTGCGGTACGTACATATCTACATATAGACATATCGGCTAGGAGGCGTGCACTATGGGCGAAGTTTGCAACACGACTTGCTGCAACGCAAGCAACACGAGTAATACGGGCAATACTAAAAGAACCGACTATATCTCATGGGACGAATACTTCATGAGCGTGGCTGTCTTGTCTTCCTTGAGAAGCAAGGATCCAAACACAAGGGTTGGAGCCTGCATCGTAAATGCTGACAGGAAGATAGTTGGAACCGGATACAACGGCTTCCCAATAGGATGCAGTGACGATGACCTTCCTTGGGGAAGGGAAGGCGACCATCTTGATACAAAGTATCCGTATGTTTGCCATGCAGAACTCAACGCAATACTCAACAGCATTTCCAGAGACCTCAGGGGCTGTACCCTCTATGTTGTAATGTTCCCTTGCAATGAATGTGCAAAGGCCATAATCCAAAGCGGCATAAAGGAAGTCGTCTACATGGAGAACAAATATCCTGAGTCTGACAGCGTGAAGGCCTCTCTTAGGATGCTTACCCAAGCAGGAGTCGCCATTCGGCATTTTGCAAAGGACGAAGTCCTGGAGATACACATTTGATGGATTTTCGCAGGGAGCCTTGTTTGGACAAGGAGCCTTCAAAGAACAGATTCCTCATTGTAAGTCTCAATCCTACCTATCAGGTCATTGTAGGATACGGGCGATTGAACGAAGGCCATGTGAACCGCACGGACAGGTGGTGCAACGGGTTCTCCGGCAAAGGCTTCAATGTTGCTCGAAAGCTTGCAGATCTTGGAGCCAGGGCTGTGCTTCTAACCCACATGAACCCAGCACGCATAGAGGAATGCAGAACTGAGGCGAGAGCACTTGGTTTTGAAGTGGACTGCGTGTCTGACCCAAGTCCTATAAGGACATGCGTCACAATCCTTCAGAACCGTCGAAGGGGAAGCTCCAAAGAAAAATGCACCATTCCATTCGATGTCTCTGAATCCATGACAACGACCGAGCTTGTGGAAAACTCCCCTCCAATAGAGGGCGACGATACACAAGCAAAAGTCCTTGGTGAGTATGAAAGGCTACTTGATGCATCCGACTGTGTGATAATCACAGGAACAAGAAGCTTTGGCTACGATTCCAATATCTATGCAAATATGACCGCAATGGCTAGACGGGCTGAAAAATATACCATCCTTGATATAAAAGGGCAGGATTTGCTTCGCTGCTTGTCCAATGAAGAAAAGCTCCTTCCAAATCTCATAAAGCCAAACATGGAGGAGTTCCTTCAGACCTTTGGATGTGAAGAAGATCCTGTCGCAGTGCTTGAAAGGCTCAATTGCAACGCTGTGATAACGAACGGTTCCAAAGGATGCTTCGTCTATGACTCAAAGAGCAGGGAAGGTCTTGTCCATATAGGATCCCTTAGAGTAAAACCGCACAACACGACGGGGTGCGGCGATGCCTTCACCGCTGGTCTTGCGTATTCGCTGATGAGGGGCTGTGCCCTATTGGCAGCCTGCCACGAAGGGGCCATGGCAGGAGCGGCCAAGGCTCAGGAAAAACCTATCTGAATCTCCATACTATGTCGTTTACAAGAAGTTCCCGTTCAAGGGTCGCTTGGTTTGTGTTTGTATCGATATGTACGAATTCGATGTCCATGATACGAGCCCAGTCGCACAGCATGGAGGCATCTACATCGTAGCTTAGTACCGTGTGGTGGGATCCTCCTGCAGTAATCCAGCACTCAAGGCCGTCTGTAAGGTTTGGCAGGGCTTTCCACATTACCCTTGCGACAGGAAGGTTTGGCATGTTCATTATTGGCTTGACGGCTTCAATGTCTTGGACGATGAGCCTTAGCCTTCCACCCATATCTACAAGCGAGACGACGACAGCTTTGCCCTCCTTTCCATTGAAAACCAATCTTGCAGGATCCTTTCTATTCATTCCAATCCCAAGATGGTGGGTCTCTATCCTTGGCCTGTCTGCGGCAATTGAGGGACAAACCTCAAGCATGTGTGAGCCAAGAGAGTATTCCCGGCCTTTTTCAAGGTGATAAGTATAGTCCTCCATGAATGCAGATGCTCCGTTCTCTCCTTTCCCCATTGCCTTTATGATCGCCGTCATTGCGGAGACCTTCCAATCTCCTTCACCTCCGTAACCATATCCAAGAGACATGAGGTGTTGGGAGGCAAGACCGGGAAGCTGTTCCATCCCATATAAATCCTGGAAAGTGTTCGTGAACGCACCGCAGCCCTCCCTTTCCATCATGCGCCTTATGGCGATTTCCTCTCTTGCCTGGTATCTGATGGCTTCGACATCGTCTGTGGCTATCAGGTATAGCTTCTTGTATTCCTCGAACAGGGCATCGATATCGGATTCCAAGACTCGGGACATTTCCTCTACAAGATCTCCAACGGCCCATGTGTTGACTTCCCAGCCAAGTTTTCTCTGTACTTCGACCTTGTCCCCTTCAGTGACTGCGACATCCCGCATGTTGTCTCCAAAGCGCATTACTCTCATGGTCCTTGAAACCTGTACACCAACACATACCCTCATCCATGATGCAAGCCTGCTTTGGACATCTTCGTCTTTCCAGTATCCTGCTATGACCTTGCGGGCCAAGCCAAGCCTTGCAGCAATGAAACCATGCTCCCTGTCTCCGTGCGCCGCTTGGTTGAGGTTCATGAAGTCCATGTCTATCTCTTCGTTTGGAATCTCCCTGTTGTATTGAGTGGCAAAATGGCAGTATGGCTTTTGCAGTGACTTGAGTCCTTCTATCCACATCTTGGAAGGGGAGAACGTATGGCACCATGTCACTACGCCAAGGCATTCATCCATGTAGTTGGCTTCCTTGACTATCCTTGAAATCTCCGACGATGACTTTGCCGTCACCTTGTAGACCAAAGGGTAGGGGAGAACCTTTGAAAGCTCTTTTGCCATCTCTTTGGCCCTTTCATCGACTGTTCTAAGTACGTCTTCTCCATATAGCGATTGTGAACCTACAACAAACCAGAATTCCTTTTTCATTCTTTCACCTCCTGTCCATGGTTGGGTTGTCCGTAATAGGCATTGGCCCCATGTTTGCGATAATAGTGTCGGTCAAGCAAATATTGCTCTACGGATGGTGTACCCCCATTGATTTGCTTTGTGTGTAGTGCCATGAAGGCGACCTCTTCAAGAACTGCAGCGTTGTGGACCGCATCGAAGGAGTCCCTTCCCCAGGCAAACGGCCCGTGGTTCCTTACAAGCACCGCTGGAACGGACAAGGGGTCTGTTTCCTTGAATGTCTCTGCAATGACAAGACCTGTGTTCTTTTCATACTCGCCTTGGATTTCATTCTTGGTAAGGCTTCTTGTACAAGGAATCGTGCCATAGAAGTAGTCCGCATGGGTCGTTCCAAAGGCCGATATCCCTGTGCCTGCTTGTGCGAATGAAGTAGCCCAACGTGAGTGCGTGTGGACTATCCCTCCAATGCTTGGAAAGGCTTTATATAGTTCAAGATGCGTTGGAGTATCGGATGATGGTCTAAGCCTTCCTTCAACCACTTTTCCCTCAAGATCTACAATGACAATGTCATCTGCAGTCATATCCTCGTAGCACACACCTGATGGCTTTATTGCAACCAAGCTGTTTTTTCTATCTATTTCCGATACGTTTCCCCATGTGAAAGTCACAAGGGAGTACTTTGGAAGGAGCTGGTTCGCTTCAAGAACCTTTTCCTTTAAATCGTCAAGCATTTCAGAACACCTCCACGGCTTTTCTTTCTACTTCCAGCAGTCTCTTATAGTTGGCGATAAAGGCATCGAAGCCTGAAAACTCAGAGGCATCGGCCTTGATTGTGGATACCTCCATGCCAATATAGACCTTGTCTTCCAGGTAGGATGCCAGGCTCTCGCCCTCGTTCCATAGCATGAAGGCGCAGAGCAGCGCCATTCCATAAGGGCCTCCTTCTCCTGCGGTTTCCATTGAGGACACAGGAACACCCAGTGCGGCCGACAGCATCCGTTGGCCCGCCATGCCGGTCTTGAAGAAGCCTCCGTGTGCAAGGATTCGATTTATTCTTATGTTCTCCACTTTGAGTACGTCCATTCCAATCTTGAGAGTGGATAGTGCGGAGTACAGATGGCATCTCATGAAGTTTGCAACGGACATTCGGCTTTCCGTTGGATGCAGGAACATTGGAAGACCTCTGTCGAAGTCTGTAACCCCCTCGCCCGAGTGGTAGTTGCAGCTCAGAAGTCCTCCGCAGTCCGGTTCTCCTTCAAGGGCTATGCCATATAGTTTCGAAAAGAGTTCGTCTTTTGGAATGTCCATTCCAAATTCCTTCGCAAAGTCTCCAAAAAGCCCTATCCAGTTGTCTATGTCCGTCGTGCAGTTGTTGCAATGGACCATTGCAACAGCCTCCCCTGACGGAGTAGTGACAAGATCCAGCTCCCTGTGCCTTCCAGGAATATGGTCGAGAACTACCATTGCGAAGTCGCTTGTGCCTGCGCTCACGTTGCCTGTGTATACTGCAACCGAGTTGGTCGCAACCATGCCGGTACCTGCATCGCCTTCAGGAGGAGCCATTCTGATTCCACTTTCAAACTCCCCTGTTGGGTCGATTATGAGAGATCCTTCGCTTGTAAGGAATCCTGCATCATCCCCTGCCTTGAGTACCTTTGGAAGTACGGAATCCAACTTGAGCTTCAGTCCCTTTTTCGACAGAAGGGCGTTGAATTTTCCTTCCATCTTTCTATCGTACGTGATTGTTGTACTGTCTATTGGAAACATGCCTGAGGCATCGCCAACACCGGACACGAAGCATCCCGTCAAAAGATAATGTACATAGGATGCAAGTGTGGCGACCTTTGAAACCATTGGCACGTGTTCTTCGTTGTTTAGGACTGCTTGGTAAAGGTGTGCCACTGACCATCTTTGTGGTATGTTGAAATCGAACAGCTCAGTAAGCTCCGCCGCCGCCTCTCCTGTTGTCGTATTCCTCCAGGTTCTGAATGGAACAAGAAGTCTGTCATGGTCGTCCAGCGCTATGTACCCATGCATCATTGCAGATATCCCAATGGCGCCCGTGGCGGTCAGTCTTTGGCCAAACCTTCTTTCAAAATCCATTTTCAGGTCTTTGAAGCAGGACTGAAGCCCAAAAAGCACCTCCTGCATACTGTATGTCCATATTCCATTGGATAGGGTGTTCTCCCATCCATAGCTTCCAGAGGCTATTGCATTGTGCCTTCTGTCAATCATGACAGCCTTTATCCTAGTGGATCCAAATTCTATTCCTATTGTGGTGTCTCTTAGATTCATAGAATGCGTCCTTTTCTACAGTTTAACAAAAAACAGTACAAATTCAAGACATTTTTATAGAAAAAGGTTTATTTCTAAGCATGTGTTTAAAAATGTATTTACAAATCTTATGTTTTGCTGCAATAATCTATGGTATTGTAAATGCAATTTTCTCTAGAAGGAGGCTTTTATGGAGAAAAAGGAAAAGTTCTTTACCTTTGGTACTTCCAAAGGTTGTTTCAGGCTACTTTGCCTGTTCCTTGTGCTTATCGTCCTGTTTAGCCTTGCCGCACAGCTCATTACGACAAGGAATCACAAGATTGAAATTTCAGATATTGTGCTCGATGTGAGAGGAGGAGACCTCCATATGGAGCTTTATAGGCCTGCGAATGCAGATAGTACAATGGCTTATCCTTGTGTCCTTCTTACGCATGGCGGTTCAGAGAGCCTAGCTGCGGACAGCATGATGGCTTGGGAGCTTGCTCGAAGGGGTTTTGTTGTTCTTAATATAAGTGCATATGGCGCAGGACTTTCAGACCAACCAAACATCCTTGAGGATGGAACGACTGGGATGAATGGGGGAAGGTATAATAGAGGTGCGACGATGGGAATGTGGGATGCATATCAATATGCACTGTCTCTTGAATTCGTTGATTCTACACGTATCGCTGCATGGGCGCACTCCACAGGCAGACACCTCTTTACAAAGATGGTCAGCTATTTTGGTCAGAACCTTACTCTCAACGACAGACTTATAAACGTTCTGCATGATGATTTTGGTATTGAATTCAAGGAAGAGGAAATTCTTTTTGATGCAGATGTCATTGCGAAGGAGAGGCTGAGTGACATTGACTATGGGAAATATCTAGTCAAGAAGGCCGAACAGGAAGATATTGTAAGCAAGTACCTCAAGGCCGCAAGACTTACTGAACGTGCCTATAGCGTGAAAGCAAAGGTTGCTGGTTATGATGTTATACGCGATCCTCAGATGAATCTTCTTATTGGTCTTGGAACCCACGAGCTTTCGGGAAAAACTGGCAGCTTCTATTTGGGGGAGACGGATCAGTATAAGAAGATTTTCCATGTGACAACAGGGGTTCAAAGAAACTGTTGGTATGACATATGCGACTATATACATGATACAAGCGCAGAGTCGTCTCTCATTGGAGCCTGTTTCTCAACCACAATCAACAATTCTGCTGAGCTAAAACAGGCTTGTGAAAAAGGAACGGCTCGCTTCTTCCTGAGTCCTGTAACAATGCACAACGGAAACTTGTGGAGCTGGACTGCCGTCAGTGAGGCTGTAGAATTCTACTGCCAGACCTTGGGATGGAACAATGGCGAGTTGTCCGATCCCGCTACAAAACCAATAGACACCAAGAGTTGTATTGTTGGTTATAGTGCACTCCTTTGCACATCATTGGCATTCGTTGCTTTGATTGGTGCCGTTGTAGCTGTTGCAGCTATGCTGCTTAATACCTGTGTATTCAAAACCTGTAACATGCTGCCGCTTCCAAAGCCAAGAATGGAAATGAAGGGTCTAGATTTCGTTCTCTATGTAGTTGCAACCACCATTGCAGGCTTTGCAGGTGCTTACGGTGCTCAGATGGCAGATCAGAGCTTCAAGGTGTCGAACAAGACTATGTCGTTATGGCTTCCTTGGGAACCCGGTCAGGTAAGAACCTTCTTCATGCTTGGTCTGACAGCTGTTGTAGGTATAGTTCTTTACCTTATTCTTGGTTTTATTGGAAGAAAGAACAACAAACAGAGCCTTTCATCCATCACGGAGATGAAGCTTGATGGGGGTGGAGTCCTTAACGTATTCAAATATCTTGGTATTGCTGTCATAATGTTCGCTTTTTGCTATGCTGCGGCAAATTTCATAAATACGTTCTTCGATTCCAGGTTCATGCTTATAGATGGCGCTTTCGAGCTAATGAAGGGATATGGTTTTGGTAGAATGGCTAGATACTTCATCATTATTCTCCCATGTACTTTCATCATAAGTACATTGAACAATATGGTGTCGTTCAAGAATGTATCTGACAGCGCTGACACGGCTTTCAATGTATTGTTCACATCTCTTGGAATGATAGTACTCATTCTCATCGCTTACATCTACACATATTCGGGAGAGAACAACGGAGACATACTGCATATACAGTGCATCCTCTCTATAATTCCACTGGTTCCTATTTGCAATTACCTATATAGGAAGTTGTATAAGCTTACTGGTAGTGTATGGCTTGGAGCTTTCTTTGTCGCCATACTCATTGCTTGGAGATGTGCAGGCTATGTATCCCATCAGTTCATGTGGTATGGAAACAACGAAGTCGCCGCATTCTGGGGCATATACTGATTGTAGGTTTGTTTGGATAGTTTGAATCCTTTTGGCTGTGGCCTTTGCGTGAAGCAACTGAGCCACAGCCTTTTTGTTTCTAGCGAGGTGAGAGGATGAAGAGCTTTTTTGGGTCGGGTGTGTCCATGGGTTTTCCTAAGTGGAGACAATCGCAGAGAAAGAACCCTTTCACCTCTTTATCATAAAAACAGACAAATACATTCTATTCCATGGAAATTTGTATTGCTTTTGAATATAATGGTAATCAAAAGAGGTGGAAATGGCAAAATACATCGATATTGCCAAGATCATTGAAAAAGAGATACTTGGAGGTGGGTTTGAATTAACTGGAAAGCTCCCTACCGAGTACGAGCTTGTTGAGAGGTTCTCTGTAAGTCGTCAAACCATACGGCAGGCTATAGCCTTTCTTAAGAGCGAAGGCCTTGTCTACCAGGTTCAGGGGAGTGGTACATACGTAGCGTCTTCCGCAACGAAAAGGACGGTTGACAAACGCAGGGGAGGGAATGTACTCGTAATATGCACGTACATAAGCGATTATATTTTCCCAAGTATCATAAGAGGCATAGAGAAGGAGTTGTCGTCGTCAGGCTACATCGTCAATCTTGTGGCCACAGGCAACAGAGTGGAAACCGAGAGGCATATACTCCAGAAAATCCTTGAAGGGCAGGAAGTGGATGGAATAATCGTGGAGGGAACCAAGACGGGATTTCCAAATCCAAATGTAGGTCTCTACGAGCGCATTGAGAAGATGGGAGTCTCTGTGGTGTTTCTTCATTGCTCCTATCCGGAACTTGCCAATGCAATAGTGGTTGGGATGAAGGATAAGGAAGGGGGCGTGATTGCGGCGAAGAGCCTTTTGTCCAAAGGGTGTAGAACATTCAAGGCCATATTCAAGTCAGACGACCGTCAGGGTCTCCTGCGATATGCTGGTTTCTGCGAAGGTTTGCTGGATTCCGGGATAGACCTTGGATGCTCAAGGACAAAATGGTACACGACGGAGGATATAGATTCCTTGGATTTGCTTGTTTCAAAGATGCTGGAGTCCGATCCAAGTTCTCCTGATGGTTTCATTTGCTACAACGACCAAATTGCTGCGGCGCTGGTTCGCCATTATGAACAGCAAGGCAGAGACCTTCCTGTTGTTTTCAGTTTCGACCATAGCTATCTGTGCGAAGCGTACAAAGGGAAAATCATCTCGATAGGACATCGCAAGGAGGAGCTTGGAACTCTTGCAGCGAAGAAGATGATAGGCATGATAAACGGTCAGGAAGCGGGTTCGGAATTCCTGGACTGGATGAATTAGGATGGGTTTGCAGTGGTTGGCTATAGCGTCATCGACAATGATATCGGTCTAGACGAATTAGTTGCCAAGTGGGGTAGCGATGGCGTGGCGAGCGTGGCCATGGACTTTGAAGAGGAGTCTAACCTTCATTGCTATGGCGAGTATGTGTGTACCATGCAGCTGTTTGATGGAAGTCGCTATTACTTGGTGGACTGTTTGGCTCTCTCGAGGACGGAGGAGGGGCGCGCAAGTCTCAGGGCGTTCCTGGAGGGGCCAATCGAGAAGGTGATGTTCGCTTGCCAAAGCGATGCCGCACTTGCACGAAAAACACTTGGCATCCAGCTTGCGAACATATACGATATCCGCATTCTTGCTATGGCCTTGGGGTTGACCGGAAACCTTTCGTCCCTTGAGGAAAAATATATCAAGGCCGATGTCTCTGAGACCCCTTCCTTGGAGGCTCCTCTCTACGGTAGCAAGAAGAAGTTCCAGACCGCCAACTGGATGCGCCGTCCAATTCCAAGGGACCAGATCGTCTATGCTTTGGGAGATGTGGAGCATCTTTTTGAGCTGAGGGCCATTTTGGAGGAAGAGGTTTCGCAGACGCTTTCCGTCTCAAAGCAAAAGGAGATTGCTTACGAGATGAAGCGCTGCGCTCTTGCCAAGAACCCTGAACGTCCGGGGTGGGAGAAGATATGCAACTACAGACTTCTGGGGCATAGAGAAAGGGTGTTCATAAAGCACTATTTCCTTGCTCGTGACAGTGTGGCTCGTCGTAGAAATGTGCCTGCTTCAAGAGTTCTTGCCAAACAGGATATAGTTGGTATGGCGAAGGCTCAGGATTGGAGAGGCTTTGTACCTGTTGGAAGCAGGGAGCTTGAAGCAGCGTTCTCAAAAGCGCACGAGAACGCCTTGAAGGAATTGCGAAAACCAGTTGTGTAGGTTAGACGTATCGTAGTTTCCCAAAGTTTTGTAACCATTTAGTTTCTCGTTGGTTAAGTTGTGTCACACCTTTTTCAGGTGTGAAGGAGATTTTTATGAAAAACCCCACTTCTGCACAGTGTTTGTAATTGGGACTCGAAAAACCGAGGGGATTGCCCCTTCTTGATGGAGGCGCTGAAATGGGCAACTCATGAGGATGAGGCGAATGAATCCGTAGGCTTTCCGTGCGTCCCATGCGTTCCGTGAGCCCGTGCGCCCCATGCAACCCCGTAGAACAGATGCCACAACCGCTACGGATGCAACACATGCTACACTTGCCACAACCGCCACAGACCCTACAGATGCGCCACGGATTCGACCTCGCTCACCACACTCACCATCATCACGAAACGCTGACTTTCCAGCATCTGTGGCCTGCCAGTAGATGTCGATTCCATTTGAAGCTTTTCCTTGAGGGATCCAGGCTCGGACCCTTGAATGAGTGGAGGCTGTCTGTCCTGCTCTCCGTGGCCCACGGGGCCGTTGAAGCTTACAGGGCCGTTTGGGGGCTTGAAGACCTTGAATCATCACCACCCCACAGCGTCCTACAACGCCCATCAACGCCATACTCCGCCATACAGCGCCCATCAAAGCTACCAGTGGACAATGGCAGCACCGCCCCTTTTTCCAAGCACCGATTTTTGCGTGAAGAGCCAAAAAAACTTGCTGAGCAGTCGGGAAAACTTCATTGTGAATTCAAGACAAAACAAAAGGGGCTGTAACAAAAGTCG
>MSGT01000032.1 GCA_001940825.1 Sphaerochaeta sp. Phil3
CTCCATTTGTGATATGTGTTTTGGTCTGCTTAGGTTAAGGGGGGGGGGAGCACTTCTGTCAAGTAGTTTTTTTATGACGGTGAGATTATGTATCTATCTGTTTTTACTCAAACTTGAACAAACAAGCTCATCCCTTTCAGTGGATTCTCGGTTTTATGGGCGGCGATGTTTTTAGATGGGTTGATCGACTGTATTCAATACAATGTAATGCTGAGGCGATTTGCATATGTTGATTGAACGTGAGATGTATATGAGTCGTATCCGACCTTTTATAGGGAAGGATGTTATCAAGGTCATGACTGGGATGCGAAGGTGTGGAAAATCCGTCATGCTTGAACTTGTAAAAAGAGAACTTGTAAGGGAAGGTGTGAGTGAGGCCAATTTTTTCTCATACAACTTTGAGGATCTGACGATTTCAAATCTCTGTGAAGCCACTGCATTGCATGATGATGTATGCAAGAAGGTTCAGGGTGTTGATGGGAAAGCATATCTTTTTTTCGATGAAATCCAAGAAGTATTGGAATGGGAGAAAGCTATCAACTCCCTGAGAGTCAAACTAAATTGCGATATTTACATAACAGGTTCGAATGCAAAACTGCTTTCTTCTGAGCTAAGTACTTATCTTGCAGGCTGTTATGTGGAATTTGTCATCTATCCGTTCTCTTTTGGTGAATTTCTTCCGCTTTACCATCAGTCATTTCCTGAAAAGAGCATCAAGAAGTGTTTTGATACTTTTGTCTCATTTGGGGGAATGCCATTCTTGGCGGAGCTCAACTATAACGAAAAAGCATCGAAGATGTACCTGTCAGATGCATTTTCGTCTGTTGTGGTGAAAGACATTGCAAGAAGAAACAACATAAGGGATATAGACTTGCTTGAAAGAATCATTGTATTCGTCATGTCCAACATGGGATGCACGTTCTCTGCTTCTTGCCTGTCTCGATACTTCAAGGGTTGGAAAACATTGTGTTCATAGAACTTTTCAGGAGAGGGTATGATGTGCATGTAGGAAAAGTGGGTGGTGAAGAGATGGATTTTGTGGCTAATAGGCAGAATGAGAAAATCTATGTGCAGGTGTCATATATACTTGCAAGTGAAAGCGCGATAGAAAGAGAGTTTGGAGTATACGCTTTGGTTCGTGACAATTGGCCCAAATATGCTGTGTCCATGGATGAGCTTGATATGAGTAGGGATGGGATAAAGCATAGGAACATAATTGAGTTCCTTCTTGCGGACGACTGGGATTGAGTGGTGTTGTAAACCTGATACCATGCTCGCTGCAACACTTGCTGTCGTAGCCTCTACATATGCGACAAATGCCACAACCGCCACAGATCCGTTACGGATTCAGCCTTTTGCTCTCCCGGCCAGACAGTCTCAGGACTGGGTTCTCTCTTTTAGTTTACATCTTCCAATCCCCGAACTTCTGTGGAGAACTTTTTCTATTTGTCTGCTGTTGTCATATCAGATAAGCGTTATGGGACAAATCCAGGTGTCGCGCTTGTGTATTCGTTGTGTGCGATGGAGGCTTCGTAGAGGTACTGCCTTTTCCTGCATCTTGTCTTCCTGTCGCATCCGTTGCAGACGTATGGAGGTCTGTCCGTCAGTTCGCATTGAGTCTGGAACGACCCCTTCATGAATCTGTGGTGGAGGACCTCCTTGGCGACTGTGGTGCGGTCCTTGTGGATTCTGGTTACGATCCTCGTGAATGAGTACCCATAGTTGAGGAACTCCTGGATGATGCATCTGTCCTCGAACGAAAGATGCTTGTTCTTCAATGTTGTCATTCTTCAACCTCCCGGCCAAGACGACTGGTAGCAAGGAATGATAGCAATCCCCTTCATCTTTCCCAAGGTTGTTTCCCGTTGATGTCTAAAACGGGAACTTAAATAAATAACTTACGGGGAGCATCTTTTTACCGGAGCATCTTTTTACAAAAAAAACTTTACAGACAGTCTCGGGGGGGGGGTAGAATGAACTGGTTTCATGGAGGTGAATGTGACTAAAGGAAAATATGTGTCGCCACAAGAGGCAAAATCCCCGAAAGCGAGATTGGACAATCTTAGAGTCCTTATCGATAAAGGACAAGACAACTGGGCACTTGCAGAATTCGACTGGGATGGAGGAGGAAAGGCATACGGCTTGAGATGGAACGGAAATGATTGTGAACAGGGAAAAGGGCTGGGAAATCCCCAATCAAATGGACATGCAACATGGGTCGTTCTTCCCGAAGAGATAGTTGATGTTATGAAAAAAGACTCATCATTTGGACCGTTAATGTGAATCAGAAATGAGGTGGGATTCGTGAAAAGACCGCTGCTATTTATAACTCTGCTTGTTGTTCTATTACCAACAGTTAGTTCTTGGGAAATGGAAACGAGAGAAGTAAAGGATGAATTCGGAGATATTACGAGCGAAGATGACTATTACATTGAGGGCTCATGGAATGATAAATATACAGACAAGTATATTTTTTTCTATTTTGAGGATAACAGCTATCTTAATGGATATATGTCATTTGGAGAGCAGGGGAGTAAGTCAAATGAGACATATACTGCGATAATAAAAATGAAGGAGCAAGACGGGACAGTTCAAACATATTCATGTTCCGGTAAGACTAGATCTAATTCGTCATATTGGAACTGTTTAATCTCATTGGATATTCCTATAGTAAGGAAAATGATCGATGTGTTTACCAGAAATGACTCCGTCAAGATAGTTGTAACATATGGGAAGACGTCTGAGACATATAATTATGGATCTGTTGATTGCTCAGACTTTTTCAGTAGCCCGATCTGCATAAAGCTTGGCCACAATTTTGATGGTGGAGTTGTATCAACCAATCCAACATGTATGACAGAAGGAACACGAACGTTTTCATGTTTGAACTGTGGAGTGACTCAGGAGAGAACTATCGAAGCATTAGGCCATGAATTTGTCGAAAAAGAATGTACAAGATGTGCTGCCGGGCATAAGGGACAAGCCGGGGGTGTCATTTTTTATGATTGTGATGCAGATAATGAGGTGGGAAATCCCGATGGATTGAAATCAGACATGTGTGGTTGGAGATATCTAGAAGTGGCACCAGCTGATATCGTTGTTATAGATGACTGGTATGGTGGGTGTGTATTCGGGTATTACAGAAAAGCGGTGGAAGATAACAATAGGTATGTTAGTGGGTATACAAAATACGATCCAACAAGCTGTACTAGAACTGGAGTTGGCACAGGCAAGAGGAATACTGAGCTATTGGTGAATTCTATGGGGGAAACCGCATATATCTTGGATGGTGGTAATAGGACAACAACCGATTATGCTGCAAAGCTCTGTGATGATTACACGTATGGCGGTTATGATGACTGGTTTCTCCCTAGTATATCTGAGCTTGAAGTGTTATACACTAGCCTTGTCAAGAATGGATTGGGCGGATTTGCCGAAGAATCCTACTGGTCTTCAAGCGAGTGTAGCAGTAGCATTAACTACTCATATTCCTATTCTTTCTTATTTGGTCATTCGAACGTTAGTCCTCGTTGTCCCGAATGGTGTATAAATGTGCGTGCAATCAGAGCTTTTTAAACTAATTTAACAATTATCCAACTATATGCCAATTGAAAAAGTAAATGCAACGGAAAGCCGTCCAAGGTGAAGTTGCATTTTTCCTTACAATGAAGTTGCAACAAGCATTACAATGGATTTACAAGACTCGGACTGTGGCTTCGAAAGGAGAAAACAGAATGAGCAAATTGCATTTGACGATAAGTGATCGAATCAGGATCGAGGGTATGTTGAACAATGGATTCAGCTTTGCCGGGATAGGAAGGACTGTTGGCAAAAACAGGTCAACCATTTCACGGGAGGTACAGAACAATTGAATCGAGAAGAAACAAGGAGTCTTCAACCGAAGGTTCAACGACTGTGGACTGAGATCGGGCTGCCCGAGGTTCGAGGAATGCGACAGGGCGCACTGCGCCAAGAAGACCTGTTCGAACTGCAGGCATTGGTGCGGCCGTTCCCGTCCAAGCTACAGGCAGGAGGTCTGTGAACATCCACTTGGACTTCAGTCAATAAAGTGGCCACATAAAAGGAAGGAGAATCATCCTTTCATGTAGAAGAAGGCATCCGTCTCGTTCGGGGTCATGTATCCGATCGATGAATGGAGTCTCCTCGAATTGTAGTAGTCGTCGATGTAGCCGAGTATCGAGACCCTGAACTGCCCGAACGTCCTGTATCGGTATCTGCCGGTCTCCTCCTTCCTGAGGTATTTGAAGAAGCTTTCGCACACGGAGTTGTCGTATGGGCATCCCGGTGCCGAGAACGACTGCGCAACCGAACATGAATCCAGAAGCCTTCTGAATTCACTGGATGAGTACTCGCTGCCCCTGTCCGAGTGAAACGTGAGCCCTCTTGGGGCGCCTCTGCGCCAGAAGGCCTTTCCGAAGGCCTCGCATACAAGCGCAGCGGTGTGCCTCTTCATGAGGGACCATAAGACGACCTTTTCTCTTTTGGTTTACATCTTCCAATCTCCGAAACTTCCGTGGAGAACTTTTTCTATTTGCCCGCTGTTGTCATATCAGATAAGCGTTATTGGGCAAAGCCAGGTGTTGCGCTTCAGGGAAAAGAGTTCGTCTGCCATGCAGAGTACAAGACCTGGCATTGTTCGACAGCCAAACTTGCCAGGGACGGAAAAGTTCCTGTCTGGATCCGAAAGGTTTGAGTATGAAGATTATTCCTGAGCGTTCAAGTATTGCAACCCATTGTTTTACCGTTGGTGCCGAGACTCCAACATCCTTTGAGATGGATTCGTATTTCAGCTCCTGCGCTGTGTTTGCAGCAAGGAGCGTCTTGTTTTCATGTTCTCGTTTATTCAGGGTCTCGATATCTGGAGAGAAGGGTTTTTCATCATCACGAGCTTTTGGCTTCCTGTAAGCCATAACATCCCGTTGGGGTTTTCGCCGCTGTATTCTGCATTGTCGCAATCAGGATTGACGGCACTCTTTGGAATTCGCCTATAAGGAGTTTGTGTCCATATGTTTCGAAGAAAAGGGCGGGATCGTTTTCCGCCAATCTTTTTGTTTCAAGTCTGTCACATGATACATATACCCTATCGGGCTCGGGAAGGTGCTTGAGCATGGTTGACCTTCTTGTTTGCCTTTGGCCGCAGACAATGACGACGGGGTAATGCTCCGATGCTTTTAGAATTGAGCTTTCCATTTCCTTGTCTCCGATAAATCGAAGGTATGCTTTGTTTTACTCGGATTACAGGGTTTGTCCAGTACTTGCGTCCAGTGCTCGATATCATGCCATTGCGAAATCGTTCGTGGTAGAAACCAGCAGATCCGCTATCACACCTTATAGAACCTCTTGTACCACTGGGCAAAGGCTCTAAGGCCGTCTCGCAATGAGGTGGAGGGCTTGAAGCCAAAGTCGTGCTCGAGCTCAGAGACATCGGCATAGGTGATGGGAACGTCGCCGCTTTGCATTGGGACTAGCTTCTTGTGGGCTTCGAAGTCGTAGTCCTGGGGAAGCACGCCCGCAGCCACGAGCTCTTCGGAAAGGATCTGAACGAAATCGAGTAGGTTTTCGGGGTGGTTGTTGCCAATGTTGTAGACCTTGTAGGGTGGGATCGGGAGGCCGTCGTCGCCGGTTTTCTTCTGTGGGGCTTTGGCCATTACAAGGGTGATGCCTTTGACGATGTCGTCCACGTATGTGAAGTCGCGTTTGCAGTTGCCGTAGTTGAAAATCTCTATCGTGTTGCCTTTGATGAGCTTGTTGGTGAACGAAAAATATGCCATGTCAGGTCGTCCTGCGGGGCCGTAGACGGTGAAGAACCTAAGTCCCGTGGAGGGTATGTCGTAGAGCTTGGAGTATGCGTGGGCTAAAAGCTCGTTGCTCTTTTTAGTTGCAGCGTAAAGAGATACTGGGTTGTCAACCTTGTCGTCCGTGGAGTAGGGGACTTTCTTATTTGAGCCGTAGACGCTTGAAGAGGATGCGTACACGAGATGCTCCACGGGGTGGTGCCTGCACGCTTCAAGGATGTTGTAGAAGCCAATGATGTTGGACTCTATGTAGACACTTGGGTTTGTGATGGAGTACCTCACACCGGCTTGGGCTGCAAGGTTCACGACCACATCGAATTTGTACTTCTCGAACAAGTCCTCAACGAGTCCCTTGTCCGCAATGCTGCCCTTTACGAACGTGAAATCACCACCCAGGGCCTCGATTTCACGCAGCCTGTATTCCTTTAGCGACACATCGTAGTAGTCGTTCATATTGTCTAGGCCGATGACCTTGTCGTTCGTCGTCTTGATGATTTCCTTTGCTAGGTTGGCCCCTATGAAGCCTGCGGCTCCTGTGATAAGTATGGTTCTTTTTTCCATGTTCGTTGCTTCCTTTTTTGCTATGTTCTGCATTCGTTTTGTGCTCACGTTTTGCGTCCTTGTTGGCGTCAGTCCCTTTGGAAGAGATCTCTTGTGAAGACCTTGTCCTCTACGTCTTTGAGACATTCGTTGAACCTGTTGGCTATGATGACCTGGCTTGTCCTTTTGAACTCTTCAAGGTCGTTGACCACCTTGGAGCCAAAGAAGGTGTCCCCGTCCTTGAGCGTTGGCTCGTAGATTATGACTGTGGCGCCTTTGGCTTTTATGCGTTTCATGACTCCTTGGATGGAGGATTGCCTGAAGTTGTCGGAATTGGATTTCATTGTGAGCCGGTAGACCCCTATGACGCAGTCCTTTTCGTGTTTGTTGGAGTAGTCCCCTTGTTTTGAGTAGTCGTAGTAGCCTGCCATCTGTAGCACCTGGTCCGCTATGAAGTCCTTTCGTGTGCGGTTGCTTTCCACGATTGCCGTTATCATGTTCTGCGGAACGTTGTCGAAGTTTGCGAGAAGCTGCTTCGTGTCCTTTGGAAGGCAGTATCCACCATATCCAAAAGAGGGGTTGTTGTAGTGCGGTCCTATCCTTGGATCCAGACACACTCCGTCTATGATCTCCTTCGTGTTGAGGCCTTTTGTCTCTGCGTATGTGTCAAGTTCGTTGAAGTATGATACCCTGAGCGCCAGGTACGTGTTTGCAAAGAGCTTGACGGCCTCGGCCTCAGTTGAACCCATTATGAGTGTTGGAATGTCCGTCTTTATGGCTCCCTGTTGCAGCAGGCTTGCAAACTCCTTTGCTTTTTCCATTGACTTTTGGCTTGTCGTCTTTGCTCCCACTATGATGCGGCTTGGATACAGGTTGTCGTAGAGGGCTTTTGATTCCCTTAGGAACTCGGGGCTGAAGAGGAAGGTATTGTTTGCGTGTCTGTCGTGGAACTTCTTCATTAGAGCTGCCGTGTAGCCCACTGGAACCGTGGATTTTATGACTATTGTGGCGTTTTGGTTGACTTTGGTCACAAGCTCCACCACGTTCTCCACCGCCGAGCAGTCGAAGAAGTTCCTTTTCGTGTCGTAGTTCGTTGGCGCAGCTATGACTACTATGTCCGCATTTCTATATGCCGTCTCTCCATCAAGTGTTGCACAAAGGTCAAGGTCTTTGGTCTTAAGGTATTCTTCTATGTAGTCGTCCTGGATTGGAGAGATGCGCCTGTTTATCTTGTCCACCTTGTCCTGTATGACATCCACTGCAACCACATGGTTATGCTGCGAGAGCAGCGTTGCAATGGAAAGACCTACGTATCCCGTTCCTGCTATGGCTATGTTTAGGCGTTTGGCAGGGGGCTCTGGTGCTTTTGGGGTGATTGCGGTTTTCGTTTGTTCTTCCTTGAACAGATCCGTTGGTTCAAAGCCCAGCGCCTCGCCAAGCCTTTCCAGCTGTGCGATGGATGGAACATATTCCTTGTTTTCAATGCGTCCTATCATGACGCGGTTTATGCCTGTTGCTTTTGCAAGACTGGCCTGTGTCAGGCCAAGTGCCTTTCTTTTCGTTTGTATTGTGAGGACGAGTTCGTCTATGGATAGTCTTTTCATTTCTTTGGTTCCCTTTTACACCCCTTGTTTTTTCCTGTAATGCAATTTTTAGTTGCATTGGTTGGCTTTGCTACCTTGGTATGAATACCATTTTGGGTTGTGGATGTCAATGGTTGGTGTGTTTGCAGTGCGTTTGTTGAAAAGTGTTCCACTTCAAGTTGCTTTTTGCTTTGAAAGTTCTCTGCAAAGTATGCTATACTCGTCCTTGCGTCTTTCAGTTTTGATTGGTTTTGACTGTCTATTCGTTTTGGAGGTGGAGTTTTCATGAAGTGTTTGGTTCTTGCCGCAGGCTATGCCACGAGGTTGTATCCGTTGACGGAGAATTTTCCTAAGCCGCTTTTGGATATAAAGGGGAAGACCATCCTTGATTGGCTTTTGGATGATATCGATTCATCTGGCCTTGTGGATGAGTACATCGTCGTCTCGAACCACAGATTCATCGGTTTTTTTGAGGATTGGGCGGCGAAGTGTCGTTTCAAGGTTTCGGTTGTTGATGACGGGACCTCTTCCAACGAGACCCGTCTGGGTGCGGTCAAGGATATCCAGTTTGCCATCGATTCCCTTGGTCTTGACGATGATTTGCTTGTGATTGCAGGCGACAACGTGCTTGATTTCAGCCTGTGCGGTTTCATGCGGTATGCGTTGGAGAAGGGGTCTTCGTGTATCATGCGATACTATGAGGCTGACGGGAAGCGCCTTCATAAGTGCGGTGTCGTGGAGCTTGGGGAAGACGATTTGGTGCTGTCTATGGAGGAGAAGCCTGCCTGTCCAAAGTCGCACTGGTGCTGTCCTCCATTCTACTACTACACACGCGAGGATTCTGCTCGTGTCAAGGACGGCATTGCGGCGGGTTGCGGGACCGATGCCCCTGGTTCCTACATTGCTTGGCTTTCCTCCGTTGTGCCTGTGCATGCAATGGAGATGCCAGGTCGCAGGTTCGATGTTGGAAACCTTGAGGGCTACAGGAAGATCTGCGAGGAATATGAGGGGATTGTGAATAGGGTTTGATTTCATGCTCATGCCACTTGTAGCATGGTGAATATTCGCTAAATTCGTTTTTATGTTGAATTTTGCGAATTTTCACTGTATGATTGTGAATGAAAACGTTGGAGGCGGTGGCTGTATGGACTTCGAGACAGAGGAAATTGAATTCAAATCCTGCATTACAGGGGATTTGTACAAAGAGGTCATAGCCTTTGCCAATACCAATGGTGGTGTAATCTATGTTGGCATAGATGATGAAGGCAACGTTGTTGGGCTGGACAATGTAGATGAAGAATACACCCGTATCACCAATGGCATTCGGGATGCGATAATGCCAGATGTCACCACGGTCGTTCGTTTTACGCTTCAGGAGAACAAGGTCGTTCGCATAGCTGTGAGCGAGGGTTCCAATAAGCCGTATTATCTAAAAGCGAAAGGCTTGAAGCCCAGTGGTGTATATGTAAGACAAGGTTCTTCAAGCGCACCAGCTTCTCCTGACCAGATCAGGAGAATGATAAAGGATAGCGATGGTGATGTTTTCGAGGAAATGCGTTCGATGAACCAGGATTTGGTATTCGATTCGGCTGAGAAGACTTTCGCCAAGTACGGAGTGGCTTTTGGCTTAGACAAATACAGGACTTTGGGGATTGTAAGAAATGGTTTGTATACTAACCTTGGTCTCATCCTGTCTGACCAATGCTTGCATACGGTGAAGGTTGCGGTGTTTGGAGATGATGCCAAGACAATATTCAAAGACAACAAGGAGTTCGGTGGCTCTGTTTTCGAACAGCTTGAGAGTGCATTCGATTATCTGATGCTCTGCAACAGAACTGTATCTGAGATCAAAGGATTGGAGCGTGTGGAAAAACAGGACTATCCTGAGGCTGCACTGAGGGAGGCCTTGCTGAATGCTCTTGTCCACAGGGATTATTCGTTCAGCGGAAGCATCATTGTCAATGTGAACGAAAAAGAGATTGAATTCATTTCTCTTGGAGGTCTTCTGCCTGGGCTTTCTCCTGATGATATTCGTTCTGGGATTTCCCAGCCGCGGAACAAGGCTCTTGCGGAGGTTTTCCATAGGCTTCGTCTAATTGAGAGCTATGGTACAGGCATTAGAAGAATTTTTGGACTTTATTCAGAGTGCCCTTTGCAGCCACGCATTGAGGTTACCCCAAATACGTTCAAGATTGTTCTTCCTAATATGAATGTAGCTTCGAGTTTGGTTTATGATGGTTCCATGGTTGGTCATGGTTCATTCGCGTCAGAGCGGCCGGCACCCTATACGACAGGCCAAATGCAACGGATCGTTGACTTCATAAAAGAGAAGGGGCGGATAACCGATCTGGAGATAGAGACACTGTTGGGGCTTAAGAAGACCAGAGCCTTCACTATTGCCAAGCGAATGCGTGATATGGGTTTGATAGAGGCAGTCGGTCGGGGTGATGGAAAGGTCTATGTTCTGAGATGAATCTTTAAGGCGTTCACTCAAAATGTTTTCTCTTGTTCAAATGTTCGGTTTTGTATTGTTTCGTTCAGAATAAAATTGATGTTGAAGCCATTTTTTTATGTGTTTATAATTTGCGCATGAAAAAGTTGTATTTTCGTTTTTTCTTGACAGTCTTGGTGTTGTTGCCTTTGGTTCTACTTTCATCTTGTTTTGGAAGTGACTTTGCGGATTTAAAAGTTTCCGCATCACAAACGCAGTTTTCTGCTAAAGCGATTTACAATACGTTGGAATACAATGTTGATAGTGAATTGTTGAAGGATGAGGTGAAAGGAACTCCGGAATTTGTCGTCACTCCATCGACGTACATATTGGATATCGATAGAATCAGGCTTTTTAATCCAATCGACAAGGAAGATGTTACAAAAGGAGCAAAAGAGTCTTTCGAACTGATTTCTGTAACATGTTTTGACTCCGGTTATATTGTTCCAAAGCGTTACAATATGCTTAGTCCAAGGGTATAGCAACTTTTTCCCTTCCGATAAGTCTTTTGAAAAAGAATTGGCACGGATTGTCCTTGATGATTCGTCCTGGTGGAAACGAAGGTACGAATGGAATGTGGGCTGGCAGTATCATTGGAGTTCGCAAGGATAGTCTTCCTTCTGGCGTTGATGAGAATAGTATCGTAAACACCGTAGGCCCTCTTCCTTTTGGAATAGAATATCCCGATGACTGTGTATGGTTTTCTTTTTACGACCTTCTTCCATTCAACCTTGGTGGTATGCTCGCATACATTACGTTTTCTGATTCTGCTGAAGAAGTCCATCTTATAAACCCATTGGGAGAGGATGGGTTCTGGAAATATGGCGCAGAGACCTCTAGAGGAAACCAATCTGGAGCGATATTCCCTATGGAAACGCTTAATCTGAAGAATATGGTTGTTCCTGAAATTGTGATTTCAATCGATACAAAGGATTTGATTGAATTCTATAAGACTGATGATGGAAACTACTATGCTGCATTTGCAAAGGAGAATCCGTTTCCATTCCGAGTCTTTGTCGATGAGTATGATCCCAGCGTGTATCTGTATTCAGAACAGGCTGTTACCGACATAGATGATGCCGCTCCTTTCGACTGTTTTGATTATGCAATGACTACAAGAACTGGCTTTTGTCATATTCTTGTGCATACCCAGGCCAATTACTCCGGGATAAGCTTTGTTGAGGTGTTCAGAAGCGAAAAGGATGTGTTCGATGAGGATGCCAAACTCATATATTGGGGCAATGAGCTTAGTATAATAGACGGACTTCCTTCCAAATATGATGATGTGCATTACTATATACGAACTGTTGACATTGATGGTAAAAAGTCTGATGTGAAGAGATTCGAAAGAATAGATACAAGCTGTTATTGATTTGCTTGTCTTGAAATGTATATGAAAAAAGTCTTGCTTGTATTGGTTGTGATTGCATTGATGGCTGTAGGCTTCGCCTCTGATGTGGAGCTATTTGGCGGGCCGTTGTTTGAATATGACGCGAATGGTTTCAAATTTGGCTACGATGCCGGTGCCAACTACGGAGTTGATTTGGGAATGAAGTACTCTTTCCTGTATGCCAATGTATCAGCTTCGACAAAAGGCTTATCGGCTCCTTCTTCAAGGGTTAGGACCGCTGTAGGTTTTGCCTTTGATTTATGGCGTTTTAGAACATTGATTGCACTTGGAAGTGAGTATTCGTTTGTTGTGAACAATGGTGCTGTTTCAGTTTCCTGTGGCGGTGTTTCTTCTGGAACTCCGTTGTCATCTCCTTTGTTTGTTAGAGTTGGATGTTGCTTCCTTTGTGATTCCATGTGTTTTGGATTTGTTTGTAATTTATCGACTCCTCTAATTGTTGCAAAGAACAACCTTCCAGATGTATTCAAGGCGTTTAAGGATGAAAGGCTTCGAAACTATTATCTTATGTCTTCATCCGTTGCGTTTGTTGTACAATGGAGATATCGGAATTAGTCTTCCGTATATTCAACTTTCGCAAGCGTCTTGTTTATGTTCTTGGGAATTGCAGGTATCGTTTTGTCGTATAGAAGGGAGATTGCAAGCGATTCCCTGTAGTGGCTGTTGTATGTTACAAGGAGCCTGTGGTTCTGCGCTCCAACGAGGTCAACCGGTGTGATTTCAAACGTGGTGAGTTCTTTTAGGATCGTTTCCATATCAAGCCATCTGGGTTCAAGTCCAAGATTGGTTTCGCCTTCGTCATAGTTTGTGTTTGTTGTGCCTGTTATGGCTGCCTTGCAGTAGTAGTCCCTATACATGAAGTTTCCGTAGTGCTCGTCTATCACTAGGAAAGGTTCCTGCGGTTCGATTATGAGTCCGCATTCCTCCTGGACCTCCCGTATGGCGTTCGTCTTTGGCGTTTCACCTTTTTTCATGCCTCCACCAGGCAGGAGGTATTGGTGCCGTTTCCCCAGGTATGAGAACAGTATCGTTCCATCCTTTTCTATGATTGCACGCGTTCCAGTGCGGATTGTCTTTGGCTCTTCTGCTGTCCTTTCGCTTGGGGTGGGGCCGTAGAATGTGATTTTCTTCATGTTCCTCGTTCCTCTATGATTTTGGGTTGATGATAGCCTTTTCGTTGACGAATGGAAAGGTTTGATGTTATACTGAATAAAAATTCACTGAAAAATTTTTCAGTAAAATTAAGGAGCTTGTTTTGTTTAGAGGTAGGGAGAAGGAAATTGCAATTCTGAAGAAACAGTTTTCTCAAGACAAACGTACAGCTGTTTTGGTATATGGGAAAAGAAGGATTGGAAAGACTACCCTTATTCTGGAGGCTTCAAAAGCATTTGACGGTGTGGTCGTTTGTCATACCTGTGTGAAAAGTTCATATGAAGGGAATTTGAATTTGCTGGCAAGAAGCATTTGTCTTGGATTGGGTTGCCCTGTAATTGGATTTGCAACGATATTCGATCTGTTTGATTTTGTAAGAATGCAAAACAAAAACATTCTTATTTCCATAGATGAGTATCAGTACTTCAGACAGTCGAAAAGCGGAGATGAAGTGGACTCCTTCATGCAAGTTGTTATTGATGCATTGCCAACGAATGTAAAGCTCGTTTTATGTGGTTCGTACATATCCGTGATGAAGGAGCTCCTTTTGGAATCAAATCCTTTGTTTGGACGTTTCAGCTCTGTGATTGGCTTGGAAGAATTTGACTACAAGGACTCTTCGTTGTTCTATCCAAGTGTTCCAATTAGAAAAAGGATTGAGTTGTATTCCGTTTTTGGGGGGTCTCCTTTCGTCTTGGAAAACCTAGAGGTTGATGAATCCATAGAATCAAATGTCGAGAAGCTTCTTCTTGAACCTAACAGCATTCTCAGGACTCACATCGAGAGCGTAATGTTGAAAGAAGTGCAGAAAGGTTTTGATACTAGAATCCTGATGATAGTAGGCAATGGAAAGAAGAGATATTCAGACATTGCAAAGGGTTTGGGTGGAGTTGACAATGGTTTGCTTGATAAGCAACTTAAGTCTTTGGTTTCCATGGAAACGTTGGAAAAGAATTTCCCAATAAACAAAAGCCATGATAAGAAGAAACAATTCTATGAATTGTCGGACAACCTCATGCGTTTCTACTTTACATATATCTGGGGCAATGACAGCCTTATTGCTAGATTGGGCAGTCATGGATTCTATGAGATGTATATCAAGGATAGTTTGACTACATTTGTGAGCTTTAGATTCGAAAGAATTGTCAACCAGTTCTTTTCAAGATGTGTGAAGGAAGGAACTCTTAAAGGAGTTCTCGATATTGGGTCTTTCTGGTACGATGGCAAGGAAACCAAGACGAATGGTCAGTTCGATTGCGTTCTAAAGACATTGTCTGGATACAATGTATATGAATGCAAATTTCTTTCGTCTCCTATGTCGCTGAAAGATTGTGAAAAGGAGGCTTCTCAGATTTCATTTGTCAAAGGAATTGAATTTGCGAGAGTTGGATTTGTGAGCTCTTCGGGTTTTGATTTTGATTCTTCAACGTTCGATTTGATAAATGGTGAAGAGTTGTACTTGTGATTTTCACTTCGAAATGTGCTTTTTGAAGTGATTTTTGGGATTTTGGGGTACCATTTTTGTTTTTATTCCCACAAAAACGGCTCTTCCGAGTTTTTGTTGGT
>MSGT01000033.1 GCA_001940825.1 Sphaerochaeta sp. Phil3
CAACAAAAACTCGGAAGAGCCCAAGTCGTTCCATTTTCTATAAAAACTTGTTTTTTCTTTTTTTATTAAACTTTTTTTGCATAAAACCTTTTTTCGTTGAGCTTTATTAAACAACACAAAAGCTCTCATCCGCTAATCACGCCCACAAGCAGCCACGGGCGGGAGAAACCCCCGCCCGCAGCAAAGCAGATCAAGCATCGAAGTTGTACGTCTTTAGCATGGTGCGGACCATCCCAACTATGTTGTAGATAGCGAAGACGCATAATATTATGCCTGTAACCACCGGGCCCATCCCAAGAGCCTCGGCCATAGCTGTGACGGTGGTCGTCAAAGCGAAATCGGCCTGAGGGATCTTTATGAGGTCTTTGAACCATGTCTCAAAGTCAACTCCCTCGCCTGTTCCATACTCGTAGTACTCGTACAGAGACATGACTGAGATAGCCACAAGCCCTGCGCCTACGGCAATGGCAGCGGCCGCGCTTATCTTCCCCCAGAAAACCAAATTGGGGACGGCTGCATACACGATTCCTGCAACAAGCAGAACCACAGCACGAGTCACAAGGGTCTTCAGATCCTTGTAGAAGGCTTCCTGCTGATTCAGAGGAAGACCTTTTGCAAACTCAAGGCCCTTTGCATTCATTGAAGTCTCAAGCTCCTGGGCCTGAACCTTCAACCGGCTGTACTCCTCCGTGGAAAGGACGCTCTGTGCGGTGTCCATTATTGGATCCACATCAAGGCTTGTCTGTGAGAGGTCAACTGCATAGCAGAAGTCCAAATAGTCCTTTCCACCCTTCTCCTCCATTGTGAGCTCAACGATATCGGCTCCAGAAAGAGGCCTGCCCTTGGAAGAAGCACCGTCAATGCCAGCCCGCACGTCCTCGTCCAAGTAATCCTTGATATAGTCCATCTGGGCATCTATGACCTTGGCGACTGCAGGCTTCATCTGGGAATCCGTTATGGACGCCTTGAACGAAGGGATATAGGCGGCATTGCACGACACCATGGCTACAAGCAGCAGCAAAGCAACGCTCTGGTTCAACAGTCTTCTTGTCTTCACATTAAAAGAATTCATTTCTATACCTCCATAAACAACCAGCCAAAGGACAATCTGAACCTGAATGTCCCATAGCATGGAAACACACCTTTGATTTTGGAATACTCCTCCAAGAAGGTTCCTGATGGATCGCGGATGCATATAGATGGCTCAATAAGCAAACCATGTCCTAAGTCGAACGTCCAACCAAACACGACCTCGTTCAGGTTGATCAAGTTCTCTAACAGCTCGTTGTCGCCCGTAAGTCCAACCTGGAAGAGGGACAAACCCATGAAAGGACCCTTCTCCCAAGGATAGTAGACAAGCATGGCGCCAAATTCGAACATGGTCACGCTACCAGACGCACCGCCGGTCTCAACACCACCAGAACCATAGTTGAAGGAGAATCCAACAGGAAGCCTCAGCTCAAAGCCGTCGAATGCAAAGACCCTGAAATCCCCTGAAAGTTGAAAGCTTCCCTTCGAGAGGAAAAGGTCCTGCACGGCAGCGCAATCAAAGGCAAAACCAAGGTTGTTGGAACACGGCTCAACACAGAACAGCACCCCAACAATCACAAACACCAACAAAAAACACGCAGCAACCCTTTTCATAGGCAATCACTTAGCACCATCAATCACTTTTCAATGATTCCAAAGAGGGCTATGGTACCTGAATCTGTGACAGCAGCGAAATATCCACTGGTCAAAGCTATTGACACAGGCTTTGCGGCAAGTGTCACATAGCCTATCTGCGTCAATTCATAGCCATTGGCCTCAAAGCTCACGATTCTGTTGCCGGAAGTAACGGCATAGATGTAGTTGCCGCCATCGGCCTCAAGGTCCAAGACAGGGATGTCCAAAGTCTTGTGCTTTGTGTACGCACCACCTGCAACGACCTTGTAGGTTGAAAGCCCTCCCGTTCCAGCCTTCACAACGAGCTGAGGGTTCGCATAGCGGATGTGCTGCGTCCCAAACGAATCCGTTGAAGACAAAGCACCCTTTACGAAGCCTCCGCTTTCCGTGATGGTGGTGGAAACGAAGTTCGTCGAGCTTTCTGCGCAGTAGACGATATACGAACCACTTGGAGAGACATCCATGTCGCACACGCTGTGGTAGGCCGCACCCATCTTGTCGCAGAATGCCATAAGGGAGGCCGAGCCGCCGCTCGCATCAAATGTATAGGCGAACTCGTTTCCGGCATCTGCCACGAAGATCATGTTCATGGAAGAAGAGAATGCGGCAGCGGACAAGTCGGCGAACTCAATGCCATATTCCTCGTGGGCCCATTCGACCATCCTAAGGGCATTGGACAACGTATTCGATGTCGAGTCGAAATGCAGGATCGAAATGCTTTCCTTTCCCTGATAGTCGTCAGTGAACACCACATAGTCCATCGTAGGATCTGAGAACACGTGCTTGGTGTCGCTTATCCACTCGAAATTGGACAAGCCGTACTTCTTCACAGCATTCAACGCTCCAGATGAGACAGTGCACAGGTATATCTCACCGGCAGAAGGCGACACGACCACGAACCTGTCGCCGCTCAAAGCGGCAACCATTGAAGACGAATCCACCGTCATGGAAGACGCAGCGTCATCGGACAAAAGGGAAAGCTCGCCGTTTGCACCATTTGGAACCGTCGTGAACGAATAGGATGCGGAGCCTGTGCTTCCAAGCTTCCTGTTGTAGACCACGGCGTCTATGCGGTGAAGGCCCACGGTTGGAGTGAACGCAAGAGAGCTTCCGGTATTGTCCAAAGAGCTGGACTGCACGAACATCCCGTCGTAGTACCAGTCAATCGTAAGGCCGTCAGAATTGACCGTCTCAGGCGAACCAAACGCAAAGATGCATGTGTACTCGGTCTCAGACACGAACTCGTTTGGAGCATCTGCAACGGAGAGGGACCCCTTGATGGGCACACCTGTCGCATCCTTTATGTACATTAGCGTGTTTGGACCCAGTTCGTTGAAATGAAACACATGGCTGCCCTCCGTACTCGTACCATTGGAGATCCGTACAGCCTCGACAAGGCCTGACACTTGAGTGTTTCCATCAAAGAGAAGGACCCTCAAAAGGTACGAACCTGAAGCAAGGCTTTCAGACATGACGGCAGTCTTCGTCGTGGGGTTGACTGTGACCGCCAAAGGGACCTCCTTTGATTTCATGTCAGGACCAGTCAGGTAGGCCTCGACCTCAGGGTTGGCGACATCGCACAGAGACCAGTCTATGCTGAACCTGAAGTTTCCCGTACCAATGAGCGTGTCCAACACAATCGTCTGAGGAGTAGGCGTGGCGGTGAGCCTAAAGGTCAGGGAACCTGACACTATTTCAGTGTTGGCGCTGTTAAGGCCCTTGGCGGTCACGGTCCAATCCCCTATCGTCAGACCCTCTATCGTCACCGAATCACTGTCCGAGCTCTTTGTGAAGGTCTTTCCGTTTGGGCCGGTACCTGTGATGGTGTATTTGCTAACATCCAACAGGGAGCTGTCGCTTGGAGAAAGCGTCCTGCTGCTGGATTCCGAACCTGTAGCAAGTATGAGCCTCATGGTCGTCGTTCCAGGATTGTCCGAACATGAAGCCAACAAAGCCACCAAAACAAATGCAACAATGATTATGGTATTTCTCTTCATTTTGCACCTCCACAATACTTAATCCAAAAAACCTGTGGTTTCCATTCTCACTTTTTGAAAAAAACTTCAAAATTTTTTCAGGGTGCAAATCGGACATGGATTTCCAAGATGCGTGAAGGATTTGAAAGTTCTTTTTCACCCTTTCTTTTCCGCATCCAAAAGGCTATTATTCAAAGCATGAAAACGATTGTGAAAATACTGATAATCCTGGATTTCGCCGCAGTGGTGTTCCTTCCAAGCGTCTATATGTCCCGCCCGGTGCTCATTCCAATGTTCGCCGTAATGGTGGGACTTGTGGTGCTCTACTGGTTTGCAATGTTCTGGGTAAGCCGCAAGGACGCAGACAAGGTCATAGGCAAAGAGCCAGACTTCGACATCTTTGCAGGGAAGATCCCCACCGACCCATCCGCAGACCTCACAAGAGGAAGGCTCTGCATCGTAGACGGCACAGTCAAGCTCCTCCAACGCACAGACGGCAAACAGCGAAAGGAAGCCCCATGCAAGGAAGTCTGGGCCATTCCCACAAGCGAGATCACATCGCTTGGCTTTGGAAAGGTCCTTCCCGCACGCAAAGGCCTCATAATCTACATGGGCGACGACGAAGTCAAATTCACGTGCTCAAAGATAGCCAAACGCAAAGACGACCTATACCGCGCACTGGGCTGGCACATGGAAAGCACGACCACGACAAAGACCGATGTCTCTGAGGACATAACCTAAAGAGGAGAACCATCATGGAAGACGGCAACAACAAGGACAATGAGATAAGGATAATCACAACAGGCGGTACGTTCGACAAGCTCTATGACGAGATACGCGGAGAGCTGACATTCAAGGACTCACACCTTCCGCGGATCCTGGAGCAGTCCAGATGCACAATAAAGACGAATGTGGAGAACTGCCTTGCGATAGACAGCCTGTACATGAACGACGAACACAGGCTCAAGATAGCCCAGTCCTGCGAGAGAAGCCAGGAGCACATGATAGTGGTGATCCACGGAACCGATACAATGGTGGAGACGGCAAAGGTCATAGCAAAGCAGCTTGGGTGCGACTCAGGGAAAACCATAGTGCTCACAGGTGCAATGGTTCCATACGCCCTTGAAAGCTCGGACTCCGTATTCAACCTGGGCTGCGCCATAACAGCCGTCCAGCTCAAAGGGCCTGGAGTGTATATATGCATGAGCGGGCGCATCTTCGACTACGACAACGTAAGGAAGAACAAGGAAAAGGGAATCTTCGAGACGTTAGACTAGATCCAATATCCTTTGGGCGCTGTCTATCGTTCCAGGCTGTCCCTTTGTGAATCCAAAACCCCAATCGACCTTTATGCAATCGCATCCTGCAGCCTTGGCGCCGTCGCTGTCAATTGGGGTGTCCCCCACAAGCACGCACTCGCCAGGCTCAAGGCCAAGCCTTTCGAAGCCCTTCCTTAGAAGGCTCTCCTTGGTGGCCTCTCCTGCAAGGTCAAGACCAAGCATCTCATCGAAGAGGTCTGCAATCCCAAAGTGCTCGCACATCTCTACGACAAGGTCTTCGTTCTTCATGGAAGCTACGGCCAACTTATAGCCTCTTGCCTTCAAAGCCTTGAGGACCTCCACTATACCAGGATAGAATACAGCCTTGAAACGTCCCTCGGCCTCGTAGTAGATCCTATACTGCTTCACAAGTTCATCGATCAAGGCATCGTCCTTCACGCCAAAGGTGATCCTGAAGCAGTCACCAATTGGAGGGCCAATGAACGATCTCCACACCGTATGATCCTCATCTATCGGCAGGCCAAGCTTCTCCATGGCATAGCGGCCTCCTGCGAAGATGCCAATGGACGTGTCCATGAGGGTTCCATCGAAATCGAAGAAAACAGCCTTGTACTTCACCTACCCCTCCTGTCAAGAATTCTTTGGCCAAGCTTCTCCACGATCTTCCACTCCCAATCCGAGAAGCTGAACCTAGTGACCTTCCTGTATTCGCACTTCACAAGGGAACCCAACTCATTCACGTACAGCTCAAGGGAATTCCACGTGTCATGACCACCTGCGAACATGAGGGCCCCAACGTTCTCCCTCCTTTGGATCTCCAGCATTGGGTCTCTGGTCGTGCGGAATATGCAGACCGATATCGTTGTATCCGGAATCGCGAACATCTTGTCCTTGCCGTCTTCACGACATGCCGCAAGGGCCTTCTCCATCACGCCTGCAAGTTCGTCCCTTTGCTCTTCAGAGCACTGCTCCACATACTGCACGACAGGATTGGACTTTGCAAACGACCTCAGAACCTGACCAAGGATGGAAGCTTCATGGGCAGGCTCTGCAGCAGCCTCAACTTCAGGCTCTGGGAGGGAAGCCGGTTCCGCTTTGGATTCATCCACCTCAGATTCCGTAGACACAGGCTCTACAGGCCCAGGTGCAACGGCTTCTTCGACAGGGCCCTCCTGCACTGGCTCAGTGTCTTCACTCGGTTCTTCTTCGACGACAGTCTCCTCTATGGTATCGCCTTCGTCTTCAATTATAGGCTCTTCCTCTAATTCGTCTTCAACGATGGACTCTTCTTCAGACGTCTCGTCGTTT
The DNA here is from genome assembly GCA_001940825.1 of Sphaerochaeta sp. Phil3. Lineage (GTDB taxonomy): Bacteria > Spirochaetota > Spirochaetia > Sphaerochaetales > Sphaerochaetaceae > UBA9732. Next base: position 6,230 of record MSGT01000033.1, read on the forward strand.
TCAGTGCAGTCTTCGCCATCTGGAGCATCGCTTTGTTCATCAGAGACCTCTGGTCCATCCTCATCGCAGACATCGAACAGGGACTTCTCGCTGTATGGATCGTCCTGATCCTGAGGAATTTCGTCTTCGACTACCGATTCATCGTCCGAATCATCGCCGTCGTCATCCTCCTCATAGAGGGAATCCTGCTCATCCAAAAGGGGATCCGACTCGAACTCTTCAGGAAGCACATCGTCAAGGTAGGAATACGCATCATCGCCGACAAGTGCGGTGTACTCCCCTTGCTGTGTCTCATCGCCAGTCTCTTCTTTGGAGGAATCCCAACCCTCTCCATCATCGATGGAAGGCTGCTCCTGGTCAGAGGCCACCAATGGGAAGAACTCCTCAAGAGGTTCATCGTATTCATCGGACTCATCCTCATACGTATCAAGGACCTCTTCTTCAGACACGATGTCCTTGGAATCGTCGTCTTCAGCGACGTCTTCGACATCCTCCTCTTCAGTATTCTCGTCAATGCATTCATCGAAGGAGTCTTCTTCTGCAACGGCCTTTGCCGGATAAAGATCTGCAATCCTTGCATGTATGCGTTCAAGGCTGAAACGGGTGACAAAGCTGTAGAAGCGTCCTGAATGCTTTATGAACGGAGTCCCAAGGTACTGGCCCATATCGCCAATCACGCCATACTGGGAATCCTCTCCAAAACCATCCTGGGAGGAGCTTTGAAGAGAGAGCATCTCGCACAGGGAATCATCAAGATTACATATATTCTTGACATCGTAGTCTATGAAGTTGCCTTTACATGAATTTTCAACATCTATTATGGAAAAGAAGCCATCGTTTATGGATTCATCGCCACATACATCAAGAAGGACCTCGTCAGGGAACACCTTGGAGTAGATTTCGTCCCTGGCTTTGAACATCTCAGAGACATCGGTCTTGCCATTGGCCCTGTCAAGTAGGACGCTGTAGTCTATGTAGCGCATCGTGGCCTTGAGGTTTTCAAGCATGAGCCTATGCAGGTTGCGGCAGCCCTTGGCTTGGATCGAAGTCTCGGAATCAGACGGAGTGAAGAATGCGTTGCGCTGCACGGCCATTGCATGGAGGAACACTATGAGGCAGTCGGTGGCCTTTCGTGAAAGAGGGTCGTTTCCAAACGAGTCTCTATGTATGCAGGTGTACTTCAGGATGCTTGCAACGTTGAACCTGAAGGCTTCCTTCACAAGCTCCCCTTTGTAGAGTTCAAGATACGACACCTGCTGGTTTATGTTCCGCTGCAGCTTCTCGGCGGATATGCTGGTCATGTCGTTGAGTTTCCATGGAAGGTAACAGTTCATCGCCAACTCCTATCAACCTATTTCCTATCACTATGTAGTATCGCATATCAAGGCAACTTTCAAGTTGAAAAACATCATCGATTGGACCATACTTGGTGTGTATGTACTTTTGCGTGAACGTCATAACATCAAAGGAGAACGAAACCAAGGACGCCTTGGAGAGGATTCTTGCACAGCTTGGACAGGAGTCATGCGTATGGTTTCCATCAAAGGAGAACACGGAAAGACGCCACGGTGTGGATGAGGTCGTGTCAAAGCCCCTCTTTGCAGGGTACCTCTTCATATTCTGGGACGGTCAGAACGAGGTGGATTTCCCGTTCCATGAAGTACGCAAGACCAAGAACGTGATAAGGCTCCTGCGCTATGACGACGGCTCATACGCACTCAAGGGCAAGGACCTTGAATTCGCCAAGTGGATACACATGCACAGGGGCAACATAAAGCGCTCGAAGGTCGTATTCAAGGAGGGCCAGAAAGTCCATATATGCGAAGGCCCTCTCATGGGGTTCGACGGCAATGTGATAAAGGTTGACCGCCACCACAAGCGGATAGTCCTGCGCTTCGAGATTGGAAGCATGGTGTCAGACGTCAACTTCTCCGTCGAGTTCCTCACCTCTTCAGCGCAAAGCACCTCACCAGACCTAGGCAAACTCTGAAACAAATCGAATCCGTGCGTTGTCCGTGCGACCCATGAGCTCCGTGCGTCCCATAAGCCCCATACGACCCATGAGTCCCGTGCGTCCCATAAGCACCGTGCGACCCATAAGCCTCGTGCGTCCCATAGGAAACGTCTAGCTTATCTATGATTCTCCTTATAAGCTTCAAGCCCCTTCTCCAAGCACTTACAGGCCTTTTCAAGATCCTGTGTGTTGAGGACATAAGCGATTCTCACCTGATTGCGGCCAAGACCATCGGTCTCGTAGAAGCCCTCCGCTGGAGCCAGCATGACGGTCTCGCCGTTGTAGGAGAAATCCCGCAGCATGAAGATCGCAAAGTCCTCGGCGTCCTCAACCGGAAGCTCGGCTATGAGATAGAAGGCGCCCTTTGGCTTTATGCACTTGACGCCGGGAATCCTGCGCAGGGCGTCCACTATGAAATCGCGCCTATTCTCATATTCATCATGGACCTGTGCCATGTACTCATGAGGGGCGCTCAAAGCAGCAAGGGCTGCGTACTGCTCAACCGACGGCGGACACAACCTAGCCTGACTCAGCTTCAATGTCTCCGTTATTACGTTCCTGTTGCGGCTCACAAGGGCACCGACTCTGGCGCCGCACATGGAAAAGCGCTTGGAGAAGCTGTCCACGCATATCACGCGGTCCGCATAGTCCTTGTACTTGAGAATGCTGGTGAACACCTCTCCGTCATAGCAGAACTCACGGTAGACCTCATCCACAATGAGGAAAAGGTCGTGCTTGACGCATATCCTAAGGACTGTCTCGAACTCCTGTGGAGTATAGACGTGCCCCGTTGGATTGTTTGGACTGCAAAGAAGAACCGCCATGGTCTTCTTCGTGATCTTGGACTCAATCACATCCAAAGGTGGGAGTGCAAAGCCATTGTCGAACACGCTGGTGACAGGCACTATCTTAACATTGGCCATACCTGCAAACGAATGCACGTTTGTATAGTACGGCTCAGGCACAATGACCTCATCGCCTGGGTCGCAAAGCGTCATAAACGCAAAGAGAAGAGCCTCAGAGCCCCCTGTCGTTATGAGTATGTCCTGGGCGTCTATGTCTACTCCAATTCCCTTGTAGTATTCGACAAGGCCTTTCCTCAAAGGCATGTCGCCGTCGCTTTCGCCGTAAGAGATGATTCCATACGGATAGCTGTGAACAGCATCTATGGCCTCCTGAGGTGTCTTTATATCAGGCTGCCCTATGTTGAGATGGTAGACTTTGACGCCCCTTTCCTTGGCGGCTATGGCGTATGGGGACAGTCTTCTTATTGGAGATGCTTGAAATCCTCTTATCCTTGCAGATATTTCCATAATGAGTCCTCTCTATGCTGTGAAGGGCCGAACCCTACATCAGTTCTTTGAAACGTCCCCTTGCTTCTTCACGGCGGCGTTCTGGCTGTTGTCAACGAGCTTCTGCACTATCTTCCTGTTGTCAAGAAGTGGGCTTATGGCTCGGCCATGGTGCAGGCGACTTATTACACGGGCGAACAGCTCAGAGGTATCGGTCTGGATGAACCATTGCTTCGAGAGCAGGTCGTCACCGTGGTATACAGCGTTCGTGCCAATGACGTAGTCGAAGACACCCTCCTCGTGGGCTTTGTCGAAGGCATCCACCGCTCCGCCGTTGAAGAAAGGAAGGCTGGTGATGCAGATTATCTTCTTGGCCCCCATGTTCCTCAGCGTCTTCATGGCAATGAGCATGGTGCCGCCGGATGCAAGCATGTCGTCCGCTATGATGACGGTCTTGTTCGTGACGTCGCCAAGAAGGCTTATGCTCTTGATGTTCGTGTTCTTGGCACCTGTCGTGACAATGGAGTAGTCCCTCTCCTTGTAGAGCATTGCAAGAGGCCTGTGGAGGACCTGTGCATAGAACTTGTTCCTTGCAACGGCTCCCGTATCAGGCGATACGACGGTTATGTCGGGGTCCGATATGTCTATTATCTTCTTGAGTTCGACGAGAATCTGATACGAAGCATGCAGGTTCTCAAGATGAAGCGTCCTGAAGCAGTTCTCTATCTCCTTGCTGTGGATGTCCAAGGTGATGATCCTCTCGACTCCAAGGTTCTCGCACATGCGACCAAAGACCGCTGCGGAGAGGGCCTCCCTTGAGCTCTTCTTGTGCTGTCTTGCATACGGGTACGTAGGAAGCACCAAGGTGACGCTCTCAGCACCCGCCAGGTTTGCAGCGTTGATTATGGTGAAGAGCATCATTATGTGGTCGTTTATTGAAAACCTTATTGGCTCATCGTAGCCAGCCATCTTCTGAGGGGCGTCGTTCGTCACGTCGTATATGACGAAGAGCCTGAGTCCTCTGACAGGTTCAAGGATCTCAGCCTTGACCTCTCCGTTGAGAAACCTTGTGTACTTGACTGGAATCTCAAGGTTTGGGCACTGATAGTTCGTTGGGCATTTGCCGCTTGGAATCTTCTTGCTTCCAAGGTCTTCTATGAAGCTGACTTCTCTGAGCACCTGATCCTCAGGGATCTCATACCTACTTGCAAGGTTCTTTGCAAGCTTGTCATAGCGTTCGACGTAAAGGCGTCTAAGATGCTTGACGACCTTACCCGACAGGTACTCCGACCCCAAGCCGGTGATTACACCAAGCTTATGCGGTTTGATGATGCTCATAAAGCTCTCCTTGGAGGAAGCTTCAGGCAAAACCCAAAGCCCCTCTTTGAAACAGGAAATGACGGCATTCATCCCCTGTCCCTAGTTTCAGATACGACCTACTCCCTTTCCTTAGGGCCGGCCGACCTGCTGGGCACATTATATTTTGGCATTGGCAAAGATTCAATAAGGTTCGTCTCTTTTGCCCTTTGGGCATGAACCGGCATGGGTCAATACGGAGAGTACGGCTCTGACGTGTTTGCAGTCCCAAATGTCGCCCCTCCGGAGCATGTTATGTACCAGTCGCTACATGAATTCGTATCAAGCACGGCTCCGCTGGAATTTGGAATCCTTCTGGACATGGATCTTGTGGCCGTGGAATAGGAAGAGTCAATGGCATCACCTTCCCAAGCACCGCTTGAAACCACCCACAAGGCACGGTCACGGGCCTTTGCCGTTCCAAATCCATCTGCACTCTCGCCAAAGTCGGAATAGACCACAGCATCCAATATGGTAGCGCCTGGGGATGGGGAGTCCGTCAGAACCATCACCCCGTTGTTGTCCGACGGCGTCTTGCTGCACTTGGCCGCAAAGTCCACACCTGGGCTGTCGATCCTGTCCTCAGGGTAGTCGTCCTTCACCCACCACACCACAATGTAGTCGCCTTTCTTCACATCCACATCAGGGAACATGAACTTTGCATCGTAGTCGTCAGGCGTCCCGCAATAGAGAGTCACCCCTGCAAGGTTTCCGCCCGTCATTGCAAACAGCTCCGTCCTATCCTGATTGCGCGTATCACGCTTGGTCGTGAACTCGTTTATGACAAGGTCCGGCACGCTTGGATTATAGCCCCACACTCCAACGGAAAACCCTGTCGTATTGCCATAGTAGTCCTGCACCCTACCCTTCAAGTCAGCCTTCACGCCCGCCTGCAAACTGGAATCGAGCGTAACATAGACCGATTTCCCATCAGCCCGCGCCACAAACGGCTCAAAAGAGTCTCCGTAGACCCTGACTGGCTCGTCGAAGTCTATCCTCACTATGGAGCTTGCAACCGATTTCACCGACAACAACACTGGCGGGTCGCTGTCTTTGTCGATGAACACATTCACAATAGCCGCTCTATGCTCAGGCTGCGAACATGCAAGCATAAGTCCAAGCACAGTGCACAGCAAAGCAACCGTCACAACAACAGGCAGAAGCAAGTTCTTCTCTTCTCTTTTGTTTTTCATATTGCACCTCTTACAATACAAATACGAAAAACCAAGCATTTCCATTCACGGTTTTGGAAAAATTTCTCCCGCAAAAAGATACAACTCGTCATACACTTGTAATAAAAACGGCATTTTTCAAAAAACATTAAACATTCTTTGCATAAAGCATCGAATTCAATCAGTTTTATGCAAAATCAACCCGCGCAGAAGGCGGTCCAAGATCCTAGAAGCTCGCTTCGAAGTTATTTGGATGCAGGGCAAGGAGGAAGAACACGGATAGTACTTGGATGTACAGCCGTGTTCGTCCCGACGCAGCAATGCATTCAAAGAACTAGAAGGGGTGGGCTGCCAGCTGGTCGATGACCTAAAACTGGCAGCCCTTGGAAAAGAAAAAAAGGGTTTATTGGAGTTATGCTCTTCTCAGATAACTGAGTCTAGAGTACTCGTATGATTGCCGTATCCAGCTCTTGAGCTCCGCATCGATATCGGAAATGGACTGGATTTGGACATGGTAGACATAGGAGCCGTCAGGCACTGGACGAAGGGTCTTATCGATCCTTGGATTGGTCAGTCTCTTTTTGTTGGTGAAAGCCAACGTGAAAAGCGAGGACTGACAAGAGGAAGGAAGGGAGACATATGCAAAGCCCACTGTGGTCCTAAAGGAGATTACCGAATCCTGAACGGCGATCTTGGCTTCAGGACAGAACTCTCCTATATAAGACTTGAGATCTTCGAATGCGGCATAGGACACCGGGTTGTTTTCAAAGAACGCCTGTGCCTTATCTTCTCCCGACATCAACTTTCCTCCTTCCTCTTCCATAAGATATGAAGAACCTTCATCGACCCTGTCTACGATTCTGATTATAGAACCCACAACCCTGTTTGTCAATTCCTTATATAGCAAAAAATTACAACATTTTTCACTTATACATTTTCTATATAAGTTTGGTTGAGAACACACATGGAAATAGGCAAAAAACGCTTTGGATTCTTAAGCTTTTCAATGAGTTTCCATACGGTGAAAAACTGATAGGAAAGACACCCTTCCAAAGCTGGACAACGCAAAGGAGAAGGCCTTCACTTTCCTTTTTAGAATTTCATATGTATTATTTCAGCGAGGGATTCCCAAGAGGAAGCCCAGGAGGAAACTATGAGTGAAGTGATTCTCAACGCTTCCAACTTTGAGGAAGAAGTGATCAATTCAAAGGAACCAGTGCTTGTGGACTTCTTTGCCACGTGGTGCGGTCCTTGCAAGATGATAGCTCCGTTCATTGCCCAATTGGCGGACAAATACGAAGGAAGGATGAAGGTCTGCAAGGCCAATGTCGATGAAGTCCCAGACATTGCGTCGTCATATGGAGTGAGCAGCATCCCTACTCTTATCATATTCAAAGACGGTGAAGTCGTAGCCCAAAGGATAGGAGGTGCAAGCCTGGCTGTGCTGGATGCCTTCATCATGGACAACCTACAGTAGCCAAAGCAAGCAGTCAAAGCAAGCGAAGTAGGCCAAACAACAAAAAAGAAGGTTTTTGCAAACGAACTTCGTGGGGAAGCTTCCAAAACTCCTTCATGCGTCTTGGCCACACCTGCACGGATGGAGCCTCGCCTTTGGCAACTTCAAGATGCAACTTCTGATATACAAAGTATTGTCTCAGTTGCTTCAGGCGGCTTCCATCTTTGCAATCCATGCCCAATCCACACGAAGCATAGATTTAAAACCTCTAGAGGACTCTGCAAAGGCGAGCCCTTGCATCAGCCTTTTGGGAATATCCTGCGTTCTTATAATCAGCTAATTCTCCATATCCTTCATCATGATAATAGACAAAATTATACTCACCAGTATCTTTTACATAGCTCCTAGTCTTTTGAATTGTAGTCTCAGTACTTGTCCAATAAAATCTCATGTTACCACTTGTAGAATAATTATTTATCTTATTTCTAGGCAATTTATCCAATTCCTCCCTTGAAGGCACAAACCAATATCCTCTATTTTTTTCAGTAATACAATTTTTCTGGAAATGCAAAAACCAGCTCCAAAGGGTTGCACTGGAGTTTCCATTGACATTAAACAGTTTTCCTTCCAATGCCAAAGCTTTTTGAGTATTGGTAAGACCATCACCAAAACGCTCTCCATTTCCTCCTGTTACATCAGTAGTCTCTGCCCAATAAACTAAAGGGTACGCATAACTTGAACTATTATAATCATAATAATCCTTCCCTTTTACGTAGAAAGAAAGGTCGTGATTCTTATCTACAGCAATATATTTATATGGGTAGTCAGAAGGAAGAGGATAAACACCTCGTTTTCCCATGATCAGAAGCTCAATACCGTTTGTCTTCAAGTTTTCATCCGTCCCTATATATTCTCCTTGTAGAGTAAACGTATCATAAATGTTCAACTCATTCCAAACCGCATAGAGATCAATGTCTTCAAGAGCTTTGTGAGTATTGAAAGCAAAAGGAGTTTTGGTTGTTGGGTCGGAAGTCCAATGCTTAAATGTATCGGCAATGCTTTCTTTATGGTCATTTGGTTCTGCGATAGGCGTTATCACGCTACCTTGGGATACTGTAGTGCTCTTTATCTTAGTATTACCAACATACCAATTTATAGTAGCTTTGCCATTGGCATTCACCCATTTCCCTTTTAGCGTTATATCCTTATTTATCTGAGAATCAAAATTGAATTCAGCTTCCTCTAAATACCACCCAACAAAGTTATACCCGTTTCTTCCCGAATCCGAGGGTTGTGAAACTTTCTTGCCTTTCTCAACAACAACCTCTTTATTGGGTTTGCCATCATAATATTCGAAAGTTACAATTCGAACAGCTGTTCCATTACCTTGAATATACAAATCTTTAGTAATGGTTGAATCGAAATCAAATATATTACCATCGCTGTCCTTCCATTCATCAACTAAATAATGTAGTTTGACCGTATCAGGTTTAGTTGCTTTTTTTCCAGCAGAAACTTCTTGATTTATATATTCATCTCTACCTTCGCCTTTTATTGTAAACCTCACGGTGTAGGTCTGTCCTTCAACTACAACGCCTACATGCTTATCTCGTCCAACTAGTTTAGCTGCCGGAATGGTAATAGAAATCTTTCTAGGAGCAGATTTTGGGGTTCCACCAAATCCAATGGTTATTGAGGTAGGATTGCCCTCAGTGCTTTTGGCTGTAGAACCTGAATTGACTTCTGTGATTTTGGCGGTCATACCATAAAGCGTGTTTTCGAACCAGTCTATTACATCATCTCCTACATTAACATCTTTGAACTTGATATCATTGCCAAGGGTGACTGTTAAGGTGATGCCTGTTGTATCCTCTCCATCTTTGAATGGCCGTGATAATCCTTTTGAATGAGCATCATGGACAACTGCCCCCCCCCAGGATTGTCATTAGGTGAATCCTTGCACCCAACAAGGGAAAGCAAGATCATTAGTAGCGCTAAGCCAATAAGAGGGATTCGTTTCATTTGTATGTCTCCTTTTTAGTTTAGTGTCTATCTTCGAATTTTACAGTAAAATTTTCAGTTTACACAACCACACAACACAACGGGGAACAATCCAAATGAGTTGGGGTTACAAAAACCACCGCTTCTTTTTTTTGAGTCGTGGGGATCAATAATCGAGAGGTTTGTTCAATTCATCACAAGATCATAGAACAAGTCTATACACTGCTGCGAAAGATTTGCCGTTGGAGTCTCTGCCATGATTCGGAGAACGGGTTCGGTGCCTGACATACGGCAAATCACGAAACTTCCGTCAGTGAAGTAGACCTTGCAACCGTCAAGATAGCTCACATGGTCAACGACAAGACCTGTGGACGAAAAGTCCGGCACAGCCTTTTGCATCATGACAAGATCCATGATATGCGCTTTCTCAGATACGGAGAGATTGACTATCTTCTCTCCAAAGACAGCATCGCCATATTTGGAATGGAGATCCCCCATTATTTGGGCAGGAGTCATACCCGTCACACTCAGCATCTCAACGAACAATGATGCTGCGTATATCGAATCCTTACCGTAGATATGCCCGCGAACCGTCATGCCACCAGAGGACTCGCCACCTATAAGGGCATCGGTCTCGTCTATCTTGGCCGACACGTATTTGAAGCCTACAGGGACCTCGTAGAAGCGTTCTCCAAAGGATTCAGCCATCTTGTCCAAAAGATGCGTCGTGGCTATGTTGCGGACGACAGGCCCCTTCCAGCCCTTCTTTTCATGGAGATACCAATAGAGCATCATGAGAATGCTGTTTGCATCGTAGTATTTGCCTGTCGGGTCAATGATTCCAATGCGGTCGCCATCCCCATCGAACGCAATCCCAAGGTCGTAGCCGCCCATCATGACCTTGTAGGTAAGCTCGCGAAGGCCAAATGCGGTTGGGGCTGGCATACTTGAGCCAAAGTAGGCATCCTTGTTCTGGTTTATCATGTCCACGGTGCAGCGGGCGGTGTATAGAATTACAAGAAGAGGATACGTACCAGAACCATGCATTGGGTCGAATGCAATCCTAAGACCTCGTTCCCTTATGGCCTTCATGTCCAACCGTGCGACAATGTCGTCTATGAAATCGTTGAACGGGTTCTTCAAGTAGGAGATCAGCCCCTCTGACACAGCGGTTTTGAAATCCATTTCCGGAACAGCGCCGCAGTACGAGTTTATAAGGGATTCAAGGCGTTGCGTCACCTCAACGGAGGCATCGCGCCCCTCGTGGATGATGAGCTTTATGCCGTTGAACGCAGGCGGATTATGACTTGCCGTCACCTCAAGACCACAATGGAGATTGCACTTCTTCACAGTTTGCATGATAAGAGGCGATGGTGCACTTCTCTTCATGAGCCAAACCTTTATGCCGCACGCAGCGAACACCTGGGCAAGCCAACCGGCCGCGCTGTCCGAAAGGAAACGCCTGTCATACCCAATCACCACCGGCTTGTCAGTCTGGCCGTCCTCAATGAGCATCCTAGCCACGCCATACCCAACCCTACATATGTTCCCACGCACGAAGTCGTCGCCAATGATGGCCCTCCACCCACCGGTTCCAAAATGGATTGGATTCGAAACGTTCAGACAATCACCATTAAGACCGATATCCTTGACTCTGCAGTTGTCCATTGCAACATCTCCTGCTTGCTGATCTCTGTTTCTAATGTATCTAGGAGGACAAAAAAAAGCTAGCCGTTTCAGAATTTTGACTACCCCTGCAAGGCACAGCGTGATAGACTTTGTTGCATGATCGACCTCAAAGAAACAAAGACAAGATACGAAAGGCTTTTGACACAGTCGGTTCTGCCGTTCTGGTTGGAACATGGCATGGATGAAGAGAACGGCGGAATATACACAGGACTTTCAAGGGACGGCTCCCTTATAGAAAGCGACAAGTCCGTATGGTTCCAAGGCCGTGCGCTATGGACCTTCTCGATGGCGTATATACGCTACGGAAACCCGGAATACCTCAAAGCCGCCGATTCCCTTGTCAAATTCCTAGAAGAACACTGCTTCGACAGCGACGGCCGAATGTTCTTCAGGGTCTCCGCTGACGGAAGGCCTGTCATAAAAAGACTTAGATACTTCTTCAGCGAAACCTTTGCGGTCATTGGATTTGCCGCATATGCGAGGGCTACAGGAAAGGACGAATACAGACAAAAAGCCCTCATACTCCTTGAGATGATAGAGGACATAAGGAGGACTCCAGGGACGCTTGTTCCAAAGTTCAACCCACAGGTGGAGCCAAGCAGATCCTTTGGAGAACCAATGATACTCCTCAACGTCATGGCAGAGCTCAGAGAAAGCTGTCCTTACATGGAGGACGAGATAAACCGCTACATAGATGGTCTTTTGGAGGAAATCCAGACCTACTTCGTAAGACCTGACATGAAGCTTGTCCTTGAACAGTGCGCTCCAGACGGGACGTTCATGAGGGACCACTTTGAAGGACGTATTCTGAACCCGGGACATGCAATAGAAGGTTCGTGGTTCATAATGAACGAAGGCATCAAACGTAATAGAAAGGACCTGAAGGACCTTGGGCTCAAGATACTTGATTGGGAGTGGAACCTTGGCTGGGACGAAGAATACGGCGGAGGCATAATCCAGTACAGGGACGCCCTTGGACTGCCGCTTTCAGAATACCACCAGGACATGAAGTTCTGGTGGCCGCAGTGCGAAGCCGCCATAGCCACCCTCATGGCCTGGCGAATCACTGGGAATCAGTCATACCTAGACAAGTTCGAACAGGTGGACCGCTACATAACGGACCGCTTCGTTGACGAAAAGTACGGAGAATGGTTCGGCTACTTCCACCGTGATGGAACACTGGCAACTCCAATCAAGGGTAACCTGTACAAGGGCCCATTCCACATCCCCCGCATGTACATGAAATGCCTTGAGCTTATGCAATGAAAACACTGGGGTCCATAGAGAAAATGGAACCCAACCTTGACGCCATCTGCCTACCTATGGGCTTGGAACCATTCTCCATGTTGGATATGTACTGACACGAGGTTCCAAGCTTTTCTGCAAGCTCCTTCTGCGTCATCTCAGCGTTTTTCCTAGCGATTCTGAGAGCTTCTCCCGGAAAGTTTTTCTCTTCAACCCTATAGTGTACAGTTGGTTCACTTGCAACTCCATGCTCATTCCAGTCAAAGGAATCCGCCTCATCCTGTTTTGATACAGATTCCAATCCAAACATATCCTGGACCACATTCAAAAGAGCCTTGGGAATGGGGTTCCCTGTTATCGAGAAACAATATCGTCCTTTCTTTACTTCAATCTTCATCTTATGAACTGTCCCAACGGCACATTGAAGAATCGGCTCAAAACAAGTGCATTCTGTTTGCTTATTGAAACCTTATCCTTCTCCATCATCGAGATGAGAGGTTTGCTTATACCCGTCTCCTTTGAAAGCTGAGCCTGAGTCAGTCCTTTCCTAACCCTATAGAATCTGAGATTACCCCCAAGGCTCTCAAGAGACTCCGCCTTCTTGTACCAATCCATATCCTGAGCTTTCAAATATATCGAATCTTTGAGTCCTTCATTGGAATCCAAACAGTCCAATGAAAACATCTCGTTTACCCTGACAAGCAACTCGCTGGGGAAAACCCCATCTATCGTAAAGTCAGTATGGGGCGTTCTCACGTGTACCAACATAATAGACCTCCACAATTACGGAACCGTTCTCGTTTCTCCAACAAGCACACCACCTGTAGCTCAGATGACAATGATAGGAATTCCTACCCAATTTGCCATAGTTCATGAACAAAGGTTGTACTGGATCGTTTGCCATGATGTTATCGACAAGACGTTTCAATACAAGAAGCTCTCGCTTTGGAAGCCTTTCCAACTGTTTTTCGCATTTGCTTGAAAAAAGTACTTCGTAACGGGTGCTCATACTATATAGTAATAAATATTTTTAATTTATTCAATATTTTTATTACTTTTTTTGCATTCCACCAAGAAAATCTTTATAGATGCCAGGTGTGGAGTCTGGAATCTCAATGGCTCCCGCGCATTTGCGGTAGAAGTCCTTTGGACCTACGCCTCCTATGATGGCGTATGCGTAGCCAATGCTGCGCATATCAAGCAGAGCCTCGATGAGCAAAGCCTTTCCAATACCCATGCCCTGATACTCCTCAAGCACCTTCGTTGGACCAAAGAAATTGCGGCAAGTGGCCTCATAGCAGGCATAGCCAATGATATCGGCCTGCTTGGTGGCTATGAAAAGCGAGACGGGTTGGCGTGAAAAGCAAGTCGCAGCCTCTCCTTTTGCACTTAGGGAGCTGTGCTGTTCTATCCATGGAAGGATTCTGTACATATCGGGCGTCATGGCACGTCTTATCACGATGCCCTGCTCCTCAAGCTTGGCTTTGAGTTCAGGACAAGGCTTTACAGACAACAATGAAACCAACATATCACTCATGGACACCTCCTAATCGAGTTATGCCATCTGCACAGGCGTTCCCAGAAAGGACTGCAGCGATGGGTGCCATTATCATGGGGGAATACTCGTAGGCTGCAAGGGCACCAGTAGAAGGCGAAAGCTCTGAGAATTCAAACGGGTTTCTCAATGCAACCACGTTAACACAAGACATCGTTTTCTCCAAAGCCTTTATTAGGGCAATCTGGCCAGGTTTCGAGTGGCCATTGTATGTGCCAATGGTCACGGATGTGTTGCTGTGGCACTTTTCACAAACCTCTTTGATTTCCTCAGCTGTAGGATCAACGGAGGTCACAATGGCCGTTGCTCCAATAGTTCTTCCTTCGAACAGTTCCTTCATTGCAAGAGGGAAACAGGCAGTCTTGTTCTCTGGATTGGAAGCAAGCGTCACCACGAAAGGATAGCAGCCTACGAATGCAGGAAAGCTCCCCAAAGGATTGAGTTTATGGACCTCCGTCAAGGTTCTGGCTCTGATTCTTTCGACATACGCTGCATCGAATTCCCTCTCAACGACATTGTATTGAGGGATTCTACGGGAAAGGAAGCGATCCTTTGCCAGGACGATTCTCATGAACGACTCATTGAGTTCTGCATCATCGACACTTTCAAACGCAATGTCGCACGCTTCGCAGGCAAGCGATGGGGTATGGGATATGCAGGCAATATCAACACCTGCCTTGAAAGCCATAAGGGCTCCATTGACAGTGCCCCAATTCTGCTTTATTGCCCCCATTTCAAGACAGTCTGTGAAAACCAAGCCATCATAGCCAAGCCTTTCCCTCAAAATTCCAGTGATGATGGTTCTATTCATGGTGGAAGGAAGCCCGCTGTCATCGATTTTGGGGAAAACTATATGGGATGTCATTATGGAAGGCACCCCGGCCTCTATTGAGGCTCTGAATGGCACAAGTTCAACTTCCTCAAGTTCTTCCAGACTCTTTTCAATAACAGGTAGACCAATATGCGAATCGACACTGGTATCTCCATGCCCTGGGAAATGCTTTGCACAACACACCAATCCTTGGGAAAGATATCCTTTTATTGCAAAGGAGGAGTTCTTTGCAACCACATACGGATCGTCCGAATAGCTTCTCACCCCTATGACACGGTTCTGTGGATTGTTGTTCACATCACAGTCAGGTGCAAAGTCCAAAGTACAACCAAGGGACAGCATCTCCTTTGCAGTTATGGAGGCGCATCTGAAGATCGCTTCCTCACAATTTTCACGCAGAGAGCTTAGGGCCATTGCACCGGGAACGTTTATAGCATCAGATGGAAGCCTTGTAACAACCCCACCTTCTTGGTCGATTGCAATGAAAGGCTTTATTCCGGTCTCTGAAACCACAAGGTCTTCAAGTTCCTTCGTGAGGGCTTTGAGCTGCGCCCGCGACTTTATGTTGTGCTGGAAGAGTATTATGTTTCCAATCTTCCATTTCTTGACCATGGATCTGAATTCATCTGTCACATGATCTTCTGGGAAACCTGTTATGAATCTCTGCCCAATGCGTATGCGTCTTTCGTTGTCGGTCATGGAAAACTCCTTGCCTTTTGGCGCCACCACTATTTCATCGTTCAGTACAGAACGATATCCTCTATCCTTTTTTCAAACTTCATGCAGTCCTTTCTGCTCTCATCCAAAAGCGACGAGAACCTCATCCCAGCATGTATGGGTCTTCCAAGGAGCTTGGCGATCTTTTGCCCTTCCTCAAGCAACTTGAAGTCGTTTGGATACAACTCGCCAATGGCATCCAGAACTCCAGCTATGGTTTCGAATGAGTTGAATGCCGTTTTATCCTCAAAGATCATCCTGCATCCCTGGCACTGCACACCGCTATGCTTGCTGAACGATGGCGTGAATGATGCAGGGACGAACTTCACACCCCCAAGACGAAGGCCTTCCAACGCAGAAAGAAGAGTCTTCGCCTCAATGTATGGAGCTCCAAACACTTGGAACGGTGTACTCGTCCCTCTTCCCTCGGATACGTTGGTACCTTCCAGCAAAGCCATTGCACAATAGGCAAGAGCACTATCGAACGTTGGAATGGATACCGATGGTGGTACGAATGCATACTCGAAGCCATCAGGATTCTCTTCAATGCCAGAAGGGTCTATCCCCACGATCTCCAAAGGGAAATCGTAGCCTTTTTCCTTATAGACGAGCTTTGAGAACTCCCCTGGAGTGAGGCCGTATCTGAACGGGATTTCATATATTCCAACGAAGCTTCTGACCTCTTCGGACAACACAAGACCATCCAAACGCCTTCCAAGCATTGGAGCCCTATCAAGAACAATTATTGCAGTCTTCGTCCTTTGACACGTCTTCATTGCCTCGTACAATGTGGATATGTACGTATAGCAGCGGGCGCCAACGTCCTGTATGTCGTACACAAGGACATCTACATCCTCAAGCAGGAAATCCGCTATGGACTGGTCTCCGACTTTGTAGAGACTATATACTGGAAGGCCTGTGAACGAATCAGTGTAGAAATCGACATCCTCACCTGCCCCGCAGTTTCCAAAAAGGCCATGTTCAGGAGAAAAGAGCTTCACCAGTCTGAACTTCTCGTTCACAAGACAGTGTGACAACCTATAGTCAATGGATACACCTGTCTGGTTGGTTATCATGGCAAGGCGTGCACCTTTCAACCTTTCACGGTACCTGCCCTCACCTATGAAGAAATCTATTCCACTTCTCTTTGGTCGTTTCATCATAAACGCTCCTAAAAATCGTCTTACATGCAGTTCAAATCCAATGTCCTGTCGAAAGGTCTAGATTGAAACCTTCCCCATGGAGGAGTAATGCCTTGCCCCTGTCACAGAGAGAACCTCATTGCAACTTTCATGGAGCCTCTCGTTTGCAAGTATCACAAAGGCCACCGCCTCCTTCATGTCGGAATCCTTTCCAACAACGACTTTGGTCTTTGGAAGGCTACGCTGCAAGTGGTCAATGATGGCCTTGTTGTGTGCACCTCCGCCGTTTACAACAAGTTCATCAGGAACAAAGCCTTCGTTCTTCAACGCAAGCTCTATGCATACAGCTGTGAACGCAGTGGCCGTAGCTATGAGATCAGGCATTGAAACTTTCATTTCAGCAGCCTTCCCTACTATTCTCTCCACGTAGTTTGGACCATAAAGCTCGCGCCCTGTGGTCTTTGGAGCTGGAAGAGGTATATAGGCATCAGTTGAAACCATCCACGAAAGCAAGGCCTCGTCTATATGAGCTCCAAGCGCAATCGAACCACCTTCATCATAGTTGAGACAGCCATTGGTGTATCGCTTCACAAGGGCGTCGATCACCATGTTTCCAGGACCCGTGTCGTATGCTATTACATCCTCGCAGCCGCAGCCCTTTTTCATCATGCTTATGTTTCCAATTCCTCCAATGTTCTGAATGGCAATGTCCTTCTCGTCGTTTGCATAGAGGATGTACTCCGTAAACGGAACCAAAGGAGCCCCCTGACCGCCTGCAGCTACGTCCCTGACCCTAAAGTCCCCCACCACAGGACACCCAAGACGCTCTGAGATGCAGGAGAACTCTCCAAGCTGCAGAGTGGACCTAACGTTCCTGCCAAAGTACTCCAACCCTCTGGGCTCATGCCAGAAGGTATGCCCATGGCTTGCAACGAAGTCTATCTTTGGGCAAATGTCTACATTGCGTTTCCAAAGTGCTTCCACCGCATCGGCAAAAAGCTCGCCGAGGAGGAAATTCAAAGCTGAAATTTCGCAAGTTGTGGTAGAGCCACCACCGGCTACGGCTATAAGCCTAGCCTTGAAATCCTTTTCATAATCCAAAGACAATGAATCAACCAAGGTGACCTTGGTTCCAAGACCATGACCTTCTATGGATACAAGGGCTGCATCTATGCCGTCAGCGCTCGTCCCGCTCATTATGCCTATTGCGTACTTCATTGCAATTTCTCCACTCACCCTTTGACGGAACCAACCGTAAGGCCTTTCACAAAGTATTTCTGAAGGAACGGATACAAAACGATTATAGGAAGCGTAGAGGTGATGATGACTGCACTCTTTATGGAAATGGAGAGCGTTGCGGTGTCGGTGGAAGCGCTGCTGCTGTCGCCAAGGACCATTGTCCCGTTGACGATGTTTCTAAGAAACAGCATGACCGGGTACTGCTTTGTGTTCAGATATATGAGCCCATTGAACCAATCGTTCCAGAAGAACACAGCATAGTATAGCCCAACGGTGGCTATCGCCGCAGTGGAAAGAGGAAGGATTATCCTAGGAAGTATGGAGAAATACCCAATGCCATCTATTAGGGCGGCCTCCTCTATCTCCTGAGGCAGAGCCTTGAAGAAGTTGACCATTATTATCAGATTGAACTGGTTTATCGCAAACGGTATGAGCATTGCAAAGCGCGTACCAGTGAGGTGCAGAGACGATATGAGAAGATAGTTTGGAATCAATCCTCCTGCGAAATACATGGAGAAAATGACCATCTTCATGAGGATCTTCTGCCCCTTGAGATACGTTTTGGAAAGAGGATATGCAAACAGAATCGTCATGCAAAGAGCAATGAACGTACCCGTAATTGTATAGAATATCGTGTTTCCATACGCTCTGAAGAAATTTGGGTACGTGAAGATCTGTCTGTAAGCCTCGAAGTTTATTCCTTTTGGTATGAGTCTGACCTGATTGTTGATTATCGCTTTTGGAGAAGACAGAGAGAGCGACACCATATAGATGAATGGTATTATACAAATGAGCAGTGAAAACACCATCACAGCGTATATGATGACGTTGAGGGCTTTTGAGGAAGCTGATGTATCCTTTACCTTTGGCATTCAAGAACCTCCCCATCAATATATTCCATCACCTGTCAAAAGCTTTGACAGTTTATTGGAGCCGGATACAAGGACAAGTCCTATGATTCCGGAGAAAAGACCAATCGCCGTTGCATACGAGTAGTTCTGGTTCGTAAGACCTGTTCTGTACACAAGAGTATCTATTATGTCGCTGACGGAGCTGTTGCTTGGAGTATACATGAGAAGCACCTTTTCGAATCCAAGGCTGAGAAGCCTTCCGACTTCAAGGATGAGCATGACCATGATGGTTGGTAGAATCGAAGGCAACGTCACATGGAATATCTGCTGGAAACGGCCTGCTCCGTCTATCTCCGCCGCTTCATACAAGTCGCTGTTTATGTTCGTTATGGAGGCAAGGTAGATTATAGCCGTCCAACCAGTGAACTGCCATGCACCTGAAGCTATGTACAGAAACCTGAAGTACTGAGGTTCATTCATGTAGTACACAGGCTGAAGATGCAGAACGTTGACCCTGAACTGGTTGAAAAGACCTGATGAAGGGGAAAGGATCTCCGTCATCATTGCAATGACGACTACGGTTGATATGAACCTTGGCATATAGGAGATGGTCTGCACCACCTTCTTGAACCTCTTCCTGTTAACTTCGTTCAGAAGTATTGCAAATACTATTGGAAGAGGAAAAGTGAAGACTATATTCAACAGACTGAGGGAAAGCGTATTTCTGAACGCCCTCCAAAATGCAGGGTCCTCGAAGAAACGCTTAAAATATCTAAAACCAACCCACTCGGTTCCAAAGATGCCTTTTCCCGGACGGTACTTTCTGAATGCAAGTACGTTGCCAATCATTGGTATGTACTTGAAGACTATGAAGTAGACCACTGGCACCACCATCATAAGATAAAGCTGCCAGTAGCGTCTGAAATGACGCTGAAGAGGCGACCTTCCATTGATATCCCGCCCAACATCCCGTTTTCCCATGGGTTCCTCGCTGTCGTTCCGCTGTTTTTCTGTATAAGTTCCCATAGCTATATGCTACAGGCTTCAATATATGGGAGGGCTCCAAAGGGAACCCTCCCACCAAATGAGTTCAAAATTGGACTATTCCAAATGACATCCTATCAGAGGTTCGCGTTGTAGAGTGCGCAGTACTTGTCGATTCCAAGCTTCTGCATTTCTGCAACGTATGCATCCCAATCCTTGTCAATGCTCTTCTTTCCAGTAAGGAAAGCATCGCACCATACTTCGAATGCATCTGCAAGAGGAGTCATGAGAGTTGTAGCCTCTTCAGCGGAGTCGTCGTCGAACTTTGGTGTTGGAGGAATGTACTGGATGACATCTCCAATGGCCTCGACGGCTGCATTGATCTGGCTGTAGTTCTCGTCATACTTCGTCATCTCACGGCTGTTGACCCAAATCATCTGAGTGACATCGCTACCGCAACCATAGTTGAGCTGCATGTACTTGTAGATGCCCTCTGCCGAGTTCTTGATTTCGTCTGTGTACTCGACCTTGCCATCTACCATGTTGTACGTAACGCCTTCTTTTCCAATGCACCAGAGGAGAGCAGCCTCTTCAGAGAAGAACATCTTGTCAACGGCACGGACGATCTGCTCAAAGTCCTTTCTTTCAGCCGTCTTTGCAGGGAACATGATACCACTGCCTGTGCGGTTCTTCTGCTGATGGTGTGCACCTGCAGGACCTGCAAGGGCTGGATACATCTGGAGCTTGAAACCCTCTATCTCACTTGCTGCCTCAACTCCACCAATCTGGTCATAGTATGCCCATGTTGCCATTGAAGCACCGGTTGCCATCTTTCTCGACCAAATGCCGCCATCGATTGGATCTGCCATTTCAGGATCAAGAAGGCCTTCGGCATAGAGCTTTGCGAAGAAGGAGATGTAGGCCTTGAACTCGTCGCTGACCGCTGCTGCGAAGAACTGCTTGTTGCTGTAGTCCCAAGAGAGAACTCTTGATCCACCAGCACCGTTCTTTCCAATTGAAAGACCAAATGCAGGCATCGTCATCCTGTAGAGAACTCTTGGTCCTGCGAGGATTGTAAGAGGATAGGAAGAAGGATTGACTTCCTTGTACTTCTTGAGGATCTCGTAGAGGTCATCGTATGTCTTTGGAGCATCAAAGCCATACTGTTCAAGGAAATCCTGTCTCAGGATGAGACCGCCATCGTAGAACGGAACGTCAGTGAGCGATGGGAGGTAGTAGAGCTTTCCATCCTTGAGTCTGAGAGTCTCTATATCATCCTGCATTCCAAACTTCTCTACCATTGCGTTCCAGTTTGGAGTCCAGTCGCTGTAGTCGCTTATTGGAACGATCGCTCCGTTCATTGCCAATGATGCATTCTCTCCTGTCGTTGTTTGGTAGAGAATCACATCAGGTGCGTTGGTCTGTGTGTTGAGTGCGAGAGATACCTTGGTAGAATAGTCAGCAATTGGAATGATCTCCCAATCGACCTCTGCGTTTGCAAGCTTCTGGGCTTCAACAACTGTAAGCCAATTCTCCTTGAACGGCAGCGTAGCATTATCGGAATAATACATGCTGAACTTCACAGGTCCATCGTTGGTTGCTTCCTGTGCAGCCTGTGCAAACACAGAACAGAAAGCAGTCAGAGCCACTAGAGCGATAAGTAGTGTCTTTTTCATTTTTCCCTTCCTTTTGTTTTGTTTCCGAGGAGGGTTCGACCCCACCTCATATCCACAATAGAATGGGAAACGCGACAAGTCAAGGAAAAACAATGTAAAACCGTTGCATTCTGTTGCAAAAACAGCCAGATAAAAGTTCTACAGCCTCTGATCCTTCTCTACATCAAGGAAATAGCGGTAAGTGTCCACCTTGAGCTCCCCGCAGGCAGGTTCATCGCAAACGATTACCGCATTGTTATGAAGTTGAAGCGCACTGCATGTCCATTTCTGACTCACTCCCCCTTCGACTGTATGGGCAAGGGCCCTGGCCTTGTTGTGGCCGTTTATTAGGACCATCACCTCCTTGGAGTCCGTAACCGTACCAACGCCTACGGACAAAGCATAGGAAGGCACCTTTGACGGGTCGTTGCCAAAGAAGCGTGAATTGACGATCTTGGTATCAGAGGTAAGCGTCCTTACACCGGTCCTTGAATACAATGAGGTATACGGCTCGTTGAATGCAATGTGCCCGTCAACGCCAATGCCACCCATGAAGAGGTCTATACCGCCGTAGGATGCAATCTTCTCCTCATATCTGAGACACTCACCCTCAGGATCCTTTGCCATGCCATCAAGGATGTTCACGTTCTCCTTTGGGATGTCTACATGATCGAAGAAATTGCTCCACATGAAATACCAGTAGCTCTGGTCATGGGTCTTTGGAAGGCCAACGTATTCGTCCATGTTGAACGTAACGACGTTTTTGAAGGAGACCTCTCCCTTACTGTTCATCTTCACGAGATCCCTATATACACCAAGAGGCGACGATCCGGTTGGAAGCCCCAGCACGAAAGGCCTATCCTCTTTATGTCCGTTTATGGCATCCACTATATGCTTTGCAGCCCAAAGGCTCATCTTCTCGTAATCGCTCTGAATGACAACTCTCATGGAAACCTCCTTCGTGGAACTTTCAAGCCCAACGAAACAATATCACGAATCACAACGCTTTTCCACAATCACTCCGTTGTTCTTGAATATGCAGTCCTCCTCTACGACACCCCTCACGAACGACAACGGGTAGACGATGGACCTTCTGCCAATGACGGTGCCGGGACCAAGGACGCTGTTGCAACCAACCTCTGCGTAGTCGCCCACAAAAGCGCCAAGCTTGGAAAGGCCGGTGGACACATCCCCAAACGAAGCGCCTCCATGCACCACGACGGGCTTTCTATCCGCACGCACATTCGATGTCACAGCCCCTGCACCAAAATGGGAATGGAAACCAAGAACGCTATCCCCCACATAGTTGAAATGCGGCACCTGGCAGCCATCGAAAAGGATGCAGTTCTTCAGCTCCGTGGAATTGCCCACAACGCAGTCCGCACCAACAAGCACGCCGCCTCGCACGAACGCACAATGCCTCACCTCAGTGCGGGGTCCTATGACGCACGGGCCCACCAAGCACGCCGATTCCCCCACACTTGCGCTTCTATGTATCCATACAGACCGATATCTCTGTTCATACTCATCCGTAGGCAAACCCTGCCCTATCTCCGTGACGATTTGGCCTATGTTTGGAAACACATCCCATGGACATTCGACATTCTCCAGCCAAGCCCTTGCCAAAGTATGCTCCAAATCGAAAAGATTGGATACTTTGAAAACTCCAATACTCATCTAAAATCTTCCTCTCATTGCAGCTCTTTGATACGTTCGGAGTTCTGTATACAAACATATGCAAACCAGCTTCTTTTTTAAAGGGGCTGTAACAAAAGTCGGG
>MSGT01000034.1 GCA_001940825.1 Sphaerochaeta sp. Phil3
CCCGACTTTTGTTACAGCCCCTTCCAGATAAGCTTTAGAAGTGCATTCTCAGAGACATCGGTCTATGAAAGGCCTTGGCTCTTAGAAATCGACTTCCGTGTCGTAGTAGCAGCATTTGAGGAGCTTTTCCATTTCCTCGACGCTTGGCTGGCGTGGGTTGGAGCCCGTGCAGGCGTCTGCAATTGCGTTCACAGCAATGTCGTGAAGGCGTGAAAGGAAGACGTCCTCTGGTACGAAGCCCTGCTCCGTTGGGTAGCTGTCTGCGCCGTAGTTCTTGATGCAGTGAGGGATGTTGAGGTCGTCGTTCATCTTTCTGAGGGACTTGATGAGAAGTTGGACCTTCTCCTTGTCGTCCTTGCCGCCAAGCTGCATGATGTCTGCAATCTTGCCGTAGCGTGCGAGGGCTGCTGGGTCCTTTGCGTTGAAGGCTATGACCTTAGGCAGGTACATTGCGTTTGCGGCTCCGTGGATGATGTGTGCGCCATAGTCCTCGAATGCTGCGCCGGTCTTGTGCGCCATGGAGTGGACGATTCCAAGAAGTGCGTTGGAGAAGGCCATGCCCGCAAGGCACTGTGCGTTGTGCATGCTGTCGCGCTTTGCCATGTCGCCGTTGTAGGAAGGGACGAGGTCCGACTGGATCATCTGGATTGCATAGAGCGCAAGAGGATCCGTGTAGTCGCAGTTGGCCGTTGAGACATAGGACTCGATTGCGTGGGTGATTGCATCCATGCCTGTGTGGGCGACAAGCTTCTTTGGCATTGTCTCGGCAAGGTCTGGGTCAACGATTGCGACGTCTGGTGTGATCTCGAAGTCCGCGATTGGGTATTTGATTCTATCGGCGTAGTTTGTGATGATGGAGAATGCCGTCACCTCCGTTGCTGTGCCGGATGTTGAGGAGATTGCACAGAAATGTGCCTTCTTGCGGAGCTTTGGAAGTCCAAAGACCTTGCACATGTCCTCGAACGTTACCTCTGGGTACTCGTATTTGATCCACATTGCCTTTGCCGCATCTATTGGAGAACCACCGCCCATTGCAACAATCCAGTCCGGCTGGAACTTGAGCATTGCCTCGGCTCCCTTCATTACGGTCTCAACCGATGGGTCTGGTTCAATGCCTTCGAAGACTTCTACTTCCATTCCTGCTTCCTTGAGGTATTCGATTGCCCTGTCAAGGAAACCAAAGCGCTTCATTGAGCCGCCGCCAACGCAGATCATGGCTCTTTTGCCTTCGAATGTCTTGAGTGCTTCAAGAGCGCCTTTTCCATGGTACAAATCACGTGGGAGTGTGAATCTTGCCATAATTTTCTCCTTGTTCTATAGACAGTTTGCGATGGGGTTTCGTGCATTGGGTTCCGTTTGACCTTGCTAAGGACTCCATCTGCGAAAATCATAGCAAGGTGGTCTTTATAGTTGAAATGCCAATTCAGCATAGGGGTAATGCTGTTTCGAATGTGTTTTTTGTGTGTTGATGTTTTGACTTTTGCTGCGAGCTCCTCCAAGTTTCCCAGGGTTAAGGTTTAGTATAGTTCCTACCTTTTTTCCTAAAATGCATTGTCTGTTATGCTTGGATTGAGTACATTCCCGTTGCTCATTTGGAAGAGGAAGGATCTGTTCAATTCAATGACAAGCATCCTTCGAGGAGAAAACTATTATGAATGGCAAAACAATCAAAGTTCTGAGTGTAATCGCCGGCGTGTTGCTTATAGCCGCAGGTGTGGTGTGTCTTATGAACCAGGACGTTGCAGTCCTGTCCGCAGGAGTCCTCATTGGAATCTTCATGCTGTGCTCCGGAATACTGGAGGTCGTCATGTTCTCCTATGGTAGAAAGCTTATGCTTGGTTCCGGCTGGCTGCTGCTGGATGGAATCCTGACAGTGCTTCTGTCCATGTTCCTCCTGTTCAACCAGGCGTTCACCATGGTGTACCTGCCAATACTGTTCGCAATGTGGCTTCTGTTCTCAGGTGTTTCCAAATTCGTGACAGCGTTCGACCTTCAGGCCCTCAGGGTCCGCGGATGGGGCTGGGTCATGGCCTTTGGACTCATCCTTATGGTCTTTGGCTTCGTTGCACTCATGGATCCATGGCTCAGCACGATTGCAATGGGCATCACGATTGGAATCGTCTTCATCCTTCAGGGCATTGACGCAATCGTGTGCGTATGCATAGCAAGCAAGCGGGATTGAGGCAGACCTTTAGCCTTTAGACTGGTTCCAAGACCGATGTCCTTGAGAAGGGAAAAGCCGTAGCAGAAGCCAAGTTTGACAGGTAAGATGCTACGGCCTTTTCTTTTTCAGTTTTTCTCTTACAAACCTGTCAATCAGATGGCACATGGACAAAGCACATTGCATATCAGTATTTGATAACTCTAGGTTCGATGGATACCTGGTTTGGACTCCATAGGGAGAAAGTTCT
This sequence comes from Sphaerochaeta sp. Phil3, assembly GCA_001940825.1. Lineage (GTDB taxonomy): Bacteria > Spirochaetota > Spirochaetia > Sphaerochaetales > Sphaerochaetaceae > UBA9732. The sequence continues at coordinate 2,412 of MSGT01000034.1, forward strand.
ATGCATGCATCTGCGATTGAATCAAAACTCTTATCTATCTCCGAGCATTTCTTACAGAGAATAATCAAATCGTGTGTTTTTGGAGGTTCTATATCAGAAGCTACCAATACCGCTTTTAAGAGCTTCTCTGAAGCTTGCTCACAATGATAACATATCACTTCTACCGGAGTCGGTGTCATGTTGCGCAAATACTCTGCTGAGTTCAAATCCATTTCCGCGAACTTTAGCCATTCTTCATGCATATAGGACGACTCCGTCTCTTGATATCTTTCGCTCAAGCGAAGCTGATTTCTGCCTTTCAAGGAAATCGGAATTCCTATAAACGACGACATCCAATGGTATGTCTTGAATAGGGTAGAGTACTCGTCTAATGGTCTTGATTGCATCGGTAGGTCTAATGCCGTTGTCCGGTATTATAACGCAAATGTCGAAATCACTGTCTTGCGTAGGAACGCCATAGGCATAGGAACCAAAGAGATAAATCCTTTCAGTCTCAATTGACTGCTTGATTGCATCGCTAATTCTTCTTAGTTTTTCTAATTCTTGAACGCTCATGGCTGAACTTTTCCTTTTTGCATCCTCCTGATTGATTATACAAACTATCGTTTCTATCGTAAACTAATTGTAGTTAATCATATCATTTGCGTAGGCTTAGGTTGTATTTCTCGCAAATCTCCTTAAGGCACTTTTCGCAAACCCCATCCAAGAATATCCTATCTTCTTTGTTGTCAAGAATTTTGAAGATTTCGTTCCGTTCAACCGTTGTTTCTTCTTGGATGCTGTGTAGGTCCTCGGTTTCTACTAGGCATCTGCCGCACCTGCAGCCTTCCAAGCATTCCACGGCTTCATACTCGTTTCCATCGCACCAGTGGACTCCCCTTTCTATTGTGCACAGCAGGTCCTTTGCAATGGTGAAGTCGATTTTTCCCTCGTCATACAGCTCCAAAACCTTTATGGATACCGTATTCAATCCGTGTCCAATGTCATGGCAACTCATGGCGTCACCCCTCCTTATAAAAGTTTTTTGTTTCTACAATTCATGTTATATTCTGAAAATACAGATTTCAACAAAAAAAACTTTGTCTCTTCAATTAACAAATTGGCAACTTGCACATCGAGTTTTGGTTCGAGTTTTGGTTTTTATTTTGAACTTGACAATGTGCCAGGGGGGGTACGATGAGGACGATAGTTTGACGCTTGAAAAGGGGTTGATGTGGCGACTAAACCAAATTTATTTTCAATTGCAACTAAAGAATTATCCCAAGATGCTTTTATTGCATGGCTTTTGCAGTGGGGAGATGAGCGTTGTAAGAATGCAGATTCGGAACTACACTCTATAGGTCAAAGGTTTGTTCGATTTCTTATTAATCTTCAATTTGGATTGGATTGTTATGAGGTTCATAAGGTAGAGGTTTGGCGGCAATGGTCGAATATTGATATCTGGGTTGAAGTCAATGATGAAATTTGCATTATCATAGAGGATAAAACTGGAACGTCCGAGCATGATGATCAACTTGGTAGGTATTCGAAACTTGTGCGTGATTATTACGCAAACAAAGGAATTTGGAAGGTTGCTTTCGTTTATCTTAAAACCAGCCTTGAGGATGTGAACATAGTAAAAGAAGTGGAACAAAAGGGATGGAGTTATTGTTCTCGTACTGCTTTCCTTTCTTTCCTTCTGTCAAGCAAAACGTCAAATGATATTTATAACGAGTTTACCGAAGCCTTGGAAGAGAAGGAAAAAGAGTCCAAATCGTTAAATTGGGGAAGCTGGGAGGCCACTCAAGGTCTATATTGTTATCTTCAGGAATCTTTAGGCGAATGGTCAGGATGGAGATATGTTGCCAATCCAAGTGGGGGTTTCCTTGGATTGTACTTTCACTGGAAAGGGCTCAAAAGCGATAATAATGTAGAATATTATCTTCAAATTGAAAACAACTGTTATGATGTCTGTCGATTGGTCATAAAGATTACTGGTTCGTGGAATGGGACTACAGGTTATTTGTACGACAGGCTTGGTTATTTACAAGCAGAGTCCGACAAGTATGGGTTGTCCGTCTCAAAACCAGCTAGGTATAGAGTGGGTGAGTATACTACATTGGCTATCATTGACGATGCTTTTAAATTTGAGAACGACAAAGTTGACGTGCCGCATTTGCTTAAAGCGATTCGTTCAGCAATGGCTTTGGTCGATGATATCGCTGAGAATTCTTAACAGGTAACTCCTTTAAACGGGGAGAAAGAAATGAAGAGAATAGTTGTTTTTATTTTGGTTTTTGGTTCGTTGATTTCCATTTTTGCCAAGGGACTTGTAAAAATTGATGTTGTCGATGATTTTGGTGACCCCTCGGGAGAAAGCTATATTACGTGCAACGAGGACTTGGTGGGAACGTATACCAACTCATATGGCAAAGGAAACCTTTTATGGAATTTCAATATAAATACGTCTACTGGAGAGCTCTTTTTTATCTTGAAAGAAGATGGCAAAGACACAGATGTTTCCACTTCGAGCAGTTCTTTGTGGTATACTGACTCAGGTACAAGATATAAAGTAACGTTTAAGAAACCTGATGGGACAACTGTATCGAAAATTGGAATTTTGACGAACTCTGAAACATACCAGATGAATAGAATTACAGTCTGTAACGAGTCTTCATATTATGATGATTATGAGGTTTGGAATTGTTTGGCTTTATTTTTGTCAGATAGTTCGTTGAAGATTGTTATAAAAACTGATTATGGCTCCTATTCTTTAGGTGCAATAGAATTGGGAGAATTCGAGAGTGTCGTTTATGATAAAGAGCCATACAACGAAGGTGTTAGGCTGATGGAGCAGGGCAAGTACCAAGATGCTTTGGATGTTTTTCTTGCCTATGAAAAGAATGCTTTAGATGCTTATGTGCACTATGATACCTACGCTAAGGTTGTTGAATGTTACAAACAGCTTGGGTCGTATACTATTGGAATGGTTGGGCCATCAGGCGGTCGTATTTTTTATGACTGTGACGCAGACAACAATTCTGGTAATGCTGACGGCCTTGTTTCTTCTGAGTGTGGATGGCGTTATCTTGAGGCTGCACCAATGGATTTAAGTAGTAACTACTGCTTTGGTTTCGATAGAGACAGCGATTATGGTGACAATTTGATAATTGGAACTGAAACTGACATAGGTTCTGGCAAAGCAAATACACAAAAACTTGTGATGGAAATGGGTGAAACTGCATATTGCGGTGAATTTGGTTGCTTCAAAGAAATATATGCAGCCAAAGCTTGTACAGATTACAGTATTACAGTAAACGGTGTTGTTTATGATGACTGGTTCTTGCCAAGCAAGGATGAACTTAATCTGATGTACACTAATCTTGAAAGGAAAGGTTTGGGTTGTTTTTCCGTTTATCCAGGCTACTTGTCGAGTTCTGAAGTTGATGACCATAATTTATGGGGTCAGAGTTTTATCTTTGACGACTATCAATATGACGACTGTAGTAGAAGCTCCAATGGATGTATTAGACCTGTAAGAGCATTCTCTTTATGCTCTGATGGAAATGTAAATCATGCCTGGGACTCTGGTGTTGAAACAACTTCTGCGACATGTGTTTCGGCGGGAACAAAAACATACACTTGTATAGTTTGTGGACAAACAAAAACGGATGTCTTTTTCGATGCCCATGAGAAGAACTATTGTTCACGTTGTGGTCATTTCAGTAAAGGCCCTGCTGGTGGATATGTATTCTATGATTGCGATGCGGATAATGATTCTGGGAATGCTGATGGTCTTGTTTCTTCAGAATGTGGATGGCGTTATCTTGAAGCTGCACCTGAAGATTTAACTGATTGCTATCGCTTTGGGTATTACAGAGACAGCGATGGTTATATGGAAGTTGGTACAGCTACAGCCACAGGAACGGGTGAAGCTAATACAGAATCCCTTGTCGGAGCAATGGGCGAAACAGGTGAAGGTATTACATATGCCGCAAAGGCCTGTGTTGATTACAGCATAACCGTAGATGGTGTTGCATATGACGATTGGTTCTTGCCAAGCAAGGATGAGCTAGCCCTTATGTTTGAAAACCTCGAGGTAAATGGCTTTGGCTCGTTCGCCAGCAGCAGCTACTGGTCGAGTTCCGAGTACAGTGCTATCAATGCCTGGGAACAGAACTTTTCCAGTAGCAATCAGTACTACGGCAATCGCAACCTCGAATTCCGTGTGCGTCCAGTCAGGGCTTTTAGATGATTTAACTTTTCAACAATTCAACACTTGCATCCTCGACTTCAAAAAATGAGAAGTTTTTCCTTTGTTCTTGCACGCTCTTGTAGGGGTTGTAGTCTTCTGGTATGCCCTTTGAGGTTCGTGAGACCCGTGGGGCGCATGGATATTCCATAGGGCGAGATGTTGTTGAGGCTGCTAGAAATTCAAACTTGCTTTCGTTGCTGACCACATCTACAATGCTCACCAAACTCACCATTGCTACAAACGACTTACAATTACAACAAGGACTGGTACACTAATGCGTTGTAGTTGGGATAGATCAGTAGGTCTAGTGGGCGTAGTTGGTGTAGTGCGGGTAGTGCACATGCTCACCTCATTGTCAGTAGCATTGGTGTTTTGGAAGTTCCTCTTGAAAAAAAGATTCCTTTGGGCTACCATAGCCCAGTACGTGCCGGAGTGGCGGAATGGTAGACGCGCTAGACTCAAAATCTGGTGTCAGCAATGGCGTTCGAGTTCGAGTCTCGTCTCCGGTAAATTTTTTGTACAAGGGGCTGTAACAAAAGTCGG
>MSGT01000035.1 GCA_001940825.1 Sphaerochaeta sp. Phil3
TTTTGTTACAGCCCCTTTTTCTTTCTTTTCATTTCACAGAATTGAAACAAATTGAGATTATTAGCAGTTGGATTTCAACGAATTGAAACATACTCAAATATCATTTTTAAAGAAAAACCACTCCAGTTCTTATTTTGAGAAGGAGTGGCCTGATGATATTTAACAAACAATTATTTCACTTTTACCAATTGCGTTAACTCTGGCGATGCTTTGATATCAAGAAGGAATTTCGCGCTTCAATGTACTACAACTAATACAGGAAAAAGCGATTAGTACGGATACCACTTTTTTACTTTACATACTTTAACTATATAGATTGTTTACATAAAAGGGGCTGTAACAAAAGTCAGGTTTTCCTGATGGGAGGTTGCAGCCTCTCTTACCTCCGTTTTTTACCGCATCGACAACGACCGGAATTCCGTCGTCTCTTTCTGCAACACTGCACTCCTTTTGATTAGCGATTTTTTCTCTGCACCTCTTGCAAACCAGAAAGAATCGCAGTATAATATGACCGGAAGAACCAAACTGGTCATATTTAAGGAGGCGCGGGCTTGGCTTTTACCGATTATGAGGCTGAGCAGCTCCGCAAGGCGTTGCTGAAGGAAACGAGACATTGTGCTGTCACGCTGGGGATGAAGAAAACCTCCGTTGATCAGCTGACGAAGGCGGTCGGCATTGCGAAGGGCTCGTTCTATAAATTCTATGAATCCAAGGAAATGCTTTTCTTAGCGGTTTTGGAGAACGTTCACTCCGAGCTTTACGGAGTGGCTGACCATGCACTGAGCGAAGCAAACGGCTTGCCGCCATTCCAGCGTGCGGCAAAAGCAGTCCTTGCCGTCTGTCAGCAGTTGTCTGATACCGGCGACATGGTTTTCATTGAAAACGATGCAAAGCTGCTTTTGCAGAGGCTCCCGGAGGATGTCAAAAACGTGCATTACCACGATGACGAGACGCACATCCGCCAGCTTTTGGAGAAATATGACCTTGCGCCAAAGCGCGGCATCTCTCTGGCGGCCGCCACGGTGCGGGGACTGATTCTCACCGTTTCCCACAGGACGCAGATCGGTGAATTGTATCCGCAGGTATTGGAAACACTGGTGTACGGTGCTTGCCGGGAGTTATTTGAATAAGCGGAAGGCCGCAGAAATGCGGCTTTTCTAAGGCACAACGGTTAGTGCCATCTAACCAAGCAGCTACGCGCATCGGTTAGCCGAATCTAACTCTGAGAGGAATGACAGAGATGCTAAAACACAAGAATTTCTGGGACAGAAATGCCGGTCGGTACGACCGCTTCATGCTAAAGGATCGGGCGGCATACGAAGAGATGTATAAGCTGATCCGGCCGGTCGTGAAAGCCAAGACGGTGCTGGAGCTGGCAACCGGCACAGGGCTGATCGCAAAGCACATCGTGAACGCGGCTGCGCACATTGAGGCGACGGACGCCTCTGCGGAGATGATCGCCGAGGCAAAGCGGGATAACCGCTCAGAAAAGCTGCATTTTTCCGTGCAGGATATGTTCCGCCTGCCCTATGTGGAGGAGTCCTTCGACGTGGTGATCGTGTCCAACGCGCTGCACATCGTGCCGCAGCCGGAGAAAGCCCTGGTTGAAATTCAGCGGGTGCTGAAAGAGGACGGTGTGCTCATCGCGCCCACCTTTACCCACGCAGGAAACTCGTTTCTCGGCAAGGTCAGGGCATTTTTTATGAGGTGCGCGGGCTTTCCCCTCCACAGCAAGTGGACGAGTGCGGAATACCTGCGCTTTCTAAGTCAGAATGGCTGGACGGTGCGGAAAAGCGCTGTTCTGACGGCATCCTTCCCGCTGACCTATGCGGAATGTGTGAAATCGGAGGTGTGATAAGATGTCATTTTTTGAGAACACCAGAAAGCCTGTGGGGCTTGGCGGGAAAATCATGGTCGCCATGATGAACCTGGGACACAGTCCTGTGGCACGGTGGGGACTTCAATTTCTGAATGCTGCGCCGGACGCCAGGGTGCTGGACTGCGGCTGCGGCGGCGGGGCGAACATGAAAAGGCTGTTGAAAAAATGCCCGCAGGGCGTCGTCAAGGGCATCGACTATTCGCCCGTCAGCGTAGAGAAATCCAAAAAGGTCAACGAGGCCGCCATCGCAGATGGACGCTGCGCCGTCCTGCAAGGCAGCGTGGCAAATATGATGTTTGCTGATAACTGGTTCGATGCGGTGACGGCCTTTGAGACTGTCTATTTCTGGCCTGATCTGTCCCGATGCTTCCGGGAGGTTTACCGGGTGCTGAAGCCCGGCGGGACATTTCTTATCTGCAACGAAAGCAATGGCGATACGGGCAAGGACGAGAAGTGGACGAAGATCATCGGCGGCATGACCATCTACAAGGATGCCGAACTGAAGACGTATCTGGAGCAGGCAGGCTTTCACGAAGTGCAGATACACAAAAAGAAGGACTGGCTGTGCGTCACGGCGCGGAAATGAGGAGGGCTAAGGCATGAGCATTTTTGCATCTATCCTGCGCACGGCTTATAAGCTCTCCGGCGCGAAAAAGGCGTTTGCCTTGCCGGAGGATGCGCTGCAAAAGGAAATCAAAAAGCAGAACCGGCACCGCGGCGTTTTTACGCCCACCGACCGTAAGGCGTATTATGAAACAATTACAGTGAACGGCTTACCCTGCCTGATCGTGCGAGAGCATCCGAAGCCATCCGAGCGAGCGATTCTCTATTTCTTTGGCGGCGGCATGGTGATCGGTCCCGATAAGGGAGACCTGCCTGTGATGCGTAAGCTGTGCCGGGAGACAGGTTGTGATGTGTGGTTTCCGTTTTATCCGCTCTGCATGGAGCATTGTATCACCGAAACCTACGAGATGGTCTATGAATGCTACCGCAGAATGATCGACTTGTATGGCGGCGGGAACGTCAGTACCTGCGGCTTTTCCTCCGGCGGTGCGCTGGCTCTGGGGATCGCGGCGCACAACAACGCGCAGCCTGAACCGCTGCCGCAGCCGAGGCACATCGTCGCCGTGTCTCCCGGCGAAGTACCGTGGAACGATGCGGAAAGGGCGCGAATGCAGGCACTCAATGAAAGGGACGTTTCCATCGACTATGCCTTTATGGTGACGGTGGAAAAATTCATGCGGCATGGCTGCGAGAATGTGCCGGACTATATGCTCTCCGGCTCCCGGGGAGATTTTACCGGCGTAGGCGATATCCACTTCTTCTATTCTGCCGACGAGGTGCTCTACGGTGCGCTGCCGGACTTTGGGGAAGCCTGCAAACGGGCAAATGTCCCCTACACGGTGTCCGCCCGCCCGAAGATGGTGCATTGCTACTGTATGCTGCCGATCTTCAAGGAGGCAAAAGAGGACTTCGTAAAGATTGTGGATTTTTTGAAGAAATGAGACCGGAAACGGTCGTGTGTTGATTGAAACACGGAGGGAAAACTATGGAACGAAAAGAGGCCATTCGCAGCGCATACCGACTGACAGGCGAAAGCAGCTTTTATGACGGCATGATCAACTGCTCCACCCTGAGCGGAAAAGCGGTGTGCCGTTTGGTGTGGGCAATGAACAAGGCGGAAAACGACGATTATCTGGAAAAGGCGCTGTCCGGTATTCCGGAGCATTTCTCGGGCAGACTGCTTGAGGTGCCGGTGGGAACAGGGATTCTGACCATGCCGGTTTATAAAACTATGCCCGAAGCGGATATTACCTGTCTGGATTACTCGGCGCATATGATGGGACAGGCGCAGGAAAAGGCAGAGCGCCTGCACCTGAAAAATGTAACCTCCGGCAGGGAGATGTGGGAGCACTCCCCTATGCAGACGACACCTTCGACATTGTTTTGTCGCTGAACGGCTTTCACGCTTTCCCGGACAAGGAGGCAGCTTATCGGGAGATTTTCCGGGTCTTGAGACCCGGCGGAACATTCTGCGGCTGCTTTTATGTGAAGGATGAGCATAAGCGGACGGATTGGTTTGTCCGGCATGTTTATGAAAAGGCAGGGCTTTTCACACCGCCCTATGAGACGGTTTCCAGTCTGAAAGCACGGCTGGATGGAATGTATGCGGATGTGGACATGGGAAACCTGAAAAGCATGGCATGGTTTGTCTGCCGAAAAGCGGGTTAAATCTTAGATGGTCTCATGCACGCAAGAAAGAACAAGGAGGGAGGCAATCAGATGAAGGACAACGAGCTTCTATTCGACCGCAAAAGCCATGTGCTGTATTCAAAGCCTTGCAAGAAAGAAATCCTGGCGAAAATCGCCCTGCACTATCCAGAAGCAGAGCGGGAGACAGTATGGGAAAAGGTGCAGCGGCAGTACGCGGTCTTTCTCTCCGACTGGCGCACGGATTTGGGCGGCAAAAAGAACTTCCACAACAGCGTAGGAGGCACCTACGACTGCATCGCCATTATGAGCTATTACACGGTCTGCAAAGCCGTCACATCCTTCTGCGAGATCGAGGAGATGGAGGAAAACCTGATCCTTCCGACCTTCCGCAGACTGCGGTTCGTGGACTGCAACAAGCCGTTCTGGAGGAGGCTGATGTACAGAGCGTTTGTACGGGCGAAACGCAGCTGCGACAAATGGCACGATTACGAGATGTCGGTTGCGCCTTATGAAACCGACAAGCCTATTTATTATGAATTTACGGCGTGCCCGGCAGCGGAGTTTGCTATCCGACACGGTCTTACGGACATCATGCCCGCCCTGTGCAATGTGGACTTCGCATCCATCGAGCTTCTCCACGCAAGGCTGGTGCGGACGACCACCTGCGTGGACGGCTGCCGATGCGACTATACCATCTGCGGCGACAAAGACCCTTACTTAAAGGAGCATCCCGAATACCGGGATGAGGCGGGATTCAGGAGAAACAAATAATACTGCAATGCAAAGGCGGTGAGACAAATGGAAACCTTTCTTGGAATCATGATCCCCTTCTTGGGCACAGCACTGGGCTCGGCCTGCGTGTTCTTTATGAAAAGATCCCTTGGCGATCTGGTGCAGCGCGCCCTTGCGGGCTTTGCCGCCGGCGTGATGGTGGCAGCGTCCATCTGGAGCTTGCTGATCCCCGCCATCGAGCAATCGGAGGGCATGGGCAAGCTGTCCTTCCTCCCTGCCTTTATCGGCTTCTGGGTCGGCGTGCTGTTTTTGCTTTTGCTCGACCATCTGATTCCCCACCTTCATGTGGGAAGTGAACAGACCGAGGGTCCGAAAAGCAAGCTCGGGCGCACCACCATGATGGTGCTGGCTGTTACCTTACATAATATCCCGGAGGGAATGGCAGTCGGCGTGGTGTATGCAGGCTTTCTTTCGGGAAATACGCAGATTACTGCGGCAAGCGCACTGGCGCTGTCCCTCGGCATTGCCATTCAGAATTTTCCCGAGGGTGCGATCATCTCCATGCCGCTCCGGGCGGAGGGGGAACGCAAGGGCCGAGCGTTTCTCGGCGGCGTGCTTTCCGGCGTTGTCGAGCCTATCGGCGCGGTGCTGACGCTTCTCACGGCGCAGCTTGTGATCCCGGCGCTGCCGTATTTTCTGAGCTTCGCGGCGGGCGCCATGCTCTATGTGGTGGTGGAGGAGCTTATCCCAGAGATGTCACAGGGAAAGCACTCCAACATCGGCACGGTTTTCTTTGCCGTGGGCTTCAGCGTCATGATGACGCTGGATGTGGCGCTGGGGTAGGATTGGAGGAAACAGGATGATCATTCAAACGATTTTGGAGGGTCTCGGGCTGGGGGTCCTGCTGGTTATCGTCTGTGCCGTGGGTATCCGCAAGGGCGCGGTGGGCATGGCGCATCTTTACAGCCCGGAGGTGCAGAAAAGGTGTGTAAAACTGGGACTTACAACACACGCGAAAATAAAGCGAAATGCTTTGATTTTCAAAGCCGTCTGCGTCCCCGGCTACATCGCCTATGTGCTGGTCTGCGTCTATGCGGTAAACGGGGCAAGGGGTTTCGTTCAGGGTTTCTGGCAGCTGCTCGCCATCTTGTCCGTTATGAATCTCATGGATCGCTTGCTGATTGACGGCTATTGGGGGGGACATACGAACGCATGGGAAATCCCGGGAACGGAAGACCTGAAGCCCTATATCACGGCTTTGGACAAGGGCAAAAAGTGGCTGTTCGGCACCGTAGGCATGGCGGTCATTGCGGCGGTGCTGTCTGGAATCATGATGATATTTATTCACTAAGGAGAGACTGCACAATGCTGTTTGAAACGTTTGGCGACAAAAAGAACCCCGCCGTGCTGTTCTTTCACGCTATGGGCGTGACAGGAGAGAGCAGCGAACCGATTGCGAAATATTTGCAGGATCGGTATTTCTGCATTCTGCCCACCTCCACTGTGTACTGCAAAGGGCAGAAATACGTCAGCAAGCTGGACGAAATACGGCAGGTGGAGGACTTTCTGCATCGACAGGGCGTGGAGCGGCTGGCGATGGTGGTCACTTCTTCCATCGGTGCAGACCTTGCCATGGCGTTTCTGACGCAGACGAAGCTGCCCGTGGAGCACGCTTTCTTTGACGGCGGGCAGTTTGCGCAAATCGGAAAAGGTACGCGCCGCATGATGACACCGTTCCTGTATTTCGCTATCAGGAGCCTGTACTGGTCGAAGGGCGGCACACTGAAAAAGATTCTGTGGTGTGACGACGATTCCATAAAGCCGTATTTTATAGCCGCAGGGGAAAATCTGACCTATACAAATTTGCGGCGGCATATTCTGGACAGCCTGGAGGATAAGCCCTTGCCGTCCCTTCCCGAAGAACTGCAAAAGCATATCTATTTCGAGTTTGGCAGCATAGAAGATCATTTCAAATACCGTCAGGCAGTGATGGAAGCCTACCCCTGCGGCCATTATCCCGTGTTTGAGGGATACGAGCATATGCAATATCAGATACGCGATCCAAAGGGGTTCGCCGAAATGCTGGCACACATCGCCGAGCGTGACTGTATGCCGGAACTGCCATTTATCAGAAAGTGAGTGATACCCATGAAATACAAAATCGAGAAAAACACCGTACAGGAGACGCTGATCATTCCGCTGTATGCGCGGAAGGTCTGCTCAGAACTATACCCGAATCTTTACCGGGACGAAACAGCGGTTCGCCTGATTGACGAGATCGACTACGATTTTTCTGAGGCGGAGAAAAAATCCCGCAGCCTGATGCAGCGTTTCGGTTCACTGGAGGTGGCCATGCGGCAGAATGACCTTGCTTTTGAGGTGCGGGATTATCTGAAATCTCACCCCAATGCGGCGGTGGTCAATCTGGGCTGCGGGCTGGACAGCACTGGAAGAAGCTGCGACAACGGCAGCTGCAAGATATACAATCTGGATTTCCCCAATGTCATCTCCGTGCGTAACGAGCTTTTGCCCGCCGGGGAGCGTGAGGAAAATATCCCAGGCGATTTGAACAATACCGAATGGTTTAGAAAAATTGACTCTTCAAACGGTGCGGTATTCTTTGCCTCCGGCGTGTTCTACTACTTTCTGACGAAACAGGTCAAAGCATTGGTGCAAAAAATGGCGGACGCCTTCCCCGGCGGTATGCTGGTGTTTGACGCTGCAAATCGGACGGCGGTGAAGATGATTGCAAAAACATGGCTCAAAAGCGCGAAAATCAAGGATGTGGGCGCTTATTTTGCGGTTTCGGCCGCTCCCCAAGAGATCAGTGCGTGGGATAGCCGCTTGCAGGTCACAAGCCGTGGCTATATGCTGGGCTACAACGATCTCCGCGATCCATCCGTCAGCGGCTTTTTCCGTTTTCTCGCAAAGGTCGGCGACGGTATGATGAAAATGCAGATCGTGAAGATCGGATTTGGAGGCAAATAATGAAAATTCTGGTATACGGCGCAGGTGTTTTAGGGTGCAATCTGGCAAGGAATCTGTTTCACGCCGGAAAGGACGTCACCCTGCTTGCCCGGGGAAAATGGGCGGCGGCACTGCCGGAGAAAAATGTCTTGTTTGCCTTTGCGCTCTCTGCCGGGCATCGGGAATATGACCTGGTCATTTCTATCGACCTGAAAAAGATCACCATCGGGCAGCTGTCGGACGCAGCCTCCAATAAACAATTGATCGGGTAGATATTCTGCGGCATAAAATACAAGGTCGATTACGAGCCTAATATGGAGGATTATCTACTCTGCCATGCCGAGTTTGTGATGCCGGCGGCCTTCGCCTGCTATAAGACGGACGGCGACCTGAAAAAGCTTAGGAGAAATACGGTGTATCTTGGACGGGTGATCGATGCCAATATTGAAGGCTTCGTCTCCCTTCTCATCCTGAGGCTGCTTGAAAGGAAGACCGGCTGCAGGATCCCCATCGGGACAATGGTGGAAAGCCTGAGGAAGGCGAATCTGGCCCTTCTGCCCAATGGAACCTACGTGAACACATATTGCGACAACGTCATTGCCGATATCGGAAAGGCCCTTGGTCTTTCACTGACACAGAAATTCTATTCGAAAGGTGACCTTGTCATCGAACGAGGAAAAACCGTAAAGAAATTCTGAACATCACACAACGGAAAATTATTGATGACTCGTTGTAATTATCTGCACAGTAGATAGTTGCGACGTTTTTTTGTGTTTTAGCTGCGGAAGTCGGGTTATAGCGTTCTTTTTGCTGCTTGTCAATGCGAATTGCACACTCCTTTGCAAAAACATACATGTATACTAAAAACGGTTGAAAATCGTCGGAAGTGGTATACACTGGATCCTTGAAGGACATGCATTCGGCCATTCGGAGGAAGGACAACGATGCCGGAGGTCGCCCTTGGATGCAGCTTCAAGACCTGAATGCCAAAATGTACCGCAAACGCATTTTCCCCAAAGGGATACAATCCGTTCACCTCCCCCCCCAACTTTCCGTGAAGAACCAATTTTTTTGGCTCAGTCCTGAATTATGTGGATTTAGCATTCCTAACAACCCAATGCATCTCAATCCAGTATCTCCCAATGACCATCATAGTCGCTACCAATACGCCTGATTTTTCCAGCGTCCTTCAAATCCTTGAGAGCTCTATAGACAGTTTTTGGAGATTTTCCAACCTTCTCTGAGATCATATCACCAGTCATATATGGGTCTTTGCGCACCAAGTCATAGACAGCCTTTTGGCTTTTGGACATTTCCCTTGAACCGTCAGAAGAAAGAGGCCTCATGAAAGTAAAACGAAATCCGTTCTTCGTGTTTTCATATCCATAGGAAACACCAGCCCTACGACACTCCTCAAAGGTCCTTTCGAATCCTGTTCCAAAGGCCTCTATCGAAGCGGTTCTGAAAAGAACATCAACAATTTTTGGATTATGCACAATTGGTTGCTCCTGTCCAGAGGCAAACTCTTCAGGGGTGAAGCCAATAGGGAAAAGACCTGGACTATATATGCACACTCTGTTCTTATAGACATCGATTTCGAACGAAGTCCTTCCAATATAGCATCCATGTGCAAACGCATTCAGGACAATCTCCCTTATGGCCTTGGCAGGGATCTCAGGCTCCTCCTTTCTCGACAATCCACCAGTGAAACCAATCTTCCAGTCAATAGCTCCCATTATGTAGGAAACCGATTCTTCATAGACCTCAAAAACATTCCCATAGAAGTGGTTGAGTTTTATGAACGTATCCTTCGAGTCGGTTGCAAAGGTCGCCATCTTCACCAATATAGGCTTGTTCTTGGAAAAGAGTACATTCCCTGCATTGTTTAGATTCCCGGAACATTTGCAGAGCAGGCCAAACTTAGACAATGCAGATGATTTGTCAGAGTACATATATCCCAACCTTTTCGCTTCGTTTCCACATTTTATGACATATGAAAGAAGATTCTCGTCGACATCATCCAATGAACATCCTGAATCTTCATTCTCCCAGAAGGAATAGTTCTTTTCTCTTCCCCTAAAGAGTCTTTCAAGCTCAACATCGCTTATCATACGATCTTCGTCTGCAAAACGCTCATAATACCGTCCAAATGCAGAATAAGGAGAGTTGTCTCCTGAAAACTGCACTTCTATAAATGAAAGACCATCACTGGTCTTTCTCTCATTTATCTCGTACCAGCAAGAAGGTCTTATACTAGAAGCGATATCCCTGGAAAGAGACCTCAACGTATCCCTACCAACATCCATGCCACACACGTCACCTGAATCAAGTACTCCAAAGTAGAGAATTCCTCTATCGTGTTTATTTAATATGCTTGCAATCGAGATTATGCCAGAATCCTTCTCCGCCGTACTCTTCTTGAACTCAATCGTCTCTGTTTCCCTTCCAATGTTCATGCAAAACCTCTTGGACATTTTTTAAAATATGTCTAAGACATATTATCATGTCCAAGAGCAAACTACAAGAGGTTGGAAATCCATCACAACCTACTTTCGAATAACCTTCTTAAGCACAACCGCAGGAATCACAACGCTACCACTAACTTTTAGAGTCCTAGATCTTGAAGCACTTTTGAAGCGATTTGTACTCACCCAATGCCAGAAGCGTTATATCATTGGACAAAACAGTGTCAGACGCAACGAAAACATCGATTTTTCCAGATCGTCTGATACCAAGGATACTGATTCCAAACCTTTTGCGGATATCCACCTCTCCCACGCTTTTTCCTATCCAAGCTTCTGGCACTTCAACTTCGAAGATCGCATGCTGATCATCAATCTCCATGTAGTCGAAGATATGGTCGCCGGTATATCGGATCGCCGTCCATTTCGCCATTTGCTTTTCAGGATAGACGACATAGTCAGCACCGTTGCGAAGCAGGAATTTTTCCTGCACATCACGCTCAGCACGTGACACCACACACTTTGCACCAAGCTCCTTGAGAAGGGATGTCGTTTCCAAAGAGTTCTGAAAACTGCCGCTTATGGTGACTATACAGACATCAAAGTTTCCAATGCCCAAAGAACGAAGGAACTCCTCGTTCGTAACGTCACCAATCTGTGCATTCGTGACAAGTGGCAGGACTTCATTGATACGTTCCTCGTTTGTATCTACCGCCATGACCTGATGCCCCAACTGAGAAAGCTGCACAGCAATATGCCGTCCAAAACGACCTACCCCAATCAAAAGGATGTTTTTCATGATGAATGCTCCTTTTTTCACCCAATAGTGATCTTCTCCTGCGGAAGCTTCGCATTGCCCACTTTCCTGCTGGAAAACGTTGCATAAACGAGCGTAAGACCACCCACTCTACCTAGATACATAAGTGCAATCAGCACTATTTGCGAAGGAATATGCAACTGCGGAGTTATACCAAGCGTAAGCCCAACCGTTCCAACCGCCGATGCCGTTTCATACAGGCACAATGACAGTGGAATATCCTCATACATACTTATAAACACAGCTCCACCAAAGAACAATGCAAGATACATCGTCAAAATGGTTGCAGCGGTTTTGATAGCGTTGCAATCAACTCTACGGCCAAAGAACTGCAAGCTGTCCCTTTGTCGAAACGTCGAAGCTACATTTGCAACCAAAACAGCAAGCGTCGTCGTTTTCATACCACCCGCCGTAGAACCTGGCGAGCCGCCAACCATCATCAGGAATATCAAGACAGCCTGCGATACACCGGTCATAGCGGAGAGCGTTACGGTATTGAAGCCGGCAGTCCTTGGCGTGACAGACTGGAAAAGAGAAGCAAGCAGCCGGTTCCCCATTGGAAGTGCGCAGAAATCCACGAAGAAGAAAAACAAAGCCGGAAGAACTATAAGGACCGCCGTAGTGACAAGAATAACTTTGCTTTGCATCCTGTAGCGGTGCAAATGCAGTTTGTTTTCGCAGATATCGTCCCATGTCAAAAAGCCAATGCCACCAGTCACAATCAATAGCATAATCGTAATGTTTATCACAGGGCTTCCAGCATAGCCAACGAGGGACGGATACAGATTGCTTTCCGTTCCAAGGATATCAAAACCTGCGTTGCAAAAAGCGGATATAGAGTGGAAAACAGCCATCCAGATACCGCGCCATCCATAGTCACGGCAGAATACTGGAAGCATGGCTACAGCACCCAACAGCTCAATGAGGAAAGTCCCTCGCAGGATGAATCGCGTCAACCTGACGATTCCTCCAACCTTTGGAGCTGAGATTGCATCCTGCATGGTGCTGCGTTGCATAAGGGATATCCTTCGTCCGGACAACAGAGCAAACGATGCCGCTACGGTGACAACGCCAAGACCTCCAATCTGAATCAGAGTCAGAATGACAATCTGACCAAAGACAGACCAGTAGCTGCCGGTATCCTGCACGACAAGCCCCGTCACACACACGGCCGATGTCGCAGTAAACAGTGTTTCGTTGAAAGGCGTCACACGCCCGTCCGCCGCAGAGATAGGCAGCATCAATAGCAGAGCCCCCAATAGAATGACCCCTGCAAAACCCAATATGATAATTTGGAAAGTCGAAAGGCGATGCTTCCGACAATCCACCTCTTCCATCACTATTATCACTCCTTCGTCTGTACCAGTCTCAATAGACTCCTAATACAGCTGCAACCCCATTTTGCCGTGGTTCGCTGTTTTTGTACAGCGTTTCTACAGTGTAAACTCGGTAAAGAAAAAGGCTACGCATTGAATGCCTACTCTTCATCTTCACAGAAAGCCCACGGTGCAGCTACAATACCATCACATCCTAGACCGATGTCCCAGCACCCAGACAAAACGCTGAAAGCTTTGAAGGAGATTTATCATGAGCTATGAAATGGACTATGAAAAGGAAAGGCAGGAAGCCATATTCGCAGGCAAATGCGCACTTGAAAGTCTAAGAGACGCCAGAAATGAAATCTCCAAAGCCAAGACCTGGGGAGTCATCGACATCCTTGGAGGAGGTTTCCTCTCAACCTTCATGAAGCACACGAAGGTAAGCAACGCCCGCTCGAGCGTAGAGAGGGCCAAGTACGACCTACAAAGGTTCAACAGCGAGCTTAGGGACCTTCACCTGGATCTGAACCTGGACATTGGAGACTTCCTCACCTTCTTCGACTTCATGGACAGCTTCCTTGCCGATGTCCTTGTCCAAAGCAAGCTCAACGATGCCGCAAACAGAATAGACCAAGCCATACAGCGCGTGGAAACCATCCTACGCAACATCCAAGGAAACCACATCAACTACGATGGGCGTTGATGGGCGCTGTGTGGCGCAGTATGGCGTTGTGGGGCTCAGTAGGACGCTATGGGACGCTGAAGCCAAACACCTTTGAGTTCATTTCAGGTGTCCAGTCTCCGAACCTATGCTGAGCTTCAACCCAAACCTCCTTCTTCGAATGTGTTTTGTAGAACTCGTATAGCTCTTTGAATGGAATCCCAAAAAGCGCTTCATAGATGTCCTTGTTGTACGGAGGCTGGAAATGACCGTTCTCAAACATCCAAAAAAAACTGTACGGAGCGTTTTTCCCTTCGTTCTCCCTCGAAGAGGCATTGTCTTCAACATACTTTCCAAGGAAGAAGAGATGCAGCATCTCTCGTATGACCGTATATTGAGGACGCTCGCAGAACAGACGCAGCCCCTTTCTTTGAGGGTATCTGTGCGACACATAGCGTACAAGGCTCGAATTGAGAGCCCTGTACATGTCAGAGATGTTCCTCCAATTCTTGGAGTATAGAACATCATGCGTATGGGTTGGCATAACCACGGAATACAGCACCGCTATCTCGTATCTAATGCACAACTCACACATCAAGTGATTCCTGTAACGAGCTATATCGTTGTTGAAAAGCGCCATTCCACCCCAAGCTTTCTGAGTCGTGTGGTAGAAACAACCTTCCTTGTCGATATTGTTGCGCTTCGAATCTCCAGCAGATCCATCAGAAAAGGCTATGGAATCCAGGAAACCAATGATTTTGTCTACATCGTTCATATTCGTGACTCCTTTACTTAAGGAATCAAGAAAACAGTGCATTTCCATTCTCGCACCCCAAAACGCCCCTTCATTTTGTTGCAATACTAACATTTAAAGCGATTGCACAGCGTCCTACAGCGTCCTACAGCGTCCTACAACGCCATACTCCGCCCATCAACGCCCAAGAATGCAATTCGCAGGGATTTGAGCCGTATTCAGGGACACCAACGAGGGATAGTACTCTGTTGTACAGTCCGAGTGCAGTGGCGCAGAAGACGACTAAAATCCCAAGAATCAAACATCGAAACCCATCTGCAAGCAGAACCCAAACCGTGGCATGAACATTGCAACCAAGGGGCTGTCCGGAGTGTAGGCCTCCAAGTGGCGGGCCACCTCGTAAGGATTGTGTATGAACGTCACACCGGCATTAAAGCCAATCTGGAACGTAGTACGTGAACTTGACAGCAATCCTTGAGGCAGCAATGAAAAGCCAAATTCCAAATCCATGGCGAACGAACACAACCTGCCTGTTGAATATGAGTGGCGGTAATTGTGTACAAGAGAATCTGAAACCATAAGGGTTTCGTTCATGTTCACAAGGTTCACAGCCTCCCACCTCATGACACCTGCAGAGACACAGACATAAGGCGTCACAAATCCATGCGTCGCATAGCTTTCGAAACTGTACTTGGCACCAAGGAAAGCACCATCGTAGTTTCTCTGGAATCGGCCCAGCAAAGCAGGATCCCTGCCGGAGGAAGCGTTCTCTGCATACGAAGGATTGCCGGATACATAACGATTCCTTATGACAAACGAGAAATTAGAATGCCCAAGAGGCAACTCCAAACCAACATCGAAGAACGTGACTTCCATCAAAGAAAGCTTCCCCAAGGAAAGAACGATATCGCTCTCGTACCAACGGGAAGGTTCGAACAAGGACATGATGTCAACGACTACGGTTCCATAGCCACGGCGTGTATCAAGGTTGCTGCTGTATCCAAGCCTCAGGAAACCGGCGTTCACATTGTAGCCCAGAGAGAGTCCCTGCATGTACTCGTCGTAGAGGATCGCAGACCTCCAATCAGACCTGGTCTGGGTCCACACATAGCCCACTGCAAACGAAAGGAAGTCCCCTTCATCGCCGCAGCAAAGACCTCGGTTCCAGCCTTTGATGGACACAAAGACATCGGCCTGCTGTCTATGGTTGAAACCTATGTTGTTGGAAAAGGCTCCCTTCACGCCAAGAACCAGCCTCGTGCGCCATGACAGAGGGACTGCACCACCTATGGCTATCGTGCCGCCAAGGGATGCATAAGGCTTGTTGGAATCGGTTTCGTATTCGAGGTGGACCTGCGCCATGCCAAGTATACGGTGGACGGTGTTCTGAAGGACCACATAGTTCTGGCGACCTATCACGGAGACTCCAAAGTAAGGCTCCATGTCAACGAAGAACCAAGGATTTCCAACCAGTTCCAACGGAAACCCCAAAAGGATCTCCGTCACATCGTAGCGCCCGGAAATACGATTGCCGTCGCCTTTAAGCGAAGGATCCGTCACGCTCCAACCTTCCTGCCAGCCCCGGTTGGTGATTCCAAGCATGTTTACAGCAAGCTTCCAGGCGGGAGCCTCCAAAGAGAAGTATTCGGCGAACGAAAGCTGGTCGTCGTAGTCGAACGACATACCGCCTGACCACCTGTCGTTGCCGGCTCCAATCATAAAGCTCTGGGGAACCCATGCAGCAGGGCAGCCATAGTCTCCAAAGGAAACGGCGGACAATGAGAAACCAACGAACAACATAGCAATGACGAATGCAGCTTTCTTCATGGACATCTCCTATTTCAACGACTCGGAGGAACTTGCAAAGCCCCTCTTCACACGAAAGTTAGGAAGGTGTTGCAACGAGAATCAAACAAAAAAGGAATGCTTTACCAAACCAAAGCCGCTACAACTTTTGAGAAGATATATGCCTGAGAAGATATATGAGGAACGATGCGACGAACGTCAGTTGGAGGCCATGAAGACGCAACCGTTTGAAGCATCGACCTCAAAGGTCTGGGCAGAAGCGCCCGCAATACAGCACTGTCCTTTCGAAAGCTCAAGGTCTCCAACAACGGCGGAACCTTCTGTGCACAGGAATAGCTTGACGCCGTCCCGTGAAACGGAGAACCTGCCACGATCCATCACAGTGAGGGCGAATCCGTCTGGTGTGGCGAAACGCAAGCCTTCAAGGGAACAGGTGCTCTTCATAGGAGAAGGAATGTACGGCTCATCGCTCATTATGCGTTCAAGTTCGTCAACATCCATGTGTTTGGACGTAAGCCCCGCCCTAAGGACGTTGTCCGAGTTGTTCATAAGCTCAACGCCGTTTCCAAAGACGTAAGCGTGGATGATGTCTGGCTTAAGATAAACGGCCTGCCCAGGCTCAAGCCTTGCTACATTGAGAAAAAGCGGAGCAAATATGCCAGGATCCGAGTACTTTGGATAGATTTCATCGAAGACGAACCTTTGAAATTCATCCAAGAGATTCTTGTTGCCAACGACCTCCAAAGATGCCTGTCCAACCACAGAATGAGGAAGCCTGTACAATGTATGGAAGAAATCGGAAATACTTCCTACTTGGGAAAAATAAGTATTCCAAAGATTTGGAACAATCCGCACAAATCCATCCTTTATATCTTCAAAAGACCTGAATCCGCACATGAATGTAACAGGTGTCAAAGCATAGAGCATCTCGGCCTTTGGGTTTGGGTCCTGATAGTTGAACACAACGCCAGACTTGACTGAGCCAGTTCCAGCACCTATCTCGCAAGCCTCGCCGGCCACTTTGGCATCAAAGCCCTTCCTTTCAGCTTCATAGCCTGCAGCGGCCTGCGCCTTGTCAGGATGACACTGAAGGCTCAATGCACCACCAATGGCAAGGATCTTCAATAGGAATGGAAACCTTGAGGAATCTCCAATTCCAAGGAAGGATGGATTTCCATCTATATAGTCAACGAGGGACTGACCGCTGCAGCAGCATCCATTGCAGGCTCCACAGGCACAGTCAATGACAGAGCTACCGCTTTTGTGTGCACCAATCCAAAGCTCGGCCTTTGGTCCATCATGTGGAAGTCCAAGGAGATCGGCTATATAGAAATCGTTCCCCCACGCATAGTCCTTTACAACAGGCAGTATCTTTATGATTCCATCCATATTCACAAGCCTCCATCAACCACGTCCATTGTCGTTTGCACCGTTCAAAGCCTTCCGCCTCGTCAGGGTTTGGTTCTCCTATGTCCTGTTCTCCCAGTCCTTCGCAGTCCTGCCACATTCCCACGTGCAAGAAAATCCCGGTTGAGGACATCGGTCACGACAACGGATGTGAACACAATCCTCCATATCCAGGAAAGGAACATGAAGAAGAACATGAGCGTAGCCAAAGAACCATACAGCACAGAAGCCTTCACTGAGAATTTGACGACCAGTTTGAACACGAACTCCAAAACAAGAAGAAGCACGAATCCAAAACCAGCTCCAATTGCAGCGGCATAAAAGTTCACATCGCAGTCAGGCACAAGGTACAACACTCCAAGCAAAGCGAAATAGATCATGGATTTTGCCAAAAGGTCCTTTGCTATGACTTGAACGGAGCTCAGCTCCGGAAGGTCCTTCAAGAAGAGGAACCACGAACTGAATCTTGTGTAGATTCCAACCACAACAGCAATTATCACCATGCTTACAATCATGAACGCCAAGTATTTGAGGAACCTTACGACAGGATTGTTCTTCACCTCGCTATGGAACAGACGGTTCACCGTCACATTCAGCTTGTCAACCAAGAGCAGGAACGTCACAACGAAGGAAAGGGAGCTTATGAGATTGAGCCCCATGGCATTCTTCATGAAGCCATCGAAGTATCCGGCCAGAGAGATGCCTTCACTGTCACCAAACGTCTTCACAAAAAACTCATCCACGAACTGGATTACAGGTTCGACCACTCCAAGATAGTTGAGAAACGAATAGACCAAAGCCATGCACGGAACCAACGCCACAAGCGTGGCGTAGACCATTCCATTCGAGACCATTATGACGTTGTCGTTAGAAAACCGGCTCAAGCAGCTCTTCATTATGCCAACAAGACCGTTCAGGCCGGTCAGCCTAGACCTTTTGACGTCTCCAATCCTTTCATTGCTTCCCATACAGAATGACAAGCACCTACATATGGGATTCGAGCCAGCCACAAAGTATCTCATAGACCTCTTTGCGGTTCGTCTCGTTCAAGAGCTCATGGCGTGCATCCGGAATCAGCTTCAACGTCACATCAACGATTCCTGCGTCGCTGTAGAGCTTGTATATCTTCTTCACACCTTTGCCGTAGTCCCCAACAGGATCCATATCTCCGCTTATGATAAGAAGAGGAAGATCCTTTGGTAGCGACTCCACATTCTCTCTACTGTTTGCAAATTCAACACCCGTAAGGAGATCGTAGAAGAATCCATTAGTACACATAAAGCCACATTTGTCATCGTTTATGTACTTTTCAACCTCTTTCTGATCCCTCGAAAGCCAATCGAAATCCGTAATGTTTGGCTCGAACGGCTTGTTGAAAGCACCAAAGCTCAACCTGTTCAAAAGCGTACCGGGAGCCTTGGATCCGTTCTTCTTTATCTCATGTCTGGCAATCAGCTTGCCAATCTTTCCAACAAGCCCCTTGCTGTAGCCACTGCCCATGATGATGACACCGCTGTAGAAATCGGGATGTTTGACCATGACGGTCCTTGCAAGGAAGCTTCCCATGCTATGCCCCATGAGGAACGTGGTGGTCGCCCCATACTGTGACGTGACGAAATTGGCGAGCTCAAAAGCATCGTCTGCAATTCTCTCCCATCCATTGGTCTCAGCGAACCAACCCAACTCATTCTCTGATGCTGTAGCTCCGTGGCCTCTATGGTCGTCTGCAAAGACGGCAATCCCTTTCTTATTGAGGTAGCGTGCAAACTTCTCGTAGCGGTCGCTGTACTCGGCCATGCCATGGAGAATCTGCAGAAAGGCTTTTGTTTCTATATTTGGAGAAGGCAACCAGAGGTTATATGCAAGTCTATGACCATCAGAGCAAATGAAGACATTGTCTGCCATATATCCTCCCTCAACCTTTGAATCTTAAGGTATTAGAATTGTATTTGAGTGCAGGGAACATCCAAAGCCCCCTTGATTCAATACTAACATGATTGAAAAAAAATTGACAAGAAGCATTTATGTATACAGTCAATAAATAGCATGAGTTTTTGGCAGCAAAGCATAGAGGTTCTTATCATATGATTAGATTCGCAGCAAGCCTTTAGGATGCTATCATTCCAAGCGCAATGCAACCCATGGAACACAACGGCAGAGACACGATGAAAGACAACGGCAAAGACAGATTCCTCTTGGTCGCAAGCGACATCCACGATGAGGAATCAGCATTCGAAAAGCTGGCCCAGAAAGCCAACGACCCAAGATGCATCGCCTTCCTCTATGCAGGAGACCTCAACGTTGAAAACTATTTCATAAACCATGCGCTCAAATACCGCAGCTTCACATTCATTCCGGTACTTGGCAACTGCGACAACCCATGGGTCTGGATAGACGCAGGGGTTCCTCAACCACCGCAATTCAGGACCCTATCATACACAAACCGCACTGGAGACCTACGCATATACATGTCGCATGGCCACCTGTACCCCTATCCTTCAAGTGTAGGCCTTGGCGACGAAGACTTCGAAGTCTGCATCACAGGCCACACACACGTCAACTCCCTCAAGGCCGATACCCTTGAAACCTCACGCCATAGCAAAAAGCAGCTTGTGCTACTGAATCCAGGCTCTCCTTCGTGTCCACGAGGAGGAAGCCACCAATCGTATGCAATGATAACGATTCCAAATGAAGGATCAGCCGTTGTCCAAATCAGAGACTTTGTCCGCGATGACCTGCTTTCTGAGATGGCAGTACCGCTCCATAAGGTCGAAGAAAGGAACGATTGACCTGTCGTTGGCATTGCTGTCAGGGTCTATGCAGAAATGGGACGGTATGCGTCCAGCCACATTCTCCAACATATCGAATCCAAGAGCCCTGTTTACCTCGTAGAGGAGGATCCAACACGTATCACCAAGGGCAAGTACATCGTCAGCCACAACCGGACGTTTGATTGAGCTTGCAATGCAATCAGCCAAAATGGCTGGCTTCAAGTGCTTTATTACCGATTTAGGAAGTATTTTCAACATCCTAAGTGTAAATCTGTTCCACTTTGAGTTGTCAACCACTGTTGGTAGCAGCAAAGCAGGAAGGACGCCATAGCTTGCAAGTCCAAGGGACACCCTTTCGCTAAGCAGAGCCCAGCTGGCCTGATCCTGCACGCAAAGCCTTGAAACGATTTCGAACTGGTTTGGAAAGCCAAACCCCTGACAGTCGCTCAAAGCCTGAGCAGATGCACCCCTGTAATCCACAGGTCCGCATTCAAGGCCTCGTATGGTATAGGCGAAAGACTCATCGCCAAAAACCTTTCCAAGTGCAAGGGTTCCAAAGCTCAAAGGCTCCCCAACACCAATCCTCTTGGCAGTCATCTCTATGAGAGGGAGGACCTTTGAATTGTCCTTGAAGTCAAAATCTGTTCCAAGGATGTCGATAAGCCCCTCTTCCTGAGCCTGCTTCGACCAACCAAGGACGTTCCCCATTGAAATGGGGTCAAGCCCAAGGTCCAAGCACAATGCATGTCGTTCCATGATGGAGTCTATGTCAAAGCATCCGACATTCGATCCAAGCATGAGAAGAGATGCATAGTCTGGTATCGCATACCCTTCGGAGCTCCAATGTCTGCACATGATTGGGCAGTTCATACAACCGCTGTGACCGTCTCCATAACGCCTTGCCACTTCATCGCCACCTAGATGGAACAGCCTAGGGTCGGTCCTATACCTGAAATTGTCAACAGGCGCCCATCCATATCTGGATGCGGCTCCTATCAGATATGCAGAACCCTTTGCCTTCATCTCATGGCAATGCACACTTCTGTCGCAGGCCTTGTACAGTTTGGAGAACGCTTCGTCCTTGTCTGTATCGCCAAAACCAGTGTCCGAATCACCTTCAGAATCTGAAACGGAGAATCCTGTAATGCTTATGGACTTTATATTCTTGAAGCCAAAGACAGCTCCAAGCCCACCACGACCAAGGGAGGATCCTTCGCATACGACTATGGAATATGGAACCTTCTGCTCTCCTGCGACACCAATGGACATTGCAGTGGTCATGGGGCCTGTTCCAACGAAATCCTCAACCTGACTTACAGTGAAGCCAATGAAAGACTCGGATGTATTGTACGAAACCCCGGCTTCTCCAATGCTCACAATCGTTGGCCTACGAAGCCTTCCAACAACGACAAGGGCGGAGTAGCCAAGGGAGGCAAGCCTCATGCCAACGGAGTTCTCCACGACATTGAAACATAGAGCTCCGGTTACAGGAGACCTGAAGGCACAGCTTGTAAGTTCGCACCCCGGCATTCCAGAGCCGCTCAATGCTGATATCGTAAAGACCATCGGGTTGTCGACTTCGTATGATGATGGGTTGTCGATTTCAGGTCCAACGAAGCAAGCCCAAATACGGGCGGCCAAGGCAGGCCCTGACACGTACGATTCCAGGAATGCGGTTGGGACTTCCCATTCAAAGGACGATTCCTCGGACAGGTTCAGTACAAGTGCCTTCGCATGAGGCTTGGATAGGAATTCCTCCCTTTTGGGTCCTTGTGAGTCTAGTATTTCAAGTCGTTGTCCAAGCGCGCTTGCGTTCACGAAAACCATTCTCCTTATACAGGTCTATACAGGATTATGCAGGCCAACTCACACGGGCCAGTCACAGGTACGATCCTAATGCACACCACAGAATACCACTTATGGTTGAAGCTGGAAAGAACCACCACAAGGAAGAACCACCACTGGAAAGAACCGACTGCCTCCAAACATGTCACTATCATGTCTGGCGGCAGAGCCATCACTCGTAGTCGCTTCCACCTATGAACTCCCTAAGCAGAGAGTCGCTTGGAACAAGGTCCGCAGGTATTGGAT
Source organism: Sphaerochaeta sp. Phil3 (assembly GCA_001940825.1). Lineage (GTDB taxonomy): Bacteria > Spirochaetota > Spirochaetia > Sphaerochaetales > Sphaerochaetaceae > UBA9732. Next base: position 21,881 of record MSGT01000035.1, read on the forward strand.
AGACGTTCTCAAGGAACGAAAGAAGCCTTCTTGCCTGAGTATACGCCTCGCCTGACGATGGTTTGACCCCTTTGAGGAGAGGCTGCACGAAAGGCGACAGCACTCCTATCTCGTAGTCCAAGGCACTGTTGAACATGACATCGGCGTTGTTCTGATTTGGGAAGATGTGTATGCGTTCCCCTCGCGCCACGCTTGGCCACATGAGAAGGGTTTCCTCTGCGCTGGTATCACGAGTCCTGTAGTCCCTAAGGACACGCCTTAGGATGCGGTCGTCCGTAGTGGAGACCCTGTTGCAGTCGTCCATGTTGAGCTGAGTAAGCGCCGATATATATATCTTGTATGCATACTTCTCTTCGACCTTGGACGTTATCCTTGGGTTGAGCCCATGAAGTCCCTCTATGACGAAAATGGTCTTGTCCGTAAGCCTTATTGGTTTGTTCTCATAGTACGTAGCGTTCTTTGGAAAGCTGAAATGTGGGAGGTCCACTTCCTTGCCTGCAAACAGGTCCTTCATATTGCGGTCGAACATATCGATGTCCAACGCCTCAAGTGCTTCAAGGTCAGGCTTTCCATCCTCATCAAGTGGCGCGAACTGGCGCTGCTTGTAGTAGTCGTCGAGCGAAATCCTTATAGGTGCATGGTCCATAAGTCGCAGCTGCTCGCACAGCCTTTTTGCAAACGTCGTCTTGCCCGACGACGAAGGACCTGCCACGAATACGGCCTTTTTGCCGCCGGCATCTATCTCGTCCGCAATCTGCGCAAGCTTACGCCTCTGCAGCGTCTCAGAAAGCCTCACATACTCCGCCACGGTGTTCTCGCTGCACCTCTCATTGAGCTCTCCCACGCACCCAACACCAAGGAAACGTCCCCAGCGCTTGTTCTCTTCATACACCTTGAACATCGTGGAATTGTCACGCATCTCCACGACGGATGTTATATTGCTCGCAACCGGATACCTAAGCAGCATACCGCAATTGCCATACTTCTTGAGCTCCCACACACTCAAGACCGATGTATTTGGGACTATGGGTTCGTATGCTATGTTGCAGTAGTTCTGGATTCTGTAGGCGTTCACGAACGGCTCGTTCTGGGACTCAAGCAGCTGGGAAGTAGCCTCATAGCCTTCCTTGTTGAAGTACTCCACCGCTTCCTGATTGGAAAGCGCCGTGTACTCTATTGGAATGCAGGAATCCACAAGGTAACGCATCTTGTCTGCAAGTATGGAGATCTGCTCCTCCGTCGTGTTGTACTCATCGTCGAAGCTGAAATAGAATCCATCTCCCAGGGCATGTCCAATCACAAGATGCCTCTTTGGGAACACCAACTTGGTGGCGCAGCATAGCAAGAGACAAATGCTATGTCTGTAGATTCTCCTTCCAAAGCTCTCGAAAGCCCTTATTGGCTTGACCTCGCAGGACATTTGGATGTGGCTGCTTATAGGCCTGAGCTGCCCGTTCACTATTGCACCAACTGTTGGATTGTCGTTGTACTCAATCTTGGAATTGGAGAACCCTTGAGGCAGAAGCCCTGCCTTTACCAACACATCCTCAACCGATGTGTACACAGGCACAGTATATTCGTTTTCATTGACAGTTATTCTTATTTCTCTATTCATAGAATGAAATATACCATCATTTCACCAAAACGCAAGAAAAACCCTTCAGGGCTGTAGGCCGGAGGGTTTTGGGTAATGCAAGAACTTGGATTTGGAAAATGAATTCTCGATTATTATATTAAGATTTGTTTTCCTTCAACGAAGGAGATTTGCTGCATTTGGACCCATGGGGCTGTTGGGGCTCTTGAAGACCGTTGAATTGCAATTGAGTAGAGAGGTTTAGAGCGCATCTGATAGTACCTGTGTGAACCTTAACGTCCTGAAGAAAAGGAGAAGAATCACATCCTTCACATTCTTGTTCGTAGAAACATTCTCTATTAGAGAATAGCCAAGAGTTTTTAGCCTCATTTACACACGTTACGGCACAATAAACAAAAAAAGCGAGTAAGGCTAAAAAAAACAAACAAGAGAAGAAGGTTCCAGATTTTTCCTTTTCGTCATAGTATTCTTCATTTTCATCATATTTGCGTTTGCAGTCTAAAGAACAACAACGATCACCTTCCCATAAAGGAACAAATCTCTTGCCACAAACTATACAAAAGGAAGTACCTTCAAGGTCATCACTGCTCCAATCACTTTCCTTTTCTACCTTATACTCGTTTTCGCCAGTCTTTGTAACCTTGTAGTCCGACATATAATCCTCCAAAATGAGTCTGGAGTAATCGTACCCCCCTGCATATTGTCAAGTGAAATTTCAAAAGGACATGCAAGCTAAGAAACAAATGTTCTTCACCAAACCGGAAAAAACAGATTTATGAAGAAAGTTTTCTTCAGTTGAGTCGAAAACGAAAGAAAAAGAAGAAAGTCTTCCACCTTCCAGTACAAAAGAAGAACCCAAATATGCATTTTCGCAAAACTTGACAGGTGGTGTTTCTTTTGCGATACTTCAAATGGAAAGAGGCACCGCCTGTGGACGGAAACGACCTCAACCTTTTGTGAACGAAAACCGCTCAGCTGAGTTGACAGGACACTGGGCGGTTATTTTCTACCATTGTAAGCCATTATCAACAGGCTAAGGACTGTGAATACAATCATCAGCAATTCGAAATCGCTCATAGGCAGCACCTCCTTATCCATGCTTTCGAAGAATCGGGAGGCAAGCGTAATGAGCATAATGCGCTTAGTGCACGAAACAAAAAAGGACACAGACAGTACTACCTGTACGGCTGTGTCCGAACTGACGACGTAATGCGCGTAAATTCCTAGAATGAACTCTCGCAGCTATTTTGGATCAACTACAAGGATGGAAACGAGGGGCAGTACTTCTCTGTACGGCTGTGTCCGAACTGACAACGTAATGCGCGTAAATTCCTAGAATGGGTTTCTATTTGCCGTAGATGTGCTTGTACTCCTCAAACTGCAACGCCACCTTGCTCTTGCACTTGCCGCAGCCTGTGCCGTAGCCAGTGAGACGCTGGAGGTCTTCGAGGGTCTTGGCTTGGTCTGTTTTGACAAGCTCCTCTATCATCTGGTCGGTGACACCCTTGCACTCACAGATTATCTTGGCAACGTTCTTGCGGTATGGGTTGTCCATGCCGTTCTTTTCAAGATAGTCGTCTATTGCAGCACGCAGAGCCTTGTCTCCAAGGACGGAGCAATGGAACTTATGCTCCGGAAGACCGCCAAGGGCATCCGTTATCATGGAAGGGGTTATCTTGTAGGCCTCTTCAAGGGTCATGCCTTTGACAAGCTCGCTCATCATGGAAGTACTGGCGATTGCACTGGCACAGCCGTATGTAAGCCAACGGATGTCAGAGATTTTGCCGTCCTTGACCTGGATGCCAACGCGCATCTGGTCTCCGCAGGCAAGAGAGCCTACCTCACCAACACCCTGCGGCTCCCAGTTCTCTTCCTTCTTCCAAATGTTCCTAGGATTCATGAAATGATCCTTGACTGTATCGGTGTATACCCACTGGGTCATGAAACTGTCCATATAAACCTCTTCTATATCCCTGAAATACCTATGGCATTGCAGAATTCTAAATCGAAAACACGAAGGAGCTGAAAGTCCTTCCAAACCTAATGTGTCGAAATGGCCCTTAGCCTCTCGATGATTGGAGGAAGGACCTCAAGCACATAATCGACGTCCTCCATGGTGTTGTAGCGTCCAAACGAGAACCTTATGGAACCATGTGCAAGCTCCACGTCAAGGCCTCCGGCTAGAAGCACGTAGCTTGGTTCTAGGGAACCTGTGGCGCAGGCGCTTCCCGTGGAGACGGCTATGCCTCTCATGTCCAGCATGAGAAGTATGGACTCGCCCTCAACGTTCTCGAACGAAACGTCCAAAGTGCCGGGGAGGCAGTGCTCCTGACAGCCGTTGACGACGACGTTTGGAACGGAGGCCACAATGCCTTTCCTAAGCTTCTCACGCATGGCCCATAGCCTGTCGTGCTCCTCCTGAAGACCTTCCTTTGCAAGCTTTGCAGCAATGCCAAGGCCATAGATCGCTGGAGTGTTGTACGTACCGGCTCTACGGCCATGCTCCTGTTCGCCTCCATGGACGAACGGCTGGAATGGAACTCCTTTCTTTGCATAAAGGACTCCAACGCCCTTTGGACCATAGAACTTATGACCGCTGCATGAAAGGAAGTCCAGATTCCACTTGCGGCATGAGACCTCTATCTTGCCAATGGCCTGTGTGGCATCGGTATGGAACAAGGCTCCGCAGGCATGTGCGAGTTCGCTTATGAGCCCCACCTCCTGGATCGAGCCGGTTTCGTTGTTGCCTGTCATGACGGACACAAGCACAACATCGTCGCCAAGAAGCTTCTTGAGCTCATCTATGCGTACACGACCTTCCCTGTCCACAGGAGCCATATCCACCGTGATGCCCTCAGACCTAAGATACTTGACTGTCTCCATGATCGAAGGATGCTCGATGGTCGTCGTTACAATCCTTCCACCACCCCGCTTCTCTATGAGCGAACGAGCAATTTCAAAGACCGTATTGTTGGACTCGGAAGCACCGCTTGTAAACGTGATTTCGTCAGGATTGCAGTCTATGAGATCTGCAACGTTTCTTCTGGCCTCTTCGACAAGGGCACCAGCCCTTCTTCCAAAAGTATGCATGCTGGAAGCATTGCCATAGACACTGGCCTCGACGTCTGCAACGGCCTTCTGGACCTCTGGTGCAAGCTGCGTCGTGGCATTGTTGTCCAAGTAAACTATTCTGGTATCATCCATACTGCAAACATAGCCTTTGCAAAAACAATCGTCAAGATAGGAAGATGTCTCTAACCAGCCTGCAAAGGACTTTTTTCAGAGGTTTTTCCAATTCAACACCGACACGATATCACTCTAGACCGATATCGTTGAGGCACCGCCTCCTGGCGCATACCTAAAGGCCCATGCCTTGAACCCAAAGATACGTTCATAGTCGTCCAATTTGGAGAGGTATGCGTCAAACGAAGCGTCCTCCATGACCATTGCCACATAGCCGCCCGCACCATTGTAGACGATGCTGCTTCCGTAGCAGCCCGGGGTTTCAATCGAACGCTTGGAAAGCCAGTCCAACTCCGGACATGTAAGCTCGATCTTGTCTCTGAGCCCTTTTCCAAGCTTTGACAGAGCCTTTCCTATTTGGATGAAGTCCTTTTGTGCGAAAAGCCTTTCCAAAAGAAGGGCGGTATTGCTTTCCTCGAACACATAGCAGCATATCGTCCGAGTCTCTTCGTCCACTGGAAGCTGCCTATCCAAAAGGTCTTCTACAGGAAACCTTCTCAAAGAAACGCTGGCATGGAGATTGGCAAGACTTTCCATTGCGGACTTGACCAGGTTGTGTTTGAAGTACAGCTCTTCGCGCATGGCAAGGGGTGGTATGTTTCCATTTGCAAGGGCAATGGAGAAATCAGCATTCCTAAAAGGACTGTCCACATGCCTGAACAGCCCATCGTGCATATCAAAGAGAAGAAAGCTTCCCTCCTTTGCATGTAGCATGGTAAGTATGAAATGTCTATTGTAAAGCTCAGAGCAAAACCTGAAACAGGAGTTGAAACAGCAGGATGCCACCACAGAGACATCGGGCTCCAAACCCAAGAGCCTATAGAGGGCCATGCCAACGCCCACGCCTATGGCGGCGGAGAGAACTCTGCCATCGCAGCACAGAAGATTGCCGCTGAGCGTTATGTTGAGACCGGGGATCCCCATGTGCCTTTGCATTTCAAGGACCATGCCTTTGACATAGTTGGCCCAACGGTCCTCCTTGCGGTATTTGATGCCTGCAAGTCCAAATTTCTTGCGGTCGTTCGAGTATGAGTTGAAGATGCGGACGGTGGAATCGGATCGGGTAGAGACTTCGACGGAAAGGCTTCTGTCGTTCGTGGCGCACAGGGAGTATCCTTGGCAGTACATAGAGAACTCACCTGCAAAAGTAGTCACCCCCGGAACCATAGAGATTACATGAGGGGACTCGCCGTACTCGGACTTGTGCCTGTCTTCAGTAAACACTTCCCTTCCTTGGCGGCGCAACGGCCACCAAGAACAATTCTAGAAGATGGATTTTGAGAATGCAAACAAAAAATGAAAGCTTCGCAGGATTTGAACCAAAGAAAAAGCCACTCCAGCAGCATTGAAGCTAGCCAAAGTGGCTTTCGTCGAAACAGGGCCTCAGGAGCAATACCCAAAGACCATTTTAGTTTCGTTACTTGGATTCCTTAACACCATAGCGCTTGTTGAAGCGTTCGACACGTCCTGTCGAGTCAACGAGCTTCTGTGTGCCTGTAAAGAACGGGTGGCAAGCAGAGCAGATTTCAACCTGCAGATTCTTTGCCGTTGTCTTCGTCTTGATGACGTTTCCGCATGAGCACTTGATTTCAGTGAGCTCATATTTTGGATGGATTCCCTTCTTCATAGTACGTCCTCCGTTGTGCCGTCCGCTGGTGTATGTGCAGCGGACAAATTGAGTTGTGCAAGCCGTCTCCGTTCTAGAAGGCAGGAACGGTTCCTGTATTCATCGAACGTAAGAACGCCTCATTGTTCTTCGTTTTGCGCATTTTGTCAATCAGGAACTCAGTCATTTCAAGGTCCTCAAGACCATTGATGGCGTTTCTGAGTATCCAGATGCGTGCCGCCTCGTCCTTGTCCAAAAGGAGGTCCTCGCGGCGTGTTCCGCTCTTCTTTATGTTGATTGCAGGATAGAGCCTGCGGTCAGCCATTCTACGGTCGAGTACGATTTCGCTGTTGCCTGTTCCCTTGAACTCTTCGAATATGACCTCATCCATTCTTGAGCCGGTCTCGATGAGGGCCGATGCTATTATCGTAAGGGATCCGCCGTTCTCAATGTTCCTTGCAGCTCCAAAGAACCTCTTTGGCTTGTGGAGGGCGTTGGAATCCACACCACCGGAGAGGATCTTTCCGCTTGCAGGTACAGTCTGGTTGTAGGCGCGGGCAAGACGTGTTATGGAGTCGAGAAGTATCACTACATCCTGCTTGTGCTCGACAAGGCGTTTGGCCTTCTCTATGACCATCTCAGCAACCGTGACGTGCCTTGTTGCCTGCTCGTCGAACGTGGAGGCGATGACCTCCCCCTTTACGTTCCTTCTCATGTCAGTGACCTCTTCAGGCCTTTCGTCTACAAGAAGCACCATGAGCTTAATCTCTGGATGGTTGGTCGTTATTGCATTGGCTATCTGCTGAAGGAGGACCGTCTTACCTGTCCTTGGAGGAGCTGTGATTAGGGCTCTCTGTCCCTTTCCAATTGGGCAGAACAGGTTGATTATCCTCATGGATACATCGTTGTCCTTGCGCTCCGTCTCAAGGTTTATCCTCTGGTCAGGGTAAAGCGGTACGAGATTGTCGAAGCTCGTCCTCGTCTTGGCCACTATTGGAGCGTCTCCGTTCACGGTTGCTATACGAGCAAGGGCGAAGAACCTCTCGCTCTCCTTTGGATTGCGGATCTGACCCTCTATGGTATCGCCTGTCTTGAGGTTCAGGAACTTGATGATTGCAGGCGAGACGTATACGTCTTCAGGCCCTGGAAGGTAGCTGTTCAGCGGAGATCTGAGGAACCCGTAGCCATCGCTTAGAATCTCAAGGGTGCCAATGGTGTAGATGACGCCTTCCTTTTGGCTGAAGGTACGGATTATGTCTACGATTATCTCCTGCTTCTTGTATTCGGCATAGTCCTCTATGGAGTTTCCGGTCATTTGGGAGAGCCTTTCCTTGAGCTCCGCCATTGGAACCTGGGAGAGGTCGCTTACGAGCATTCTGTGGCTCAGGTGCTCCTGATACTCCGCACTTGGAATCGAAACGTCGTCCATTGTGAGGCCTTTCTTCTGGCCGTTGCGCTGGTCCTGCTTCTGGTTCTGGTATTTCTGGTTCTGATCGAAGCGCTTTCCCTTCTGGTTCTGGTTGCTGTTGCGCGGGTTCTGCTGGTTCTTGTTGAACTTCTGGCGCTGTTCGAACCTCTGTTCCTGTCTGTCATGCTCCTGCCTTGAATCGCCTGAAGCATCAGCGCCGTTTGAAGACTCCTCGTTGGAGTCCCTTGAAGGCTCTGCCTTCTTGTCTTCCATGGCACTCTCTTTGGAGTTGCCCTTGGCATTCGCACCTGCATCACTGGCATGGGATGCATCCTCATCGTTGGATTTGGCGCCGGCATTGGTCTCTTCATTGGACTGGGACTGCTCCTGGGCAAGCGCCGCCTTTGCAGCCTCAGCAGCGGCCATGGCAAGCTTCTCGGCCTTGGACTTTCTGCCGCGCTTCTTCTTTGGAGGCTGCTCGGCAGCAGACTGCCCGTTGGCAGGCTGTGCGTTTGGAGATTGTTCGTTGGATTTCAGCTCAACGGAAACTCTCTCCGCAATATGCTCCACTGCAGGCTTCTCTACAGCAACCTTCTCAACAGGCTGCGTTGCAACAGGATCTGCAAACAAATCGTAGGTCGCCTGTTCGACAGGCTTTGCCGTAGCGATCTCTTCAGCTTTTGGAGCCACTTTTGGCTCCCTCTTCACAACAGGTTTTCTCTTAAGGATGACCTTCTTCACAGGGCGAACCGCCTGAGAGGTTTCCATCAAATCGTTGTTTTCATTGTCCATGTACTAGATTCTCCAACGAAAGTCTCCAAACGCCCCACAGCTTTGGCCAAAAGACCTGCACACCTTCACGTCAAAGACGAATCGTTTCAAAATTTTAAGAATAGATGGGATTTGCTTTCTAACGGACCCAACGGCCCAATCACAGGTTCAAATATATACCCAGGAGGAAGCCATGTCAACAACGGATCCTCCCTTTGCATACTCCAAGGCAAGAAGCATCATTGCAACTGCGAACTTTCTTCTCACGGAGTCCCTTGAATTGGCGGATACATTCACCCTTACGGCCTCAGTGTCCCTAATAGAAGACGAAAGGCCAATGTAGGCAGTGCCGACAGGTTTTCCGCCCTCTGCACCGCCAGGACCTGCAATGCCCGTGATGGAAACAGCTATGCTGGAACCTGAAAGCCTTCTCATTCCGTCAGCCATCTGCTTGGCGCACTGCTCGCTCACAGGCCCCACCGCAGGGTCCTCCAACATGGAGGCATCCACTCCAAGGATTCCAGCCTTGGCCGCATTGGCATACGTTGCAGCACCACCCCAGAACCAGGAAGAGCTTCCAGAGCGGTCAGTAAGGAGCTTTGACGCAAAGCCTGCCGTAGCGCTCTCTGCAGTGCTTATGGTAAGGCCGTTCTCCTCAAGATAGGATGAAAGGAGGTCAACGGCCTCGTGCTCGCCCTTTTCAAGCAGTCCACGTCCCATTACAGACGAGAGCTTTGCCTCGAACTCCTTGCGTGATTCTTCACAACCACCGTCCACATAAAGACTTATCTTGAACGGTTGAAAACGCGTCCCCCACGACACTCCATCAACGGCACAGGCCTCGCACAAATCCTCAAGCTTGGCCTCTGGCACCATGTACACAGAAAACTCGTCGCGCCTCAGATCCTCACAGCCCGATATCCTTGCCAAGAACGGTCTGACGTGATTGTAGAACATGTACTGCATCTCACTTGGAGGTCCCGGCATTGCAACGACAAGCACTTCATGGGAGACGGAAGGCTCTGAGACATCGGTCTTGGATCCGTCCGTGGGATTGGCCTTGACGGAGAACGTCCCCTTGAATCCAGGTGCGGTTCCCTTGGGGTTTGGGATTTCATCGAAGCCACGTGGGATGTAGGCCTGCCGTTCGTTGGCGCCCCAGATGCGGTCGCCAAGGCGGGCATAGACTTCGTTCCAGGCCGTTTCGTTGCGCTCGAGGGGAACGCCCGCAAGGTCTGCTATGGCTTGGCGCGTCATGTCGTCGCATGTTGGACCAAGGCCTCCTGTGACGATTATCACGCCGCTGTCTGAAACCGCGTGTTCGAGTTCGTGGGAGATGGATCCGTCGTCAGGAACAATCGAGGCCCTGTGGATGCTGTAACCCAGTTTGGTAAGCTCGCCGGCAAGAAGGGGGATGTGTCTGTCCTGGATGATCCCGCAGGTGAGCTCGGTTCCTATTATGAATATGGAGACCGCCTTTGGATTGGTTCCACGAGCATTCTCAGAAGAAGTTCCATACACCACCGCATTGGCGTTTTCACGACCGGTTTCAGGCATGTGACTTCCTTCTTCGCACTGCATCCACAATCATCAGGACGGCACCTGCAGCAAGCACGGCATACGAAACGTATGTGCATATCTGCGCAGACAAATCAACAGTCCTCGAGTAGAGGGTGTAGCCGTAGGTATCGCCGCTGTAGACAGGGACGTCCCATATCTTCCAACCCATCTTGAACGGCTCCATCTCGCCTTGGACCTTGCCGTCAGGGGTTATGAGACATGTGATTCCACTGTTGGTTCCACGTATGGTGGTGCGCCTGTTCTCAACGGATCTGAACACAGCCATTGCCATGTGCTGCCTTTCAGCGGCGACGGAACCGGACCATGAGTCGTTCGTCATGTTGACTATTAGATCCGCACCGGCTGTGACGAAGTTTGCGCATATATAGCCAAAGACGTCCTCAAAGCATATAGGGGTCGAGAACGTTATACCATTGGAGGTCTCGAACACGACTGACTCCGTTCCCTTCTCCCACCAGTGGTAGTCGTTGGCCTTGAGCAGGTTGTACAGCCAAGGAAGCTGCTTCTCATAAGGGAAGTGCTCCGTGAACGGAACAAGGTGCTGTTTGCGGTAGGACTGTTTTATCTCCCCATCGTCGAAGAGTATGACGGAGTTGTAGTCAAGCTTGTTCCAGTCTCCGTTCTCATCGTAGGCCGGCTGGGATTCGTCCTTTATCACGCCTGAAGGGTTGCCTGTAAGAAGAGGAACTCCAAGATTGGTTCCAAACTCGACGAACTGGTCAACAAGGTCCTGGATCTCCCTAAGGTAATCGAAGGCCGCCCCTTCGTCGTCGCCTTCGTATGGGTGCTGGGTGTACCAGTCAACTGAAGGCACGAACGCGGTCTCTGACCATATTATCATGTCAGGGTTCTGGATCATGGCCTCAAGGCTCATGCGCGAAAGGTTCAGGAAGTTGCGCTTGTACGTATCGTAGCCGCCCTTCCAGGAATCGGCGTTGTGCTGGACGGTGGCGACTCTGAAGGAGTTGTCCTCGTCCGCATTCTTCCAATACGAAAGGGTTGCGATTCCGTAGATTATCTGAGCTACCAGAAGCACGGCGTATGCAATCACCACGACCTTGTTGTCCTTGAGGTGTTGGACAAGTCCCCGTGAATGCACCGTCTTGGTCCTGCTGAAATGATCGCAACACCACGCTCCAAGGAATGCCTGTGGAAGCACCAGCATGAAGTTGAGACCCCATATTCCAAAGAGGTCCGCAATCTGTATGAGAACCTTGTATCTATAGAGTGCGTATGCAATTGTTCCATAGGGATATCCTGCAAACCAGCTTTGAGACACATACGAATAGGCGACCCATATTATGGCCTGGAAAAAAGGTATGAGCTTTGGTGCAGTATTTGAAAGCCTGTCGCCAAGGACCTTTGATGCCGCTGCATTGGAAAACCAGCTATCAGCAGCTTTGAGCGCAAGGAAGAGAAGAACCATCTCCACCGCCTTTATGAACGTGACAAGAAGGATGGCATAGGGATGGAACGTCGAGAGCCAATAGTTGAACACGGCATAGTAGACGAATCCATAAAGGAAGCCATACAAAGCTGTCACCTTCCAGGAGGTGTTCCTTATGACGGCGAATACAGGAATGAGGGCGAAGAACGCCAGAAATCCGAATCCGTTGTTCGAAATGAAGCTTGGATGCGCCATCGAAAGAAGAAGCGCAGAGCCTAATAACAGAGCAACCTCAGAGCACACAGTCCCGAGGTTGCGTCTGCGTAGAACCTTGTCGTTTACGCTTAGAATACTGGTCATATTTCCTTGTTGAGACTTCAGTCTTCCTGGCGGAGATCCCAAACGAGATCCTTGAGCTCCTTGCCAGGGCGGAACACTGCGACTCCGTGGGTGTCTACTGCAACGAGTTCACCGGTCTTTGGATTCCTTGCCTTCTCTCTGCCCTTGCGGGTTCTGACTTCAAATGTTCCAAAGCCTCTGAGCTCGATGATCTTCTCTTCCTTGAGTCCGTCCTTGACCTCCTCGAAGAATGCATCGACTATCTCATGGATGTCGTTCCTATTTGCACCCAACTTGTCGTGTAGATGTTCAATGATTACAGCCTTTGTAAGTTTTGTCTTTGCCATAACATTCCTCCGTAGAAGGCTCAAGCCATCTTGTTGAATTTGTTGTTCATTCTGGACTTCTTTCTGTCAGCTGTGTTGTGGTGGATGATGCCCTTGTTTGCAGCAGTATCCATAAGCTTGAAACTGAGTCTCATGGCCTCTTCCGCTGCGGCCTTGTCGTTTGCTGCGACTGCGGCGTCGAACTTCTTGATAGCTGTGCGGAATGTGCTCTTTGTCTCGCGGTTTCTAAGCCTTCTCTCCTTACTCTGACGATCTCTCTTAACTGCAGAACGATTCACTGTAACCTCCAAAATATCTTCATCAAGATAAAATACTTATAACATTATTGGCTGTCCACGCAAAAGAACAGCGATACAAAACATATCACAGACAATAAAACTGGTCAATACAACACTTTAGAGGAATTTGCAAAACTACACCCTTTCTGCTCGTTGACACCTTCTCTTCCATGATGGTACCATCCGTATATATACCACCGGAGGTATAAGCATGAAGAAACAACAGTCAACAGAACAAAACCTTAAAAGCAGACTCCACAAAATCGTAGGCCAGCTCCAAGGCATAGATAAAATGCTCGACAAAGGAGCTTCCAGCGAAGAAATCCTCGTCCAGCTCAATGCAGCCCGGTCAGCCCTTCTCAGCTGTGGAAAGATAGTCCTCGAGGGTCAAATCAAGGACAGTCTTGCCAATGGACTCGAACCTGAAGATGCAAAGGCCATAGTTGAAAGGCTCACCACTTCAGTGGAACGCTTCTCAAGCATGATGTAGGGAATGAGGGACGCTCCACCGTCAGTTGGACAGAAGCTCTTCCTGAAAGTCTCTGTCCACCTCCCAATGCCCGGTATCCGAGTTGAAGCGGACCTCCTCCCTTGGCACAAGGTAGGAGCGTCCTTCGCTGCCGGACACCGTTATCTTATGGGACAGTATGTTGACCTCCTGCACCCTGAAGAGCTCTCCTCCTATCTTGAGCCTTGAGCCCTCTGGTGGATACGCCTGCTTCTCCTCGCAGTAGAAGTCGTATTCGTAGCTAAGGCAACACAGCAGCCTTCCACAAGGCCCCGATATCTTCATGGAGTTGAGCGAAAGGTTCTGCTCCTTGGCCATCTTTATGGTAACGGGATTTAGCTTGTCTGAGACGCAGTGGCAGCAGAAGTCCCTTCCGCACACGGCAAGACCGCCAAGAACCCTTGACTCGTCTCGTACACCAATCTGTCTAAGCTCTATCCTCATTCTGAAAACGGCGACAAGGTCCTTGACGAGCTCTCTGAAGTCAACTCTGTCATCTGCGGTGAAGAAGAAAAGTGCCTTTGGCTCTGAAAGCAGGAAGTGGGCGGTCACAAGCTTCATGTCAAGCTTGTGCTTCTCTATCTTCTCTCTACAGACCTTTATGGCATCCTGCTCGTCCTTCATGTTCTGTGCATATCTTTGGAGTTCTTCAGGAGTCGCCATGTGGGATATCCATGGAACGTCTCCATCCACCTCCACCATCTGAGGCTCTTCGTATGCCTGATCCCATACATTGGAATCATCTACGTCCTCCCTCTCTTCCACGAAGGACGTCTTGGTCTCGCTCACGATCTCGAACTTTGGAAGGGGCCCAAGCGAAAGCCTTCTGCCATTGGCTTCGAAGACCACTTCATCCTCAACGACATAGCCCGTCGCTGCAAGCGGCTGATCCTCTTCCACCCTTTCAGGATCTCTGGAAGGTGCGAAGTGGCACGCCCCTTTGCATTTGGCACAACCTGGCTTGTATTCCTTTCCTATGCTGGAGGCAGACCCAACAACGATTCCCATATCAAGGCCGTATCTCGTTGGAGACACGACATGGGTCCCTGGGTAATACACGCTGTCGCTTGCACAGACCGTAAGGTCGTTGCTGCTAGGGGTCTTCACTAGATAGATATATGCTCTCTGAACCTGCTCTTCACCGGTGTTCTTCTTCATTTCGTTTCCTTATGTGTACGCATGAGTCCTAGTCCACTAGGCCAATGGCACACCACTTCAATAGTACCTGCGAACGAGCCTCTAATCAAGCATTAACGAATCCGTACGTAATCCGTGCGCCCCATGAGTCCCATGAGCCCCGTGCGTTCCATTCATCCCGTAATGTCATAAACCGAGTTTTGAACAAAAGAAAAAGGGGCTGTAACAAAAGTC
>MSGT01000036.1 GCA_001940825.1 Sphaerochaeta sp. Phil3
ACCAACAAAAACTCGGAAGACCCGTTTTTTTCCAAAATTGGACACTTTCCACAAAAAGAAAGCCGCCATGGAGGGCTTCTACTCTCTCCACGGCGGCTATAGGCTGTAAATCAATCCAGAGGATTTACTTTCCAAACTGGCAGTCGTTGTTGCCTGATGCGGTGATCCACATCTCAAGCATGTTGATTGGGTCGTTGAAGTCGGCGATCCAACCTTCGCGGGCGAAGTCGAAGTTGCCGTTCTTCCTCTCCTGCAGGAACACGTTCCAGTCCTGAACCTGAATCGTAAGCTCAATGCCTACAGCTGCAAGGTCCTGCTGGACGGACTCGGCTACTGCAATGTGGCCTGAAGTCTGGTTAGTCAGGTAGGTAAGGCTGATTGGAGTCTCGGAAGAGAGCTTGCCGTTCTCGAACTTGTAGCCAGCGGCTTCAAGAAGGGCGATCGCCTTGGCGACTGTTCCAGCTGGGTCCTTGTTGATTGCGTATGCATCGAAGTAACCCTCAGAGGTATCGGACTTGAATACGCCACCGTTGCCGTCGGCCATTCCAAGTGGAATGAAGGAGTTGGCTGCGATCTGGCCCGTCTGGCCCACGTTCTCGCAAATGTAGTCACGGTCGATGAGGAGCGAGAAGGCCTCCCTCATGCAGGCTGCCTGTGCAGGTGTCTTGCCTTCGAAGATTTTGCTCTGGCAGTTGAATGCGGCGTAGTAGGTTCCAAGCTCGTCTACGACGTGGAATTCAGGATTGCCGGAGGAGATGAGCTCTGCGATTGCATCGGTTGGGATGGAATCTGCAAGGTCAAGGTCGCCTGCGTTGTAGGCTGCAAAGATTGCGTTGTCGTCAGCGGAGAGCATGAACTCGATCTTGTTGATGCTTACGTTGTCTGCATCGTACCAGTACGGGTTCTTCTCGTATGTCATTGAGACATCGTGGTTCCAACCTGTGCACACGAACGGTCCGTTGGAAACGAAGCCTGCGCTCTGGCACCATCCGCCTGGGCTTGTCTTCCAGTCTGCGTATGACTCGACAGCGGACTGCTTCACAGGGAAGAAGGTTGGGAAAGCCATGAGGTCTTCCATGTATGCGCATGGAGCGGAAAGCTCGAACTTGAGGGTCACATCATCGACTGCCTCAACGGAGATTCCCTCCTCTGTGCCGTAGCCTACGAAACCGCTGAACATGTAGCCGTAGTCGGCTGCAGTTTCATCGGAGGAGGCGCGCTTCCAGGAGTAGACGAAATCGGAAGCGGTGAGGTCGGAGCCATCGGACCACTTGAGGCCGCTCTTGAGTGTCACTGTGTATTCAAGGCCGTCCTCTGAAACGGTGTAGCCAACTGCACATGCAGGGACTGTGACACCACTTGCATCGTAGGTGTAGAGACCTGAGAACGCTGCAGCTGCAAGACATGCACCGTCAACGGAACTGTTGAGTGCAGGATCAAGGAAATCAGGCTCGGATGCAAGGCAGACCCTAAGGGTATCTGAACCGTTGGAAAGCTTTGCGTACTGGAAGAACTTGGTTGCAAATGCGTTCGAGTAGATTCCAGATGCATAGCTCTTGAGCATATAGACATCATTGTAGTAGTAGAACGGAATGACACAGAAATTGGACATAAGGATGTCTTCAGCCTCATGCATCATCTCGGTTCTCTTTGCAGTGTCAGTCTCGGACTTGATGGCTGCAATGAGGTCATCATACTTGCTCCAGTCCTTGACCGGGTCTACGTAATCGGCTCCAACATGCTCTTCAGGGTCGATTACCAGTGATGATGTGGATGTTGATGCTGGCTTTGCCTGTTCTGCGCTTGACTGGCAGAAGGCATAGGAGCAAAGAACAACCAATACTAGAAGAATTGATAATGTTTTCTTCATGGCGTTTCTCCTAAAAAATGATTTGCGATATCTTTATCGTTTTCTCAAAAAAAGCACAATAAGTTTTTTGAAAAATTTGCATTTTTATTCTGCAAATATTCTAAAAAAGTGCATATAAGAACAAGCACCTTGCATAGACTTCCGCAAGCATGAATGCATACACGAATGCATGACAGGAGCCAATATGCAGTTTTCATTCAAAATACTGAAATTCCATCCAATATAGTGAACTTCCAGCACCTTTCAATCGAGCAGAACCAGACCAAAGGCACTCACATCACGTGGCATGCAACTTTGTGCCCCGGTGCACGCTCGGTCAAAGGAGGCATGCTTTGGGCGCATTTGTCGCAGGCATAGCGGCATCTTGTCCTGAAAGGACAGCCTTGCGGCATGTTCAAAGGACTAGGGACATCGCCTTCCAGTACGATCCTATGACGGTTGCGTGTAATGTCAGGATCAGGGATAGGGACGGCTGAAATCAAGGACTGCGTATAAGGATGCAGAGGATGTTCGTTTATCTCATCTGAATCCGCAATCTCCACGATCTTTCCAAGATACATGACGGCAATCCTCTTGGAGATGTGGTGCACTACCAAAAGATCATGCGCAATGAAGAGATATGCAACCCCAAGCTTCTCCTGCAGGTCCTCGAACATGTTTACGACCTGAGCCTGTATGGACACGTCCAACGCAGATACAGGTTCATCGCACACTATGAACTTGGGGTTCACAGCCAATGCACGCGCAATTCCTATGCGCTGCCTCTGGCCTCCCGAGAACTCATGGGCATAGCGGCGCGCATGCTCTGCATTGAGTCCTACGTACTCCATGAGTTGGAGGATCTTCTCACGACGCTCGCCCTTGGACGAATACAGCCCATGCACATCCAAAGGCTCACCAATGATGTCCTCCACCGTCATTCGGGGATCCAAGGAGGAATAAGGATCTTGGAAGACCATTTGCATGTTGCGCCGCATTTGGGGAAGGTTCTTCTTCGTGACAAGCTCGCCGTTGAACAGGACCTCTCCGGAAGTAGGCTCGTACAAATGAAGCAGAGAACGCCCAACAGTGGTCTTTCCGCAGCCTGATTCGCCAACAAGGCCCAAAGTTTCACCCTTTTCTATCTCAAACGAGACATCGTCCACGGCCTTGAGGTACTGGGTCTTGAAAAGACCAGACTTGACGGTGAAATACTGCTTGAGGTTTCGCACTTCGACAAGCGGAACGTTCTTCGCCTGCTTTCCAACAACATCTACAACGCTCATACTTCACCTCCTTCACAGCCTAATGCCCCAGCCCCAACATTGTTGCCGGCACTGCTTAGCATGTCCTTTATGTTCATCCAACACGAGGCCTTGTGGTTCTCGTTTATCCATATCTCCTCAGGCATCTGCTCAAGGCATATCTTCATGCACTGCTCGCAGCGGGCGCAGAAAGGACATCCCTTTGGCAGGTTCAGGATGTTTATGGGGGTTCCAGGTATTGGGACAAGACGCTCCTTCATGTTGTTAACGTTTGGAATTGAACGCAGGAGCCCCTTGGTGTATTCATGCTTTGGATTATAGAAGATCTCAGAGCCCGTTCCACGTTCGCATATCCTACCGCCGTACATGACTATGATGTTGTCGCAAAGCTCGGCGATCACGCCTAGGTCATGGGTTACGAGGATGACGGCCATACCAAGCTTCTTCTGGAGGTCCTGGATGAGCTCAAGGATCTGAGCCTGGATCGTGACATCCAATGCAGTCGTAGGTTCGTCGGCAATGAGGATGTCAGGCTCGCAGGCAAGCGCCATAGCAATCATGACACGCTGCCTCATACCACCTGAAAGCTCATACGGGTATTGGCGTATCCTTCGCATAGGTTCGTTTATACCAACAAGCTCAAGAAGCTCCACGGCTCTGTCCTTTGCATCCTTCCCCTTCTTGTCCGTATGGAGTTTGATGGCCTCCTCAAGCTGGTTACCAATCGTGAACACAGGGTTGAGGCTCGTCATTGGATCCTGGAAGATTATGGAGCAGCACTTGCCACGGAAACGGCAAAGCCTCTTCTCGTTCCATTTGGTGACATCCTCTCCTTTGTACAGGATGCTGCCTCCCGTGACCCTTCCGGTATCTGCGAGGATCTGCATTATTGAATAGGCTGTGACGCTCTTACCAGAGCCTGATTCACCAACAATGCCAAGGATTTCGCCCTCATCAAGGTTGAACGAGACACCGTTTACGGCATGGACCTCTCCAGAGTCCGTGAAGAAGGAGGTTCTCAGATCGTTGACGCTGAGAAGATGGGTCTTTTTGACTTCAGCATTTAGTTTGTCATCCATACGAACCTCCTATTTCCTAAGCTTTGGGTCGAAAGCGTCCCTCAGACCATCACCAAGAAGGTTCAGGCTAAGGACGATGAGACATATCATCAGAGCGGGGAACAGCAGCTTGTACGGATAGCTCTGCAGGCCTCCTCTCGCGCTGTTGGCAAGGGATCCCAACGATGGCATTGGAGCCTGCACGCCAAGACCCACGAAGCTGAGGTAGCTTTCCGTGAATATGGCCGATGGTATCTGCAGCGCCGTTGAGATTATGATGACCGACAAACAGTTTGGAATGATGTGCTTCTTGATTATCATCCTCGTTGGAGTCCCTATCGACTTGGAAGCAAGGATATACTCATTTTCCTTTATGGAAAGGATCTGGCCCCTTATGAGCCTTGCCATTCCAACCCAGTACAGGAGTCCAAAGACGATGAAGAGCGATATCATGTTGGTTCCAAGTGAGCTTAGGAACGAACCGCTTTTGAACTTCATCACAGTCTGGAGCACCACGCTGAGAAGTATCACTATGAGCATATCAGGCAGCGAGTAGATCACATCCACGATACGCATCATGATGAGGTCCACTCGACCACCCATGTAGCCTGACACGCTTCCGTATATCATGCCTATGATAAGGACGATGATGGATGCGAAGAAACCCACAAGCAACGAGACGCGCGTTCCATACACGACCCTTATGAAGTAGTCCCTGCACTGCTCGTCAGTTCCAAAGATATGAGGGAACCTATAGCCTCCGGCATCTACGTACTGCTGTTCCAGCTTGCTGTATGTGAAGGGAGCCAGATTCTTTGCACCTTTGTCCCTGACCCCGTTTACAGACAGGATCTCCTCATAGCTGTAAGGGACGATCATTGGGGCGAATATGATCACGAGAAGCACCAAGCCAATGACTATGATGCTTCCTACAGCAAGAGGGTTCTTGAAGAGCTTGCGCATTCCATCCTTGAAGAACGTAGTGCTCTCGCTCATGACATCCTGCTGGCGCTTCTCTTCGTCGCTTGCCTTCTCGAACATGGAGGCGTTGAACTTGGAAAGGTCTATCTGGGCGCTGAAAGGCACCTTGGAGGGCATGTTTCCAACCTGTACGTTGTCAAATTTCTTCTTCTCTTCTGACATAAGCCCTCCCTATTCATATTTGATTCGAGGATCAACCAGCTTGTAGAGCAGGTCGCATATCACATTGGCAACCACCATGAGAGTAGCCAGGAAAATGGTCGTAGCCATGATTAGTGTGTAGTCCCTGTTGTTGATTGCACTTACGAACTTTGTTCCAATGCCGCCAACGGTGAAGACCGTCTCAACCACCATTGAACCTGTGATGATGTAGGCTATCTGTGGCCCTGCATAGGTGATGATTGGAATGAGTGAATTCCTAAGCGCATGCTTGAAGATTATCCTCCACTTCGCGACACCCTTCGAACGCGCAGTCCTGACATAGTCCTGGCCAAGCGCATCAAGCATACTTGTCTTGGCAAGCCTTGTCGTATAGGCCATAGGATAGGCTGCAAGTGCAATGACAGGAAGAAGATAATGGGTTTCAGTAGCACTCCACACAGGAATCCATCCAAGCTTTATGGAGAACACAAGCAAAAGCAACGTGGCAAGGACGAAGCTAGGAACGGCTGTGAACAATGTAGAAAGGAACACTATTATCCTGTCAGGAAGCCTGTTGCGCATTATGGCCGCAAGGCTTCCCAATATGGTTCCACATACAAGGGCTATGGTTATGGCCATGAGTCCAAGTTTGGCTGATATTGGGAAGGACTCCCCTATTATTTCGTTTATCTCACGTCCATTCTTGAGTGAAACACCAAAATCCCCCTTGAGAAGTCCCTTCATGTAGTTCATGAACTGAGTCCACAAAGGCTTGTTCAGCCCATATCTTTCATTGAGGGCATCCACGGTGGCTTGGGACAGGGCCTTCTCTCTATTGAACGGTCCGCCCGGAACCGCATGCATGACGAAGAATGTAATGAGGCAAATTATGAAAACCGTTGCAATCGCCAACAGTATTCTCTTAATGACATACCTGACCAAGAACCGCCTCCTATTAGAGGAGAAACTTTGAAAGCTCCTCTGAGATTTCGTTTTCCACTTGAAAATTGAACCGATTTTAGCACCCGATTTTTATTTCTTTCAAGTATATGCAATATTTATACAGTAAAAAGTGCATAAAATGTTGCAATTTTCACAAAATCCCAGCTATCAGGATTTACGGTTTTTGCAAAAAAATTCACTATAGTGAACAGCGTTCAGGATACTGTTTTTCTAGGCTGTTTCAACGGCCTGGTTGCAATCCAGAACAGGTCCTCCATAGCCGTAGCGTTTGCGCTGCGAGATAAGGAAGAACACTCCTATCATGGCGGACGAGAACTCGGCGAACACTATCGAAAGCCATATTCCGTCAAGGCCCCAGAACTGAGGAAGCACAAGCACGAACACCACCTGGAAGAACACTGTGCGCAGCGTGGATATCAAGGCCGACACCAAACCGTTGTTCAAGGCGGTGAAGAACGACGAGCTGTATATGCATATTCCAGAGAACAGGAACGAGAACGAATAGAAGAAGAACGCCCTAAGGGTCATTTCCATGAGTGCCTCGTCGTATCCCACGAATATTCTGGCGAATATTGGAGAGAAAACCTCCCCTGCAACGAACATAAGCAACGAAGAGGAAAGGATCAGGACAAGGCTCTTCTTCAGAAGAGATCTGAGCTCCTTTCTGTTGTCCGCTCCGTAGTTGAAGCTCACAACAGGTGCCGTACCCATTGAATATCCAATGAAGACTCCAATGAACACGAGAACCACGTATGTAAGCGTTCCGTATGCTGCAACGCCGTCCTCGCCGGCGAACTTGAGGAGCTGGTTGTTGAAAAGTATCCCCACGAACGACGATGATATGGATGAAAGGAATTCAGACATCCCGTTGCTGCAGGCTTTTCCAATAGAGGAGAAATCCATCTTGAAGCGGGTGAAATGAAGCAGACTGTCGTTCCTCTTGGAAAGGAAGTAGACCAAAGGGAAGATGCCTCCAACCATCTGGCTCATGCAGGTGGCTATGGCCGCACCTTCAAGCCCCCAGTGGAACACCGCTACGAATAGCCAGTCGAACACCATGTTGGTAGTCCCTGCGACAACAGTTGCAACAAAACCAAGGTGGGGCTTCTCGGCCGCCACGAAAAGGCTTTGGAATTCATATTGGAGCATTAGCCCTACAAGGCCCATGAGCACAATGCGTCCATAGCTTATACAATAGCCCAAAAGCTCACCACTTGCGCCAAAAACAGCAGCAATTGAAGGAATTAGGAAATAGCCTGCCACAGACATGATGACTCCAAAGACGATTGTAAGGACTATGAACATGGAGAAGAGCTCATTGGCTTTCTTCCTATCACCCTCCCCCAACGTCTTTGCAACAAGCGCGCAGCCTCCGGTTCCAAGCATGGTTCCAAGGGCTCCGAGTATCATGAGAACTGGATATATGAAGTTCAGGGCCGCGTATGCGGTCTTGCCCGTGTAGTTGGACACAAAGTATCCGTCCACAACGAAGTATATCGACGTGAATATCATCATCCCTATGGATGGAATGGTGAAACGCAGAAGCTTTCCATAAGTGAAATGATCTGATAACTGTATTTTCATAATTGATCCAAAAAAACAAAGAACGAACTAAAACAACACGACAAAAGAGGAACCACGACAAAGGACCAAAAACCCTACCACTGATTGGTCTGTATCTTCGTAAGCTTTCCTATCTCGTCTCTGAGCAAGGAGTTGTATTTCTTCGTCAACCGCATGTACTCAATCATCTCAATCTCGTCCAAACCGCAGAAGGCGGCCTTCTCAGCTTCAAGAAGTGGATCTATGAACCTGCGGCACACGGCCTCGCCTTCAGGCGTGAACACTATGTTCTTGTTCTTCCTGCTTCCCGTCATGAACTCAAGACGAATGAACCCCTTGGCCTCCAAGGCCTTGAGAGCGGAGTTTATCGTCTGTGGACTGTAGAACCACTCGGAGCAGAACTCCTTTTGGGTGCACCCGCTGTCATGGAGCCACAACGAATACAGGAACCACTGCTCTGAGTCGGACATATTGCAGAACTTGGCGTATGCATGGTACATGCCGTCCACTTCCTTGAAGGCCTGGTCTATATCCTTGAGCGACTTTTTGATTTCCTGTGCATCCATGATTGACTCCAGGGACGATTGTTGCCCCGCGAACAAAAAATAATCCGAAATCGGATAAAAGTCAACCACACTCCCCACAAAGGCCGTCCCGTGCTATAATCGCCACATGCTCAAAGCAGTACTATTCGACCTAGACGGCACACTCCTCAACACGATTGCAGACATCAACTGCGCCTTGAACAAGACACTTGGCACCTCGTTCACGACAGACGACTGCTCGCGCTTCGTTGGCAACGGGCTCATGAACGCCCTAAAGGCGGCACTCTCCACAATTGGCAAGACCGATGTCTCCGCGCCCGTACTTTTCGAGCAATTCGTCGCCAATTACAGGAGCTGCCCTGTCAAATACACGAAGCCATATCCTGGAATCGTGGAGCTCCTTGAAGAGCTGCAGCACAAAGGCATCGGCTTAGGGGTATATTCGAACAAGGAGCAAGTCCTTACAGGAACAATCGTTAGGACGTGTCTGCCAAGTGTTAAGTTCGACATGGTGGTGGGCATGCACGGCGGATACGAGCCAAAGCCGTCAAGCCAGGCGATCGAGGCGTTCTGCGCCAAAGTTGGATGCTCAATGGACGAGCTGCTGTATGTGGGCGACAGCGAGGTGGACTACAGGACGGGCATGAATGCCAGCGTTGCAACTGCAATCCTCACATGGGGCTTCAGGTCAAAGGAGAGCCTTCTTGGTAGCGGCGTCCCTGAAAGCCTCTTCGTGGACGACATCCAAGGCTTGAGAAATAGGATAGAAACCTTCTAAAGTGCAGTTTTATGGCATTCATGGGAGTGGGTACACTTGCATTTGCGCACTTGTTATACTACCATGTAAAACATAGTAAAACAATTGATGTAGAACAAGGCGAAAAAGGAGAGTACGTAGAAACGCCATGCCACCCAAACCAAAATTCACAAGGGAAGAAATAATCGAAGCCGCTGTCTCGTTGCTGGACAGAGAGGGTGTCTATGCACTAACGACAAGGAACATAGGAAAGGAGCTTGGAAGCTCGGCCCGTCCTATCTTCACGGTATTCAAGAACATGGAGGACCTGAACGGAGACCTCAGACAGGCGGTGATGAAGAAGTACAACGACTGCGTCATAAAGGCGCAAGGCTACACTCCTGCGTTCAAGAAATACGGTATGCAAATGGTTCTGTTTGCAACCGAGAAGCCAAACCTCTACAGGTACCTGTTCAT
This sequence comes from Sphaerochaeta sp. Phil3, assembly GCA_001940825.1. Classification (GTDB taxonomy): domain Bacteria; phylum Spirochaetota; class Spirochaetia; order Sphaerochaetales; family Sphaerochaetaceae; genus UBA9732. The sequence continues at coordinate 9,579 of MSGT01000036.1, forward strand.
GAGCGAGAACAAGAAGGCTCACACTTTCAACGACGTATTCGAGACATTGGGCGAAACCGCAGGATACTGCATTGACGTTGTAAAAAGGGACTACGAGCTTACGGACGAAAAGGCGCGCGTATTGTTCGAGAACGTTTGGATCTACACGTTTGGAATCGCAACGCTGTGCGCAACGGGTGCATGCAGGTTCTCCGAAGAGGAGCTTAGCAACATGCTGGGTTCAAGCTTCAAGGCCGCCATGATGCTGGTCAAATCCAATGCATTCTATGTTCCAACTCCGTTTCCGTTGGTGATGAGAGCGGCAGAGAAGAAATAGCTAGACATGGAAACACTTGAGGTGAACGGAAAACCGTTCTATGTGCAAACCCTACTTGGCAAAGGCAAGGGAGGATACTCATACCTAGTAAAAGATCAGGCCTTGGACAATGCTGGCGGAAGGTGCTATGTACTCAAGCAGATACATCACGAACCATGCGACTACTACCAGTTTGGAGACAAGCTGGAATCGGAGATGCGTGACTACAGGAGGCTTTGCGAGGTAGGGATTCCAACGCCTTCTCTGCTGGATGTTGATGTGACGCACGAAAGGATACTCAAACAGTACATCCCAGGCGAAACCATTCTGGATTATGTTGTCTCAGACAGAATGCAGGATTCGTTTCTGCAACAGGTTATGGATATGTGCAAGAACCTTTATTCAAAAGGACTCAACATAGACTACTTTCCAACCAACTTCGTAGTGGACGATGGCAGCATTGTGCCTGCGAATGCAGGGAGTCTTTTCTATATAGACTACGAGTGCAACCAATATATGGAGGAATGGGACTTCGAACATTGGGGCAGCCGGTACTGGTCAATGACGGCAGAACTTGAAGAGTATCTAAAGAATGTTTGAGGCGAAAATGCGCCAAGGGAGAAAACAAATGTCAAATCTTGAAAAGATCCAGAAAATCTACAATGTGTTCAGAATCATAGCAATGATTGCAATGATATTCTCTTTCATCTTTGCAGGCACGAACCTTATAGGTCTCATAGCGGCGGTGATACTGCGTGACTCGCGCCTTTTCGTGGAACTTGGAAACCTTGCAGGCTCCGTGGAAATCACAGGTTCCATTCAGATAATCGCCAACGCAATCACTGGCATCGTTACTGGAGTCACCAATGGACTGCTGTCGTTGTTCTCCATGAACTACTTTGCATCAGCCAAGACCGATGGCACACCATTCACGAAAACAGGTGCCACAACGCTGAGGAATTTGGGGATAAAGACCATAGTCATGCCTCTTGTTGCAATCATAGTAAATGCCATAATACTTGGATGCTTTGGAGTTGCAAGCCTCTACGACATTGGCAACGGCACCTCAGTTGCAACGGGAATCTTCATGCTTATCTTCTCCGTAATCCTCGCCTACGGCTCAGAACTCGAAGAAAAAGCCAACAGACTTTGATTGAAAAACACGTTTTTCAGCAAATTATGTGATTTTTTACACGCTTTTTCCATCAAAAACGTGATTTAAAGAAATAATCATAAAGTCTCTGAAGGCAAAGGTTCTCGCTTTTTGTTCTTTTTCGCGGTTTCGATAGAACTTATTCTATCCAACCCTTCGTTTTTCAAAAAAAGAATATAAGAGCGGCTTTCAAAATCAAACAAAGGGACTTCCACAAATTTGTGGAAACTCCCCTAGCTGTTTGCCATCCAACCTTGCTCACCATCTCCACCTCGCTCACCATTCTCACCACACCCACAATGCTGACCAAGCTCACCATCACTACAAAACACTCACAAAACAGTGCGTTTCAGTGCGTGCAGCCCGTGATGTCCGTGAAGAGAGTGTAGTAGGCAAAGTGAGTGTAGTGCGAGAAACAAAAAGGCTCAGGACAGTGCTTTCTGCACGGCCTATGGTGAAGCGACGACATAGACCGCACGAATTCCTAGAATGAACTCTCGTAGCTATTTTGGCTCAGCTACAAGGATGGGAACGAAGGGCAGTACTGAGATGTACGACCTGAGTGAACCGACGCAGTAGATGACCAAAAGAGCAAGAGACATTCGACGGAATTTGAACCGTATTCAAGGATACAAGCGAAGGATAGTACTTCAAGTACAGCCTGAGCGCAGTGACGATGAAGACGATTCAAAGACCTAGAATGCTTATTTGCCGGAGTATTTGACGACAGACTCCACCCTGTACTTTGAAAGCACTTCCCTTCCATTTAGACCTGCAAGCTCAATGAGGAACACAATCTCCTCCACCTTGCCGCCAAGCTTCTCAACGAGATCGGCGGAGGCCTTCATTGTGCCACCGGTTGCAATGAGGTCGTCAATGAGAACGACTTTCTGGCCAGGCTTGATGGCATCCTTGTGGATTTCGATTGTGGCGGTGCCGTATTCAAGATCATAAGTCTCTGAAACGGTCTCGCGGGGGAGCTTGCCGGCCTTTCTGATTGGTACGAAAGGCTTTTTGAGAAGATATGCGATAGGCATACCAAGGATGAAGCCACGGGACTCAGCACCGGCAATGACATCACAATCCACCTGGGAGACGAGCTTTGCCATCTCATCGATTGCAAGGCGAAGGCCATCGGCATCCTGAAGGATACCTGTTATGTCACGGAAGATGATTCCCGGTTCTGGGAAGTCCGGAATGCTTATGATGTAGTCTTCAACTTTCTTCATAGCGCCCTCCTATCGAAAAACAGCCCTAGTGTACTAAATAGGAAGGGTTTAACCAAGCACATGGAGTGTGAAAAAAATTCACAGCACAATCAAATGTTTCACATTAGGAAAAAACAATACAGACACAAAAGGCAAGCAATCATGAGAGCAAACGTGCAAAAGAAGAGGAAAAACGCCAAAACAGAGGTTGAAAAAACAACTTGGCATGGTTATTGCTATACAAAAGGCAGAGCAACAGTTTTTTTCATACCTCCTTTTAGTGTGATTTAGATGCCCGGGAAATTCTCCTCCTGGGCATCGCTTTTTTCCAAGAGCCCTAAAACATCACCAAGTAACCCGCAAACACCTTTGCTTGTTCTAAGGCATTGTTATGGTTATATTCAACGTGACAGCATTGGACCAAGAGGTAAAAGATGAAAGCAAACAACAAAGACAGCACGACAAAGCAGTTCCTAAGCTTCCTCCTCATAGGTGGCATAGGCGCTGTCATACAACTCGCAACGGTCAACATCCTGTTCCTGATGCTAAGGGATTGGAAAGCACCGCTACCGGCCTTCATGTCCGCAGTCTTCAACGAACGGGCGCTTGGCCAAGGCAACGCCAACTGGGGCTATCTCATACCGTTCTTCGCCTCCAATCTGCTATCCAACACGTACTCCTACATCCACAACATGAAAGGCAACTTCAAGACCGATGCCCCTGCGTACTGCTTTGCAATCTATATACTGCTGCTTGCAGTGCTCATTGTCGTGGCCACATGGCTGTCAGGAGTCATAGCCAACCTGTTCGCACAAACGGGGATAGAGCTGCTTGTGAAGCTGGCGCCTACGATAGGATCCATGCTTGCAGGAATAGTCTATACACTGATACTTTTCCCCGTAGAGAAATACATACTTTTCAAAAAACGCAGAAAGGACAAGGCGAATCAGTAGCACTCGAAGTACAGCGAGAACTCACCGTCTATGCACAATCCAATGCCAACCAGGAAGTCGCACATTGGAGTCTTGAGTCCATAGCCCACACCTATTCCAATGTCAAAGTCACCAAGCTCAGAGAACGGAGCGGTCGCTGCGTTGGAAGGCGCAACGCCAGAGTCGCTGCTTGCACTGGAAATTGAGAATGCAGTGCTTGAGCTTCTCCAACCACCCCTCAGCTCGCATACAAGGAACGAAGGGATGAATCCACCAAGACCCCACTGGGCGGCGGCGCCAAGAATTATGGCATCGCGGACGTATACGGCGTTGGAGCATCCTGGAATGCCGTTCCAACCACCAAACCTCGTATACGAGGACATGAACTCCACAGGCTCGCGGCTTGTAACGGCAAGGACATCGAACGAGAGACACAGCATGGAGCTGAGAGGAATGTTGTGTTCGTATGACACGCCCATTGTGTATGTAAGCTCGTTTCTATGGAAACCAAGGCTGCTCTTGAAGTCCACACGTATGCCGGTTGTAGAGAACAGGCTGTCCTCGAAGCCTCCGTACCATATTCCGTTGGCGAACAGAACGGGCATGAGACTGAACGATGTTGGGCTTCCATCTATGGTCCTTCCCAGAGCATAGAACCTGAAAGACAATCCAAAGTTGCCGTTGAAGCGCATTCCATCAGTGAACTTCACACCAAGCTTCAGATCAGATGCAAAGTCCATTGAGTCCTTCAGCTGCGGGTTGGCCCTGTTTGCAAGAGGAGTAACGGCCCCTAGGGTCATGGAGAAGTCAGGCTTGAAATAGAAGCGTGCATCATCTCCAGCGTCGTCCAAAGGATAGAGGAAGGCAACTCCAAGCCTTAGATTGTCGCCAAGGTATGCCGATACAAGGAGGTCCCAGTCCGTCCCCTTCATGTCCTTTTCGAAGAAGCTCGCCTCAATTGTAGGCAGGAACTTGAGCACTATTGGGGTTTGGCCGTCGAAGACGGTGGATATCTCGGAGGAGCCAGAGACTCCAAGATTAAGACGGGATGTCGAAAGGGCATCCTTCGTACCACTTGTAGATTCAATGATTTGGGAGGACTCAGGGACATCGGCCTGAGAGGAGGAGCTTTCCATTGAGAAGTAGACTCCAATGCGGTAGGGGTCCTTCACGTCAAGGTCTCCTTCGTTGAACATCGCGGCAAGGCCATCCAAGGTGCCGGCATGGCGTTCGACTTCGTCCCATCCTCGTTGGATGACGGTTTGCGGGTCGCCAAAGGATAGCGTACCAATGTCGTCCACCTTGGGGACAAGGACCAGGTCTGCATATTCGTATTGGTCCTTGATGGTATTGAGGACCACGAGCCTGAACGTTGCGTTGGCGGCACCGGAGATGCTGTGCATTTCCTCTGCGTCCACAGACGAGGACCCGTTCATGTCCATGGCTATCACGATGTCGTAGCCAAGGTCACGTGCATATTTGATTGGCATGTTGTCAACAAGTCCTCCGTCCATGAGGTAGAGGCCCTGCACTTCGTAGGCATCGAACACAAGCGGGATGCTCATGCTGCTTCTCATTGCGTCCACAAGCGAGCCGCCTTCGAACAGTACGTAGTCGCCTGTAGCGACATCAGTCGCAACAGCTCTGTAAGGTACGGGAAGGTCGTCGAAGCTTATATCGTCAGGCACGTTTGCAAGGATTTGTCTGAAGAACGAGAGAATCTTCCTGTCGCTCACGATTCCAGAGGTGTCTCCTATCCCTGCATCTCCAAGGGCAAGGGACAGGATGTTCGAACGCGTGTGGCTGAAAGGTTCGATGAGGGGTTGGGAATCGGTTTCAAGAATGTCCGTGAAAAGGTCTGTGAGGTCGTTCTCCGTTACAAGACGCTCTATGTCGCCGGAGCTGTAGCCGGCACAGTAGAGACCGGCTATTAGGCTTCCCATGCTGGTGCCCATCACCATGTCTATTGGAATGCCCCTCCCCTCAAGGGCTTCAAGCAATGCAATATGGGCAAGCCCTCTGGCCCCTCCACCAGAAAGAACCACCGCAACGGAAGGTCTTCCAAGGTTTTCCGGAGCTTTTGCAGAGAACGGCTTTTGACCTGTAGCTGTCACGGATATCGCATGGATTCCGTTTATCTTCACAGGCGCATCCGCCGTGACGACGGCAAACGCATCGAAACAGCTTAGACATAGAAGAAGAGCAACGATGGCAAGTACAGTTTTCCGCATGGTCCCTCCATGGCCATGGCTTTTGGCGATGATTCCAAGCAGCCCTATGGCCCTATGACAATTCTGTATGATTGGGGATTACAGTTCAAGAAGGAAAACGGGCAGGCCTAGAAGTTTCTTGAGCAATTCGAGGAAATCAGTGAAATTGACAGGATACGAATCGGATCCGTTGCCTGATACTTTCAGAACATCCTCTTCGTCATTGTGTTGGCATGTAGAGCGTATAGAGAGGCTCCACTTCACTTCCGAGTTTGGAAATACATCATGGCTTTCATTCATGTTCTTGCCGTCATTGCAGCCCCAGCTACCAATATCCAGAGATCCAAGGGCGGCTATCCACTCCTTGGAATCCCCTTCGTAGGCCGTCCACGCATCGCATTTCTGGATAAAATCCACATCCTTGCTCTCAGGAATACGATATAGGATGGCTCCACTTGAGGAATCAAGTTCCACATGGAGCCTTTGGAAGTCGTTTTCGAACGAGAACGATAAAGTCATGGACATGGTTCAACCTCTTCTTGAGTAGGCTCTTGCAAGTCCACCTTCAGAGGTCTCTCTGTATCTTTGGTTCATATCAAGGCCCGTATAGTACATGCTCTTGAGGACCATGTCATAGCTTATGTTTCTGGTACCAGTAAGGAAGTATGCAAGGTTTGCCGAGTTTATAGCCCTAAGGGCTGCAACGGCGTTCCTTTCTATGCAGGGAATCTGGACAAGACCGCAGATTGGATCGCAGGTGAGACCAAGATGATGTTCAAGGGCAACCTCAGCGGCATACTCTATCTGCATCAGATTATATCCAAAGACCTGGCCTGCGGCAGCGGCGGCCATGGAGCATGCGACTCCCACCTCTGCCTGACAGCCGCATTCTGCACCGGAAACCGAAGCGTTCTGCTTTGCAAGCTCGCCAAAGAGGCCAGCCACTCCAAGGGCATGTATGACATCAAGGTCTGAAAGCTGTCTCTTGTCCTTGAGATAATAGAGCACGGCAGGAAGGACTCCGCAGGCACCGCAGGTTGGAGCCGTAACTATTGTTCCGTTGTCGGCATTCTGTTCACTAACAGCATAGGCATAAGAACAAACCAACTGGCATTCCATGAGCTCTGCGTGCTTGTTTACCACAATATGGTCGAAGAGATGCTTGGCTTTTCTTTGTACATGAAGACATCCTGGAAGGGTTCCCGTCTTGGAAAGGCCCTCCTTTATGGAGGCCTGCATCACATCCCACACCTGTGCAAGATAGTCCCATATCTCCTTGCCTTCGTTGAGTTCAATGTAGTCCACAAGGTCTATGTATCTGAACTCGCAGAACTGCTTGATCTCTGCAAAGGAATTCTCCATGTATATGTCTTCACCCAAAAGTCCAACGGAAGGTCTTCCCTCAATGACTATGTCGCCGCCACCAATGCTCTCGACCCTCATGCGAGAAGTCTCCTCGCCGTCCTTTACGGCAATGAGATCCATGGTGTTCGGATGCTTGAGGACAACGGAATTGTCGGTTTCAAGAGAGACCTCGCATTCCTTTGGAGCAAAGGATTCCTTTATGGCTCTATCCGTACCATGACCCATTCCGGTCTTGGCAAGAGAACCATATAGAATGGCCTTGAAGCTATCGGCCTCTGGATTCTCGTCCTTGAAGAGCTCAGCTGCCCTTGCAGGTCCCATTGTATGCGAGCTGGAAGGCCCTTTTCCTATTTTATATATATCCTTTATGGATCTCATTCGAATCCTCCTCCGGAGTTTCTCTGAAATAGTGGAATCATGGAATTCCACGATAAGATAGTCTTTTGCAGTTGCTCGGTCAACTCTTGCAACGTCAAACCTTCTTCTGCTGCCTACACCACGTCTTCATTACCATGCCAACGGGAAGATGCTTCACAAGCCTCACCTGCATCCTCACAGGAAATCCAAGTATAGACACGGGCTTCTTCCTTAAGAGGTCCTTCATGGCCTTGTCCACCACCTGTCTTGCGGTATAGAACCTGTCGTAGTACTTGACGGTGTCGTCATGGACGGCATGGTCAAAGAACTCGGTCTTTATCCAACCGGGACATACGCACATGACGTGGATGCCCTGCGGTTTGAGTTCGACTTCAAGGGCCCTTGAAAGGCTAAGCACGTATGCCTTGGATGCGGCATAGACCGCCATGTACGGAACAGGCTGCCACGAAGAGTTGGAGCCTATGTTTATGAGAGACGACCCATTGTGCATGTAAGGGATGACCATGCTGCACATGGCTGTGAGGGATCTGTCGTTGAGATCGATTATTCCAAGCTGAGCCTTTGCATCGTTGTCCTTGAAAGAGCCAAAGATTCCAAAGCCCGCGGCGTTCACAAGGAAGTGGACCTGAGGTGTCTCGGATGCAAGCGTTGCCCCTAGGGATTCCACGCAGGTTGGATTGGAAAGGTCCAAGGAAAACGGCCTTATTGAGGTGCGGCAGTCCTTCGAAAGCTCTTCAAGACGATCTGCACGCCGTGCCACGACCCATATCGAATCCAGGAAAAGGCCGTGCTGCACATTGTAGCGGTCAATTGCATACACGAACTCACGGCCTATGCCAGAGGAAGCTCCTGTCACGATGGCGATTTTCATAAATCCCTCCTGCTTTCGATTCTATACTCAATCCTATCCAATTGCCACATCCAAAGATAAGCAATATCATGGGGTTTCGCAGAAATTGCAGAAACAACTGGAGGCGCATCCAATATGACGGCGAAAACGGCGACAAACATGGTAGCGAAAACGGAACCAAACGACCTTCTACACGGCCCTCTCATTGGAAAAGTCTTTGCATTCGTAATCCCGCTTATGATTACGAACCTGCTTCAGACCTTCTACTCGGCGGCAGACATGATAGTGGTAGGTCTTTCAAACGTAAGCGGTGCAATTGGTGCAATTGGCACGACAAGTGCAATGATTGCGCTCATAGTGAACGTCTTCTCAGGTTTTGCTGTAGGCTCAAGCGTCGTCGTGGCAAGGTACATAGGCGAAGGGAACAAGGAGAAGACCCAGTCCGCCGTGCACACTGCACTTCTTACAGGCCTTGTGTCAGGACTGTTCTGCATGTTGCTTGGACTTGTAATAAGCAGACCTGTCCTTGCTCTACTTGGCGACGAGGGACACATCCTAGATCTTGCAACCCTCTATACCAAGATATACTTCGCAGGTGTGCCGTTTCTGGCTCTCACAAACTTCCTGATTTCGATCTTCAGGGCAAAGGGCGACACGAAAACCCCTTTGTACGTCCTTTCCTCCACAGGAATACTCAATGTGGGGCTGAACCTCCTGTTCGTTCTTTCATTTGGAATGTCCGTTGAGGGAGTTGCAATAGCAACCGCAATCTCCAACCTTGCATCCGCAGCCATCCTGCTCTACATACTCAGCCGAGACGACAGCTGGTGTCGTTTCAGCTTCAAAAAGCTTGCGTTCGACAGAAGAACGCTCAAGGACATAATCTACAACGGGCTTCCCGCAGGCGTCCAGGGTGCACTCTTCTCCCTTTCCAATATGATAATCCAAAGCAGCATCATTGGCCTGAATAATGCAATATGCCCCGGCGGATCGGACATCATTGACGGCAATGCCGCAGGAGCCAGCATAGAAAGCTTCGCATACACCGCAACGAACTCCGTATGTCAGGCATCCATCACATTCACAAGCCAGCACTATGGAGCAAGAAAATACAAACGAATCGGCAAGGTAATGGCCTCGTGCTACCTCGTCACGTTCATAATCGCAGAGATCGTGTCGCTTTCCATCCTCATATTCAGGGTTCCGCTCATCCACTGCTACATCACAGCACCGCTTGCAGTCCAGACCGCTGAGACAAGACTCTACAACATGATGATTCCATACTGCACGCTGGCCTTCATGGAGGTTGGTTCCGGCACGCTCAGGGGTCTGAACAAATCCATGCTTTCCACCACGGTCTCGCTTGTTGGCTCATGCCTCCTTCGAATCGTATGGATAGCCACGGCCTTCAAGGCCAATCCCACGCTTGAGGTCGTCTACCTCTCGTACCCAATCTCCTGGACGGTGACCGCCCTATGCCACCTTGTCCTGTCACTACGCACAAGAAGGCACTACATCAAGGAGGCCCAACTTGCAGGAATCACAGAAGACTGATATCTCAAAAGAGACCAATGTCTCAACAAAGGCCGATATCATTGAAAAAACCGCTCATGATGAAACTTTAGGACATGGTTCGTTGGAAAAACCAGAGCAAGGCCAATCGCAAGCCTCATCCCAAGGCCCTTCTCAGGACCTGAACGACCAGCTGGTCAACGGAAGCATAACGAAGCAACTCTTCAGGCTAGCCCTTCCCACCATGGGTGGCTATATGTTCCAGTCGTTGTACGACATGGTTGACCTCTTCTGGATTGGCTACATATCGCCAAACGCCGTTGCATCCATGACGATAATCTCCACCATGCTGTGGTTGGTCAGCGTATTCAACGAAATAGTTGGAACCTCAAGCGTCTCCCTCATAAGCCAATACCACGGAAGCGGAGACAGGGAGCGCACCCGCATTGCATCCGAGCGAACATTGGCGTTCAAGTTCATCTGGGCTCTGGCAGGTTCCCTTTTCATGGCTTTGCTGCTACGTCCAATAGTGCATTTCTTCTCGACCGATTCACTTGTAATAGAGCTTGCATTGGACTACGGCTACATAAGAGTGTTCTTCATCCCAATCTTCTTCTCCTCATACAGTGTGAACACGATATTCCGCTGTACCGGAGATGCAAAGACCCCAATGAAGCTGCTTACGGCATCTGCCATTCTGAACATAATACTCGATCCAATACTCATGTTCGATGACATCCCTTTCCTCACTTCCTTGACTGGCATACATGGCCTTGGCCTTGGCATGGCGGGAGCTGCATGGGCCACCGCCATAGGTCAGACATTTGCATTCCTTGCGGGCTTTGCTCTTTTGCTTAGGGGCACGTCAGAGGTCAAACTCTCCGTGAAAAACCTGCTCAAACCACACAAGGAAGTTGACCACAAGCTCATGACGATTGGCCTTCCAAGCGGAGTGAATCTGCTTCTCAGAAACATCTTCAACATCATACTGATGAAGATCATCTCGACCTACGGCACCGCTGCGGTTGCAATCCTTGGGGTTGGAACCAGACTGCAGGGGTTCTGCATGATGCCTCAGACGGGCTTCAGCATGGGAAGCGGAATAATCTTAGGACACGCACTTGGTGCGAACAAGCCCAAAAGGGCCAAGGAATGCGTGAAGAGGGCGAACCTTCTATGCGCTGCAGTAAGCGCCATACCTGCACTTGCATTCTTCATTTGTCCTTCTTTTCTAATGAGTCTGTTCCTTGGAGGAGCTGCACCAGGGCCCGATGGCGTTGTACTAATGTATGTATTCGGAGCCAACGTCATCATTCTGGCGTTCATGGTGGGATACCATGCCGCTTTCAGTGGAAGCGGACTGAACCGCCCAACAATGTACGCCTCTCTCATCTCGCAGTATTGCTTCCAGCTTCCATACGCATTTGTCGTCTACCTGCTGAAACTGCCCGTAACTGTCCTATGGTTCGCCTATATGCTTGGAGACATCGTATGCCTTTGGCTCCTGCACCTCTACTACAAACAGGACAAATGGCTTGGCAACAGAGTTTAGGCAAAAGTTCCTCGAAAACTAAGCCGTCGAAGGCAATCAAAGGTTGACGCTCCATGCAGAATGGAAGTTAAAAGGAGACCTGTTGCAGCGAATAGCTGACTGCAACAGGTTCCATTGGGATTCCTTATAGCGGATTTTGCCTATGTTCTTGGACTCTAAGCCGTTCTATCCTATTCCATAGCCATGATGTTGGATTCTGCGAATGGCTCAAAGTCCGTATCGCTTTTGAGCGCAGATTTGTACAGGTCAAGAGCTTCGCTTGGCACATATGCCTTGATGTTCTTGTATTTTTCTGCTGGTGCTGGAATGTTTATTGTGGGAGGGTTGCTGTCTTCTGGTCCTTCATATTCGCCCGTCGTTGCATTGTAGGAAATTTTATAGGGATCGATGTTCTTGAGGTACGCCGGAGGCGTGGTTCCTTTGAATACAACGGAGGTCAATCCGCCTTCAAATATCAAGGAGCCTCTGTACAACCTCTTCAATGATGCCGGAATCTCCAAAGTCTCATTGTGGAATCCCAGAACGAATGCATCCTGGTAGAGGGCTTCCAATCCATCGTTGAGGATGACGGTGTTTCGTGTCGTAGAACTATGCACATCAATATGCAAATAGAATGCAAATGGGCCTATGACCTTAACTTCCTTTGGAATCACAAGCCTATTGTCATCGAATACAAGTTTGCAGTTCTCGAATGCCCATGCTCCAATCCTTGTTAGCCCATCATGCAAGACGACCTTCTCAAGGTAGGACTGGCCAAAACACCAATCTGGAATCTCTTTGATTGAATTTGGTATTCTGACTTCTTTAACGGTGGAACCCCAGAAAGCACTTGGTGCCAGTTCTTTGATTCCCTCGCCAAGCGACAATTCAAGAAGCGCAGCATCAACAGGAATATCATCTACCCAGTCTCCCAATGCCTGTTGGACAATCCATCTTCCAACATATTCAACGCTTCCAGGGATGCTGAGCTTTGACAGGTTCTTGGCACCCATGAACGCCGCATTTCCAATGACCTTCAATCCTTCTGGCAGAATCATCTCGGTTATCGAAGAGTTCTGAAAAGCCCGCTCGCCTATGTTCTTTAAGTTCTTTGGTAGAAGTATGTGTGAAAAAGAGGCTCCAAGGAAAGCACGATTAGGAATCTCTTCGTTGTCTACATTGGAGATGTCCAAAGTTTTTAATGTTACCATTTCCCTAAGGGTTTTGAAATCGGCCTCGTTCAAAGTCCCCTTTATCTCCAAGGTAGTTGCAGACTCCAGATCGTTTTCTTCAAGAAGAGCTTCAAGGGATTTGCCGCCGCCTACCCAAATAAGCACCACCTTCTCAAGTTCCTTTCCGCAGACGGAACATGAAAAGACCTTTTCTCCATCTTCGCTGATCGAAGGTTCCTTGGTGACTACTCCGGAATCCTTCGAGTGTTCGGCTTTGTCCTTGACCACGTCCGTGTGTTCGCAGGTCGCCTTGTGCCAATGGTAGGTGTCGTCTACCGACCAAGACGATTCAAAAGAATGTTCATGTGAGGGGGGGGGTAGACGGGTCGTTCTTGCAGGAAACTGCAAGGCATAGGACTGCCAGCAGAGCCAGCAGCAGGGTTGTAGTTCCTTTCTTCATAACAGTGTTCTCTCCTTTTACGTTTAGTAAAAAACATAGATACACTGTTAACAAATAGTATGAAAAAAGGTTACATGTCTTCTAGAATCTTTGAGGCGAGAAATCCCCAAAATACGTTTCAGCCATGGATTGGAGGGTTTAATGGCCCGTTTGTTTTGGATTGATTTTTCTTGTTTTAGTTAAATTACAGAAGTTTTTGCAAAACGGCCTTCATGGTTCCTGGCCTTGTCGTTCTACTACACAGGCCAGCAGGCCTCTGCGACGTTATCCAAAGCCAAAGAATCCGCAGGTGCCCAATCCAAGGTATACAGCTCTTCCGGGCCAATCCACTTGGCTCCCAAATGCTCGCTCAAACGAGGCTCCTTGCCACTGTCCAAAGTACAAAGGAATATCTTCATCGTCATGTGGAAGTGCTCGTACTGGTATGACACCTCAGTGACAAGGCGCTCAACCGCAACGGCAACGTCCAATTCCTCTGAAACCTCACGCACAACAGCATGCTCAGGGGTCTCCCCTTGCTCTATCTTACCACCTGGAAACTCCCATTGGTAAGGAATCTCTGGCTTTTTGGAACTACATTGGGCTGCGAAAAGCTTGCCATCTCTCATGATTGCAGCTCCAACGACATCCAAATGCCGCATGACTACAGACTGCACGATTGGCATCAAGGAGCGCCTGTTGCGGGCGCTGACTACGGCTGCTATGACGAACGCCAAAGCCATCGCCCCAAGACCACACAGGGCCTTCTGTACTTCGTTAAGAGGCACAGGCAACAAACCTGAAGCAAGATACCCCAAAGGAAACAGCATCAAAGGCAGTGCGAACACAAGGACCGTGCTTAATATGGTCTTACCTGGAGGAAGGAGCAACGAAACCCGGTCTCCAACCTTCAAGACAAGGTTGTTGTCATTACGGGCAGGATACTGCGTCTGGGTTTTGTTGTTGCAGAACATCTGGGCATGGCATGCGTTACAGGCTGTGCTTTCGCAGCCGACAAGTACGGTTCCATCTTCGTTCAAGGCCTTTACAACCGCTTCGCTGATCATTTGCTCAATCCTTTCCTTCGTCCTTAGGAGGAGGCATCACTACGTCTACATCCAATCGTACAGGAGACACTTCAACAGCCATACCTGAAACATCGTCAAAAGTACAAACAATGCCCTGCATTTGAGGCATACACCAAGATTCTTTGGATCTAACCAGCACTTGGGTCCTTATTCGCTTGATTTCGAATGAAGGATCAAATCCCCCTACGCTCATGGATGCGCCACATCTGCCAAGGTCCGTCACATAGGCAGTTCCCTTTGGCAGAATGCGTGAGTCAGAGGTGAGGACCTTGCAATGGGTCCCCACAACGGCGCTTGCCTTGCCGTCAAGCATGAAACCCATCGCCATCTTCTCTGCAGTAGCAGAAGAGTGGAACATATAGAAAACAAAAGGAGTCTCCTCCCTTGCCTTGTCCACAATGGAATCGGCATTGAGGAAGGGGTTGTTCAAATGAGGTGAGTTGAAATTGCACATCCCAAGAGAGTTTATTATGCAGACCTTTCTGTCTCCAACGGAGATGTACCGCACACCTCGACCAGGAACGCTTTCTGGGTAGTTTGAGGGTCTGAGGATTCTATCCCTTTTTGCAATGCCCTCCACCATGTCTATCTTATAGAAGGCCTTTTCTCCAAGGGTGAGCACGTCTATGCCCATGTGCTGCAAGGTGAGAGCGTTCTGGAACCCAAGGCCAAAACCGCCCGTCGCCCCTTCTCCATTGGCAACCACAAGGTCTATGCCGTTCTCCTTGCGGTAGTCTCGAAGGGCGTTCTTTATGACGCCAATGCCGCACCTACCTACGATTTCACCCAAAAACAGAACTCTCATGTGTCCAATGGTACTTTTCTTTCCCCTACTTTGCAACACACCCCTTTAGGTGTATCATTCGACTATGGCCCAAAGGAAACTGGCACGCTTATTGCTTATGTGTCTACTCTCTGCAACCCTACTTGCACAGTTCACATCCTGTGCCAAAGGCGAAGCACAGGAGATTCCGTTGGGAGAACAGGATCTTCCAGATATGGTGCTGTACAATGCACAATACACATTGGGACGGCCAAATGAGGGAGCTCTGTTGATGACAGCCAAGACAATGACAGTCTACAAAGGCGCAAAGGGAACCGTGCTGGAGGATGTGCGTTTCAAGCAAAACGGTGAAGACGGCATAGAGGGGTCGTGTGAGACTGCAACGATAGATGAGAATGGCGAGAAAGCCACACTTACCGGAAACGTGGAGATACAAAGAAAAAGCGACGATCTTTTGATAACGGCCAAGGACATTGAGTGGGACAACGAAACCATGACTCTCGATGCAAAGGGAGAGGTCGTTGTCGTATATGGAGACGGCACACGAGTGGTTGCACAAGGTTTCAGTGCGGTATTGGATGAAGACGACTTTGAGTTTGGACAAATCGTAGAAGGGGTTGTCAAATGAGAGAACGAAGAAAAACAATGCTCTATTTTCTAATGATATGCATGTTCTTCATGTGTACAACACCATTATACGCCTCTGATATCACCTTCTCCGGAGGCTACACGAAAGTAAGCATGCAGGAAGGCAACAAGTCCGTGAGTCTTTCAGGAGGAGCTTTGGTTTCAGCAAACGGGCTCTCCATCTCCGCCCAGGAGATAAAGCTCTATGGAACGGACTACCGCTATGTGGATTGCACTGGAAAGGTGGTTGCAGTCGATAGCGAAAGAGGGATAACCCTGCAGTGTCCAGGTCTTTTCTACGACAGGCAGACGGGCGAGATCGTATCTGACGGCTGGATCGAAGTGCAGGACGAGACCAACGATGCAACCCTTTCAGGCGCACGCTTCGAATACGACACGAACAGCACCCTCATAAAGGTCCAGATGATGGCAAGGGTCGTCAAGAACACGGACGACGGACCAATGATATGCAGAGCGGACAGCATAGAATTCGACAACTCAAACCAAACGGTCAAGCTCAAAGGCAATGCGAATATAAGTTGGAACGGAAACGTCTACAAAGCTGCGGTGATAACCGTTGACCTAAGCGACTATGGAATAACCATGGAAGGTTCGATCTCAGGAGAAGTGAATGGATAACACACTCAAGGTTGAACACCTAAAGAAGACATACGGCAAGAGGAATGTCGTAAAGGACATCTCGTTTGAAATGCAGGGAGGCCAGATCATTGGGCTGCTGGGCCCAAATGGAGCTGGCAAGACCACTACATTCTACATGATAGTTGGGTTCATAACGAACAATGGAGGATCAATCTCCCTCAATGGCATTGATATCACAAACGAGCCCATGTACAAACGTGCACGTCTTGGAATCTCCTACCTTCCGCAGGAACCTTCCATATTCAGGAAGCTGAGCGTTGAGGACAACATAAGGCTTGTCGTCGAGTCGCGGCCAAACACGGATCCAAAGAAAAGGGATGCAATAGTCCAAGGGCTTCTCAGGTCATTTGGACTTACATATCTTGCAAAGCAGAAGGGATACACCCTCTCAGGAGGAGAACGAAGGAGAACGGAGATAGCTCGCTGCCTTGCAACGAGTCCTCGGTTTCTTCTTCTCGACGAGCCCTTTGCGGGCATAGACCCAAAGGCCGTCTACGAGATAAAGCAGATTGTACGCTCACTTGCCAAACTTGGGATAGGGATACTCCTTACAGACCACAATGTAAGGGATGCCCTTTCCATAACAACGTGCTCCCACATCATAAGCGATGGCTCAATCCTCGTCTCCGGAGGCAAAAACGAGCTTCTAGCCAATGAAATAGCAAGGGACATCTACTTTGGAGAATCGTTCGAGTAGACTTGGCAGAAAAGGGAACAAGAAACAAGAAAAAAAGGAACAGACCAAAAGAGGAACAGCATGGCAGACTTTGCACCAGGAATAGGACTTTCCCAAACGCTAAGGCAAGAGCAGACGCTCTCACCCCAAATGCTACAGTCCCTTGCCCTGCTTCCAATGCCAATACTTGAACTCAAAGCCCACATCCAACATGAAATAGAATCAAATCCCGCACTTGAGATACCTGAAAGAGAATTCGACACACCGTCCATTCAGACAAACTCAGACCAAACCAGCTACGACGACCGCATGGACGATGCGGACAGCTCATACTACGAAGAATCCTCTCACCAGTACTCCGATGCATATTCCAACACATACTCCAACACATACGAAATGGCTGACCCCGATACCAGCGACCGTTTCAACATGATGCTTGAGAACACCCCGTCCAGTGGAAAGACCCTTCAGGAGCATCTTATGGACCAGCTGGGGGAGACATCCATCACGAAAGAGACGAGAAAAGCCGCGGAGATGCTCATAAGCGACCTTGATGCAAATGGTTTCTACATACTCCAACCACAAGAGCTCTTCGAGGACTCAAAGCTGTCGCAGGAGAACATAGACAAGGCAATCAAAACCATTCAAGGCTTTGATCCAAATGGAATATGCGTAAAAGACTTCAGAGAATCCCTCATACTCCAAGCCAAGCTGTCAGGAATGGCACCTGAAGACCTTGAAACCTTCACAGCCATGGTGAATACGCAGTTGGAGAGGATCAAGGCAGGAAAGAACAAGGAAGCGGCTCAGGCTCTTGGAATCCCAGAAGAAGACCTTGAAACCTTCATAGCGATCCTAAAAACGTTCACACCCTACCCAGGCCGCAACTATGGCTCTGACGGAGAAACATACATAGAACCGGACTTCTCCATACACAACAAGGATGGAATGCTCCAACTTGACGTAAACCGTGTAGGGATTCCATCCCTTGAAGTTTCACCAGACTTCACGGCATTGGCAAATGACCTCAAAGGCCCACAGGCAAAGGAAGCAGGCAAATACATAAACGGATGCGTAAAACAGGCAAACCTACTGATTGATCAAGTCAACCTAAGGTTCAAGACACTCTACAACGCCGCAGTCGCCATCATGGACATCCAAAGGGATTTTTTCCTGTACGGGCCGCGCCATTTGAAGACCATGACGCTTAAGGACGTAGCCGAGCGCATAGGAGTCCACGAAACCACGATGAGCCGTCTGGCCCAATCCAAGTGGGTGGATACGGACTGGGGATTGTTCCAGCTCAAATACTTCTTCACACAGGGCGTAAGCTCTGCACAGCCAGGGGAACAGACCGTATCAAGGAATGTAGTCAAAGACATGATAAAGGAGATAATCCAGGAAAAGGGAGCTCTCTCAGACCAGAAGATATCAGATCTTCTCCTAGAAAAGGGAATCAAATGCGCACGCCGTACAGTTGGAAAGTACAGGACGGAGCTGAACATAGACTCGTCCTACGAACGTAGTTGAAAAACGTATTTGAAGAACGCAGCCAAAGCACACAGCAGAACACAGCTAAAGAGGAACCGCCAGAGCCTTTCAAGTCCCATCTACAACCCACAACTACAGCCTAGCGAACTCCAACTGCTTTGGGTGCCTTCCCTTGTGCTTTATCACATCTATCAGGCACTTCTCCATGACCGTCTGCTGCAAAGCAGTCCCGGACTCCTTTATGCGAATGTCGTACTCCGCAAGGGTTACAAGAATGCGCTCCATGTCCCTGACACCATACAACCTACAGGCATCCCTATAGACTTCCTTGTCCTTGAGCCTTGAAATTGGACGGTCTCCATCGAAGTATTTGGTGGAGAAGGCACTTCCATCCTCATAGCCCTTGGTTCCCATGCCAAGACCTTTTTTTGCATTCATCTGCACAGACAAAGCCCTTCTGAAATAGGTTGCAAGCCGAGATGCGCACATTGCAGTGACAGAGGAAGCGTCCTTTGTGCGAAGCAACGTATGAAGACACTCCAAAGCACTGTCAAGCTTGCCGCGCACCACATACGAGAACAAAGAGAAATCGGTCTCCTCTCTAGTGTGTGTAAGATAGTCGTCCACATCGTCTGCGGTTACGGACTTCTTGCCTGGAATCGTACTCAGGTATATCACAAGTTGCGAGCACACATTCTCAAAATCGTGTACGTTGTTCTCCACCTTCTCGATTATGGCAGTACATGCAGCGGAGTCTATCGAAAGCGAATTCTTTCTGAAGAAGGTTCTGAGCCACTCCTCCTTCTTGCTCTCGAACATCTCATAGAACTTCATGGTGTTCTTCTCGGGAACAGCCCCCATGATTTCAGGGGCAACGAAGAGATCATCACTCGTTATGACAAGCGTTGCACAGTCGGAAGGATGTTTTATATACTCAGCCAAAGCCTTGAGCTTGTCCTTGGCCTTTATCTCCTGAGCCTGTTCAAGGATTACGAGCTTGTGGTCGGCGAAGAGGTCGTTGTTGTTGAGCTGAGCAAAAAGCTCCGACTCATAGTCCTCGAATCCATAGAACTTCGAAACTTCGCACGAGCCAAGATCAGCCTTTATCTTCTTTATGTGGTCTTCCTTCAAACCTTTCTCAGGACCAAGGAGGAGGTACACACCAGCCACGCTCACCTCCCGTACTGTCTAATGATCATAAGAAGCTTGCCGTGGATCTGACACTGCGTGGAGACAATCACCTTGTAGGCTTGGTTGGCAGGCCTTAGTTCGTATCTATCCCCAACATGGAAGAAATGCTTGAGAGTTATCCCATAGGTATCGTCGTCGCCTATGCTTGCGGCTACAATCTCACCATTGTTGGCGTTGCCGGTCTTCTTGATGATGGCAAGGTCTCCGTCGTTTATACCATCGTCTATCATGCTGTCACCCCTCACCCTAAGGGCATAGAGCTGTTCAGACTCATCGCAGCCGACAAGATCCTGAGGCACGGACACGAAACCATCATAGACCTCTTCAGACATTATAGGCGCACCTGCAGCCGTTGTACCAAGGACAGGCACCTTGATTATGTTGTCCCCTGAAGGCGTGGTTCTTCTAAGCAAAGCCATGCCTCTTGGAAGGTTGTCAGCCGTTCGTATGACGTTCTTCTTCTCAAGGGCCCTAAGATGGTCGTATGCAGCCTTTGGGGAGAAACCAAAGTGCCCCGCTATGTCCCTAAGGCTTGGAGCATAGCCGTTCGTATCGAAGAAATGCTCAATGAAATTGGCGATCTCAGTCTGTCGTTCAGTCAATCCTTTCATGCTAAAACCTCCTTGAGAAAGAAGTTAGATTGTCACGCAAGCCCTTGGGAAGCCAAAGAACCAGCATGGCATCATCCATCCTCTTAACCCATGATAACACATCGCTTATCAAAAGTTAAGACTTGAACATTGCAAAATATGAGAAAATAATCGAAATCGTTGACAAGGAGCTTATGGATGCCCCCTGAGAAACGAATAAATATGCAAATTGATACAAAGGAGAACATAATTATGGAAAATCTTATCAAAGGATACATGGACTTCCTTGACAACAACAAGACAGAGCGCAGATGCGCAGCAACGGTCGTTGAAACGGCCATTGCAAACGGATACAGGAACATAGACGACGTCAAGACGCTCAAAGCAGGAGACAAGGTCTACTACAGCAGAATGGGCAAGACAGCGATCCTCTTCAACATTGGAAGCGACTGCATATGCAAAGGCATGAACATCCTTGGCGCACACATCGACTCACCAAGACTTGACGTCAAACAGAGCCCAATCTACGAAGACACCGGACTGGTCTACCTCAACACGCACTACTACGGCGGAATCAAAAAGTACCAGTGGGTCGCAATCCCACTTGCAATCGATGGCTTCGTATTCCTCACAGACGGCACCAAGGTCGATGTCAGAATAGGCGACGACCCTCAGGACCCAGTCTTCACGATCTCTGACATCCTCCCACACATCGCACAGGACCAGATGAAGAAGACCGCCGCGGAATTCATCGAGGGCGAAAAACTGGACCTCATCCTGGGTTGCTATCCAGCACAGAACAAGGCAGACAAGGACAAAGCCGATGACTCTGAGCCTTCCGGCAAAGACAAGATCCTTGCAATTCTCAAAGACAAATACGGAATAGAGGAAGAGGACTTCGCCTCAGCAGAGCTCGAAGTCGTTCCAGCAGGAAAGACCCGCTACCTTGGCTTTGACAAAACGCTCGTCCTTGGATACGGACAGGACGACAGAGTATGTGCATACACATCGCTCATTGCAATGCTCGAATCCACAGCAGGCACAAGGACCAACTGCTGCATCCTCGTGGACAAGGAAGAAATAGGAAGCCAAGGTGCTACAGGCATGGACTCAATGCTTCTTGAGAACGCCGTTGCAGAGGTCGTATTCAGACTTGGCCTTGACAACCCAGAGCTGTCCATCCGCAGAGCTCTAGCCAACTCCTACATGCTCTCAAGCGATGTAAACGCAGCATACGATCCACTCAACAGCTCACTCTACGACAAGCAGAACTCATCGTTCCTTGGAAAGGGAGTCGTATTCAACAAGTACACAGGCTCAAGGGGAAAGAGCGCTGCATCAGACGCCAACGCAGAATACCTTGCACTTGTGCGGGGACAGCTCAAATCCCACGACGTCACATTCCAGATGGCGGAGATGGCCAAAGTCGATGTAGGCGGTGGCGGAACCATAGCCAAGTACGCCGCAAAGTATGGAATGCAGGTCATAGACTGCGGAGTCTCAGTACTCAGCATGCACGCTCCATGGGAGATCACATCAACATACGACATAGAGCAGGCATACCTTGGATACAAGGCTTTCCTCGCCATCAAGTGATGAACATCACAGCAGGCGACAAGAAGTGGAAATAACTTTTTGACTTTTGGGTTCTTCGCCCTTAGAATTTAGTTAGGGAGCGGCCTAGCCGCTCCAGCCCATTCAAAAAGGAGGAGCGAATGAATCTTAACGTTAGAGGTATCCACTATCAGGTCAGCGACGAGACAAGGGAATTCTTGGACAAGAAGCTTCAAAAACTCGACTTTGCAGAGAACTATCTGCATGATTTGGACATAACAATCAAGAGGGAGACGCTTGGACAAGGCTTCCACATAGATGCAAAACTACACTTCTCGTGGGGCACGGTGAAAGTCGTGAGCTACGACTGCTACGAACTCTACGAGGGAATCGAGCTCATAGCGGACAAAATAGAAGCCGCAGCCCGCAAGGAAAAAGGCAAGGTCATAGAAGGCTGAGCCAACATACCGCACAACACAAACATTGACTTACAGCCGCCCACCAGTGCATACGAACCGCACTCTGGGCGGCTTTGTTCAATGCGAGCACCCTGATTTGGAGGAAGACATGCTATACGAGCTACCTGCCGAGACAACAGAATACGAGTTCAAGGTTGCACTTGAGACGAAGAAACCAAAGAGCTGGTTGAAAAGCGTCTGTGCCTTTGCAAACGGAATTGGGGGCACCCTGATCTTTGGAATAGACGACGATAGAAACGTAGTTGGACTCTCCAAACCACAGGAAGATGCAGAGAAGATCAGTAGGCTCATAAAGGACAGAATTACACCAATGCCCGATTTCAAGCTGGAACCTGAAGCCATAGAAGACAAGACAATCCTGAAAGTCATGGTCAAAACGGGTCGTTCGACACCCTATTACTACCGTGCAGACGGAATCATGGAGACATACATAAGAATTGGGAATGAAAGCACCATTGCACCCAACAACATTGTAAACGAACTTATATTGAAAGGAACCAACCAGTCGTTCGATGCTCTGATTACAGGAGAGAAGAAAACCGACTACAGCTTCACCCTACTTTCCGCCACATACAGGGAGCGAACAGGATTGACCCTTGAATCTTCTGATTTCATATCGTTTGGCCTGTCTGACAATATGGGACATCTGACAAATGCCGGGAGGCTCTTTGCAGACCAACATATAGTCTACAATTCCAGAATCTTCTGTACCCGATGGAATGGGCTCTCCAAAGGCTCGATATTCGACGATGCAATAGACGACAAAGAATACGAAGGCAATTTGATTCAACTGCTACAAAATGGAAGCCTCTTCATTCTGAACAACTCCAAGGTTAGATTTGAAAAAAAGGACTTCTACAGAGAGGACAAGCCTGACTACTCGACAAGGGCCGTAACGGAAGCCCTTGTAAATGCATTGATACACAGAGACTACATCGTCATGGGAGCGGAAGTCCACATAGACATGTACGATGACCGCCTTGAAATAACGTCACCTGGTGGTATGTATGGAGGGAAACCAATACAGGAACGCAAACTGGACGAAATAGAATCGGAAAGAAGGAATCCCGTAATAGCAGACCTTTTCCATCGCATGAAATTCATGGAGCGAAGAGGCAGCGGCATAAAGAAAATCCTTGAAGAAACCTCAATGCTTCCAGGTTACGATGAAAGCAAGAAACCCACCTTCCGCTCAAGTCCAAATTTCTTCACCGTCGTCCTTAAGAATATGAACTACAACGCTGAAAATGCAACGGCAGAGCAAGTCACCCCCCAAGTCACCCCCCAAGTCACCCCCCAAGTCACCCCCCAAGTCACGGTACAAGAAAAGATACTGGCCTACTGCTCAGAGCCAAAAAGCAGGAGGGAAATCATGGAGCATTGCGGATACAAAGACAAAAAGAGCTTCGTAAGCCTGTACCTCGCACCCCTTCTAACATCAGGAGCCCTTAGAATGACGCTTCCAAACGAACCCACGAGCCGCTTGCAGAAATACGTGACAGTTGAGAAAGCTTAATGTAAGATAAAGCCACTAACAGAAAAGAGGTATAACATGGAGAAACATCCAACAAAAGAATCATTGACAGTTGAATTCAAAAGCGACAAGAAATGCATCTCCATGGATGTTCTCTACGAAGAACTTGTGGGAATGGCCAATTCAGAGGGAGGAAGTGTCTACCTTGGAGTTGAAGATGACGGAACTCCCACTGGAGTGAACGAACAACACAGGAACATACAAAAAATACTTGCACAAATTCAAGACAACACAACACCTGCCTTATTAGCAAAAGCAAACATGGTCAGCTGGAACGGAGTCGATGTCCTTGAAATTTCGGTCTTAAGTTCTCGTCAACTTGTAATGACATCAAAGGGAAGGTACCTTCATAGAAGAATCTCTCAAAATGGACAACCTGAGAATCTACCAATGTCCCCGCAAGAGATAATGCAGAGATTGTCGTATATACAAACGATAGACCCATCCGCCCAAATCATTGAAGATGTTTCTCCACAGGAAGCGTTGAGCACAGTAGAAAGGGAACGGCTCAGAACGATGATAAAGACCTACCATGGAGATGAAACGCTTCTAAACCTTACAGATGAAGATTTAGATAAAGCCTTAGGCTTTGTAAAGCTATCGAGAGGAAAATACTTTCCTACCATAGCAGGTCTACTTATAATTGGGAAGGAGGATTTCATAGTTCAATACATACCAAACCATGAAGTCATTTTCCAAGTTCTTGAAGATACAACCGTACTCGTCAATACTCCTGCCATGCGTTCTTCCCTCCTCCAAGTTTTCGAAAGAATTTCAGTGCTGTTCCAGTCCAGGGTGACTGAACAGGAACTACAGATAGGCTTGTTCCGCGTTCCGATTCCAAACTTCGAACCGCAGGCTTTCAGAGAAGGTTTTGTCAATGCACTTGTTCATAGAGACTATTTCAAAACAGGAGCGGTCATTGTGCAACTGCAAAATGATTCTCTATCAATCATCAGCCCCGGTGGCTTTGTTGAAGGAATTGAAGTTGACAACATACTCAATGCTGCACCAACTCCAAGAAACACACTCCTAGCCGAAGCAGTGAAACGTATTGGATTGGCAGAAAGAACAGGAAGAGGAATCCCTAAAATCTACAGTTCTACCCTTAGAAGTGGCCATCCTTTCCCAGACTACTCATATTCAAACAAGGTACATGTCATCCTTAGACTCTACAGCTCTCAAACAGATGAAGCTTTCGTGAAAATGCTAGTCACAGAAGAACAAAAAACACAAAGAACGATACCTGTAGATGCGCTGATTTTGTTATCCGCACTAAAAGAAGAAAAAAGAGCCAATATTCACACATTGGCCACAAGGATGCAGAAAGAAGAATACAGGGCAAAAATGGTAGTTGAAGCCTTAATAGAAACAGGACTTGTCGAAGGAGTTGGAAACGGCCCAAGTCGGAGGTACATGCTAAGCGCAGCGTTATATGAAATATCTGGAAACAAAGCAGGATATACAAGACAGAAAGGATGGACCTCAATACAAGAAAAAGAAATGATAATAGCTCATTTCGAAAACTTTCAAACCATAACGAGGAAGGAAGTAATGGAACTCTGTAAGTGCAACAAAGACCATGCAACCTGGCTTCTTCAACAATTGAGAAAAGAAAATAAAATCAAACTATCCGGAACGGGAAGAAACTCACAATATGTCTTAGTCCGCGTTTAGTCCGCGTTTAGTCCGCGTTTAGTCCGCGTTTAGTCCGCGTTTTGTCCGCGTTTTGTCCGCGTTTAGTCCGCGTTTTGTCCGCGTTTTGTCCGCGTTTAGGACAAAAATTATAGAGCATTCAAACCATTCTAAATCATAGACAAGGAATTCCGTGGATACGAAACAAACACCAAATACGCCCTAGAGTACTCCCCCAAACATAGGAGCTACGAGATATATGGAACCTACTGCCAAGCATGAACAACAGACATGTATATAAAAACAAATGCACATTATTGGTTGCATAACCGACAGAGAATGTTTGTCTTCAAAACAATCATAACATCGGCCCTTGCAAAAGCATTACCAAAGCCAAAATGCAAGAATGGTTTCAGAATGTTTTCCCTAGTCGGAGTACTGACTTCAAGCCCCATCGGCAAGCTTTCGAAGGCCTGTTTTTCGGCTTTAAGACCTGTTTTTTCATTTTTGAAGGCCTGTTTTTTTTCGATTGTCTGACGATAATTCAAGTTATACAACGTAACTTTAAAGGAACCATCATCGGAATAGAATTTGGAATCCAATTCGTCATAGGTACGGTGCAGTGCTTTGAGGATAACAAAGACCATGCAACTTGGCTTCTCCAACAATTAAGAAAAGAGAAAGAAACAAACTACTTGGAATAGGAAGAACCTCATATCCCAAGAAAGGTGTGTATGTTTCTCGTCATACTACTTGGAAACCAACGCAATCGACTTCAGGTACTCCTCCACATTTCGATACTGAATGCCATCAATCACTTGGTCTTTTCCTCTGTAGAGAACGAACTTTCCAGTGATATGACCATAGCGATGCTCTGTCTGGGCGCACTTCTCCTCGTCCAACAAATGGCGGTACTGCTGTACGACGGCTTCTTCACTATGCTTGATTTCGAAAATCCGGCAGGAACCGGCTTCCGGGTCGAACACAACCATGTCGAATTCACCAATGGGGAATTGCAGGACGAACACCTGCATCTTTGGGTTCGCCAACTTTGTTTCCAAAAGGATTATATCCTCCAACATCCGTCCATTGATTTCGCTTAGAATGCGTTCCTGTACAGCTGTGCGTTCTGCTAAAGACAATGCACCAAACGTTCCATCCAGCAATAGACTGCGAATCAATGCCTCGGCCTGCGCATAACGCAAACCTGGCTGAGCAATCACAGTGCGACTGGACTTCATGCTGACATCCGGCAGGTGCAGCACATCGACATCCATCATCAAATCCAACATATCAAGATATTCTTTGATTTCCGATACATGAATATCATCCAATCCTATGGTCATCTCCGTCTTGTTGCGGATTTCCAACAGTCTACGCAGTTTGTCAGTGACAGATGCAAGGTCGATGCGATCAAGAACGTCCGTAGGATTGTGGCGGTCCCTACGAAGATTGCTGGCTGAAACACCAAGGTCATGGGACTTCCACTCCTGCGTCAGCACCTCCAGAGTGAAACGATGGTTGATGTCCTCTACAACTCTGTTGATGGCACTTGTCAGTTCGTCCTTCGCATACAAATCCCTCAGATGTCGGAAATGCCCCTCGTATTGGTAGCAGCGCAGAGAGTGCTGAATGTTGTGCGCAATGGCAGAGTCTACATATTCGTCGGTACTCTCCTTGCTGGCGAACGTAGAGGTTTCATTGTAATGGACACCCCCTAGGCTCATGGTCCCGCCGTAGCGTATATACTCGTCAATGCCATGTATTCCAAGAACAGACTCGAACTCCCGATACGGAATGAATGTCGTATGCAGCAGTATACAACGGTCATAGAGCTGTTCATCCTCAGCGAAAAGAAATCCAAGAGAATCCGTGCCGGAGAGAACGATCTTCATACCGGAGGCTGCGAACACATCAGAAAACAAAGCCGCTCCTTCGATGAAATCTTCCATGAACGTCACTTCATCAAGAAACACATAACAAAAGCCATGCATTTCCAACAGCTTAAGGTCATGGTTTACACTTGCCAATGTATCCCTTGTGGAGATCTGGACGAAAGCAGACTTCGAAAGCTCCTCATCGCTCATCTGTGAAAAGACCTGACGTATCAAGGTTGTCTTGCCAGTCCTACGTAGACCATAGAGAATGAAAACCTTATCCTGTTGTTCCCCATAGACGAAATCATGCAACCGTTGGAAGCATTCTCGCTTACGATAGCCGTTGACAGGAGCCGCAAAAGGACGCAGAGTCTCACCAATACGCACATTGGTAGCGAAATCCAAAGCATCCAAGGGTTCTGTCTTGGGCAAATGCTTTTTCAAAGCCTTCAACTCTTGTTCCAGTTCCTTCCGCTGTTCGATCAGAGTACGGAAATCATCCAATTCATCCATAGGGATATACTTCTCCCTTCGTTTCTTGTTCTCCGTCCAGCGATGGTAGAAGTATTCCTTTCCGTTGATGATCTTCTTCGTAATTGAACCAGAAGGCAACTTTGAAATCCGTCTTTCCAGCTCCGCTGCTCGGATTTGCATTTCAGATCGTTCCATGTTGCACCTCCTGTTCCTTGCCAGCATTTCATACGAATTATACCCCTATTATACCCCAAATACAAGAGTATAATTGAGTATAACACCAATTGCTTTTAGCCTGTCAAAACTGAATATTCACATAATTTGGAAGTTCCAGGAAACAGCAGTTACAACCCATTTTGGGTCGCCTGCACTGAATACGAAATCATCTACCATTGCCAATCGAGACCCCAACATACGCCTGAAGGTTCCCAAATGTACGGCCAGCCTCGTTCCTGAAGTTCCATCTGTAGGAATACGCCGCACCACCAGATACGGAAAGCCAACGTAGAATGCTGTACGACCCCTCAAGGGATACACAAAAAGTGTGTTCAACGATGCCAGTAAGCGCAATCCTGTTCACATCATCGATCCCGTCAATGCCATCGAAAGTGTAGTTCGAAACATTACCACCTCTTCCCTTCTCGCCATGCATCATATACATCAAGGCCGATGTTATTGAGTATTCCAATGGCTTTTCATACGTTCCACCTACAGAAAAAACGAAACAGTCAGGACCATACTTGTAGCCTGAATATGCAAGATCAGGGTCGTTCGATTCTGTCCTTGAATACCCCAAAAGGAAATCCTGAGACCAACAACGTCTATTGATATCCCCATCCTTATGGTTCACATACTTGTACTGAGTAATGTTTCCATCTTTATCATAGAACTTGGAGTTCAAATACATGCCAGGCATGTTGTACACAGTCTCGGCATAGACATTCAGAAGGCCGCCTGCAAGGATATCGGTATACGAAACATTGAGAAGGCCTCCAAAGGCATTGGGTTCCGTGTACCCAAATCCAAGATAGCCCTCGGCCTCTCCAGGGATCTGGAACTGGTCCATTGTCACCTGCGCATACAGCGACCATTTCTTCAGGAACGACCACGATGCATCAACTGATATCATGTTGTTGGCCTCCAAAGTGGTCTCTTCATGGTAGTTGTAGTAGTTGTGCATAACCATGAAAGGGTTCAAGTAACGGAAATCGAATGCAGTGTTTGTGTCTATCAGTGTTATGAAGGACAAAGACATCTTAAAAGGATCCATAGGGACAACTTCATACGTAACGGAATGCCTAAGCTCCCTATAGTCTGAAAAACCAGTGGCATTCAGCTTCCAAGGCTTATCAATAACTCTGCCAACAGGTTCATAGACAAGCTTATATCTAGGCCCTTCCCCAGATTCATAATATACAAGCTTCCCTTCAAATGTGTCACGAGACGAATCGAAGTTGGTCAGTGTCAGGAATACAGAAGTCCTCTTGGTGTAGAAGCCCAGCTTCATGAATTCCTGATATTCGTAGTTGTCACCAATTGCAGTGTTGCCTGTATAGCCCTCACCAAGGGAGACCCTTCCTCTTCCAAGAATGAAGCTGAACCCCTTAGTACCAAGCGAAATCCCTGCATCAAAAGGAAAGTTCTGATGAGAGGATGCCCCCAACAAGGAGAAATGTACAGAGTCGTTCCAGTATGATGACTCCTCCCATGCATAGGAAGCCTTTTGCTTATAATCAAGGACCATCCTTCCATAGAAGAAACCGCCAATCGTGTTCTCAAGAACTAGGGAAGCAGGTCGTCTATCCTTTTGGCCCTTTATGAACCAATCCTGGTCTATGGCGTATTCAGGCTTCTCATCTCCATTGGGGCCGTATGGGGAACCCGTTTGGAAATAGACCTCTGGAGAGAGAGTACCAGCCACGGAGACGGATCCAAAATCATCTTTATATACAAAACCTTTGTCTGCAAGCTTCTCCTTTACGAAGACCAACAGTTCATCGTCTTGGGACATGTGCCTTTCAGCACGTTCCAAAGCCAACTCAAGCTGTGCCTGCGTCACAGGCCCGTTACTTGAAGGCCCTACAACCCCCGCATAATGGCACAGCTGGTTCACAAGCTGCCACTCTTGGGATGAAACGGGATAGTACTTCTGTCCATTGGCGAATGTTGGAATCGTGGCTATGCAGCAAACAACGAAAAACAACACAGCAATCTTTTTCATTTCATCCCTCCTTGAAAACCGTCAATCAGTAAGCCAGCTTCACACCAACCTTAAGATTGAGCGTGAAGTCAGTCGCCCAATCGCCCCAAGACAATATCCTTCCAGGATTGTATTCATACACAACCACATCATGAGGAACCTGAACGTATACCTTTTCGGAAGTGCACGTTCCATCGTCATTCTTCACGGAGACTGTCCTTTCCTCAGTGTCCCACCGCCTTTCATACACAGAAACAATCTCCGGCTCAAACGCCCTACTGGTCTCTATCATACCATTGAGACCAACGATGACGGACATTGGAATCCTTGTTGGGAAGCTCTTTTCGATCTTCAATTCAACGTCCACTATGTTGTTCCAGATATTACCAAAGAAATCTCTGCTGTAGTACTGCCCCCATTTTTCACCATCAAAGACATCAAAAACTCCATAGTTCATGAATGTAAGGATGTCCGTACCGGTCTTCTTGGTTGCATACTGGGCACTTCGCATCTGGTCCTTGACTGCGGAGGACAGCTTCCATCCACCATCGATTGTGGTGTCGAATGCAAGGAGCAATTCAAGGGAATCGGGGTTGAGGGGGTATCCAATGTTCTGTCCCTTGTTGACGTATGCGGTTGTATATGGGACATCTGCGAACAGCTTGGCCTTGTCTTCGTAGTGAGTGCCAAAGAAAGCGGATACATATGTCACCTGCGTTCTCAACTCAGAGAAGTTCCCAAACGGCAAAGAGAACTTTGCTCCAGCCTGCAGCGCAATGATATTCCTTGCACATGAGAAGGGCTTGCTAAACGAATAGAGCTCATCAAACGAGAACGCACCATACAGTTCACCAATCCTTGGATTCGTATAGGAGAAGTCCAAACCAGCAATGACATTGTCATAGTCTCCAAGACTGTTCTGGCTGAACATATATATCGCAAGAGGATTGAGGTACGAAAGCTCGAACCTTTTACGCCATACGACGCTTTCCCACACACCAAACTTCACCCCGTAGAAAGGGCCAATCTCCACTCTATGCATACTAATGTTGTTGGAATACTTTCCTGTCTTTTTATCCATGCTCTCGGACGGCCATTCGATACCATTGACGGAGTCCAAGGAAGCCTGCCCCAAGGAGGCCGTCATGACGGAATATGAAAACCAAGTCGCAGGTGTCAACGAAAGCTCAAAGCCATCGAACACACGGGCCGATCCCGCCACGGCAAAATTGTTCACTCCAGGACCCCAATCCCTCTTCACAGCCCCGATTCTCATTGAAACCACATCGCGTATGCTTGTGGAAATCTCAGGGAACGCCTCTATCCCAAGAAAGATACGCCCATCTGGAAGGCTTTTAAGCCTGTCTCCATTTGCAAATAGATCCATGTAGAAGCCATCGGTTGAGAACAGGAGCTCAGTAGGCAGATAGGCATTTGGGTCTATCCTATCAAGGTTGAGCTTGAAGTTGAGATCATACGAAACGGCATTGAAAAGGTTTCCGTTTATGTACGCTGCCAAGCTGTTTCTCGAATCAAAGACCTTTTTGCCTTTGTCTCCAAGACCAGCAATCTGAACAGAGGAAACATTGCCTCCCAAGGCAGTGGTTCCAAACCCACTGGATGATCTGAAGAAACCAATCGAGGACTTGTCCTTTTGTGATACGGAACCGTCTTCAAGGCCATACTGACTATCGAACGAAGCCAGTATCTCGTCTATGCAGACCTTCTCAGAAGAAGAGAGCAACTCAGAATCCTTCATGATTCCAAGCAGTCTTCTCACGGTATTGAGATTGTAAGGTTTGACATCACTCTGAGCTTCTATGATACCCCTGATTTCTCCAACCTCGATTATGCGATACGCTTCATTGTCCAGCGGAACGGAGTGGAACTGAGTAGCGAACAGGACGCTACATGTGACAGCAACCAGCAAGACAACGACAAACCTTTTCATCCTTCAACTCCTTTCACTTTATCCAAATCTATGAGCTTCCCAAGTTTTTCATCCCATTCCGGAGGAGAGAACGGTATATATCCACCATAATGGCAGAACGTCAACTCCCCAACGTATACTTTCCCTTTAACAAGATACATGTCAACACGTAGAAACGGGATTCCAAGCGAAAGCACCTGGGCAATCCTTTTCATCTCCTCAAAACAGGAAGGCTTTTCCGGCATGGAATCAATCTGGTCATCATCCATGCGAAATGGGAGCCTATTGAAATCCGCATCCAAGATTACCTGCGTAGGGATGCTTGATGTCTCGCACATAATGTACAGAAACTCACACTTCCCATTAAAACAGAAAAACTTGTAGTCCGTAAGAGCCTCGTTTCCGTCAGACAAGAACTCCTCAACCAAGATCTTTGGTACGATATCCTTATACTGCCACTCACGGGTCGTCATATAATAGTTCCTACGAAGACTTCTATCCATGGCCTTCTTGGCCGCTTTGAAATCAAACGAAGCCTTGTCCCTGCACACGATGTAGCTTCCACTGTCATGGGACGTCTTCATCACGAATTGGGCAGGAAGGTCATCAAGACCGATTTCCTTGAAACTGCCATAAACACCAATAAGCGGAACCGTATAGCCGCAACCAAGTCTATCCTCAACGAAACCACGCATTCCAACCTTGTCCGCCATTGTGGTGTACAACGGATTGTGGTCATTGAGCTTTAGCCACTGAAGTTTCTCCGTAAACGTCTTGGGATCGTCCAAGTTGAGCCTCTTTCCCATCCTTAGTCTGTAAATCAACCTTATGAACGATTCGTCCGACAAGAACCACAACGAACGATAGAAAAGAGAAATAGCATTCTTGCCAAAGATTCTCTTGAGCTTCTTTATCCTTCCTTCATCCATCCCATCTACTCCAAAAGGGAAAGGTACTCATCAACGACTATCTTCCTGTCGAATCTGCCTTCAACGATTCTGCGACCGTTCTCGCCCATCTTCATTCTAGCCTCGTTTGGCAACGAGATGAACCTCTTGAGAACAGACTCTAGATTACCAACATCCCTTGCGTTGCAGTAAAGACCATTCACCCCGTCTTCGACAATCTCCTTGCAACCGGTCCTTGGAGTGCATATCACAGGCCTCCCTGTGGCACATGCCTCAAGAATGACGTTCGACAAACCTTCAGGATGGTATGTAGGAAGGACAAGACAGCTTGCTTCCTTCAGGAAGTCCCTGGAATCCGCAAGTTCTCCATCATAGCGAAGCCTCCCCTCTGCAACCAAAGACTCGACAACACCCCCATATTTCTCATCCATCGTCCCTGCGGCAATGAATCCTACATCATTGGAAGCCATGTCCTTTGCACACTGCAGGAACTCCGAGACACCTTTGGCTTCTATGAACCTTCCAAGAAAGGCGAACACTGTCCGCCCGCCATTTGGATACGGCTGGAATTTGAATTTCCCAAGATTTATACCAGAACCTGGAACGACCATAGACCTCTTGAAACCAATGTCATTTCTCTTGAAGTATTCGCGATTGTCCTCGTTCTGGAACACGACGCACTTGGCCTTTGGCATGACACGCTTGTGAAGGAACATGAGAAGCTTCTTTAGCTTTCCGTCCTTTTCAAGCTCACCCAAACCAGTAATCATTGGCACATATGGAATGTGGAGCCTATTTGCGACCAGCCCTCCATAGAGGTTCATCTTTATAGTGAAGGAGAACACAATGTCAGGCTTTTCGCTCTTCATTATGGACGAATACGTCCTTATGAGCTTCAATTCCTCTTTGGGATTCGTCCCTTTACCATGGAACGGAACTTCAATAATCCTGCATATTTCCTCAAGCTCATTGCGTTTTAGGCCATCGTCCACATCACACACGACGACTACGTCATGCCCCTTGGACACAAACGCCTCAATGATCTCCTTTCTGAAGTTGTATGTATATGAAATGAGATTCGACAGAACAAGTATCTTCATGCGCCTTCCTTTGCAACTCCTTTGATTTTCCAATAAAGCTCCTCAAGCCGTCCCACCGCAGCATCTATTCCTAATCCCTCATGATCAATGCGTCTGAAAGCATCCCCCCTGTCACCAATGTAGTTTCCCTTCAAAGCGTTGGACCAGACATCCACGGAAGAATCTAAACTGATTCGCATACAATTATCAAAGCAAACCTCTTCGGTTATGGCATCAGAAACCACACAAAAAAGACCGTTCGCCTCTGCCTCAATCAGCGATATGGGAAACCCCTCATACAAGGAAGGGAAAAGAAATTTGTCAGAGGCAGACATAACGCAATCGACATCATTTCTCAACCCGGCAAACATAACATTACCCTGAATTCCAAGAGCATTGACTTTTCCAACAATCTCGTCTTTCAATTCACCTTCGCCAACAAGCAAAAGTAACGCACTTGGAGAATGTGTCAGATATTCATTGAAAACATCAATCAGAAAACCATGGTTCTTTTGGGTTCTGAAGGCACCCACATGGAGGATTACCTCCCTATCTGTCGATATCCCCATTTCAAGTCTGGCTGCGCACCGCTTTTGGGAAGAGAATCCGTACTTTTTGGTATCTACCCCATTGTTCTGGATTATGAATGTCCTCGATTCGCCAAACATCCATTTCCCGGCAATGTCAGATACAGCAGCAAGTACAACTTTATCAAGCGGAAACCTAATACGATTTATGCAATTCAGAATAGAGGAAGAAGAGCCGGCGGAGGCACCTGCATTATGACTCAAAAACAGCACGCCAATGCCCATTTTGACAGCTTCGATGGCAGGGGTTACATACGACATCGAATTGGCGTTGCATTGAACTATATCGTAGTTCTCCGCTGCATACAGCCTCCTTAGGTCAACTATATTGCCTATGGGGTTCTGCCTTCTGCTTCGAATGAATCTAAAGCCACAGCCAAGTTCCAAGAGGTCGTTGAGAAAGCATGGGGTTTCTCCGTGATATGAAAGGAAGTCCATTTGGAATACGTCCCTGTCTATATGTCGTGCAACATTCAATAGATATGTCTCTATCCCCCCAAGATGGGAATCGATTCCAACCTGAAGGATCTTAAGTTTCTTCACATTTGCCTTCCTTGCTGTCTTTTGTCTCTCTTTTCGTATAGAATACAATAAAAAAGGAGTTTAGATGAACAATTCTTCCATTCGTAGAATCCTTCAGGTAAGCTATGATATGAGCCAAGGTGGTGCCGAAACCCTGATAATGAACATATACAGGCATATCGATAGGAATAAGGTTCAATTCGATTTTCTGCTCCATGGCGAAAACAAAACAGCATATGAAGATGAAATCCTATCCCTAGGAGGAAGAATCTACAGAATTCCAAGATTCCTGGGCTACAACAAGCTATCATACGATAGGAACCTGAAGCGTTTTCTGACAGAACACCGAGAATATGAGATAATCCATGACCACTTGATGGATTCTGCAACAGAAACGTTCAGAATCGCAAAGAAAATGGGGCTCAAGACCATTGCACATAGCCACATAGCCCAATACGGCTCCTCTGTCGATTCCATGATTCGGTTTTTCTTCAGAAAAAACATATGTAAAGTTTCTGACTACCGTTTTGCGTGTTCAAGAGAAGCTGGAGAATGGTTCTATAGGAACAAAGCCGACTTCGCCATTCTTAGAAACGGAATAGAGACGGAAAGATTTGCATTCTCTTCCAGCATGAAGAAGAAGGCAAGAAATAAGCTGGGACTGGCCGATGCAGACTTCGTAATTGGAACAATAGGGAGATGCGTAGAACAGAAAAACCAAAGGAGGGCCGTTGAGGTATTCAATGACTTCTGCAAAGAAAACATAAATGCCAAACTCGTCATCGTGGGAGAGGGTCCTTTGAGAAAACATCTTGAACAACAGGTGAAGAATCTGGGAATAGATGACAAGGTTGTATTTACTGGAACCTTAACGAACACGAACGAAGTTTATTCCGCTTTTGACTGTTTTCTGTTTCCATCTCTATATGAAGGACTTGGAATCGTATTGGTTGAGGCCCAAGCGAATGGTCTACCCTGCGTCATTTCATCGACAATACCAAGGGAGGTTGATTTGATCCCTTCGCTTGTAGAGAGGGTAAACCTGAATGAATCCAACAAGATCTGGGTGGAAGCCATGAAACGAATGAAACCTATGGACAACAGACAGGAGGCGCCAAAGCTTATTAAAGAAGCCGGTTACTGTATCAATGATATAGCAAAGGAAATGGAGAATTTCTACTTAGCCATTTGAACAACCCCCAGGGTTGGAAGCAAACACAGAGAGGAACTTCACCCTCTATCTCTTAGGTACCCAAAAAAGAAAACAAGCTCCCTTCTGAATCCGACAGCACTCAAAAGAACAAGGAAAAATCCTGTAATTGCAGAATACAGTACTCCATGAACCAACCAGCTCTGAACTGAAAGGCCTTTCAAAGGAAATTCGAAATAGCAGACGCAATAGGAAACGATCGAAGTCAGAGCGAACGCAAGCAACTTTCCAAAGAATCTATATTGAGACCTTCCTTCAACAATCTTTCCAGTGAAACGAACATGGAAAATCAATCTAAAAAGCATTGCGAGTATTGTACCAACGGCAACACCTATCAATCCAAGTTTATACACCAAGATTATAGATACAACGATATTAATCGCCGCTTCGGCGAATGCGGCCCAAGTTATGTCTTTGAACTTATTTGCGGAATACGAAAGGTCAAGGTGGGGGAGCTTGACCAAATACAAAGCCTCTGAAACCACAATAAGAAGCCCAAATATGGGCTGATTGTAGTTCGCATCCGTGATTTCCCTTGTATACAACATTACAAATGAAGTTATCAGCAAAGCCGTCACCGTATATAAAAAGGAAACCAAGATAAAAACAATGAATTCATATATATCCAGTTTCCAGTTCACCTCTTCCCAATCACCTTTCGCATATGCAAGTCCAACTGTATGAGACACTCCCGAAAGCCCCGACATTATTAGCTCTTTGATTCCATTGACGACTAGGGCATAGACTCCATACACAGAGACAGTCTTCATATCCGTCATAATCGACAAGATTGCAATATCAGTACTGTTATGGACAAATGCAGCAATGTTGATGGCGAATCCGTTCCACCTCTCCTTTACAAGCGAAGTATCTGGATGGCTTTTCCAGTCAATATCAAACTCTTTTGCCACATAGCGGCCAAAAAAGACAGGTTGCAAAATAAACAGAACACCGCTTATCAGCTTTAGGACATGAATACTGGGATAAACCTTCACAGATACGCAGACAAGGACAATATTCAACACTACGATTATACTCTGTGTAATAGAAACAACATACCCTCTCTTGCTGGCGTTCAAAAGAGTCTTCAGGGTAAGAGAAAACATATATTGGACAAGTAAATCTACAGACAGAATAAGCGTCAAAAAAAACACATACCAGTAACTGTATTCAACATGAAATATCAATGGGTGCAGGAAAGCGAAAACCAAGGTGTATGCAATGAAGACGTATGAGATTCTTCGATAAAAGCATTTGGCGGTCACAAGCACAGATGAAATCTTGGCCTTATCCTCGTCAACGATTGGTTTATAGAGATTTGCAATTATCACTCCTGTGATTCCGCCTTCAACCAAGGAAACAAAACTTAGAAACTGGTTTAGAGTACTGACCAACCCATTCATTTCGGATCCAAAATGAACAAGGATTATCCTTGGAATAATGAATCCACCAAGAATTACCAAAGCCTGAAGAACAAGGCCGGAAACCATGTTCAGCAAAGTAACCTTTTTATTCTTCATCCCTTGTTCTCCACGCTTTCGTACCATGGTTTCTTCGTTTTTCCTCTGGAGGCAGTATCATGTATTCCCCATAATTTGCCTTGAGGTATGTATCGAAATCCTTTACCCCTTTCACCAATATGTGTTCGAAAGAATAATCGGAGTATTCAT
This sequence comes from Sphaerochaeta sp. Phil3, assembly GCA_001940825.1. Taxonomy (GTDB): domain Bacteria; phylum Spirochaetota; class Spirochaetia; order Sphaerochaetales; family Sphaerochaetaceae; genus UBA9732. The sequence goes on from MSGT01000036.1 coordinate 47,390, forward strand.
CAAAAATCCGACGTGGAACCGGGACACCACCACAAGTCATATCGCCTACCCTGTTGCATTTGTCCAAACGGAATCGTTTTGCAGAGTTTATAATCCATTGGTTGACACGGCTCGAAGAACACCAGAAAAAAAGGCCTTTGAGCATTCTAGTATAGGTACGTTTGAAAATGCTGCGTTGTTCCTTCATATATCTGAGGTAGGAATCACAATGCTTTGTGACGGCAATATTAAGAAGAAACCTACATATGAATTGTTCATGGAACCATGAAAAATGATTTGGCATAGCATCGAATGGGAAAATATCAATCCAAAGAAATCTGTCGAATTCGTCATTTCCTTCAACGTTAATATCCTTGTTTATAAATTTCAGAAAAGGTCGTTCATCATTGCCCAATTCATAACCTATGAACTCATAATTGGATTTCAGCCTGTAGGTCCCTGATTTAATCATTGAAACGAGATTGTCATAATCGCTTCTGAGCATGCCAACATCAATATCATCATCCCAAGGAATGAAACCACCATGCCTCACAGCACCAAGCAACGTACCGGCATCTATGGAATAATCAAGATGATTCTCCACAAAGAAAGAGTGGAGTTCTTCCATCATGCCTACCAATTCGGCTTTTATTTCATTTTCGTCAAGTAATTCCATATTTTGCCCAACCAATCGCATCATCGAATGCAAACTAACAACTCCAACTGAACCTGCCTAACAAGAAACAATCCCTATTCCATAAAAAACATCCTATAGGGAACAATCCCGAGAAGTCTTTTGTCATAGTACAGGCAGTATGCATAGTAGGCAAAAACTGCAAGATAGATCAAAATCTCAAGGACACAAGTCAATTTGTCTTTCTCGTTCCTTTCGTCAATGAACGAATTTGTAATCGCAACGGAAGCAAAAGGCATAAAACACAAGGTAAGAAGCCTTCCAATGATTGGCATATACATTGCAGTAAATTCAAGTGGTACACATATCATGAACGACCAGAAAACAGATTTGTCAAAACTTGTTACATCTTCCTTCTTTTTGCAGTAGAAGAACGTGATGAACAATGCAATTGCCAAAATCACAATAATTAATTCACCAAATTCAAAGCCTTGGGACAGATAGCTTCTCCCAAACTTCATCATGAATCTCTCTATGAAAAGTCTGTTCAGCAATGGAAACAAAGGCAGAATCAGAGCAGAAAGAGCAATCCATACCATAGACGTATACCAGTTTATTGGAACGAAACTCAAAGGCAGAACGATTATAAACAATGCAGTCGATTTATGGAAAAGGACTGCGATCATCAGCAATGCTACAAAACCAATATATCTTTTTTTGCTCAAACACTCTACAGCAAAAAGGATAACAGAAAAAGCCATAGCCTGTCTAAGAATGCAATAGCTGTAGTCAATCACCCCAAAAGCAATGATGATGACAATGCTCAACGAAGGTTTCGCAGAGTATTCTCCTATGAAGTGCCAAATACTGAAAACGCAAAAGGCAGACTGTACTACCAATAGGAGTTGGAAACCAAGACCTATTCTAGAAAAGACCCAAGTGAATAAGGTATAACCCCACTCTACATCAACAAGAGTACTCTTGCCAAAGAAAACAAAACCCTTTACAACTTCAAAAAAAGAAACATCCTTCAGCCTTTCATAAATGTAAGCATACGCATTTAAATCACAGCCGGAGTCTTTTGACCTCAAAGCAAGAAGAAGAAAAACGGCGATGCAAGTCACAAGAAGAGCTATTTTCTCCTTCTTCTCGTTATTTCTGAACACAACCAACGAAATTGGAGCAATCAACAGAAGAGACAAATACAAAAACATGTTGTTAAGTGTATGGTCTCAGAACACAAAATACAAGATGCATGACTTATAATCGGCATTATGCATTATTCAGATAAGAATCGGCATCCTTAAAGAAGCTCCAAATGATCAGAAACATGATGATTCCGATTGGGAATGCCGCAATTATGCTGACGGTTTGTATATTACTCATTGAGCTGTCCGAGAAAACCAAGGCGATTGGAAGTACAATTAAAAGTATGCACCATAAAAGTTGGACAAATCTGCTTGGCTGCTCTTCGGCATCTAGATTTCTGTAACTATAGCAGGAGGCTGTATAGGCAATGGAATCAAAGGATGTGGCATAGAAAGCCACCATGGTGGCTAAAACCCAAACGAGAGAAATCTTAGACCATGGAATCGTCTCAATTATACTTATAATGATTGCATAGATATCTCCGGATGAGAAGTATTCAGAAATGAAATCAGAGATTCCTGAAACCTGCAGTCCAAGGGAATAGTTTCCAAATACGACAAAACAGATTATTGTTGATCCAACACCAAAAGCATATCCTCCAAGAATTGTTTGCTTGACGGTCCTTCCTCTGGAAATGCTCCCAATGAAGAAAGGAGCGGCCACGCACCAAACCATCCAATACGCCCAATAATAAATTGTCCAATCCTGAGCGAAATTTGTAGCCCGTACAGGATCGAGATACGTGGACATTCCAATAAAATTCTGAATCATCCTTCCAAAGGACTCGATACCAGTCTCAATTGTAAATCTTGTTTGCCCTCCAAAGACAAGAACAAACAACATAAGCCCAAAAAAAAGATAGATGCACGTATTGGCAAGGAAACTTATACCTTTAAAACCGTGAAGCAAAAAAAAGGTATAGACTGCACAGGTAAGCAGAATTATTATTATGGTTATTACCCTTCTGCCAAGAACCAGTCCGAAAAGGGACTGAATAATTGAGGCCATCAGTGGAGTTGCAACACTAAAGGTAGTAGCTGTTCCAGCAAGCAGGGCAAAGACAGCAACAAGATCGACGACCCTTCCAAGAACGCCATCGGCATACCTTCCCAAAATAGGTCTGCACGCCTCCGAAAACCTCTGTCTTGGCCGCTTTCTTACATGCAACATAAAGCCAAAACAGACAGCCAAGACAAGATAGAAGGCCCAGGGGATGAAACTCCAGTGGAAAAGGGGGAATACAGGAGCCCAATCCTGGATATTTCCTAGTTCTGATACATGTGGATTCTTTGCATACATAATCCATTCCGAGAAGGAATAGAACAGAATATCGGCGGCTAGACCGCATGTGAACATCATACTACCCCAAGCGAAGAACGAATACCTGGGCTTCTCTCCTAAATCTCCTAAGATGATGTCCCCGTACTTTGAAAAACACATGTAAAGAGAAACAAGAAGAACCCCAAGACCCATTACGATATAGAACGCCCCTACAGTGTCTCCAAAGAAAAATCTAACTCTTCCAAGAACAGCATTGGATCGCTCTGGAAACAGAAAGAACAATATGCCTAAGGACGCAATCAACACCAAAGGAACGATGGTTATTATCCAATCTATCCTTCCTCTTTTCCCTGATTCTTTCATTCTTCCCCCTTATAGCTCGAATCGACCATCACCAGGTCCGAAAAGTCATCGATTTCAAGAACATCGGATTCTTCCATTGGAAAGACACCAAGATCATACTCCTCGAGGTGACGGAACATAGCAACGTCATCCCAATACAGCTGAGTTTCTCCATTTCTTTCAAATTCTTCTTTCAGATGACTCTTTAGCCTCTTCCCGTCTTCAGAAGTCCATCTTGATATGGAATAAAGCCGCCATCCGTTCGCCCCTCCGGTACGACTACAAGAAACAACCCTTCCATCTTGAACCTGCATAAGCCATTCCGAAGTCTCCTCGGAAGTCCACACGGCATTGTAGCCGGACTTTTTAAAACACGGCATCAGGACCTTGTCATTGTATATCATCTGATCTCCGTCAAGGATGATTACATCTTTCAGATATTCCCTTGCAAAAAACAGAGAAGCGATATTGTTGCAAGTGTCGTACAAAGGGTTTTCAATCAGTCTGACACCGTATTCATCAACCAAAGACCTAAATTGCTCTTTTAGATATCCAACAACAATGTATATTTCACTGATTCCATTTCTTCTTAGACCTTGGATGATGGTATCAATCATTCTGACACCATTGACCCTTATAAGAGGCTTTGGAACCTTTAGCGTAACGGGTTGCATTCTTCTGCCAACCCCTGCAGCCATGATGATAGCTCTTTCAACCCTATGCATTCTTATTCAATAAACCCTCAACTATTCTATAATAATCTTTTGCGTACCTATACTGCCTAAGTGAGTATTCCCCAAACTCAACCCCAAGACTTCTTTTGTATTCGCACCAATTGCTCCATAGGAGGCCACAAGCCGAAATATAGCTGTATATCTTGATCCTTGTCTCCAATTGGCAATCACCTTCAAAATAGATGTCGATGAGTCGGTCTACGTCTTCTCTGTCGTATAACGAATAGATGCAAAACATAGCGATATCAACATGTGGATCCTGCATGCCTGCATATTCCCAATCAATAAGGCGAACATCCCCTGATGAAGTGAAAAGGAAATTATCCGGAACGGCATCAATATGGGTTAGGACTTTTTTAATCTCAAATGAAGCAATGTAGTTTTTAAGAAGAAAGACCTTTTTTTTCGTCTCTTTGTAATCCCTATATACGGAAGGTTTGCCGTTCCAAAGCGCTTCATAGAAATCAATCTGGCCAAATATGTCAAATTCATGGTCTACCTTGAAATGAAAGCCATGGAAAGTTCTTAGCAAAGACATGCATGTTTCAAGATCACGAACATTTCCAGGGTCGCATACGCGTGAGCCCTCAAGATATTCGGTTATTTTGTAACCCTTTTCTGAGTCGATATATACAACATCGTCGCAGATTCCTTTTCCTTTTATCGTTGCATATACATCCGATTCCTTTCTTCGATCTATGAGTTTAGAAGTTCCCTCGCCGGGAATTCTCATAATGTATTTTTTGTTGTTCACCCCAAAAAGAAAAGATCGATTGGTCATACCCTTCTTCAGTACGGAAATGCCTTTTATTGAAACAATATCAACATTTAGGGCCTCTGAGATCGTTTTCAAGGCATCCGATTTCAAATGGTTTGAGTTGCTATCGAACTCTCTGAGTTGCTCATAGGTGTTGATTTCAATTGTTGCATTGCAATCTACAACTTTAGCAGAGACAGCCATCCTCCCATTTGTGAACAGGGTCTCTTCCCAAAACGAATCGGAATACTGCCTGTCCTTGTCATATTGAGAGAGTTTTGAACGAAGAAAACCAGCCACCTCCTTCGAGACATAGCTTATTCCAATCATTGAATTGCCCAAAGAACTATCGGAAACAGATACGAGTTCCATCTTTCGGTTCACTCTAACGTAACTGTTTTCCGACAACTTGTCGGAAACCATGTACCATGAATAGAGTTCATGGTTTGAAAAGGGATTCTCTTTGGACCATATATCACATGGAACTATGTAGGTGTTCGAAATGAATTGGGAAGCTAGATACAATGAATGAAGGTTGTTTTTGCAAAAGTACTCCTCATTTACAATCAAATCAACATCATACTTATCAATGAGATATTCAAATTGATCCTTCATGAATCCAACTACAATGTGTATTTCAAGGATCCCCTTTTGGTGAAGTTGTTTTATTAGTCTTTCGATTAGAGGTTCTCCTCTTACTTCGATAAGACCCTTTGGCGTTTGGGTATTGATTGGAACCATACGCATTCCAAACCCCGCAGCGAGAATTATGGCGTTCTTTGGGGATTTGGATTCAATTTCAGTTTTGGCTTTCTTCGAGGCAAAAAACCTATCATCCAAGTATCCTTCGTCCACAAGATTGTGAAGGGACCTATTCACCACACCCAATGAATGACAAGTTAGATGTGAAAGGTCTCTTTGATTTGAAAAGCCTTTTTCGTAAAGGGTTATTAGAATGTCTCTTTCCTGAGTATTCATATATAGCACCACCGATGTTCACCACACACATATATATAGATTTCATGAACATCGTTTGATGTTATACCCTATTCCAAGGAATAAATCAACTTTCTAGACAGCAAGAAAAGAGATGACAAGAAAAACACATTGCCATTATATCAACACCAACGAATAGGATACGCTGGAACCAAGGCTGACTTGAAGATCAAAGCCTCGTTTCGATGAATTGACTCCAGCAACATCAACGAAAGCCTTGATGGGTGCAGGCCCCCAAGAGAACGAGTATTCCCATCCTAGATTCACAGTCGTAATGACATCATAGTCGCCGGACGGAGCCGTAAGCATCAGTGGGGCGGTGTATTCATCGAACATCGTATATGCACCATCCACAACTACTTCAAATACGGAATAAGCATACAATCCATTGGTTCTATAATTGCAATCTCCTCTCACTGCAATGGTATCGCCTCCATTTTTGTAGCCAATGTATGTATAGAATGGGAACCTATAGTAATCATCGGGATTCAAGTAGTTGTAGTTTATGATGAAATCCGAGCTGCCGGTGGGCCTATACAATGCAGGATTGGTATATATTCCTTCAATCGAAGTGGAAAGAACTCCCTTTCCAACGAATGTCTTGTACTCCAACCCCAAGCTATAACCCATTGCTTGATCTTCCTTTGTAGGGTCTTCGAAAAATGGAAACGATCCCTGGTCCAGTGTGAACTGTCCATAAATGAGCAGGCCTTTGATTGCCGAATTTTCGAACTCTACATGGGCGATTGCGTTGAATTGGTTGTTGTTTAGATTGTTATGATAGAATGTCGCAGGGTTCAGAAGAGTTATGTCCGGAAATCCGTAGAAGCGGTACATGACGTTCTCGCTCATGGAGATGTTCAAGGAATCGATTGGTCTGAATTCAATCCTATGGGCTGCAAAAACCCTAGTATAATCTTCGTAGTTCTTGGCTGATGCATTCACCCCTCCTCTGTAGTTCTCTGGGAACATCAGCGTATATTCGAATGCAAACTTCTTGGCAAACGTCTTGAGAGAGATGTAATTGTAGAAATCGTTGTGGGTATCGAATATGAAGTTTCCGCCCTTGTTGAAACCCCAGGATTTCTGAGCCTTGTAGAAACCCAAGGAAAAGGTATCGGCAGAATAATCAAGGTAGGCTCGTCTTGGCATATTGCAGTCGCTGTTCGCTGTAGTTGGAAAGTTGAAAACGAAATCTCTTTTGTAATTAGCCTGTCTAGTGATGACCTTTATGGTATCGGCCTTTGGGTCGTCAACAGGAATCTGGGTTCCTACCCCCCCATGACTTTTCAAGCTCCTCTTCAACATAACGTTTTATGCTTTTCGCTGTAGATGCATCGTCACTGCTCACCATACCAAGACCCATAGAAAGTTCAAGATGTCCGTAGAATCCACCAATTGAATTGTCCAAAGACAATGAAGCAAAATAACTTCTATCGCTGTAGCCATACTTCCAGTATTCCTCTCTGTCATAGGAATCGCCATTCGTATGGATATAAGTCTCTGGAGAGACTTCAAACTTGAGAGAAACCCAAGTATCTGAGTCGCCACAAAGTCTTGCGGAGATAGAGTCGTAAAGAATCTTTTCATTGGAGGAAAGCAAAGAACTATCTATTCTCGATATTTCATTCAAGGCTTCTGAAACAGTCCAAGGTCTTGATGTGGAAGGAACAGAGGAGCCTGTCAATACGAACAGGTCATCCATGAGGGCATAGACTTCGTCTCCAATAGGAATGAGTACGCCTTTTGCAGCAGGGACACCAACAACTCCAGAGCCAAATGCAAAAATATATCCAAGCGAAACCAAGACAAGACAACAGAGCAATAGAATCTTCTTCATGGAAATATCATATCATGAAAACCTTCTCAAACAACCCAGAACTTTCCCACCATTACTTCACCAATCCTTAAGAGATCACCTATTTCCTTGCTTTCTGATATACGCTGAGGTAGGGCCATTTCCAACTTTTTCAAGATAGCCACTTTTTACAAAACCAGAAAGCGCTCTCTCAACGGTTATCTTGCTTATATCTGGACAAATCTCCATTATCTCCCTCTTTGTAATCGTACCAATACGACTGTCGATCAGCTTACGAATACGTTCTGGTTTTGACAGTCTCCTATCTTGAAGGAGATGAACACGGTTTTCAAATTCTCCATATGCTCTTCCAAGGATTCCAAGGTAATACCTAACAAAGGACGTATAGTTGTTCTTATTTTCTTGCCAGTATAAAGAGCTTGATTCAAGAGCTTCGTAATAAGTCTCTTTGGTCTTTTCAATTAGCATTTCGATGCTAATGTATTTTCCTACGATATATCCTGCTCTGTACAGAAGAAGAAGTGTCAACAATCTGCTCATACGACCATTTCCATCATTAAAAGGATGAATACATAAGAAATCCAAAACAAACATCGGAATCAAAAGAATTTTGTCAAACCTATCCTCATTCCAAGCTTTTTGAAAGGAACTGCAGAGTTTTTCCATTGCATCTGCAGTCTGCCAAGCAGAAACTGGCACGAACCGTATCTTCGTATTCCCTCTTGAGTCGGTCTCAGTAATTACATTGTCGGAATTCTTATACTGCCCTCCGCTTGTACTATCCGAATACGAATATAATGTCTTATGCAATTGCAATATCATATTAGGTCTTGGCTCTATGTAATCATAGTTCTCATGGATAATAGTTAAAACTTCGCGGTAACCTGAAATCTCCTCTTCGCTGCGGTTTCTAGGCTCTGTCTTTTTTGTGACAAGTTCCTCAAGCCTCTTATCGGAAGTATAGATTCCCTCTATTCTATTCGAAGCACCTGTACTCTGGATCTTCGCAATTTCAAGTAGAGATTTGAGATCGTCTACATTAGCCTCAAGAAACAAATCCTGTTTGCCTTTGTGTTCATGGAGTGCAGCAATAGCTTTTACTATTTCTGGAGAAAGCAACCGCTCTGGAATCTTTTCGAAATCATAGTCATGCATAAAAACTCCATCATTTTAAAATCATCTACCTCATTTTACCTTAAAATGATGCAGATATCAAGTTCAATGATGTAGATATCGTTCTTAGAAGAGACATGCCAATTCACAGTATTCAAATGCCTGAAAAAGTTGAAACGGCCTTCTCTTCATTACTCCAAATCCACGTAATCATGATTAGTCTTGAAGAATGAAGAACGCCCGTTTCCACTCTTTTCCAAATACCCATGGTCTACAAGATTGCCGAGTACCCTTTTTCTAAAATAGCTGGGTATGTTCATATACTGCTTCAAAGCAACTTCAAAGTCAACTTCAAACCAACTTCATTAACTACTTCAAAGTAACTTCATGAAAACTTCAGAGAGGTTAATTTTGATGTGTTCCTAGAAAAATCTTTATGTCCAACCTATATGTCCCTTAGACTTGTTTCAACTGGTTTTGGCAAGTCCATGTCATTGTTTCTTATGAACATGGTCATATATATTGGAAGGTAATATACTGGGCCATTCGTCTTGATGTTATCGTTGCAAAGCACATAGGCCTTCTTTATTTCATATTCGGGATTGGACATTATATTATTCAATGCCGAATGAACCTGATAATCCTTTCCTGATTTGACTTCAATTGGAATCACTTGGAAGTCTTTCTCGATGACAAAATCCACTTCACCTTGTTTCTTGCTGTTGAAATAATAGCCATTGAACCCATGGGAGTGGAGTTCTTGGGCAACGAAGTTTTCATACATGGCACCGCAGTTTACGTTGACATTCCCTCCAAGCAATGAGAGTACAGCACCTTTACCATATTGCGTTGTCAGAAGACCCACATCAGACATGAACAACTTGAACAGATTCGCCTTTTCGTTCAACAGCAGAGGAATACGAGGTTCAGTTATGTTGTATACAGGAATCGCTACTCCTGCATTCACAAGCCACTCAAAGCTCGCATCGTATTTCTCAGGTCTGAAATTTCTGTCAAGATCATTGAAAACATACCTTTTGTTCTTGGAATCCAGCTCTGCCGGAATTAGATCGTATACCTTTCTAAGTTTCAAACGTCTGTCTTCCGTTTCATACTTTGAAAAATCGTTGATATAACCAGGAATTATTGAATTGTGAATCTCCATGACTTTGTTGAAATCGGATTCATCAACAAAACTCTGAACCGCTGCAGGCATACCACCAACAATCATATAGTTACGAAAACCGTTCATAAGACGTAGATGGATTGAGTTCGCTACAGGTACGGATTTCTCGAACGAAGAATGCAGCATTTCAAACGCATCTTCAGAAAGGCCCATGGCAATGTAGAATTCTTCAAGATCCATTGGATACATTTCAATCGAACGCATGTACCCAACAGGTGTAGACCTAATGCCCTTCAGTTCCACTCCCAAAAGGGAACCACTTAGGATGTATCTGAAAGATCCTTCCTCTACAAGGAACTTGATGAGGGTGGCAATGTCTTTGTATTCCTGTATCTCATCGAAAAAGATGAAAGTCTCCCCTTTTATCAGAGGTTTCTCAGAGAAGATTGAAAGCCTGGTAAGTATTTCTGAGATACCCATTCCTTCAAGCTCTTTGAACATATTGGGAATTTCCGGACGCTCAATGAAATTGAACTCAATATAGTTCTTTTTGCTTTCTTCAAGACATTTCCTTATCAGGTAGGTTTTTCCAGTTTGGCGTACACCTGTAACCAGGAGTGCATTCCTTTCTTTTGAATCAATCCACCTTGCAATGTCTTCTGAGCGTTTTCTGTAGAGCATATTTCCTCCAAGGCTATATCAATACTTGGATTCTACCACATTTCAGCACGTTTTCCATAGGAAAAAGGTGTCAAAACAGCACGTTTTCCAAAAAACTATACAGCAATCATGAGAACCTATAGTATTTTTCCGACGATTGGCGAAATATTTTTCCGACGTTTGGCGATTGTTTGTTACATCAGTCAAAGAGAGAAAGAAAACACTGCTTTCAATTTGATTGAAACATACATTTTGAAACATACATTCTCAAAAGCATCCCTCTCCAAATTGACAGGCTTTGCGAGCTGATATTCTGATGCCAAAACCTTTAGTTTCAACCACCAAGAAATCCTTTATTGTGAGGTGAAACAGTAGTTTTAGGTGTTCACCTCAAAATAAAGACACAGCCAGTCATCACAGTCATCAATGCAAGACCAATCACCATAGGGGACTTGTCTCCATCGGATTCAACTTTTTGAAACTCACAGGGTTGAACCATCCAACGACTCATTTGACCGTTCATTGTCGTGTACATCACCTATTACCCTCATAATCTGCAATGTAATACGGATACTGCATCAGGTATGGACATGCTGTTTTTTCCACATCTTGCATGCTATAATACCTTTAACCGAGTGCGAAAAAAGAGAATAAATGCTAGTAAACTACAAAAGCTGTTTTATCTGATAATCGATACTAGGGGATTGATACAAAAGATATGGACAATTGGACAAATGCTAAAATATACGGTTTTATATGGAGCTTTTTCTTATGAACGATAATAATTTGATGATTTACCAAGATGAGAATGGGATTACGAAGGTCTCCGTCCGTTTCTCCAATGAAGATATCTGGGTCACACAACAACAGCTTGCTGAAGTTTATGACACCACACAGCAGAACATAAGCCAGCACATTGATGGCATATACAAGGATGGAGAGCTTGTACAGGAGGCAACCAACAAGAAATTCTTGTTGGTTCGCACCGAGGGAAATAGACAAGTAAGACGAAATATAGACCACTACAATCTGGATATGATTATCGCTATCGGATACCGCGTGCAGTCACAGATTGCGACCCGCTTCCGTATATGGGCAACAGAAAGACTGCATGAGTATATCCAAAAAGGCTTTACCATGGACGATGACCGTTTGAAGAACGGCGGTTCACGCTATTTCAGAGAGCTGTTGCAACGCATCAGAGATATTCGTTCTTCTGAACGCAACTTTTATCAACAGGTGACAGACATCTATGCCACTGCCACGGATTATGATCCGAGATCGGATTTGACGAAAGCTTTCTTTGCTACAGTGCAAAACAAACTCCATTACGCCGTTCACGAACACACGGCGGCAGAAATTGTCTATGACAGAGTGAATAGGGAAAAGCCCTTTGTAGGTATGACCAATTTCAAGGGCAACTATATTACCAAAGATGACGTGAAGATTGCAAAAAACTATCTCTCTGAAATAGAACTGCAACGGCTCAATCTGCTTGTTTCGCAATTTCTCGATTTTGCGGAATTGCAAGCTTTGGAACAGATACCCATGACCATGCAGAACTGGATTGACGCTCTTGATAATCAGATTGTATCGAACAGAAGAAAACTGTTGGAAGGCAAAGGTCGAATTTCCCACAAGCAAGCCGTTGAAAAAGATGAAAAGGAATTCGAAATATATCGGGCAAGAGAGATGAAACAACTCGAAAGTGACTTTGACCGTGCTGTTAAATTGCTACAGCAGCAATAGCAACTTGAAAGTTTTAACACGATTCTTTCCTCTGCCAGAGTAAAAGGAACTCCATAGGAAGCAAACTCAGAAACTGAACCCAAACGCAACACCCGTTGGGGAAATGCCAAATGAAGCGGTATTCGAATTAGCACTCGAAGAAGAATTGGAAGAACCAGAAGCTCCACCAAGAGACCCAAGGTGCAGCAATGGAACTGCAACTCCGCAGGCGGCGCCAATTAGGGCACCTACGAGGACATCGGTTATATAATGGTTCCCACTCAGGACACGGGAGGTCGCAACACCAAGAGCAACGGCATAGGAGCCAATGCAGACGGGAAGCCGCCAAGGGGAAGCAGAATCGTCAAAACCCATCACCATGGTGAGGAACGTTGCACTTGCGAATGCAAGCGCAGTGTGTCCAGAGGGGAAGGACCGGCAATAATCTCCGTTGGAGAACTCTTCAGCAGGTGCTCCACTGCCATAGACGTAGGGACGCTCCCTCACAACAAGGTTCTTTGCAAGCTCTTTTAGCCCGTATGTCATGGCGACGGTTTCAAAATACATGAGACCATAGCCCCACATTGCATCGCCTTTGAGCAACGAGTATACACAAGGAACGGCAAGAACACCTATAGTTGCAAAGGTGCTGACTTTATCCACCACCCCGTTGTAACCAAAGACGGCGATTCCATCCAGGAAATTCAAATCCTCAAAGGCAACAGCAGGAACACCGGAATAGACAGGAAAAGACGACTGCTTCTCCCACACAAGGTTTCCACCTACAAGAGCCAGCGAGCCAACCCCAAGGGAAACATCCAACGAAGTTGAAACCCCAAAGGACGACTGGGAAGCAGCTACCAATGACAGACCTGCAACAACAACGAAAAAGATGGCGATGCCACGTTTGAAAACAGAACTCACTGGGCATCCACCTGCGCAAGACATGTCTCCATCCATTCCTTCAATGCGGTGACCCTGCGAAGGAACGCACTTGGAAGATCAACCGTTATGAAAAGGACTTTGACCTGAGGGTCTCGGTCCGATATCTTGGCCATTGCATTGAGAAGGATGCCTTCTTCAGTGAGATATGTATCAAGATACATGTGAAGCTGTCCCTCCTTCACGCACGTGAAGCCCATGAACTTGAGGGCGGTCACATTGTTCAGGCTAAGGAATATCTCGTCTTCGTCTATGGTGAAATCATGCTTGTAGATATTGCCTCCAAACGTGGAGTCCTTTTGGTAGCAGTAGCTCTCTATGGAAGAAGGGAGCTCTGTAACCACGGGGTCGTCTATCTTTGACTTCCAGTCCGATGGATCCGAGAGGTACCATGAGCGGTCGAACAGGATCTTAGGCTTGTCCCCTGCACGATGCGAGATGTAGGTGATGCCCTCCTGGGTGGAGACGCTTCTCATTAAATTGAGAAGAGCAATCTGAACCTCTTCCTGAGACATGCCCTCCCAAGCCTTTGGATATGGAAGAAGGACCGTAAGGTTCTCTGAAAAACCATTTGTAGCGGCCTTTGCTTCCTTCACAGAACCCTCGAAAACGGACCCAGCAGGGCTCACGTTGCCCATGTCGGCACCGCCAAGGGTGGAGGTCTCCACTATCTCCCCTGCCAAAAGAGCATCAAGCTGCCCATGGGATGCAGTAGGAAGCACATTGGACAACCCTGCGGCAGCAAAGACGGTAGAACAGAATACAACAAAAAAAACAAAAACTATAGCTTTCTTCATTCTAAAAATTCCCATTAACCGCTTATCAATAAGCGTTCTTGTTGATGAATCCCTTCAGGAAGGTGAAGATTACAATCTTCATGTCAAACCCAAAGCTCCAGTTGCGAATATAATACAAATCGTAGTCGATGCGTTTTTCAATGGAGGTGTTGCCTCTAAGGCCGTTCACCTGCGCCCAGCCCGATATCCCAGCCTTCATCTTATGACGCATATTATAGCCGGGAATGGTCTTTATGAACCGTTCTTCAAGCTCAGGTCGTTCAGGCCGAGGCCCTATGAGGCTCATCGAACCTCCTATCACATTGAAGAACTGGGGAATCTCGTCCAAGCTGGTCTTTCTCAGGAACTTTCCAATCTTGGTAACACGGGGGTCGTTTTCAGGAGTGAGGTGGGGGTCTCCTTCAGGCATGTCTATCCGCATTGAGCGGAATTTGAGCATCTCGAACACCTTGCCGTCACGGGTCACCCTCTTTTGCCTAAAGAACACGGGTCCTTTGGACGTCGTCTTGACCAGTATGGAAATAAACAGAAAAAGCGGCGACAGAAGCAAGACCCCAAGGGAACAAGAAACAACGTCGAACGTCCTTTTGAAGATACGCCCCAACGGCGACATTTCAAACGAGTTTATGCCAATGATTGGAATGCCTCTGTACATTGAAAGCTCCGTTCCAACGTATGACTTTGGAATGGATGGAATGAGAAACACCTTTTGTCCAAACAGATCCAGGCTCTCGTTCAATATCCTTTGGGAGTCCGTGTAGGACATCTCGGAGGTTGAGATCACAACGATATCGGCCTTGGATTTTGATACGGCTTCCTTGAGGGATGCAGCCTGCACCTGCGCAATGCCGTCTATTGTCCTGCCCTGTCCAAAGTATTGGCCTTCCACGGTGCGTCCGTCCGTGTCGTCATGTGTAACGGCGCTGCAGTATTCTTCAATCGAGGAGCCGGAACCTACGAGAAGGATTCTCTGGTAGAAAAGCCCCCTCTTCCCCCTCTCCTTGAACCGTTTTTCGAACGATGCGTTTATGAGGCGTCTTGAGATGAGAAGGAAAAGGAAATGGAATGCAAAGAAGAGAAGCAGTGCCAGACGGCTTACCTTTTCGACGAACAGGTAGTAGTAGACGCACACGAAAAGCAGGAACACATACAAAGAGACCTTGAAGATATTGCTGGCTTCCTTTGCGAATGTACTTATCTCGTTGCAGGAATACAGGCCCTGCCTATTGCAGAAGAACAATGTGAACGCGCATGCGAACACAGCAAGGACCGCGAACAGCTCAATAGGCTTCCCTCTGCCTCCGGGAAGGACGTAGAACCTCAAGAAGAAAGCCAATGCCCAAGCGAGTATTGTGGCGAGTATGTCTGAGAAGATACGCAGGCCAAGTATCCTTTTCCTATAGTCCTTAATTCTCAAAGAAAACCTCCGTTCTGCCCCTATACCTTATATATCAACTCTTGAACAAATGCAATCGAAAGCTTAAAATGCACTCTGGATCATTTGGCAAATTTAGGGGAAAGGTAGTTAACATGAAACGTTTTATCATGACGACGCTTGTCGTGCTGTCTGCAATATCGGCTATATTCGCATCGACATACATCATAGACCGATACGACTTCAACTTCGAAGGCAAGACCGATGTTAATGAGGTGTACAAATTCCTTGGTCTTTCAGACGGAGCTTCGTTTTCAAGCTATGAGGAGCTGCAGTCCCATGTGATCGCCAAGACACAAAAGCTTGTCAACGAACGGATATTCACCTCAGTGGACTATGACATCGTCGAAGGAGATGTCGTTGTGACAACCCCTGGGGATGAGACGGCAAACGAATACCACTATGTAGCAGTGTACTATGTCAATGACAGAAGTCCATTCTTCATTTTCCCAACGCCAAAGTACGATTCCAACTACGGAGCAAAGATTGGGCTTAGAATAGACTCCAAGAACTTCGGAGGAAAGCTTGCAAAGTTCCAGATAAACGCAGACATGAAGCAGAACGACCACTCGTTCGAAAAAGCAGAGTACGGACTTGACTTCAATATCCTGGGCTATCCAATAGCGAGCTCAAAACTGGACACGACCCTCTCCTTCAAGTACGATGGAAGAACAGGGGGCCTCAACGGAACAACCTTGGGACTGTCATCGAAGCTTTCTGGAATCAAGGTCGCAAGCTTCAAAATGGATGCCTCCGCTTCTATTTCGTTCAAGGGAATTGAGAACTATACAGGTTCAGAGCTTGCACTAAGCACATACTTCTATGACATAAGGCTTGGGGACACTGTAGGGTTCAGCCTGTCGTCAGGAATCAAGTTCACACCAACGAAGAACGAGCTCTCTTCAATGGGATGCAACGAATTCACATACACGGCAAGTCTTTCGAACCTGCTAAGTTCAATTGGAGGCGTCTCCCTTTCCCACAAGCTCACCTATGCTCCTAGAACGAAGACAACAACGACAAACAACAGTCTCTCATACTATGGTTTGTCTTTGAGAGGAAAGCAGATATCCACAAGCCTTGGATTGGACACAACGAAAGTTGCAGACAATCCCAACATGACAATCACTGCAAGCGGTACGGCTTCGATGTCTTTGGGACTCCCTCTTGGACTGACACTCTCCCCTTCGTTGAAGCTGTACAAAACATATACCACAGATGGAACATGGGACATGTTGGGATGGGATGTCAACAAGAGAGTAACGGCAAGTGCAACGCTGTCACGCTCGACTCTCAACGTTGTCCTTGACGGCAACAGCGACTTCAGAAAGGGGATGACCCTTTCCATGACAGCTTCAAGGGACATGGGCCTAATGAACCTGCTCAAGGATCCAGTTCAATATGTGCAAATGCAGTTCACTTGGTTCCCTTATGCGAACTCGTGGTTCAATCCATCGATAAGGATAAACGGAAGCATTGCATCGTCTGCAAGCAGAGCTCCAGTGCCAAGCGCCTCTACAACATACATTGCAGACTACATGCGTGGAATAAAGGACGACAACACCTATAGTGCACAAAGCTGGAACACAAAGGTCGTTGCAAACGTCAACCTCACCACCAAGTGCATCAACCTGGGCTCCTGGGCACGTACCTATGCAATAGCCTTCACGGACATTGCGATGCTCCATAACAAGAACGCAGAAGTGAAAATGCTCTACACTGTTGGCATCGAAGGCATTGGAATCATCAACGACCACCCAAACTACCCAGTAAGAGCCTCTTTGGGATTCAACACGGAGTCCATAAAGAAGTATGCAGAAACGAAGAACTTCAAGGATCTTGAATACGAACTTTTCTTTGGACTCTACTACTTCTATTGATTCTTGGAAAATCCCTATTCTTGGAAGCTACACATAAAACAAGGACCTGCAGCCACAAAGGTTTGCAGGTCCTTTTTTAAATCCATAAATTCACACAAATCTGATGCGCCCTCATGCGCCTTAATAAGCCCTAACGCGCCCACACCCGCCAATCAAAAAAACAGTAACCCTTCTCAATATGGAGGATGGAAGCTCACTCCAACTGCAAGCTGCACATCGAACATGCTGCGGCCAATCTCGTTGTGGTAGTTCCATGCATGGACGAACGCAAGGTTCGCCTTTACATCAAGGTCTGAGAATAGGGAGTATTCTGCGTAGGTGGAAACCGAAAGCCTGAACTCAGGAAGGGTTGCACCCTGCGTATACGTCGGCGACACATCCCTGAAATGCACAGGTCCAAGTTCGACGGTGTCGTGCTGATTGCCATAGCCATAGTAGCGTATCCCATGCTCTCCATGAGCCCTGAAGAGAACGGAGCCTCCAAAGGCAAGCCCATCGAGATCGACATAGTCGGCTCCGATTCCCAAGGCGACCGTGTCCGGCCCATATTTGTATCCAAGGTAGGACAGGTCGCTGTCACCGTCGTCCAAAAGGACGTTGCCGACTATAAGGTTCGTGTTCCAATGGTCATAGCCCTTGCCGTCCTCCTTGAGATACAGGCAGGGAGAGGTGTATACGAACTCGACATGGTATGTTACCACGCCTGCCAGGGCTGCTGTGCTGTATATTGCATTCGCAAGCGCTCCGTATGCATTGGGAGGGGTGTTGCTCTTCGGCTGTCCGTCATCGAGTTCGGTGGCGACCTGGATCTGGTCGAACATCACGGCGAAGTTGAGTTCAAGGCCATTGCACGGCACGAATGACAGCTCAACTCCAAAGAAGTTGTTCTGATTGCCTCGTTCATAGCCGTTCGTTCCATGAAGCAGCATGAACGGATTGAGCATCTCGAAGTCCCCGAACAGGTTCGTCCCGTACTGAAGCATACCTTCGGCGACGGCGAAGCTCATCCATTTGAACGGAGCCATCGAGAACCTGTGGATTGCGACGAGCCTGTGCGGAGAGTTGTAGTCGAACTTCTCAAGGCCAATTGGATTGGAGCCATAGTCCTTGTTGGTATCGAACGACATCAGCGTGAAGTCGTAGGAGAACGGATGCTTCAGTACGCTGAGCTTCGCAAAATCGTTCCACCAATGGCCGTCACCAACCATGAGGTTTCCAGTCATTCCGTTCCCAGCCTCGACCCTGTCCCTTCCAATGACGAAGCTCAATCCGCCGTTTCCTATGGAGGCGTACGCCTTGCGGGGAAGGGCGAGCTCGAAGTCCGCGAACTCCTTGAGGAGGTTGATGAAAACAACGCCATAGCCTATCTTCGAGACCCTTGTAGTCAGATTGAGGTCTATGAGGCCGTAGAAGTTCGAACCAAGGCAGAATCCCGCCTCGAAGTCCAGAATCGGAAGCCAGTCCCTGAATGGGTACTCCCAATCGATGACCGCCGCATCCTCGTTGGAATGGACGAATACCTGAGGGTTTATCGTAGGACGCACCACCGCAAACACGTCGTCGTCATAGGCGAAGGTTCTGCTTGGAAGTGACAGACCTTCAAGCAGCCTTCCATAGACAACGCCGATTCCACAGTCACCGCCACCGGCCTCCATGTCGAGCATTCCAAGGAGTCCTTCGAGCTGGCTGCCGGTCACCGGTGCGGTTGCAATGGGCATCGTCTGCCCCGCGATTCTGAACGAAGCCTTCGTCAGCTTGAACTCACGGCTCTGCGCGTTGTATGTGTTCTGCCATGCACAGAGCTGCGCAAGGACGGCCACCACCATGGAGATCGTTGCAATCGCCTTCTTGGAAAAACCTAAAACATTCATATCGTCAGAACAAAGCGCTCCAATCCACTTCCATCACTGCAATTGAGGCTCCAACCATTGCAGAGAACGCATTGGTTCCATGGGTGATGTCACGGGTGAAGCCAAGCGAAGCACCAGCCTTGAGACCGTACTGCACATTGTATGATGCCCCGGCCTCCAACTTGAGGACAGTCACCACAGGATCCGTAAGTTTCATCGTTGCAAGTCCGTGGCTCTTGTAGTAGTCCTTGTCACCATATTTGCTGTCTATGGTGTACGAACCTCTCATTATGAGCTCCGCACTGGCGAATGCACTCAGAGGATTTGCATCGTATTCGATGGAAAGTCTATGAACCAACGTATCAGGGCCGTATTTGAAGCCAAGGTAGAACGCATTGTCGTCAAAGCAATAGCCGGCTCCTGTAAGGCTTATGAACTGGAACGGAACGGTGAACTTCCCAGCGTTCTTGTCCCTGTTGTACATGAAGGTAGAGCAGTAGTAGAACTCATAGGCCACATTGAGACCAGGCTTTTTGAACGTCTCGTCTCTAAGGGCGTAATCCGTATACTCGAATCTTGAAGAAGCCACCGCATCCCCATCGAGGACATGAAGCTCCACGCCGGCGGTGAATCCCATCGCCTGGGGTTTTCCGCTCCAACCATCGGAATCAAGCTCGTGTGATAGGTCGAAGTCATCCATCGTGAATGTGCCATAGAGTCTTACAGGTCCCACAACCGCCTCCAGGGCAAGGTTGAGCATGACGTTGGAATAATTGTCCTGATAGTTGTCATGCCAGATTCCGAACGGTGTGAAATCAAGGAGCGAAGGTTCCTTTCCGTAGATGTTGTTGAGCTCTGCGACGGAGACCCTCATGAAGTCGCTTGCGAACGAGAACCTGTGGGCGAACGTGGACTTGGGACCACCCTTGACGTCGTTGTTGTAGTTCATGAACAGTTTGTAGGCGATTCCAAGGAAATCATACTCGAAGAGCCACCCCCCCCCAACAGATGTTTCGTACGAAAGATAGAAGTTGTCAAGATAAGGCTGCGAGTCGCTTAGTGCCATATCATAGGTCGAGGGACCCCACTTGATTTGCCTACGGCCTACAGAGGCATAGAAGCTTCCATCCCCTGAAGTGTAGTCCACATAGCCTACACGGGGGAAATTCAAGTCGACTATCGCTCCTACGAACGGAACATTGGTAAGGATTCTACCGTCGTCCTTGAAATGCTGGAATGTATCCTGCCTTATATCGAGGAGAAAGACCATACCGACCTTGTCCGTATCGACCACAAGCCCCACATCAAGGAAACCAGGTTTTTCGAAGGCCCTGTTGAAATAGTCCTGTTTGGTCTCCCACCAATCGGGGTTCACCTGCCCCACCCCTCCGGCACCTTCATTGTTCCATTTCAAGTATCCGGAGTCGGAAGCGACCCCAGCCGGCGAATTGTCGAATGTGAAGTAGGGCTTCACATTGAGAACGAATCCAACGGAAGCGAAAGCTGCAAACGCAGCAAGAACCATCAATACAACCAAAAGCGTTCTTTTCATTCAGTCCTCCTTACCACCTATTCCATTATTCTACCAAAGTCTGTGAGCTGTTCCAATATAAAAACGGATAGTGAAACGGAAACATTGCAAGCGACATCGAGAAGGCAATACATCACCTCATCCCTTTCCAACTCGATATCCAATTCAACATTCAACTCAACACTTACGAGTTAAATCGAATTGCAACTTGATATATCGAGTTGGATGGATTAGAATCAAAGAGAACATAGAATCCAGATTGGAGGAACGCCATGGAAGGACTACCAAAGAAGGAAACACTTCAAATCGAGTTCAAAAGCGATACAAAAGAGAAGAACGGACTCCCCGACCATGAGTTGATAGACACGGTGGTTGGAATGGCGAACTCAAAGGGAGGAAGCATATTTCTCGGAATCGAGGACGATGGGAAGGTTACGGGAGCAATGGGAAAGCACCTGGACGAGACAGGGGTGTGCGCACTCATCGCAAACAGCACAGTCCCATCGCTTCAGACAAAAGCGGAGATCCTGGACGTGGAAGGAAACATGAAGATCCTGAGGATAGACGTCCCTATGTCACGCACCGTCGTCGCTTCATCTGCAGGGAAGACCCTTCGAAGACGGCTGAAGCTGGATGGAAGTCCGGAGACGGTTCCATTGTTCCCATATGAGATCCAGAGCCGATTGTCGGAGCTCAGCCTTCTGGACTTCTCGGCTACACCTCTTGCGGGTTCGTCCATGGCAGACCTAGACCCCCTGGAGCAGGTGCGTCTTAGAAGCATCATAGAGAACAACCCAAGCGGAGACAAGAAGCTCCTGGAACTGACAGACGAAGAACTGAATCTTTCCCTTAGACTTGTGACAAGACAGAACGATTCATTGGTTCCAACGATGGCGGGGATGCTTCTGTTGGGGAAGGAGCCGTCAATACAGCGTTTGGTTCCAACTGCAAGATCGTCATTCCAAGTCCTTGAAGGAACGAACGTCCGGATCAATGAGTCGTTCAATGCCCCACTATTGAAGACCTTCGAAACATTCTCCACGTATCTGAATGCATGGAACCCTGAAAAGGAGACGTCCTATGGCCTGTTCAGAATCTCGATTCCAGAATTCAATAGGGACGCATTCAGAGAAGGCCTTGTGAACGCATTCAGCCATAGGGACTATACACAGCTAGGGGAAGTCAGAGTCCTCATCACAGACGAAGGCCTCTCGATTTCAAGTCAGGGAGGCTTCATAGACGGAGTGAATACCGACAATCTCATATCCGTGGAACCGCATGGAAGGAATCCAGCCCTCGCGGATGCATTGAAGAGGATTGGCCTGGCGGAACGAACTGGAAGAGGTATAGACCGCATATACGAGGGTTCGATGAAATACGGAAGACCTTGGCCCGACTACTCCGAAAGCACATCCTCCGTAGTCAGATTGTTCATACAGAGAGCCGAACCCGATGTCGCATTCATAAACATGATTGCAACGGAACAGAACCGAATGGGAAAGCCTCTCTCCCTCAACGCCTTGATGGCACTCTCATTGATAAGGAACGAAGGAAGAGCCAGCAGGGAACGCATATGCAGGGACCTGCACATAAGCGAGCAGAGGGCATCTGCGACCATAGCGCAGCTGCTTGGATTGGAGCTTATAGAGGAAGGTGGCAGTGACAGGAACCCCTTGTTTTCATTGAACCCAGTCTTCTACAGACGCATTGCAAACAACAACGTATACGGAACAAGAAGGAAGGTTTCGGTAGACGACTACCAACAGGCCATAGTGGAGCTTGCGAGGAGGAAAGGAGGTTTTGTGACAAAGGATGAAGTGAGCAGCGTGTTGGATATAAGCGGGAGCCAGGCGTACTTCCAGATAAAAAAGCTCGTCAAGGACAGGACGCTAACGCCCAACCAAAGAGGGAAATATGCGAACTACAGACTGGAGGAGCTGACGGACTGACGGTGCGACAACACATGAAAAGGCCAACGAAGGCTCCTTCTTTATAAGTCACCGAACCTCTGGGGCAGCGTCCGTACCGACGCCATGGCCTCTTCTGTACTCGTACATGAGGATTCCAGCGGCTACAGACACGTTCAAGGAGTCTATGTGGCCGCTCATTGGAATTGAGACAATGTGGTCGCACTTGGCACGTACAAGAGAGCGCATACCACTACCCTCGCTGCCCATGACAATGACGGTGCGGTTTGGAAAGTCCATGTCGTAGGAGGACTCACCGTTCATGTCCGCACCATAGACCCAGAAACCGAACTGCTTGAGGACGTCGAGTTCCTTCGCAAGGTTCGTGACGGTGGACATCGTCACGTATTGGGCGGCGCCAGAGGAGATGCGTATGACAGTCTCGTTGGCACTTGCGCTTCTCCTCTCTGGGACGATTATGAGGGATGCGGAGAACTGGTCAGCGCTGCGAAGGATTGCTCCCAAGTTATGAGGGTCCGTTATCTCGTCCAAGGCAAGCACAAGGGCGCTGTCGCCCTCCTTGAGCCCAGAGCAGAAATCATACACGCTCATCTCCCTTATCCTACCGCCTTGGCTTGAGGAGGACTTCGCACCAAGATCAAGGACAGCCCCCCTGTGATCGCTGCCGCCTGCAAGCCTTTCAAGTTCAACGTCAGAGACCTTCTTTACAGCGGTCTTTCCATTGGCTATGGCCTCGAACTCAAGCTTTGAGTTGCGCTTGTCACCCCTAAGTATGTAGAGGGTCGAACCCCTTGGTGCGCTTCTCAAAGCCTCTTCTATTGCGTGTATCCCGGTAATCTTGGCTCCCATAAGGAAAACCCTCCTCAGTAAAATCGTCTAAATCTTCAAAGAGCAATCAATCGTTCTCAAATGGAACTGGGTTTGGAGATGGGTTCTCACCCATTGCATCGGACAGTTCCTTCATAAGCTGCTTGGCTTTGAGTCCAAGACGCTTTGGAGTCTCTATCTGGAACTTGATGTACATATCTCCCATTGAAGCGGCGTTGCGGTAGCGAGGAAGCCCCTGTCCCTTGACCCTTATTATCTTTCCATTCTGCACACCGGCGGGGATGCTTACCTTGACGGTCTGTCCCATAAGGTTCTTGACCTCTATGTCCAAACCAAGAGCCGCTTGAGTCATGGAAATTGGAATCTGGACGAATAGATCCTCACCCTGCCTTACAAAGTACTTGTGAGGCCTTATGTTCACCCTAACGTACAAATCACCCGGGGTTGCATTGTTCTGGCCCGCATTTCCCATCTGAGGGATGATGATGTCAGCACCATTCTCTATGCCGGCTGGAATCTTCACCCGTAGGGTCTGGCTCTTTCTGACAGTTCCGGAACCCTTGCATGAAGGACACGGATCTGTAATCACGACACCCCGTCCACCGCATGTAGGGCATGTCCTTGAAACGGAGAAGAAACCGCTTGACTGCCTCACTTGACCTGCTCCGCCACAGGTTGGGCAGGTCTTGGAGGAAGCGGTCCCCTTGGAGGAACCTGTACCATGGCAGGCCTCGCAAGGAACCTGATGGTAATACGTAAGCTCCTTCTTGCAGTCACCCATTATGTCCTGAAGATCGACTTCAATGTTGACCCTTATGCTCTGACCAACGTTTGGGTTGCTCTGAGCCCTGGCCCTTGAAGCGCCGCCAAAGCCAAACAAATCCTCGAATATGCTGCCAAAACCACCCCCAGAGAACAAATCGCTGAAATCCCTATAGGCTGCGTTTCCAAAACCTTGGCTGTTGTCAACGCCTGCAAATCCGTAGCTGTCGTAGTTCTGACGCTTTGCATCGTCTGAAAGCACCTCATAGGCCTCCGTAGCCTCCTTGAAGCGCTCCTCCGCGGCCTTGTCGCCGGGATTCTTGTCAGGGTGGTTCTCTATGGCAAGTTTTCTATATGCTTTCTTTATCTCTTCTTTAGTAGCTGTCTTGGGAACACCAAGAACTTCGTAGTAGTCTCTTTTATCTGCCATTTTCGTACCTTTTCAAGAAGAACTTCCAAAAAACATGCCACATGCCCATTGGGTATAACCAAAGCGCATGAATGGAATCAGAAGCCCCTCTTTAACCAATCTAACTAATCTAACATAAGTTAACAAAAAACAGCCAACAGTACAATAAAATAGCCGGCCAAAATGACCGGCTATCGCAATGTGCCATCACATTGCGGTGCATGCACAGCACCGCAAAGCTGTATGTATCAGTTGACCACCTCGTAGTCTGCATCGTCAGCACCGCTGGCATTGGATGGACCGTTGCCGGACTGTGCTCCGCCACCAGGCTGAGGACCAGCTTCAGGACCGCCCTGCTGTCCCTGAGGATTTGCATTCTTGTACATCTCCTCTGCAAGCTTGTAGGATGCGTTCTGAAGAGCATCGGTCTTAGCCTTGAGTTCGTCCACAGAAGCACTCTGGTTTGCAATGACCTGCTTGAGGTCCGCAAGGGCAGACTCGACAGCCGCCTTGTCGGAAGCGCTTACCTTGTCACCATAGTCCTTGAGGGCCTTCTCAGTCTGGTAAACGAGGCTGTCAGCCGTGTTGCGGGCATCAATCCTCTCACGCTCCTTCTTGTCTTCCTCAGCATGCATCTCTGCATCCTTGACCATCTTCTCTATCTCGCTCTCGTCAAGACCACTTGAACTCTGGATCTGGATGCTCTGCTCCTTTCCCGTTCCAAGGTCCTTTGCAGAGACATGTACGATTCCGTTTGCATCGATATCGAACGTTACCTCAATCTGAGGAACTCCCCTTGGGGCTGCAGGAATGCCAACAAGGTCGAACGTTCCCAGTGTTCTGTTCTGAGAAGCCATCTCACGCTCACCCTGAAGGACATGTATGCTTACAGCGGTCTGTCCATCAGCGGCTGTTGAGAACACCTGGCTCTTCCTTGTAGGAATCGTCGTGTTGCGTTCGATGAGCTTCGTCGTGACTCCGCCCAACGTCTCGATACCAAGCGAAAGCGGTGTGACATCGAGAAGGAGAACGTCCTTGACCGATCCGCCAAGGATTCCGCCCTGAATGGCAGCGCCCATTGCAACGACTTCATCAGGGTTCACGCCCTTGTGAGGCTCCTTGCCAAAGAGCTCCTTGACAACAGCCTGAACCTTTGGAACACGTGTGGAACCACCAACCAGAATGACCTGGTCAATGTCAGCGGCTGTAAGGCCAGCGTCCCTAAGGGCGTTTCTGCAAGGAACCTTCGTCCTCTCGATAAGGTCATCCACCATATGCTCGAAAGCGGCTCTTGTAAGGGTCATCTGCAGGTGCTTTGGACCTGTTGCATCAGCCGATATGAACGGCAGGTTGATATCCGTTGAAGTGGAGTTGGAAAGCTCGATCTTTGCCTTCTCTGCAGCTTCCTTGAGTCTCTGAAGGGCCATCTTGTCCTTTGAGAGATCAATGCCGGTATCCTTCTTGAAGCTTTCGACCATCCACTCGATTATCCTCTGGTCAAAGTTGTCTCCACCAAGGTGTGTATCACCGTTCGTGGACTTGACTTCGAAGACCCCGTCTCCAAGCTCAAGTATGGAGATATCGAACGTACCACCACCAAGGTCGTATACGGCGATCTTCTCGTCCTTTGACGTATCCTTTCCAAAACCGTATGCCAAAGCAGCGGCTGTTGGTTCGTTGACGATTCTCTTCACTTCAAGGCCGGCGATCTTACCAGCGTCCTTGGTTGCCTGACGCTGAGCATCGTTGAAGTATGCAGGAACCGTGATGACGGCTTCAGTGACGGGTTCGCCAAGATAGTCCTCTGCGGTCTTCTTCATCTTCTGGAGAATCCTTGCGGAGATCTCTTCAGGTGAATACTCCTTGTCTCTGATGACGACCCTGATTGTGTCGTTTGGACCGGCGACGACCTTGTATGGAATCATGGAAAGCTCATCTGGAACTTCCTTGTACTTCCTTCCCATGAAACGCTTGATTGAGAACACGGTGTTCTCAGCGTTCGTAACAATCTGGTTCTTTGCAGGCTGACCAACAAGGCAATCGCCCTTGGCCGTGAAACCTACGATCGAAGGAGTCGTTCTCTGACCCTCCGAGTTGGCCATTACGACAGGCTCAGAACCTTCCATCACTGCAACGCAGCTGTTCGTAGTACCAAGATCAATACCAATAATCTTTCCCATAATATATGCTCCTAATGATAAGTGTCTTTCTGTTGGACCTTGAGTTCCCTCAAAGTCCATAGGTAATTTACAAAACCACCATTGAATCGTCAAATGAATCGCGATTATTGATCAAATAGCTTATTCAGGTTTTCCAATCCTCACCTTCGAAGGTCTCAGAACCCTGTCATGCAACGTATAGCCCTTGAGGAAATCCTCAAGCACCGTCTCGTTGTCAAGGCTGTCGTCAACAGTGACCATACAGGCCTCGTGCATCTGAGGGTCGAACTCCTTGCCAACGGACTCTATGGCCTTGAGTCCCCAGTTCTTGTCAAGGTTGG
This sequence comes from Sphaerochaeta sp. Phil3, assembly GCA_001940825.1. Taxonomy (GTDB): domain Bacteria; phylum Spirochaetota; class Spirochaetia; order Sphaerochaetales; family Sphaerochaetaceae; genus UBA9732. The sequence goes on from MSGT01000036.1 coordinate 74,570, forward strand.
ACATAAGCTGCCCCTGAGCCATCTCGATCCCCTGCACCAGGTTTGCTACATCGCCGCCGGCCTTGGCTGCCACAAGGGCCCTGTCAAGGTTGTCAAGGAACGGCAGAATGTCCTCTATGAGCTTGGAATTGGCGAACTGAACAGCCTCCTCCTTGTCACGCACAAGCCTCTTCCTGTAGTTCTCAAGTTCTGCCTGGCGCCTTGCCATCTGGTCCTTGAGGCCTGCATTCTCAGCCTTGAGCTCGTCCACCTTGGCCTTGAGGTCGTCGATCTGGGCATCCTTTGGATCCACAGCGTCATCATCGCACGAATTCCCGCAGCAACCATCGGCATGCTCGCCATCGCAACATGGACAACAATCCTTTTCAAGACCGATATCCTTGTCCTCTACCTTTTCCTCTGTTTCCTTTATATGTTCTTTTTTCATGATACCATCCTTTTGGAATCCTCGTAGGAGGAACCTCTCAATGTCCCAAAATAACCCTGCGCCAGTCCATCGTCAAGTCAAGTCGTCGTTTGGGACATCGTTTGGGTCGTCGTCGAAGTCAACGACCTCCTCTTCCCCATACGTCTCCCACTGAGGATTGCCATAGTCGTCCATTGAATCGTCAGACACCCCGTGGGCATCATAGCCGTAGTCAACGTCCATCACATCCATGCTGGAAGGCTTGCTATCAGCGAAGGACTTGTTCTCAACGACAGGTTTGCTCTCCCTTGCCCCCACAGCTTCCGCGACAGGTTTTTCTTTCGAAGGAACCTCCCTGGATGGCTTCTCCCTGACAGGCTTCTCCTCCACGAAAGAAGGCATGACCATATCGTCATACACGTTGCCGGATGCATGGGTGGCCACGCTTGCAGGCCCAATGCCGTTTGTCACGTTTGGAATGCTGACGACACTTGGAGCGCTTCCCACATCGTTTGGAATGCTTGGAGCGCTTGAAACCACCTCGGAACCCTTTTCAATGAGCCCCTCGAGAACCGCAGACTGCTGCCTCACGACGTCAAGCTTGTTCTCAAGCTCACCAAAGAACTCCTGCACTGTATGTATTACGGACTGGAAGGCATCATCGATCTTCCTAAGCCTGAACTCAGTGTCCTTGTCGGTCTTCTCCTTGAAGTCCTCGAATATCTCCATACTCTCCTTGTGGAGTCCCTCCATGGCTTCGTCCATGCTGCTGTCAGTCTCGCTCACAGCGGTGTTCATCCTGCCAATGGACTCCCTTTCAAGCTGTATGACGCGCTGCTCGTGCTTTCTAAGATGCTCGTCTGCATCCCTCATGTCCTGTCTGAATCCATCGATTACGTTGCGGACCTTGTCCAATCTATCCACTTCGTTCTGGACCGTGGATATCTTGTCGTCAGCATCGGATGTAAGGCGGGCAAGCCCCTCAAGGGCCTCCCTGTATGTATCCATAGCCATCTTGAGTCTGACGAGGTCCTCCGAATAGGACCTTAGCTCTCCAAGCTGGCTGTTGACGGTCTGTATGAGTTCCTTGACCTCAGAATCCTTCTTGGAGATCGTCTGTTCAAGCTCTGCGGCATACTGCTTGAAGGAGTTGTCGCTGGCCTCTACATCCCCTTTGTACTTGTCCAAAAGCTTCTTCACAGTGGAAAGGCTGCGGCTGCTCTTGTCGCCAGCCCTCAAAGTGAAGATTATGATCATTGTCACCACGAACAACGCAATAGGCAACAAAACCGGAACCAAAGAAAAGAAATCCATCAAACATCCTCCATCCGTCCGGACAACCATCCGTCAAAATCGGCCCAAGTAGAGAACACCCCACAGGCAAGCGGATACCTATCCGCACCACCCTTGGCGTTCACAAGGACCGCATCGATCCCTGCATTGTGCGCACCGGCGACATCCTTGCTGTAGCTGTCGCCAACGTAAAGCACCTCACAAGGTTTCAAATCCATATTATACAGCAAATGCTCGAAACAGTGGACACTGGGTTTTAGGAACCCAACGTCTTCGCTCGAAGCGGCAAAATCTACATATTTGGAAAGTCCCATGGAGCCAAGCTTGTCGAACAACGGGAAATCGCTGAACACTCCAATGAGGACACCTTTTTCCTTCAAAGACTGAAACGTCTGAGCTACACCGTCATAGGGCTTGGTGTTCGCATAGAGCCGCTTCATGGGTTCGTATATCCACTTCTCAAGCCTGTCCTCTACAACTCCAATGTCCTTATCCCTGCATACACCATAGTTTTTCTGCAGTATAGTGGCTTCACGCACCCTCAAAGACGCATCCTTCAAAGAAGGATCGTCTTCGAATCCCCCCTGAAGCTCTCTGTAGGAACGTCTCATGCGGTTGTACTTCATGACAAAGACAGGATGCCTCAGCCCCAAAGCCAAGAGCCTGCGGTTCATCACCTTTGCAGGATAGAGGGTCCCGTCTATGTCAAAGCATACAGCCCTGTATACCATGGCAGAATTCCTATCTCTTTCCAGAGGACTTGGAGGCCTTTCCTGAGGTCTTCTTGGCCGCAGTCGTCCTGTTTCTGTAGCTCTCACGGGCCTTCTGCACAGCCTTGGCCTTTGCCTTTGCACCAACCTTCTTGGCCTTTGGCGCTGCCTTTGCCTTGCCTCCACTCTGCTTTGCAGGTGCAGTTGGCTTTGCCGCAGAAACAGACTTTGCTGCAACAGTTGGCAAAGGCTTTCCACGCACGGCGGACGACTCAGAGCTTCGCACCTTTGCGTTCTGCCCAAGCTTGTGGTTGCTTTCGCTGCGCTCGCGCTCCCTAAGGCTTATCTCAATTGGAACAAGGGAGAACCCAAGATCCTTGCGTATGCAGTTCTTAAGGTACTGTACATAGACCTGAGGGAAGTCCTTCTTGCGGTTTATGAAGAAGAGGAACCTCACAGGATGCACGCTCACCTGAGTGCCGTAGTAGACCTTGTAGTGGCCCTCCGTTCCTCTAGGCGGCTGGTACGCCTCGCCCCAAGCCTTCAACGCATCGTTCAGTACTGCTGTGTCTATCCTCTTTCCAAGCTGGTTGTACACCTTGAGCACGGTATCCAGCATTTGGGATATGTTAGTTCCATTGGCGGCCGATATGAACTGTATGGGCGCAAAGTTGAGGATTGGGAACTGGAACCTTACCCTGTCCTCTATGGCCTGCATCTCGTTCGCCATGCCTTTGAGAAGGTCTATCTTGTTCAGTACAAGGACGACGCCCTTGCCTCTTCTCACTATGAGGTTTGCTATCTTCTTGTCCTGGTCAGCAAGCCCTTCAACGGAGTCAACTACAAGAAGGACGACATCGGCCTCGTCAATCGTCTTTATGGCTCTGTTTACGGAGTAGTACTCCACATCCTCCTCGACCTTCGTCTTTCGTCTTATTCCAGCCGTGTCAAGGATTGTGAACTCCTTGCCTTTGTAATGGAAACCGCCCTTCACTACATCCCTTGTCGTGCCTGCAATTGGGCTTACGATGGACAGGTCAAGGCCTGTCAGAAGGTTCGTGAGCGTACTCTTGCCTGTGTTTGGCTTTCCAAGGACGGCAAGCTTAAGGGAATCGGTCTCGAAATCGGCATTGAGCTCCTCTGCGGAATCGGTCTCGTCCTCCAGGTCAAGCATGCCAAGAAGGGTCTCCTCCAAGGTGTCTATGCCAAGTCCGTGTGCAGATGAGATGCCTACGATGCGTTGATATCCGTATGAAAAGTAGTTCCAGATAAGGTCTTCGCGTGTTACGTCGTCTATCTTGTTCACGGTGAGGACTATCTTGTCCGTGTATGGACGAAGCTCCTTCATTAGCATGTGGTCCTCAGGTGTGACCTCTGTGCAGTCAAGGAGGAAGATTATTGCGTCCGCACCGTCAAGAAGCGAAAGGCTCTTCTTGGAGACGAGCTCATCGAAGCCTTCCAGGTCCAGCTTGACACCGCCGCTGTCGGTGAGGTCCACAGCGTGCCCGCAGAGTATCCAACGCTCTGTTATGGGATCTCTGGTCACGCCAGGGGTTGGGTCCGTTATCGCTCTTCTCTTTCCCACGAGTCTGTTGAAAAGCGTCGATTTTCCTACGTTTGGCCTTCCAATGATTACAACGTTCTTCATATTTGGACATACTAAAGCATTAGACGAAAACAAACAATCTACAGAAAGCCAATACACGCAACCAAACACTTGGATTCTTGCACTTGGATTCTTGGCCTCATTGTTGTACTCTTTGGATGTTATGATCGAAGACCTGCAGGACGAATTCCAAGAAGAAAAACCACGACACAAGAAAACAAAGGGCCTTGGCAGGGGCGCATTCCTTGCCCTTGCATTCGTGTTCTGGATCCTCTATGCGGGCGTGATAGGCATAATAAGCGCACCAAAGGCCATCGTCGCAGTCAGGGAATCGGGCGTGGTGGACTACATTGAGGGCGTCTTGAAGCAACGCAGCCTGCCGGACACACACAAGGCATCGGTCTGTTTTGCTATACCGATATCCCAGACATCCGTCGTCTATCGCCTATTCTCCCAGGATGTTCCAAGAACAGGGGCCACGCTGTACCATGATGCAATGGAGGGCCTCCTTGCAGGGCCAAGCCAGGACGCACTTTCCGCTGGAGCCGTCACATTCATAGCTCAAGGCACAACACTGAGGGGCCTTACCGTGTCTGAAAACGTGGCGTTCGTGGATTTCTCAGGAGAGTTCGCATCATCTGGCAGCAGCTGGGGTCCAGGCGGGCTGGAAACCGCCAGAATGCAGATAGAATCCACCTTGAAGGCGGTGGATGCATCCTTGGAGAAGATAATAATCCTAGTCGATGGCGAGGTTCTGGATATTTGAAGAATTTACTTTTTTCATGTTTCTGATTACACTTCTATCACTTTGGTGATACAATATGGACAATCGGACGTCAGAGAGGTACTTGCAAATGAAAGGAATCATCACGTTGTATCATGGCTCGGAAAAAGTCGTAAGGTGTCCAATGTTTGGAGAAGGAAGAAACACCAATGACTTTGGACTTGGCTTCTACTGTACAGAAAGCGAGGAACTTGCAAAGGAATGGGCGGTTTCCTCTCTGCGGGACGGCTTTTCCAATTGCTATACTTTGGATACCCAATACATGAAAACGCTGAACCTGAACAACCCAGACTATACAATTCTCAACTGGATGTCTGTTCTTGTCCAACATCGTCAATTCTCCATCAAAACACCTGTTGCAAGACGAGCCAAAAGATATTTGATCGACAATTTTGGAGTCAATGTGAACGCTTATGATATTGTCGTTGGATACCGTGCAGATGATTCATACTTCGATTATGCCGAATCCTTTCTAAACAACGGAATCACCGTAGAACAGCTTGCAATGGCCATGAAACTTGGAAAGCTAGGCGAGCAGATTGTTCTCAAATCCAAGTTCGCTTTTTCGAATATCCAATTCGAAGGATTTGATATTGCAGAAAAGGAAGAGTTCTATGTTCTTCGTAAAGCACGAGATGAGGAAGCAAACAAGCTTTACCTTAAAATACTTGAGAAAGAAGACGAAGGCCTTTATATCCAAGATATCATAAAAGGAGGAATCACAAACGATGATCCACGCATACCAAGAAACATACCTGAATAGAGCGCAGTCAGTACTTGGAGATGCCTTTGATTATGCTATCAACACCTGCGGGATTGCTGGCGACGATTTCATCAAGTTGTTTTTGACGAGCACTGTTAGCAGCCGTATGGAAAACGGAGAACCTTCCGTTCTGACAGGAAGAAGCGGCATAGAAGCAGTCTCGGAGATTGTTTACGAAACAACGAACGATAGAATCACGAATGAGCCAAAAGAAAGGTTTGAACGTTCGAAAGAATACTGGATAGGTTGGGCGGTAGCCTACTATCAATGGTACTCAAACAGAAGATACAGCGAAATCTTCAAAGTCCTCACCTTCTATGACCTTCAGCAAATGTACCACACGCTTCATGAAGCGGACATTTCGAAATTCGTAGATGTCGTAGATAGCCGCATACGCGAATACTTCAAGGACACGAATCTGAAACGCATCCGTATGGAATATGGCTGCACCCAAGCCGAGCTAGCTAAGAGGGCAGGCGTAAACCTTCGCTCCATTCAAATGTACGAACAACGAAACAAGGATATCAACAAGGCAAGCATTGACACGGTACACCGTCTAGCCAAAAACCTTGGTTGTACAGTGGAGGATCTAATCGAGAAGTAGGTTTCCAAATGCACTAGACACCTACGGGAAACGAAATGAGCGTTTCTTTCCGTCAGACTAGGCAGGCCTTGAGGAACGTCTCCTTGTTCCAGTTCACACCGCGCTTTAGCAGTGCAAGGAATTCCGTGTTGCCCTTATGGCCTTTTATTGGTGACTTGACAGCGTTGTAGATTCCAATCCCTTCCTGCGTCAGGTTGTCGAACACACTTTCAAGGGTTTCTTCAAGAAGCTTTGAATCCTCTATGACGCCAAAGAAGTTCTCCTGCCATTTTGGAACCTCGAACTGCGGCTTTACAAGAGCAATGAGCCAAGTGTCCCCAACGAGGTCGAGAATATGAGAGGCCGCACCTTTTATGGAGCGGAACGAAAGGTCAGCCACGGCGGCGTTTGGCAAAGGCTCAAGGGCTTCCTTAGAAAGGGTCATTATGTTCTGCTTCTCGTGCACTATCACACGTCTGTCGCTTCTTACCTTGTAGTCCAACAGATTGAATCCAACATCCACGCTGTGCACAGCCTTGGCTCCATGCTGGAGAAGGCAGTCCGTAAACCCTCCTGTGGAGGAGCCGGCATCAAGCATCACAAGACCCTCAACATCAATGCCAAAAACCTCCAAAGCCTTCTCGAGCTTGAAACCACCTCTGGATACGAACTTTGGAAACACAACCTCAACAATGGCCTCTTTTGGATACATTGCCTTTGAATCCGTACAAAGCTCTCCGTCTACGTACACATTCTTGCAGCTGACAAGGGCTGTTGCATGGTCTTTGGAAAGACTTGGATCGTTGTTTCTAAGAAGTTGTATGACGCTGAGCTTTTGCTGCTTCCTTGCGGGTCTTTGAGGATGGGAATCCTTTGCAGAAGATGCCATGGACTACTCCTTCCAACTACTCCACGAGCCTTGCCATTGACAAGGCCCTGCCGGTATCGACGTCGCACTCCACAACGACGCCGTGGATCTCCCCCATGCTGTCGAGCACCTTGGCCTTCATTGGCATCTGGGTCTTCTGTCTCTGGATTGAAAGCTCAGGATTGCTTCCAATCACGCTGTCCTTTGGCCCACACATGCCAAGGTCCGTTATGTAGGCCGTCCCCTTTGGAAGGATCTTCTCGTCCATTGTCTGTACATGTATGTGTGTTCCCACGACGACACTTACCTTTCCATCAAGGAAGAAGCCCAAGGCCTCCTTCTCCTCTGCACTCTCTGCATGGAAATCAACGAACACGAATTTGGATTTGACCGTACGGAGCAAATCGCTTGCGACCTTGAAGGGATCATCTATTGGGAACATGTTCACACGCCCCTGCAGGTTGATGGCCGTGACATCTCCAACAGAAGGAACATTGACGGTTACGCTCCCATGACCGGGAAGGGAATTGCCATAGTTTGCAGGACGAAGAAGTCTCTCCTTTGAATCCAGGTAAAGGTCTACAAGCTCGTCGTCATGCCAAATGTGGTTTCCAGACGTTATGACATTGGCACCCGCACCAAACAGAAGATCCACCTGATCCGGTGTGATTCCAAAGCCATTGTTTGCATTCTCGCCGTTTATTATGACGAAATCCGCCCTGTATTTCTTTATTATACTTGGAAGCCTAAAAGAAACAGCCCTGCACCCAGGGTCGCCATAGACGTCTCCCAAGAGCAGGGTTGTAAAGGTTTTTGCACCCATGTTGCGCATCCACCTGTTTATCTTGCGTACTCTACGGCACGCATCTCACGAATGATTGTGACTTTGATCCTTCCTGGATAGCGGAGCTCCGCCTCAATCCTGCTTGCTATTCCCTTTGCGATGTTCTTTGCATCTTCATCGGTCACAGAGTCGGAATTGACGAGAATTCTGAGTTCCCTTCCGGCCTGGATTGCAAATGCCTTCTCGACGCCTTCGAACGAAACCGCTATCTCCTCAAGGTTCTCCAATCTCTTGATGTAGTTGTCAAGCGACTCCCTTCTTGCACCAGGACGTGCTGCGCTTATGGCATCGGCAATCTGAACGATTATGCTCTCTATGCAACAAGGCTCAACGTCTCCGTGGTGTGAGTGAATAGCATTGACAACCCTTGGGTCTTCCCCAAGACGCTTTGCAAGGTCAGCACCCATTTCTGCATGGTTGGAATCGCTCTCCGTCACTATGCCCTTTCCAATGTCATGGAGAAGACCGCCGCGCCTTGCAATCTCAACGTTCGCACCTACCTCAGATGCAATCATGCCCGCTATCACTGCAACTTCTCTGGAGTGATTGAGAACGTTCTGGCCATAGCTGGTTCTGAAGAACAACCTTCCAAGGGCCCTTATGGTCTCCTGACTCATATTGTGGATTCCAAGGTCGAAAACAACCTTTTCACCCTCTTCTGCACATATACGGTTGACTTCCTTCGTAACCTTGGTGACGACTTCCTCAATCCTCGCTGGATGTATGCGTCCATCCTGCACAAGCCTCTCAAGGGAGACTCTTGCAATCTCCTTCCTTATAGGATCGAAGCATGAAATGACGACGGCCTCAGGCGTATCGTCTATGATGATGTCAACGCCGGTGAGAGTCTCAAGGGCTCTTATGTTCCTACCCTCACGTCCAATGATCCTTCCCTTCATTTCATCGCTTGGAAGGCTCACGGAACTGACGGTGCTCTCGGAACTCACTTCCGTTGCAAGTCTCTGGATTGTCGTGACTATGATGTCCCTAGCCGTCTTGTCAGCCTTTGCCAACGCCTCCTGCTCAATCTTGTTGATAAGAGCCTGACCGTCCTTGACGGCCTCCGACTGCATCTTGTCAATGAGAAGGTTCTTGGCTTCATCGCTTGTCATGCCAGCGACACGCTCAATCTCCGCCAACCACTTGGTTTCGTTTTCAGAAACCTGCTTGTCACGGAGTTTCAACTGTTCTTCTTTATCTTGTTGCAAGGACTTGGCTTTCTCAAGGTCTTCCTGAACCTTTTCCAAGTTCTCTTCCTTCTGGAGTAATCGTCTTTCAAAACGCTGGAGCTCGTTTCTTCTATCACGGGCCTCGCGTTCTTGCTGCATCTGCTCCTTAAGGAGTGTATCTCTGGTTTCAAGCAAGAGTTCCTTGCTCTTCGCTTCAGCTTCCTTGATGGCTTCCTGATTCAGCCTAACAGCCTGCTGCTCGACCGACGTAAGCTTTACTTTTCCATACAGCCAGCGTGCCAGCCAGCCGATTCCAATACAACCAAGACAAAGAAGGATCCATACGAGTGTACTGTTCATACTATCCTCCCTTATAACTGAACTATTGTAAATACTGCAACAACCAGTGTCAAGGCAAGCAGCGTAAAAGGTTTTCTTTGCCATGAAGTTTCTTCAGTAAACGAGAAAAACAGAATTACTGAAGAAAATTTTCTTCAGTAAAGCCAAAAACGAAGGGAAAAGAAGAAAAGCATCCCCACAACACCCACCAAGCTCACCATCGCTACAAAAAGCCTACATTTCTCAAAAGTGCATGATTCAGAAGAAGTTGGTGATGTAAAACAAAAAACCGGAGTCGAACGACTCCGGCTGAACCCGCAAAGGGCATCTAGGGAAGGCGAAAAATCAAGCCTTCTCCTCTTTCTTTGCCTTGGCTTTCTTCTCTGGCTTCTCAGTCTTCTTGGTCAGCTCGAGGATTGCCATGTCGGCCGCATCACCAAGACGGTTGGATGTCTTGATAATACGTGTGTATCCACCGTGGACGTCAGCATAAAGCGGAGCGATCTCGGTGAACAGTTTGTTTACGACTGCCTCATCGAAAAGGATGGCAGAAGTAAGTCTGCGGTTGTGTACGTTGTCAACCTTTGCTCTTGTAATCATCTTTTCTGCAAGACGCTGGACTTCCTTGGCCTTTGCCTTGGTCGTCTCGATTCTTTCATAACGGAACAGGCTCGTAACCATGTTGCGCTTGAGAGCCTTGCGCTCTGCAGAAGTTCTGCTCAGGGCATTGAATCCAATCTTATGCTTCATTGTTCTCTTCCTTGTTGCCTGGGACTCTAATCGAGTTCTTCAGGACGCTGTAATCTGTCATTCCAAGTCCAAGGTTCCATTCCTTGAGCTTATCTTTGATTTCGGATAACGACTTCTTGCCAAAGTTCCTTGTCTTTGCAATCTCGTCCTCAGTCATCTTGGTAAGGTCACCAATCGTGCGGATGTTTGCATTCTTGAGACAATTGCTGGAACGAACGGTAAGCTCGAGCTCTTCGACGGAAGTGGAAAGGATCTTGCGGACCTTCTCTTCAGCCTCATCGATCTCGTCTGCGCCGCTGACCATGCTCTCATCAAAGTTGATGAAGATGGAGAAGTGGTCCTTAGCAATCTTTGCAGCCTCGGCCAAAGCGTTTTCAGGAGAAATCGTGCCGTCTGTCCAAATCTCAAGGTTGAGCTTGTCGTAGTCGTTTCTCTGTCCTACGCGTGTAGGCTCAATGGAATACTTGACGCGTGTAACAGGAGAGAAGATTGCATCGATTGGAATGGTCCCAATGATTTCAACATAGTTCTGGCTGAGTTCAGCTGGAACATAACCCCTGTCAAAGTCGATCTGCACCATCATCTCAATGTTTGCATCGTCCATCATGTCAAAGATCTCAAGATCCTTGTTTATGACTTCCACGCGATCCTTCTCGAAATCGGCACCTGTGATTGTGCCAGGACCTTTGCATTCGATGGAAATGGTTGTTGACTCGACCTCTTCCGGCATTCTGAGTCTCAGTTTCTTGAGTCTTGCAATGATCTCACAGATATCCTGCTTGACACCTGGGAGAGCCTCGAACTCGCTGGAAATGAGGTGGGAAGTACCGTCAGCATCGTAATATGTGAACCATACTGCCGTGATTGCATAGCCTTGAATTGAAGACAAGAGAACTCTGCGGAGGGTGTTGCCAATCGTCGTTCCAAAGCCCCTCTCAAAAGGGAAGGCCGTGAACTTGCCATAGTTGGCTTCAACCTTGCTGTGCTCCATTGAAATCGATTTGGGTTTTTTGAAACCCTTCATTAGGTTTTTGCGTGCCATTGACACTCCTTTACTTTTCCAAAGCCGTGCCCGTTTTCAGAACAACCTTTCAAAACACCCTTTAAGAACGCCTTGCAGGTACGTCTTTTCAGGACACAGCCATGGATAACCGAAACTCAAAGCTTATCTGGAGTAAAGTTCAACGACCAACTGCTCGTTGACTCCCTCAAGCTCCTTGACCTCTTCTCTTCTTGGAACAGCTACGAACTGACCTTTCATGTTGTCTGCATCAACTGTGAGCCATGGGCAAACACCACTTTTGCTGACCTCAATCAGGCTCTCCTTGATGGAGACCATGTTCTTGCTGTTTGGAGCGATCTCAACGACATCACCAGCCTTGAGTCTGTAGGAAGGGATGTCAACACGCTTTCCATTGACGAATACGTGGCCATGTCCTACAAGCTGAGCTGCCTGTGGGCGGCTGCATGCGAAATGCATCCTGAACACAACGTTGTCAAGGCGTCTCTCAAGAAGGCCAACAAGGTTCTCACCTGTCTTTCCTGGGAGTCTGCTTGCTTCATCGAATGTAAGCTTGAACTGCTTCTCGAGCATGCAGTAGATTCTCTTGAGCTTCTGCTTTGCACGAAGCATCAATGCATAGTCGGTAGGCTTCTTTGAGCGAGCCTTTGGATCCTTGCCAGGAAGTCCGCACTCTGCTGGATTGTTCATCGGGCACTTTGCGGAAAGGCATCTTGAACCCTTAAGAAAGAGCTTTGCCCTCTCTGCTCTGCAGTATCTGCACTTTGGTCCTGTATATCTAGCCATTTTTCAATCTCCCTTCGTCAGATTCTTCTCGTCTTTCTTGGTCTGCATCCATTGTGAGGGATTGGAGTCACATCACGAATGGAACGAACCTTGAGTCCAAGGGCTCCAAGGCAGCGGATAGCCGACTCACGGCCCTGGCCTGGTCCCTTGACGTAAACGTTGACTTCACGAAGACCATAGTCCATAGCCTTCTTTGCAGCCGTCTCGCAAGTCGTCTGAGCAGCATAAGGAGTGGACTTCTTGGCTCCGCGGAATCCAAGACCACCAGCGCTTGACCAGGACACTGCGTTTCCGTTTATGTCTGTAATCGTAACGATAGTGTTGTTGAAAGTAGCCTGAATATAGACATTGCCTTCAAATACAGTCTTCTTGACCTTAACTTTGCGTTTTGCGTTTGCCATATTCTACTCCTTACTTCTTCTTGCCGGCAATCGTCTTCTTCTTGCCTTTGCGAGTACGAGCGTTGGTCTTCGTTCTCTGACCACGGACAGGGAGACCCTTTCTGTGTCTGAGACCACGATAGCATCCAATGTCCATCAATCTCTTGATGTTGAGGTTGACCTGCGTGCGAAGTCTTCCTTCTACGACATAGTCGTTCTCAATCACCTTACGAAGCTCTGCAAGAACCTCTGCGCTGAGTGTGTTGATGCGTGCATCTGGATCCACGCCAGTCTTCTGGCAAATCTCTTCAGCTGAAGTTCTTCCAATTCCGTAGATGTATGTCAAAGCAATCTTTGTAGCCTTGTTAGGTAAATCTACACCTGCAATTCTTGCCATCAAAGGCCTCCCTAATTATTTCTGTCTCTGTTTATGCTTCGGGTTCTCGCAGACAATGCGAACAACACCGTTTCTTCTGATAACCTTGCATTTGTCACACATAGGTTTAACACTTGCTCTAACTTTCATGATCTGCTCCTTGCTTTATTATAAATTCTTGGATTTGATCTTCTTCACGCCCACAAAACCTTCGTGATGGTGCATCTTCATGATACTTTCGATCTGCTTCATCAGTTCAAGCTCAACACCAACGAGGATGATGAGTGACGTTCCGCCAAACAGCATTGCAACCGACTGAGGGAACTTGAAGATGAGCTGCACGAGAGTAGGAATCAATGCAATGAAAGCAAGGAAGATCGAACCAGGAAGGACGATCCTGTTCAGAACCTTTGTGAAATACTCTTCGAGTTTCTCGCTTCTGACTCCAGGAACGCTTCCACCGTTCTCTCTGATCTGCTTAGCCATCTCTACAGGATTGAGTGAAACCTGTGTGTAGAAGAATGCAAAGGCAATGATCAAGATGGTGTAGATGATTAGATAAGGGGCACCCTGAGGATCAAGCCAATTTGCAACTGACTGCAACCATCTCACGTTTGGACCCAACGCACTTGCTATCTGCAGTGGGAATGACAGGATTGCAGAAGCAAAGATTACTGGGATGACTCCGCTTGGGTTGATCTTGAAAGGAATGTATGAGCTCTGAGCTCCGTACATCTTTCTTCCAACAACTCTCTTAGCGTAGTTCACAGGAATCTTTCTCTCACCTTCCTGCTCGCAGACGACGAGGGCCACAACGATAATGAACATGACCAAGACGACGACCACAAGTACTGGGTTGATGGTACCGGCGATGATTCCCTGGATCAGAACGTTGAGTGCTGAAGGGATTCTTGCAACGATACCAGCGAAGATCAGCAGGGAGATGCCGTTGCCGACACCAAACTGTGTGATCTTCTCACCAAGCCATACAAGGATCATGGATCCGGCTGTTACTGTAAGCATTGAAATGAGTGTGAAAGGAAGCATGTCTATCGTGATGACGCCAGGAAGGTAGCTCTGGATGCTCCTTGCATAGACCGTAACCACAAAGGACTGCAGCAAACACACGACGATTGTACCGTATCTGGTAAGCTTCTGGATCTTTCTTCTGCCATCAGCATCCTCGCCCCACTTCTTGAGTGTTGGAATGATCAACATAAGAAGCTGGACGATGATCTGCATGGAGATGTAAGGCATAACACCAAGTGTGAACAGTGAGAAGTTCGAGAAAGCCCCACCAGAGAAGAAGTTCAGGTACTCCACGAGACCAAGGTTTCCACTTGTGGACTGGCTCAGGAAATACTGCTCAAGAAGGGTTGGGTTTATGCCTGGAACCGGAATTACAGTTCCAATCCTCGTGATTACGAGAATCAGGAGCGTAAACAGAATCTTCTTCCTGAGATCTTCCATCTTGAACATGTCGGAAATGGTGTTTGACATCACTACCTTCCTTTATTATCTGATCTCGCCGCCGGCGGCCTTGATCTTTTCTGCCGCAGAAGCGGATACCTTCAACCCTTCAACAACAACCTTCTTCGAAATCTCACCGTTGCTGAGAATCTTGGCCTCGACACCATTGCCCTTTACAATGCAAAGGTCCTTGAGAGCCTGAAGATTGACAGTCTCGCCATCCTTGAAAGCCTCATTGATGACATCGAGAGATACAACGACATATTCCTTCTTGAAAGGATAGTTGGAGAAACCTCTTCTCGCCACACGGCGGTAGAGAGGCATCTGGCCACCTTCGAATCCGGGACGCACACCACCGCCAGAACGGGAATTCTGACCGTTGAATCCTCTTCCACAGGTTCTACCCTTTGAGGATGCTCCGCGGCCTACTATGGTCTTTTTCTTGTTGGCACCTTCTGGTGCATGAATCTGTCCCATATTATATCTCCTCAACCTTAACGAGATGCTCAACGACACGAACCATGCCCATCGTCACAGGAGTTGCCTCCTTGACGACGCTGCTGTTGATCTTTCCAAGGCCAAGAGCCTTTACTGTAGCCCTCTGCTTTGGAAGGCATCCGGCAAGTCCCTTTACAAGTTCAATGCGAATCTGCTTTGCCATATATTACCCCCATACTTCCTTGAGGCTCTTGCCTCTGTCAGCTGCAAGCTTCTTGGCTGAGAACAGGTTCGAAAGTCCATCGAACGTAGCCTTGACAGTGTTGATCGTATTCTTCGAGCCGAGTGACTTGCTCAGAAGGTCCTTGATTCCACAAGCATCGCATACGGCACGGACTGCACCACCGGCGATGATTCCAGTACCTGGAGAGGCTGGCTTGAGAAGAACGCTTGCGCTCTTGAACTGACCAAGGACCTCGTGAGGGATTGTGGAATCCTTGAGGTTGATGGTCATAAGGCTCTTCTTTGCGTTCTCAGTGGCCTTGCGGATAGCATCGGATACGTCATTGGCCTTACCCATTCCGTAGCCAACCCTACCCTTCTGGTCGCCTACGACGACGAGGGCTGAGAAGGATCTGCGGCGTCCGCCCTTGACGGTCTTTGACACTGCATTGAGTTTGATCAGCTTCTCAAGGAACTCCTTTGGCTGGTTTTCTCTCTCTCTCTTATCTCTATTTCTTTCCATACTACCCACCTTAGAACTTCACGCCGGCTTTTCTGGCGCCGTCTGCGATAGCCTTGACGATTCCGTGATAGAGGTAACCGTTCCTGTCGAACACGACTGTTGTGATACCCTTATCAATGCATCTCTGTCCAAGGATCTCTCCGAGCTTTCCAGCATCTTCGACGTTGTTCCTAAGACCTGCGAGGTCCTTCTCGACCGTACCTGCGCTGACCAAAGTCGTGCCGGTTGTGTCATCGATAACCTGGACATACATGTGGAGGTTGCTTCTGAACACAGACATTCTTGGTCTGAGGGCTGTTCCGGAAATGGATTTTCTGATATGAAGCTTCCTTCTTGCGTGCTTTCTCTTCTTGTCAATAATTCTATTCATATCTTCAACCCGCCTTATTTCTTACCAGACTTTCCGCTCTTGGAGCGAACATGTTCGGTATCGTACTTGATACCCTTGCCCTTGTAAGGCTCAGGCTTTCTAAGACTACGGATATCCGCAGCGGTCTGTCCGACAAGCTGCTTGTCTATTCCGGAGATGTTGATCTTGTTTGGAGTCTCAAGCGCAATCTTGACACCTTCAGGAATGACGTATTCGATATCGTTGGAAAAACCAAGAGTGAGGACAAGGTTCTTCTGCTGAAGCTCAGCCTTGTAACCAACACCTACGATGACCAAATTCTTCTGGTATCCTTCGGAAACGCCTACAACCATGTTGTGGATGAGCTGTCTTGTAAGACCATGGGCGGCCTTCGTCGGCTTCTCTTCGTTCTCTCTTGTAACAACAATCTGAGTCTCACCAATCTCTACATGGATTGCTGGCATGATTGTCTGAGACAGTTTTCCCTTTGGACCTTCAACGGTAATAACTCCGTCTTTGATGGAAGCCTTGACCGTCTTAGGCATATCGATTGGTAATCTACCTATACGAGACATAGTTAACCACCTTTACCAAATCGAGCAGATCAGCTCTCCGCCGACCAACTGCTCAGATGCCTTCTTGCCGGTGATGACACCGCAGGAAGTCGAAACGATGACAATGCCGTAGCCGTTGTAAACACGTGGCATCTCTCTGTATCCGGAGTACACGCGGCGACCAGGAGTCGAGATTCTCTTGATACCGTGGATGACTGGGCTCTGCTCGTCATCGTACTTGAGGAATACGCGGAGGTATGTGGCACCGTCCTTGGTGACCTTCTTGAAATTCTTTATATAGCCCTCGTTCTTCATGATCTTGATGATCTGGAGCTTGAGCTTTGAATTGGAAACGTCCACTTTCTCATGCTTAGCCATGCTAGCATTTCTGACTTTTGTCAGCATATCAGCAACAGGATCACTTACTGCCATTTCTGCACTCCTACCAACTGGATTTGGTTACGCCAGGGATCTGGCCTTCGCTGGCAAGTTTTCTGAAGCAATGTCTGCACATGTCAAACTTGCGCATATATCCACGGGGTCTTCCGCAGATCCTGCAACGGTGAACAGTTCTTGTACTGAACTTTGGCTCTCTCTGCGCCTTGATTATCATTGACTTTTTTGCCATATCCTAACCCCTTATTTGCTGAACGGCATGCCAAGCTTCTTAAGCAGGGCAAAACCCTCTTCATCGGTCTTGGCCGTTGTTACGATTGCAACGTTGAGGCCGCTGACACGAACGATCTTGTCATAATCGATCTCTGGGAAGATGATCTGCTCAGTGATTCCCAAGGCATAGTTTCCATGGCCGTCGAATGCGTTTGGCTTTACACCCTTGAAGTCCTTGACACGAGGGAGTGCAATGCAGATGAGCCTTTCGAGGAAGAACCACATGTTGTCTCCTCTAAGGGTCACCATAGCTCCAATCTCCATACCTTCACGGAGCTTGAAGTTTGCAATTGACTTTCTTGCCTTTGTCTTCACGACATGCTGACCGGTGATCTGCTCGAGCTCCTTGACAGTTGCATCCAAGTACTTCTTGTCCTGGATTGCATCGCCTACACCGGCGCTGACAACGATCTTCTCGAGTGCAGGAATCTGCATCTTTGAGGTATACTGGAAATCCTTATAAAGCTCAGGAGCCACTTCCTCAAGATATTTTCTCTTCAAGTTTGGTATGAACTTCTCTTCCATCAGACTACCTCTCCGGTCTTCTTGGCATAACGGACCTTCTTTCCGTTGGCATCAATCTTGTAACCAACCTTGCTTGTGTCTCCGCTCTTATTGATGACAAGGGCGACGTTTGACACATGGACAGGAGCTTCGATCTTGACGATTCCACCCTGATCCTGCTGGTTCCTCTTCCTCATGGCCTTTGAAACCATGTTGGCGCCCTGGACGTAGACTCTCTCGTTCTCAGGGTCAACCTTGATGATCTTGCCGGTAACACCTTTGTCCTTACCGGCGATGATCTTGACTGTGTCGTTTTTCTTCAGTCTCATAACGGCTCTCCTACAACACTTCCGGTGCGAGAGAAACGATCTTCATGTATCCGTCTCTCAATTCACGAGCGACAGGCCCAAAGATACGCTTTCCGCGTGGGTTATTGTTGGCATCAATGACAACGCAAGCATTGTCATCGAACCTGATGTATGTACCGTCAGGTCTGCGGTATTCCTTCTTTGTCCTGACAATGACAGCCTTCAGAACGTCGCCCTTCTTGATGGCGCCGTTTGGAAGTGCATCCTTGACAGCAACAACGACTATGTCACCGACACCAGCCACGTATCTGTGGCTGCCGCCGAGAACTTTGATGACCTGGACAAGTCTGGCGCCGCTG
Source organism: Sphaerochaeta sp. Phil3 (assembly GCA_001940825.1). Lineage (GTDB taxonomy): Bacteria > Spirochaetota > Spirochaetia > Sphaerochaetales > Sphaerochaetaceae > UBA9732. The sequence goes on from MSGT01000036.1 coordinate 92,644, forward strand.
TTGTCAGCAACGTTCATGTATGATTGCATCTGTACCATGACTTATCTCCTTACTTCGCTCTCTCGATGACCTGAGAGAGTCTCCAGCACTTATCCTTGCTGATATGGCGGCACTCGACGACCTTGACGGTATCGCCAACATGGGCGTCGTTGTTCTCGTCGTGGGCCTTCAGCTTCTTGGAACTGGTGACATACTTCTTATACAGCGGGTGCAGACTCCTGTTGTGGACAGTGACTACAATGGTCTTGTCCATCTTGTCGCTGGTAACCACGCCTACAAAACTTTTCTTATTGGATTCCATAGTTCACCCTCTTACTTTGCCTTGCGGATGCCCAAAGCATACTCATGGATAATGGTGTTCAGTCTTGCAATCTGTCTTCTGACGTTGCGAACCTGAAGAGGATTCTCGACATGGCCAAGAACCTTTTCCATTCTCATGTTCAAATAGCTCTTGTAAAGCTCATCACGCTTTGCTACGAGCTCGTTGTAGGACAGTTTATCAAATGAGTTCTTCATGCTTCTTCAACCTTCCTTCTTGCGACGAACTTCGTCTTGATCGGGAGCTTGGATGCTGCGAGCTCAAGGGCTTCCCTAGCAAGGGACTCTTCGACCTCACCCATCTCAAACATGACTGCACCCTGCTTGACGACTGCGACCCAACCTTCAGGAGCACCCTTTCCGTTTCCCTGTCTGGTTCCGATTGGCTTTGCTGTGTAAGGCATGTCAGGGTAGATTCTGATCCAAACCTTACCACCACGCTTGATGTGACGAGTCATGGCGACACGGGCTGCCTCTATCTGGCGGTTGGTGATCCATCTTGGCTCAAGAGCAACAAGACCGTAGTCTCCAAAAGCGACGGTATTGCCACGATGTGCAACGCCATCCCTTGTTCCTCTCTGCTTCTTTCTAAACTTTACTCTTTTAGGACTAAGCATTTCTGATTACCCCTTACCTTGTCTCTACGGCTTCGTCAACGACTGCCTCAGGAGCCTTCTTCACGAGAAGACCTGCATCGTCCTTCTTGACTCTGTCGTAGATTTCGCCGTTGAAGATCCAAACCTTGACGCCAATGGCACCAAAGGATGTGTTTGCAACAGCAAAACCATAGTCAATGTCACTTCTGAGGGTGTGGAGAGGGATTCTACCTTCCTTCATCCACTCAGAACGTGAAATCTCAGCTCCACCAAGACGTCCGGAAACTCTGATTTTGATTCCCTGGACACCAGCTGCCATAGCCTTGGAGATAGCCGTCTTCATGGCTCTCTTGTATGCTGTGCGGCCGGCGATCTGCTTTGCTACGCTCTGTGCGATAAGCTGTGCGTCCTTCTCTCCATGCTCGATGCTCTTGATCTTTACCTGGACCTTCTTGCTTGAACACTTCTGAAGCTGCTCACAGATCTTCTCGATGTTGGCACCCTTGGTACCAATGATGACGCCTGGGCGGTTCGTGCTGATGAGAACAGTCACACGCTGAGGCTTTCTGCTGATCTCGATGTCGGAGATCTCTGCACCCTGGACCTCAGGGCACTTGAGCAGAGCCTTGCGGAGCTGAAGATCCTCGTGCAGCGTCTCTGCATACTCTCTTGGATCTACATACCACTTCGACTTCCATGTCTTGTTGACTCCGAGACGGAATCCAATTGGATTAACTTTCTGTCCCATTTACTCACTCCCCAACGACTTCGCTGACTTCAACGGTGATGTGAGACATTCTCTTGAGGAGGATGTCACGCTTTCCGTGGGATCTTGCCCATACTCTCTTGAGCATTGGACCGCCATCGACGCAGATCTTGGAAACCTCAAGCTGGCTCTCGTCAAGCTTGTTGTTCTTGTACATTGCGTTTGCACCGGCGCTCTCGAGAACCTTAAGAATAAGGCGGGCACCTTTCTGAGGCATTGCATTAAGGATGCCGTATGCCTCCTCATAGCTCTTACCTCTTACCAGATCCGCTACAGGACGGACCTTAGAAGGTGAGACCATGAGATACTTTGCGCAAGCTCTATAAGTTGTTGCCATATCCTACCTCCTCAAGCCTTCTTGTCCGAACCGGAGTGACCACGGAACAATCTGGTTGGTGCGAACTCACCAAGTTTGTGACCAACAAGGTTCTCCGTTACGAAAACTGGTATCCAAGTCTTTCCGTTGTATACGGAAATCGTAAAACCTACCATGTCAGGGATGATCGTCGAACTTCTTGAATAGGTCTTGATCATGTCCTTATGGCCTGCGTTGTTTGAAGCTTCGACTCTCTTGAGGAGCTTTGGTTCCACAAAAGGTCCTTTTCTAATTGATCTAGCCACGTTCCAACTCCTACTTGCGCTTCTTCACGATGAATTTGCCCGAAGGTTTCTTCTTTGAACGAGTCTTGGCACCCTTGGTCGGTTTGCCCCAAGGAGTTACCGGATGACGTCCAGCTGCGGTCTTTCCTTCACCACCACCATGTGGGTGATCGACTGGGTTCATGACGACACCACGAACCTTTGGCCTTCTTCCAAGGTGACGGCTTGCACCGGCCTTGCCCAAGGACACGTTCATGTGGTCTTCGTTTCCCAGGAAACCGATTGTGGCATAGCACTCACCAAAGACCATTCTCATCTCGCCAGAAGGCAGGCGAAGAGTAACATAGTCGCCTTCCTTAGCAACGATGGTGGCTCCAAGACCAGCACTGCGGACAAGCTGTCCACCGCGGCCAAGTGTGAGCTCGACATTGTGTACTGTCAGACCAAGGGGAATGTTCTTAAGTGGAAGAGCACAACCAGCCTTGAGAGGGGCAGTTGGTCCGCTAACGATCACGGAACCAACGGTAAGTCCCTTAGGGGCGAGGATGTAACGCTTCTCACCGTCTGCATAGAACACCAATGCAATGTTTGCACTGCGGTTAGGATCATATTCAATTGTCTTGACTGTACCGGGGATACCATACTTGTCGCGCTTGAAATCGATGATTCTGTATGCGCGCTTGTGTCCACCGCCTCTCCTGCGAACGCTAATGCGTCCAAAGGAATCGCGACCGGCAGTCCTGTTGAGGCTTGTTGTCAGAGATCTCTCTGGCTTCTGAGCCGTGATTTCGCTCCTGACCAGAACAGTCTTCTGACGGAGGCCCGGTGTATTTGGTTTATAACTCTTCAATGCCATACTCCGTCTCCTTATACGCCTTCAATCGCATCGATCACTTCGCCCTTTGACAAAGTGACAATCGCCTTCTTCCAGTTGGCCGTGTAGCCCTTGATATAGCCACCCTTTCCCCTGGAGAACTTTGGCTTTCCAGCCATATTCATAACGTTGCAAGCAGTAGGATTGACCTTGAAGATCTCCTTCACTGCATTCATGATCTCGAACTTGTTAGCTCTTGGATCAACCTTGAATGTATACTTCTTGCATTCCAACTCACGAGCGAAGCTTGACTTCTCGCTGAGAATAGGTTCAATGATTACTTGATCTGCTCTCATCTCATCACCTCTTAGTCGCCGTAGAACTCATTAAGGTTCTTTGCTGCAGTCTCAAGCATGATGACCTTTCTTCCGTAAAGGAGTTCCTTTGCAGAAAGCTTGTCATAGGCAAGAACATGCAGGTATGGGATGTTCCTTGCGGCACGGCGGAGCATTGCATCATCGTCCTTCATGACGAGAACAGTCCTCTTTCCGTCCTCAACGAAATTCTTGAGAATCCCTGCAAGTGTCTTTGTCTTACCATCTTCACTTGTGAAATCCTCGACCAGAACCAAGCGCTCTTCCTGAACAGAAAGAGAGAGAAGTGACTTCATAGCAAGGCGCTTCACCTTCTTTGGGAGGGTGTAGCTGTAGTCTCTTGGCTTTGGCCCAAATATCGTTCCGCCACCAACCATGACTGGGGACTTCTTGTCACCTCTTCTGGCATTACCAGTTCCCTTCTGCTTGAAAGGCTTGGTATTGCTGTAGTTAACTTCAGCACGTGTCTTTGTGCATGCGGTACCAACGCGGCGGTTGGCAAGCTCGTTGTTTACAGCGTGGTAAATTGAGCCATTGCTCACTTCAATGCCAAAGACATCAGCATTGAGCTCAATGGACTTGATTTCCTTGCCGTTTGTAGAAAAAACTTTTGCTTCCATAATCACGCCCCTACTTCTTTACCGCTTTCTTTACAACAACAACGCTCTGTGCAGGGCCAGGGATTGCACCCTTTACCATGAGAACCTGAAGATTCTCGTCAACACGAACGACTCTGAGGTTCTGAACGGTAACCCTCTCAAAACCCATGTGACCGGCCATCTTCTTGCCTTTGAAGGTCCTTGATGGCGTCGATGACATTGCTGTACCTCCAAGATCCCTGTGGAACTTGGAACCATGGGTTGCACGTCCACCGCCAAAGCCGTGGCGCTTCATACCACCCTGATAGCCCTTACCTTTGGAAGTTCCGGTAACATCAACGAATCTGATGTCCTTGAACAGGTCAACCCCAAGTACCTCTCCTACCTGGACTTCCTTGTCATAGTCGCGGAACTCCATGAGAGTCTTAAGCGGATTGCCGTCGAACTGTCCGGCATATGGCTTTGTTGCGCGGTCGGCCTTCATCTCGCCGGAACCAAGGACTGCTGCGTTGTAGCCGTTCTTCTCCTCAGTTCTTTCCGCAACAACTACGTTGCCTTCTACTTTAATGACAGTGACCGGTGTAAGTCTGCCTTTCTCGTCGAACACCTGTGTCATGCCAACTTTCTTTCCGATAAGCCCTAACATCTCTTACCTCATTACTGCTTTATCTCTACATCAACACCAGCCGGGAGCTCAAGCTTCATAAGAGCCTCCATGACCTTGTCTGTAGGATCCAGAATATCAATCAACCTCTTGTGGGTTCTCATCTCAAACTGTTCGCGTGATTTCTTGTTTACGAACGGTGACTTCAAAACAGTGATTTTGTTAATGCGGGTTGGGAGAGGTACTGGACCAGAGACCTTTGCTCCAGCCTTAACAACTGTCTGTACAATGGACATTGCGCTCTGTTCTACGAGCTCAACGTCAAAACCTCTCAGTCTAACGCGAATTCTATCGTTAGCCATTTTTCCTCCAAAAATCAGGTCTTGCCCGGAGCATTGTCTCCAGGCAAGACATTCGAATCAAAAACTACTCGAGAATCTCAGTTACCTGACCGGATGCGACTGTTCTTCCACCTTCACGGATAGCGAAGCGGAGACCCTTGTCCATTGCGATTGGGTGAATAAGCTCAACGATGAGGCTGGTGTGATCACCAGGCATGACCATGTGGACACCCTCTGGGAGGCTTACTGTACCAGTGACGTCAGTTGTTCTGAAATAGAACTGAGGTCTGTAACCAGCAACGAATGCGCTGTGGCGGCCACCCTCTTCCTTGGAAAGAACGTAGACTGTTCCAATGAACTTTGTGTGAGGTGTGATCGACTTTGGCTTTGCAAGGACCTGTCCTCTGACGACTTCCTTCTTGTCAACGCCTCTGAGAAGAGCACCAATGTTATCACCGGCCTGACCTTCGTCAAGGAGCTTGTTGAACATCTCGACGCCAGTGACGACTGTGTCGCGTGTCTCGCGGATACCAACGATCTGAACTGGGTCGTTTACATGAACGACACCGCACTCGACTCTACCAGTGACAACTGTTCCACGACCGGAAATCGAGAAGATGTCCTCGATTGGCATAAGGAATGGAAGATCTGTTGCTCTTGCAGGAAGTGGGATGTAGGAATCCATGGCCTGAAGCAGCTCTTCGATGCACTTTGTTGCCTCTGGGTTGTCTGGCTCTGTCATTGCCTTGTATGCAGATCCCTTGATGACTGGGCAGTTGTCGCCGTCGAAACCGTAGCTGTTGAGGAGATCTCTCATCTCTTCTTCAACGAGGTCGCCGAGCTCTGGGTCATCGATCTGGTCCATCTTGTTGATGAAAACGATGATTGCAGGAACACCAACCTGTCCTGCGAGAAGGATGTGCTCTCTTGTCTGTGCCTTAGCACCGTCATCAGCAGCAACGACGATGATTGCACCGTCCATCTGTGCAGCACCAGTGATCATGTTCTTGATGTAGTCTGCGTGGCCCGGGCAGTCGACGTGAGCATAGTGTCTGTTGTCAGACTGATACTCAACGTGTCTTGTGTTGATGGTTATTCCTCTGGCCTTCTCTTCTGGTGCGTTGTCAATCTCATCGTAGTTCATGAGCTTGTCGCCGTACTTTCTTGCGCAATACTGTGTGATTGCAGCTGTGAGAGTTGTTTTACCGTGGTCAACGTGACCAATAGTACCAACGTTTACGTGTGGCTTGGTTCTCTCAAACTTCTCTTTAGCCATCATGTCCTCCTTGTGACCTTTTGTCACAAATCCAATAAAAATAAAAGAATGTGCTCTAAAGGCACAAAGCCTTTACCAACTTACCATCGAGACAAACCTATTCTATTTCATGAGTTACTAAAAAGAAGGAATCCAGAGGTCGAAGCCCCAACGTCTTGGGAAACCGACATAGCACAATTTGTAAAAACCGTGTTTCTGGAACCACCTTATCACCCCTAAAATGATTGGTTTGGCTCTAGAATCTTGCACATAAGGTACTTTTAGGGCATACCCATGACAAGACACCTTGGCTAATATAGACCAAAGCGCCATGTCATGTCAAGCATCATTCGAAAAAAGGCAATTTCTTTTCTTTAATGAATTAAAGGGCCCTTTCAAAACGACTCAAAACGACTCAAAACGTCAGACAGTCTCCCATGAAGGCATCGAAGCACTCATGTATGAGATGCTGTCCATTGGTGTTGGGATGGATTCCGTCCGCACACATCAGGTCAGCGCCCTTCTCGTCCTCGAACGCCTTGCGGATATCGACCAAAGGTATGTCCCGTCCTGCAGCTATGCCCTGAACGGCCTCCGAGTACGTCAGCTGGAAGTGCTCTATCCTCTCAACGACGCCAAGCCAGCTCATAACGCTGGCCCTGTCAAGGTTCATGTTCTTGCAGAACCACTCGAAATACTTTTCGCTCTGCACCGGAACCAACGTCGTAATGACAGGCTTCACGCCGTTCTTAACCATGGCATCCAGCATGGTCTCGTAGGTACCAATGAAAGTGCTTATATCCGTGTTGGGGTCATGCACATCAAGAGGCCTTTCGCTCACAGCCTTCCAATTGAAATCCGAATCGTTGCCGCCAAAATCCATGATGACCATATCAGGCATGCACTTGAGAAGGCCGTTGGACATCCTCTTCTGGACGAAATCCCATGCCTTGGTGACGGTGCACCCGAACTTGCTCAGGTTCTCCACCTTCATCCCTGCCCTGTCGGCAATCTCCTCCCAGCCAAGCTCATTGCGCGTCACATGCCTTGAGGAGGCCTCATCCCACTGAATACCCTTGAGAACCGAATCCCCCAAGATACAAAGCTTTCCTGCACCCATGCCATTCCTCCTCCAGCCCGATGTCCTTGTGCCCACCGCACCGCATCGAACCTGTATGCCAAACTGTTAGCATCAAAAGCACCGTAGGGAAATAGCGATTTCTATTCATTTTGCATTTTGGGCAGCCATAACCATGGAGGAAAAGCCCTGAACATGCATCCTAACCACCCATGGTGAATACTAACTACACAACGACATCTAATGACAACAGAAGGAGTTGAAGGAAACACTCACTAGTCACCCAAACCCCTCATCTTCAAACCTAACCATAGGTCCTAGCCATACTGGTTTTCTTCACAAAACCCATAATTGACAAGTACTGAAGAAAAATTTCTTCCTAAACGGCTGAAATCCACAAAGGAGAAGAAAAGCATCCATCAGACCTGCACGGCTTGAGTGAACTGACAACGTAGACCGCGCAAAAAACAAGAAAGCTCGATTTCGCAGTTGTTTGCGGTGGGATACTAGGAACGAAGCATAGGGCAGTACTATCTGTACGACCTATGCTGAAGCGACAACGTAGACCGCGCAAAAAAAAAGAAAGTTTACTTTCGCAGTTATTCACAGTCAGAACAAGGAAGGAGAACAATGACAGTACTATCTGTACGGCATTGTTCGAACTGACGAAGTTATGGCTGTGAAGAACAAGAAAGGCCCGGAGCTGAACCTGGGCCTTTTCATAAGTAGTAGATTCCAAAAAGGAATTAGAACCTGATGTGGCTGAAAGCCTTGTTGGCTTCTGCCATTCTGTGCATGTCTTCCTTCTTCTTGAATGCGGAACCTGTGTTTGCGTATGCATCAAGCATCTCGGCTGCAAGCTTCTCGCTCATGGACTTGCCAGAGCGTCCGCGTGCTGCTGCGATTATCCAGCGCATTGCAAGGGCTTCGCGTCTTGGCTCGCGGATCTCAGTAGGAACCTGATATGTAGCTCCACCAACTCTCTTTGACTTTACCTCGACGACAGGCTTGACGTTGTCAAGGGCCTTGTTGAAGACATCGATAGGAGCATCGCCTGTCTTCTCGCCCATGATCTTCATTGCATCATAGAGGATGCGTGTGCTGACGGACTTCTTTCCATCAAGCATCATGCGATTGATGAACTTCTCGACGACAACGCTGTTGTATACAGAATCCGGAAGGATTTCTCTAACGGGTGCATTAGTTCTTCTTGACATAAAGATACCTCCTCATCAAGCCTTTGGCTTCTTTGTACCGTACTTGGAGCGGCTTCTCTTTCTGTCGGTGACACCCTGAGTATCCTTAGTACCACGGATGATGTGATAACGAACACCAGGAAGGTCCTTTACTCTACCACCACGGAGCAGAACGACTGAGTGCTCCTGAAGGTTGTGTCCAATACCAGGAATGTATGCTGTAACTTCGATACCGTTGGAAAGACGGACACGAGCAACCTTTCTCAAAGCTGAGTTAGGTTTCTTAGGCGTTACAGTCATGACCTTTGTGCAGACACCACGCTTCTGTGGGCAGCCCTCCAATGCAGGGGACTTGGTCTTGTGTGTAACCTTTGAACGACCTTTTCTGATCAGTTGGTTAATTGTAGGCATTATGCTACTCCTCACCGTATACGACGCTTCCGGGACAACCGTCAACGGAACAACTGCCGTGTACGCAAATAAGCCATCCATACGGATGACGTTGGGCCGCATCAAAGGAAACCAAAGATGCAGCCCTTGTATCTCTAACCGAGTTCAGCTGACAAAGAAACGGATGGAATCACTCCTCATCGCCGGCGAAATCGTCATCGCCAACGAAATCCTCTTCTTCGCCCTCGGTAGACATATCAGCAAGATCCTCGATGTCGTCATCGTCGTCCTGAGCTCTGGCGCTCATTACGGACTCGACTCTATCGCTGAGAGCCAACGTATCCTCGTCCTTAAGTTTGACATCTCTGTAGCACTTCATACCTGTACCGGCAGGAATCAAGTGTCCAATGATGACGTTCTCCTTAAGTCCGCGCAATTCATCTCTACTACCAGCAATCGCTGCGTTTGTCAAGACCTTGGTCGTCTCCTGGAAGGAAGCGGCACTGACGAACGAGTCGATCGACAGGGATGCATTGGTTATACCAAGCAGGCAAGGTCTTGCGATTGCAGGCTGTCCGCCCTCGGCCATGACCCTTGCGTTCTCCTCATGGAACTTGAACTTGTCAACCTTCTGACCAAGGATGAACCTCGTATCTCCAACCTTGAGGATCTCGACCTTCTTGAGCATTTGTCTTACGACTATTCCAAGATGCTTGTCGTTTATATCTACGCCCTGGAGTCTGTAGACCTCCTGGACTTCGTTGAGAAGGAACTGCTGAAGTGCATTCTCTCCGGAGATGGCCAAGATGTCGTGCGGATCCATGTTTCCATCGCAGAGGCGCTCGGCTGCTTCTACATGGTCCCCTTCCCTTACAAGGATGTGCTTACCAAGAAGGATAAGGTGCTTGTATTCCTTGCCAAACTCGTCAGTGACGATGACGACCCTCTTACCCTTGACGACAGGACCAAACTTGACTACGCCGCTTGCCTGAGCAAGGATTGCGATGTTCCTTGGCTTTCTTGCCTCGAAGAGCTCTCCAACCCTTGGAAGACCACCGGTGATGTCCTTTGTCTTGACGCTGGCCATGAGAAGTCTTGCAACGACCTGTCCTTTGGTCACCATCTCTCCGTCTCCAACCTGAATGTAGGAGGATCCTGGAAGGAGGTAGGAAGCGCATACGTTGCCGTTTACGTCCACGATTTCAAGGCGAGGTTCAACGTTCTCCAAGGAGTGGTCCGTGACACGGTATCCAATGATACCGGTCTCTTCATTGACTTCCTTGAGAAGCGTGGTTCCCAAAGTGAGGTCAACGTACCTGACCATACCGTCGTACTCGGAGATGATAGGCTCTGAGAACGGATCGAACGTCATGAGGGCATCGCCTGTCTTGACATAGGTGTTCTCCTGTACCTTGACCTCCGAACCGGCTCTTGCATCAATCCTTTCCTCTGGACCAAGAACGAGGACCTTGTCATCAAGGATCTTCACGATTCCACCCTTGATTCCACACACGCACTGCTGCTTTCCATTGGTGCAGACAATGGTGTTTCCTGTAATCTTGGAGCCATCCTCAACGCCATCGGCAAGCTTCGTCTTCTTGGAGTATTCGAACTCCTCAAGAACATGCCTGTAGTATATGTAGCCCTTTCTGGTAAGGAGCTTTGCACCATCCTCTTCCCTTATGACAGTGTTTCCTGTGAGCTTCGTTACATAGATAGGGTGCTTGAAGGTGATGCTGTTCTCCTCAGCGCTTGTGGAAGCCGTACCTCCAACGTGGAAGGTTCTCATCGTGAGCTGAGTACCTGGCTGTCCAATGGACTGGGCAGCTATGATGCCAACTGCTTCGCCAACGCTGACAGGCTTGTTCGTTGCAAGGTTCCTTCCGTAGCACTTGCGGCAAACGCCGTGCTTGGCTTCACAGGTGAGGACCGTCCTTACGAGAACGCCCTCGACACCGGCATCCTCTATTCTCTTGGCCTCTTCGTCGGTGATCTCATGGTCGATTGGAACAATGATCTCACCAGTGTTTGGATCCACGACGTTCTCAAGCGTGTAGTGGCCTGTGATTCTGTCGGCCAAAGGAGCAATGATCTCATCGCCGTCCTTGATTGCAGTTCTCACTATGCCGTTGATGGTTCCGCAGTCGTCCATGTTGATGACGACATCCTGGGAGATATCGACAAGCCTTCTCGTAAGGTAACCGGCTTCAGCTGTCTTGAGAGCTGTATCGGAAAGACCCTTTCTTGCACCGTTCGTCGAAATGAAGAACTCGATAATCGAAAGGCCTTCCTTGAAGTTCGACTTGATTGGGAACTCGATGATGTCGCCATTAGGCTTTGACATGAGACCACGCATACCACCAAGCTGACGGATCTGAGTCTTGGAACCTCTAGCACCGGAATCGGCCATGAGGAACAACGGGTTGAATCCATTCTGGCTCTCACGGAGCTTTGCCATAAGTTCGTCGGCAAGCTGCTCGTTGGTCTGGGACCAAATGTCGATGAGTCTGTTGTAGCGCTCTTCCTGAGTGATCTGACCATGATGGTACTGCTCAAGGACCTCTGCCTGCTTTTCGTTGGCTTCATCCACAAGAGTCTTCTTGGAGTCAGGGATTATCATGTCAGACAGACCAATCGTTGCACCAAAGACCGTTGCATACTTGAAACCTACGTCCTTGATAGCATCGACGAGCTTGACGACTACGGAGTTTGGACTTGTCTTGAGGGCCTGGGAGATGAGCTTCTTGAGATCCTTGTCTCCAAAGCACTTGTTGCAGTAGTCCTTGAACCCTATTCCATTGACCTCTGGAAGGGAATCGTAGAAGAGAAGCCTTCCAGGAGTCGTGTAGTCCTCTTCGTCCTTTGGATATGTGAACCTGTATCCGTCAGGAAGCCTGTAGCCAATCTTTGCGTTGTACGAAAGGCTTCCGGCTTCTATGGCCATTTGGATTTCATCCAGGTTGTCGTAGTAGCGGCCCTGTCCCTTGTCGTTGTTCTTGGCTCTCGTGAGGTAGTTGATTCCAAGGACCATGTCCTGCGAAGGATAGACGATAGGCTTTCCGTTTGCAGGGTCCAAGAGGTTGGTGGCGCTGAGCATGAGGGTCCAGCACTCAAGCTGTGCAGCCTGTGTGAGAGGTACGTGCACTGCCATCTGGTCTCCATCGAAGTCGGCATTGAATGCATGACATACGAGAGGATGGAGCTTGATCGCCTTTCCGTCCACAAGGACAGGCTCAAAGGCCTGGATTCCAAGTCTATGGAGCGTAGGTGCTCTGTTGAGCATGACAGGATGCTCCTTGACAACCTCGTCGAGGACTGACCATACATCGGAGGTCTCCTGCTCGACAAGTGTCTTGGCCTTCTTGACATTGGATGCAAGTCCGCTCTGGACAAGCTTCTTCATAAGGAAAGGCTTGTAGAGCTCAAGGGCCATCTTTGAAGGAAGTCCGCACTGGTGGATTCTGAGTTCAGGTCCAACGACGATTACGGATCTTCCGCTGTAGTCTACACGCTTTCCAAGGAGGTTCTGTCTGAAACGTCCCTGCTTACCCTTGAGCATGTCTGACAATGACTTGAGAGGTCTGCTGTTTGCACCCTTTACGGCACCACGCTTTCTCTTGGAATTGTCGAACAATGCATCGACGGCTTCCTGAAGCATTCTCTTTTCGTTTCTAACGATGATGTCAGGAGCGTGGAGGCTTATGAGTCTCTGGAGTCTGTTGTTTCTGTTGATTACACGTCTGTAAAGATCGTTGAGGTCGCTTGTGGCGAACCTTCCACCATCGAGCTGAACCATTGGTCTGAGATCTGGTGGGATTACAGGGATGACCGTTAGGATCATCCACTCAGGCTTGTTGTCGCTGTCGCGGAAGTTTTCCACGACCTCGATCCTCTTGAGAAGCCTCTTGTCTGCGGTTTTGGAACCTTTATCCCTCATCTGGGCCCGGAGTTCCTCGCTCAACGCCTTGAGGTCAAGGTCTGCAAGAAGGATCCTTATAGCCTCTGCACCCATGCTGGCTGTGAAGGAATCACCATACTGCTCGCGGGCGTTGATGTACTCCTCCTCTGTGAGGAGCTGCTTGTACTTGAGCTCCGTGTCGCCAGGGTTGAGGACGATGTACTTCTCGTAGTAGAGGACGCTCTGGAGAGCCGTCTTGGAAATGTCCAAAAGGAGGCTCATACGGGAAGGGACGCTTCTGTAGTACCAGATATGGGAGACTGGGGAAGCAAGGGTTATGTGGCCCATCCTTTCACGGCGGACCTTGACGTTGGTTACTTCAACGCCGCATCTGTCGCAGACTACACCCTTGTAGCGGATAGACTTGAACTTTCCGCAGTAGCATTCCCATTCCTTCGTGGTTCCAAAGATCTTTTCGCAGAAAAGTCCTTCCCTCTCAGGTCTGAGAGTTCTGTAGTTTATGGTTTCCGGTTTCTTAACCTCTCCGTAAGACCAAGCCTTGATCTGCTCTGGAGAAGCCAGCTTAATCATTACACTGTCGAAATCTTGAATATCTTTCATCTTTGCAGCTCCCTGAATCAAAGACCCTTCTTGTTGATTATCTCTTCGTCACGCTCTGTGAGAGCAACCTGCTTGCCCTTGGAATCGTAGACGCTCATATCCAAAGCAAGTCCACGGATTTCCTGGACGAGGACGTTGAACGCCTCAGGCATACCTGCACTTGAAGAAGGCTCGCCCTTGACGATGCTCTCATAGATCTTCACACGACCGTTCATGTCGTCGCTCTTGATGGTGAGAAGCTCCTGGAGAGTGTTGGCTGCACCATATGCTTCGAGTGCCCATACCTCCATTTCTCCAAGTCTCTGACCACCGAACTGGGCCTTTCCTCCCAACGGCTGCTGAGTGACAAGCGAATAAGGTCCCGTGCTTCTTGCATGCATCTTGTCGTCTACGAGGTGATGCAGCTTGAGGTAGTAGATGTATCCGCAAAATACAGGATTCACGAACGGAACGCCTGTCCTTCCATCATACAGAGTCGTCTTGGAGTTGACTGGAAGCCCTGCTTCCTTCATCTTCTCTTCGATCTGCTCCATGGATGCACTCTGGAACACAGGAGTGGAGTACCACTGGTCAAGCTTGACTGCAGCCCAACCGAGCTGGGTCTCCATGAGCTGTCCAATGTTCATTCGTGAAGGAACGCCAAGAGGGTTGAGACAGACATCAAGTGGAGTACCGTCTTCCATGAACGGCATGTCCTCTTCAGGAAGGATTCTGGACACAACACCCTTGTTTCCGTGTCTTCCAGCCATTTTGTCACCCTGACGGAGCTTTCTCTTTGTGGCGATGAGGACCTTGATGGACTCCTCCACTCCTGGAGGGAGCTCATCGCTTTCGCTCTTCTTGAGGCGCTGTACGTCTATGACGATGCCTTCAGTTCCGTGTGGAACCTTGAGCGACGTATCACGGACTTCCTTCGCCTTCTCTCCAAAGATGGAGTTGAGGAGCTTGAATTCAGGAGTCATGTCGCTTTCGCTCTTTGGAGTGACCTTTCCAACAAGGATGTGACCAGGATGTACCATGGTTCCAATCTTGACGATGCCCTCTTCATCAAGCATCTCAAGCATCTTCTCATTTGTGTTTGGAATGTCACGGGTGAGCTTCTCGGGACCAAGCTTGGTCTCTCTGATATCGGTCGTGAACTCCTTTATATGTATGGACGTATAGATATCATCCTTTACGACCCTCTCTGAAATGAGAACGGCGTCCTCGTAGTTGTATCCGTTCCATGGAACGAATCCAACGAGGATGTTCCTTCCAAGAGCCAAGTCGCCTCTGTCAGTCGCTGGTCCGTCTGCAATGACGTCACCGGCCTTGACGACCTGTCCGTTGCTTACGATAGGAGTCTGTGTGAAGCATGTATCCTGGTTCGTTCTCTGGAACTTCTGGACTTCGTACTTGTCCACCTCTCCCTCTATCTCGCACTCAGCTGGGTTGACCTTTATGTCGATCCTCGTAGATGAGACGTATACGACCTTTCCTCCCCGCTTTGCCTTGATGAGGACACCTGTATCGTAGGCTGTCTTGGTCTCCATTCCAGTACCAACCCTTGGAGCTTCTGGGAAAAGAAGAGGAACAGCCTGACGCTGCATGTTGGAACCCATGAGGGCTCTGTTGGCGTCGTCGTGCTCAAGGAACGGAATGAGGGATGCGGCAACGGACACTACCTGCTTTGGAGATACGTCCATGTACTTGATCTCTTCAGGTCTGCGTGTGGAGTAGTCCCCCTTGTTACGGACAGGGACCATCTTCTCTGCAAACGAACCATCCTTGTTGAGCTTGGCGTTTGCGTTTGCAATGAAGTATCTCTCTTCATCGTATGCATCGAGGAATTTGACTTCCTTCGTGGCCTTGCCGTCCACGACCTTTCTGTAAGGGGTCTCAAGAAAGCCATACTTGTTTATTCTGGTGTAGTTCGCAAGAGAGACGATAAGACCAATGTTTGGACCTTCAGGGGTCTCGATTGGACACATCCTTCCGTAGTGGGTGTAGTGGACGTCTCTGACCTCGAATCCTGCGCGGTCGCGGTTGAGTCCACCGCTTCCCAAAGCGGTGAGTCTTCTCTTGTGGGTAAGCTCTGCAAGAGGATTGATCTGATCCATGAACTGCGAGAACTGGGATGAACCAAAGAACTCCTTGATTGCGGCCACGATTGGCTTGTTGGAAATGAGGTCCTGCGGCTTTGCAGCCTCAGGGTTGGTGTTCATGCGGTCCTTCGCAATCCTCTCCATGCGTGAGAATGCAGCCTTGAGCTGCTGCTGGAGGAGTTCTCCAACGCTTCTTACACGACGGTTTCCAAGGTGGTCTATATCATCCAGGCTTTCTTCATGGATGAACACCTTGATAAGGAACTTCATGGTGTTGACGATGTCATCTGGAGTAAGGACCGTAAGGTTCTCATCGAACTGGGAGTCCTCGTCTCCTGCATAGAACTTCTTGTGGAGCTTATAGCGGCCGACCGCTCCAAGGTCGTAGCGGCGAGAAGAGAAGAACATCTCAGGAAGCTCCTTCTCCCCTCTCTCAGTGGTGATCATCTCACCAGGCATGAGTACGCTGTAGATGTGGCTTAGGACCTCTTCCTTTGTAGGCTCGTCGCTCACACCGCTGTTGGTGTATTTTGATTCCTCTATTGCAAAGCAGTTGAGGACTATGTCGCTATGAAGCGACCCCTCGGCCTGCATGTCCACAACGTCTATGCTCTGGACTCCCAAGCCAATGAGGGTGTCTATATCGTTGGCGTTCAATGCTGTACCGGCCTGGAACACCTTGACTTCCTTTCCATCCACCATTGCGTAGATGTCCTTTGCAGGATACTGTCCGTCGAAGGCTTCCTTGGTCTGGTCGTTGAGCTCCATTGTCTTGGAGGCATAGAACGCCGCAATGATCTTCTCTCTTGTGTTGTATCCAATGGCCCTGAGGAACAGGGTGCCAAGGATTCTCTTCTTTCTGTCGATCTTGGCGGCGATTACACGCTTCTTCTCGTCAATCTCAAACTCGAGCCAAGAGCCGCGGTATGGGATTATCCTTGAAGAATATACGCCCTTTTCGTTGGTGAAAATGACACCTGGGGATCTGTGGATCTGGCTTACGACAACCCTCTCGGCTCCGTTGATGATGAACGTTCCTCTGTCTGTCATGAGAGGAATGTCCCCAAGGAAAATCTCCTTCTCCCTGAGCTCATCGTTTGCAGCAAGAGCCAAACTGATCACAGCACGGAGTGGAACACTGTATGTGCGTCCCTTCTTCTTGCATTCGGTCTCCGAGAATTTGATATTGTCGAAATCAAGAGAGTAAGACTCATATCTAAGGCTCATCTCGCCGTTTGGCCCCTCGATTGGGAAGATTGACCTGAAGACCTCTTCAAGACCGCACTTTTCATCGACAGGCTCTCCCTTCCTAAGCTTGTTGCTCTGGAGGAAGCTCTCGTATGAGTCCTTCTGGATTCCAATCAAATCCGGAAGCTCGCACACTTCATCGTATTCCGCTCCGATATAGGTTCTGTTTATGGGCTTGCCTTTGGCAACCATCGTGTACCCCCAAATCAGTGATAAATGCCATCAAATCATGGCGTGAAAACAAAAAACAAAAAAGACAGAAACCCTCCCATGGCCCAATGGACCCGGGAGGTTCTGCTGTAAAATCGATTATTTTACCTCAACTACGCAGCCTGCAGCCTCAAGCTTCTCCTTGACAGCAGCGGCATCAGCCTTGGAGATTCCCTCCTTGACCTTTCCACCAGCCTCAACAAGCTCTTTGGCTTCCTTGAGTCCAAGCTCTGCGCTGACTTCTCTGACTGCCTTGATTGCAGCGATCTTCTTTGCAGCGTCGAAGGACTTGAGGATGACGTCGAACTCTGTCTTCTCCTCGACTTCCTCAGCGGCAGCAGCAGGACCTGCAGCGACAGCAACAGCTGCAGCGGCGGCTGTAACACCAAACTTCTCTTCCATAGCCTTAATGAGGTCTGCAACCTCCATTACGGTCATGTTTGCAATTGACTCTAGAATCTCATCTCTTGTAGCCATATTATCTTCTCCTTTGTAAGATTTTATTTTCAACGGTCATAGCATGGTACTATGAAGACTAGAACCGTTGTTACTCTGCTTTGGCCTCTTCTGCAGGGGCTTTGCCTTCCAACTTCTCCTGGTAGGCGAGGAGTGTTGCAGCGACCTTCTGGACAGGAGCCATCATCGTAGCCATGAGGTGGCTGATGAGGTCGAGTCTGCCTGGGAGCTTGGAGAATGCATCCACTTCAGCTGCATCGAAAGCTCTTCCATCAAGGAATCCACCGCGAACCTTAAGCTTGTTGTCGGTTCCCTTCTGTGCATCGACGACGATCTTTGCGATTGCGCTCTGCTCATCACCCTTGGCAAGGACGATTGCAGTTGGTCCAACCAACTTGTCATCTACACCCTCGTGTCCAAGCTCCTTCATTGCAATCTTTGCATAGCGGTTCTTGACGACACGGCACACAGCATCCTTGGCCCTGAGCTGCTTTCTGAGATCAGAGATCTGAGCAACCGTAAGACCACGATAGTCTGCGAAGATGAATCCGGAGTACTGACCAAACTCTTCCTTAAGCTGCTTTACAGCGGCTTCTTTAGTCTCGTTTACCTTTACGTGATATTCCATACTTCACCTCGCCTATTACAGAACTTCCTTGGCATCAATGGAGACGCCAGGACCCATGGTGGAAGCAAGAGCTGTGCTGACGATGAAATCACCCTTTGCATCAGCTGGCTTTCTTCTGAAGATCTCCTTGATTGCGACATCTGCGTTCTCAGCAATCTTGTCAGCATCCATGGAAACCTTTCCAATCGCCATGTGGACGACACCGGTCTTGTCGGAGCGGAACTCGGTTCTTCCCTTGCGGAGCTCTGCAAGAGCACCCTTGATATCCATGGTGACGGTCTGTGTCTTTGGGTTAGGCATGAGACCTCTTCTACCAAGGATAGGACCAAGACGTCCAACATCCTTCATCATGTCTGGAGTTGCGACTGCTACATCGAAATCCATCCAACCGCCACGGATCTTCTCAATGAGGTCTGCATCGCCAACGTATGTTGCGCCTGCATCCAAAGCTTCCTGAGCCTTGTCACCCTTTGCGAAGACGAGGACCTTCTTCTCAGCTGAGAACTGGTTTGGAAGGACGACGGTGTCTCTGACGCTCTGGCTCTTCTTGAGCATAAGCTTGATGTGGAGCTCTACAGTCTCGTCGAACTTTGCAAATGAAAGCTCCTTTACGAGTGCTGCAGCTTCAGCAAGGCCATAGACCTTTGATCTGTCATACTTCTTGACAGCTTCCTGATACTTCTTGCCGTGCTTCATTTTTCCACCTCCACGCCCATGCTTCTCGCCGTTCCAGCGATAATGCGCTTTGCAGCCTCGATGTCGTTGGCATTGAGGTCAGGCATCTTGGTCTTTGCAATCTCCTCAAGCTGGACCTGAGAGAGGGTTCCGACCTTCTGCTTGTTAGGAACACCGCTGGCCTTCTGAAGTCCAAGAGCCTTCTTGATGAGGACTGCTGCTGGAGGGGTCTTCAGAATGAAAGAGAATGTTCTGTCTGCGTAAACCGTGATTACGACTGGAACTGTCAAGCCTGGTTCAAACTGTCTTGTCTTCTCGTTGAACTGCTGGACAAACTGTGGTGCGCTTACCCCGTGAGGACCAAGAGCCGGACCGATTGGAGGAGCCGGTGTGGCCTTCTGGGCTGGACACTGCAACTTGATTATTGCAGTAACCTTTTTCTTTGCCATATTTTTCTCCTTACGTGCGAGGCCTCGCCTGAGTTGGCGGAAAAGTTCAGACCTCCACGCTGGTATTAACGCCTGTCATACGATCAGGCTCCCACCTTTTCGAATCTTCCAAAGGTCTCCAAGCCGCCACGAACGAACCCGCCCATGACACCAAAAGACCATCGAATCCTCGAAGAGGAGTAATTCAATGCAAATCGAGAGGGAACCTCAGTTCCCCTCCTTGAACGTATGTCATTTGAACCGTCTACGCAACGTCCGGTACGCAGACGAAGCCCAATCAGACCTTCTCGACCTGGTTGAACTCTATCTCGACAGGGGTAGGTCTTCCAAAGATCTCCACGGAAACCCTTATGCGGCCCTTCTCGGTGTTGATCTCCTCGATGACACCGGTAAAGCCGGAGAACGGTCCGTCGATGACCTTGACGGTCTCCCCTTCGTTGAAACTCTGCTTGGGTCTGAATGCCTTTTCAGCCTTTATCTCACCGGTCTTCTGAAGGATGTTGTTCATCTCATCCTTCGTAAGTGGGATCGGCTTCGAGGACCTGGTGGCGGCGAGGAACCCGGTCACGCCCTGGATGCGCTTGATCTGAGAGCAATAGCGCTTCCATGAATCGTCTTCAGGCATATCGAGCTCAACGAGAATGTAACCAGGAAGGACCTTGTGCTTCACTTCCTTTCTGACACCGTCCTTGTTCTCCACAAGGGTCTCGAATGGAACCTTAACATCAAGGCAGACCGATGCGAAGTCGCTGTCGGTCTCCATCATTCTGCGGATGAGTTTCTCAATCTTCTGCTCGTAACCCGAGTAGGTGTGTACGATATACCAGCCTCTTGCCATCTAAACCTTCCTTAGAAAATCAAGGACATTGCCTTGAGAAGAAGGAAATCTGTGAGACCAAGAAGGACTGCAAAGACGATGGTCGTAATGATGACGATCTTCGTCGATGAAAGAATCATGGTCTTGTTTGGCCATGCGACCTTCTTCATCTCTAGACGACATTCTTTAAAGTATTTGAAAAGTTTCTTCATCTAATACTCCCAAACAGAGGTTCTACAGGCCAGGAGGGATTCGAACCCCCAACACCCGGTTTTGGAGACCAGTGCTCTAACCGTTGGAGCTACTGGCCTATATTCCTCTATTTCAAAACCCCAAGCTTACTTTACCTTTGTTTCACGGTGCAGAGTATGCTTGCGATCGAACGGACAATACTTCATAAGCTCAAGCTTGTTCGGATTGTTACGGCGGTTCTTTTCTGTTGTATAGTTCTTCCTCTTGCACTCGGAGCACTGGAGAGCGATCTTTTCAACAGGACTTTTCTTTTTGTCTGCCATATCTATAACTCCTTAGGGCAAATGCCCTTCTCTTTTTCCATACATGCATTCGCCATATATAAATAAAGCCCTCGAGCGGATTTGAACCGCTGACCCCAACCTTACCATGGTTGTGCTCTACCGACTGAGCTACAAGGGCATAATAACAGCACGGAAACATGCAAAATGTAAGGTAGCAAAAACGCAACTACTTTGTCAATAACTTATTAACCAATGTATCAACATTGCACACAGGGCCATTGCCCACACGGTCTTTGCACTCCCCTGACATAGACCGATATCCCTGAGTCTAACCTCACGAGCACCACTCCCTAGCGCGTATGCGCGCACATCTTTCAATTGATATGCACCTTTTTTTGTGATACAATAACGTTGGTTTTGTCTAATTCCTTTCAAACAAAAGGATAAATCAAGCTGCGGTTTTAAAGAAAAACCAAAAGGCAAAGCCAAAGGCGGCTCAAAGATGGCTAAAACGAAAGAGAATACAAGGATATCCCACAGCAGCTCCGCCATAGAGCGGGACTTTGCTGAGCACCTCAAATACACACAGGATGCGGATGTCTTCCATACAACCATGGAAGGAAGATACGAGGCGTTGGCCCTCACCATAAGGGACAGGATAATCCACCAATGGGACATTTCAAGGAAGGAACAGGCCAAGGCAAAGGCAAAAAGGGTCTACTACCTCTCCCTTGAATTCCTCATGGGACGAGCCATGACCAACAACATAACCAACATGGGACTTGAGAACGAAGTGACCAAAGCCCTCAAGGACCTTGGCTATACATACGAAGAGCTTGCAGACGTAGAACCGGATGCCGGGCTTGGAAACGGGGGTCTTGGCAGACTTGCAGCATGCTTTCTGGACTCCCTTGCAACCCTTGAAATCCCTTCTTTTGGATATGGGATAAGGTACAACTACGGAATATTCCGCCAGCAAATAAGAAACGGCTACCAGATGGAGCAGCCGGACAACTGGCTTCGCTACGGCAATCCATGGGAGATTCCAAGGACGGACCTGTGCTACACGGTCAACTTTGGCGGCCGTGTGGACGTCATACGGGAAAACGGCAAGGACTACTACAAATGGGTTGACACAGACAAAGTCCTTGGCATGGCATACGACATGCCAATCATCGGTTTTGGGGGAAAGACGGTAAACACCCTAAGGCTGTGGAGTGCGAAGGCCGTGGAGGATTTCAGTTTCGAGCAGTTCAACGAAGGCGACTATACGGAGGCCGTGAGAAGCAAGATCCAGGCAGAGAACATAAGCCAGGTCCTCTACCCCAACGACACACAGTACATGGGAAAGGTCCTAAGGCTCAAGCAGCAGTATTTCTTCGTGGCGTGCTCGCTTGCGGACATCGTAAGACGCTTCAAGAGGGAGAACGAGGACTGGGAGAGGTTCCCGGACTACGCTGCGGTGCAGCTCAACGACACACACCCCTCCATTGCCATTGCAGAGCTCATGAGAATCCTCATAGACCAGGAGAACCTTGAATGGGACGAGGCATGGGACATCACCAAGCGCAGCATGGGCTATACGAACCACACGCTCATGCCCGAGGCGTTGGAGAAGTGGCCGGTTCCAATGATGGAGAACCTGCTTCCACGCCACATGCAGATAATCTTTGAAATCAACCGCCGATTCCTGCAGTACGCAGGCACGTTCTTCCCAATGGATACGGACATCCAAAGAAAGGCAATCGAAAAGGTCAGCCTCATAGAGGAGTCCAACCCAAAGAACGTGAGGATGGCAAACCTTGCAATCGTGGGCTCTCATGCAGTCAATGGAGTGGCCCAACTCCATACGCAGCTTCTCAAGAACGTCATGTTCCCGGAGTTCAACACAATCTATCCTGAGAAGTTCCAGAACAAGACGAATGGAATAACACCCCGCCGATGGCTGCTTTCATCCAATCCAAGGCTCGCGAACCTCATAACAGACGCCATAGGAGCAGACTGGATAACGGATGCAGACAAGCTCAAGGGCCTCCTCCCCTATGTCAATGACAGCGCCTTTGCGGAGAAGTTCGCAAAGATAAAGGAGCAGAACAAGAAGGATGCGGCCAAGTTCCTCATGAAGGACTGCGGAATAAAGGTGAACCCAAATACTGTCTTTGACGTTCAGGTGAAAAGAATCCACGAATACAAGAGACAGCTTCTCAACGCATTCAACATAGTGCTTCTCTACCAAAGGCTCAAGAACGATAGGGAATTCGCCCAAAGCTTCGAGCCCACGACGTTCCTCTTTGGAGGAAAGAGCGCTCCTGGCTACGTGAACGCAAAGCTTTCCATAAAGTTCATCAACAACCTGGCCTCCATGGTCAACATGGACAAATCCACCAACAAACTGCTGCAGGTCCACTTCATGCCAAACTACAGGGTCACAATGGCAGAGAGCATAATCCCTGCCACAAACCTGAGCGAGCAGATATCCACCGCAGGCCTTGAGGCATCGGGAACCGGAAACATGAAGTTCATGCTCAACGGAGCCCTCACCATAGGAACGCTCGATGGCGCCAACGTGGAGATTGCACAGGAGGTTGGAGACGACAACATCTTCATCTTTGGCCACACGGAGGACCAACTTGCCAAGATGAGGTCCACCTACGACCCATACGACTTCATCCTCATGGACGACGAAATCAACAGCGCCGTCAACCTCATCCGCTCCAACTACTTCAACGCCTCTGAGCCCGATGTCTTTGACCACCTTTTCCATGACATATTCGACTGCAAAGACCGCTACTTCATCTTTGCGGACCTTAGGATGTATGCAAACAGACATCAGGAAGCCCTTGACCTGTACAGGGACGATTTCAAGTCGTTCAACAGGAAGGCCATCATAAACGTAGCATCCAGTGGAAAGTTCTCATCGGACAGAACCATACGCGAGTATGCAGAGCAGATCTGGAACGCAGGAAGCTGCCCGGTTCCTCTCAATACTGACGTTGACACATCCCTTGAGGATGCACGCAAGCACTGATCTTCAAGGGGCCTGAGATTATGACGATAGTTATGCTTGCAGCAGGGACCTCCTCCCGTATGGGGGAGCGGAACAAGATGCTCCTTCCTTACAAAGGAACGCCAATGGTGGCCCATTGCTGCATGCAGGCATTGTTTTTCCTAGAGAGCCACGGCTTTCAGAACACCCTTTTGGTCGCAACCGGCTACATGAAGGACGAAGTCGAGAAGGCTTTGGAGCCCTGCATGGACTATGCGAGAAATTCCAAAGCAGGCGTCAGGCTTACCCTCGTGCATAATGCAGACTACTTGGAAGGCCAGTATTCAACTACGGTATGCGCCGTCAAGGACGTACCTGAGGGAGATGCGTTCTTCATATCCCTTGCGGACATGCCGTTGGTCTCCCCTTCCAACTACAAGGCATTGATCCCCCTATTGAAGGACCATGATGCCGTAAGGCCGTTCATAGCCACTGGGACGAACAACGGAGCTGGCAGCAAACAAAAGGTCCCAGGCCACCCCGTACTTCTCTCCCCAAAAATGAAAAAGGCGATTGAAGAGAACCCAAACATAGGCTCTGTCAATCGCCTTCTAAAGGACTATGATGTCCACGAAGTGCTTTTCAAAGACACTTCATGGACGTTTGATGTAGACAATCCCCAAACTTACGAAACCCTCTCAATGTGAAGCTCTCCGTTTGGCGCGGTGAGCTCAATGGAGTCTCCGTCCGAGAACCTGCCATGAAGCATATCCACGGCAAGAGGGTTCTCAACCAAGGTCTGTATTGCCCTCTTGATAGGACGAGCACCATAGTCAGGATCGAATCCGGCGTTGGACACGAGGTCAACGACCGAGTCGTCCCACTTGAGGTGAAGGTTTCTGTTCTCAAGACGATCTGCAAGCCTCTTGAGCTGCAAGGACACAATACCCTTGATCTGCTCCTTCCCAAGCTGGTTGAACACGATTATCTCATCTATTCTGTTGATGAACTCAGGCTTGAACGACTGACGAATCACCTCAAGCACAGCGGCACGTCCGGCTTCTACAGTTGGAGATTCCATGAGCTGCTTGCTTCCAAGGTTGCTGGTCATGATTATGATGGTGTTCGTGAAGTCCACCAACCTACCCTGACCATCAGTCAAACGACCATCGTCCAGAATCTGAAGCAGGATGTTGAAGACATCAGGATGGGCCTTCTCTATCTCATCGAAGAGCACAACCGAGTACGGCCTTCTTCTCACGACCTCTGTCAACTGACCGCCTTCGTCGTATCCAACGTATCCTGGAGGAGCTCCAATGAGTCTGGATACACTGAACTTCTCCATGTACTCGGACATATCGATTCTTGTCAGAGCCTTCTCATCGTCGAACAGGAAGGAGGCAAGGACCTTTGCAAGCTCCGTCTTACCAACACCTGTAGGACCTGCAAAGAGGAACGAACCCAAAGGCCTGTGCTCATCGCCAATGCCGGTCTTGTTCCTTCTAATGGCGTTGGACACGGCGCTTATGGCCTCGTCCTGACCTATGACCTTCTCGGAAAGGATCTTCTCAAGGTTGAGGTATTTCTGCATCTCGGAGCCCTGCATCTTGGCAACTGGGACGCCTGTCCAAGAGGAGACTATCCTTGCAATGTCATCCTCATCGACCTCTTCCTTCAAAAGTTTGTGGTCGCCCTGGATTTCGCTCAGGTGCTTCTCCATATCGGATATCTCATGCTGCAAGGATGGAATCCTTCCATGCTTTATCTCTGCAGCCTTGGAAAGGTCTCCGTTCCTCTCGGCTATGGCCTCTTCGTTCTTGAGGTTCTCCACCTGGGATTTCTTGTCCCGGATGCCTTCAATGGCGTTTCTCTCGTTCTCCCATCTAAGATGCATTGCATCACGGGTGGTCTTGAGGTCTGCAAGCTCTGCGTTTATCTTCTCAAGCCTTGCCTTGGAGGAGTCATCGTCCTCTTTGGAAAGAGCCTGCTGCTCTATCTTGAGCTGAAGTATCTTACGCTCGATCTTGTCCAACTCCGTAGGCTGGCTCTCTATCTCCATCTTGAGCTGGCTGGCAGCCTCGTCTATGAGGTCTATTGCCTTGTCAGGAAGGAAACGGTTCGTTATGTACCTGTTTGAAAGCACCGCAGCGGCGACCAAGGCATCGTCCTTGATCCTCACACCATGGTGGATCTCGTACCTGTCCTTAAGTCCTCTCAGTATGGCAATCGTGTCCTCTACGGATGGCTCGTTTGCATACACAGGCTGGAACCTTCTTTCAAGGGCCTTGTCCTTTTCAATGTACTTCCTGTACTCGTCAAGGGTAGTGGCGCCAATTGCATGGAGTTCACCTCTTGCAAGAGCCGGCTTTATGAGGTTGGAGGCATCTGTAGAACCCTCTGCAGCACCTGCGCCGACTATCGTATGAAGCTCATCTATGAAGAGTATAATCTTGCCTTCGCTGCGAGTAATCTCATTCACAACGGCCTTGAGACGCTCTTCGAACTCGCCTCTGAACTTTGCACCGGCCACCAAGGCACCTACGTCCAAGGAAAGAAGTCTCTTGTCCTTGAGCGAATCAGGAACGTCTCCGCTCACAATCCTTTGTGCAAGCCCTTCGACTATTGCGGTCTTACCAACACCAGGTTCACCAATGAGAACAGGGTTGTTCTTCGTCTTCCTGGAAAGGACCTGCATGACACGGCGGATCTCTTCGTCCCTGCCAATGACAGGGTCCATCTTTCCCTGGCGTGCCAAAGCGGTCATGTCCTTGCAGTATTTCTCAAGGGACTGGTATTTGCTCTCTGCATCCTCGTCAGTGACACGTTGGTTTCCTCTAATGCTCTGCAGGGCCTCCATTAGGGAGTCCCTCGTTACGCCGTAGCGCTTGAGAAGTGAGCCTACAGCTCCTTCATCGTCAAGCATTGCAAGGATTACATGCTCTGTGCTTACATACTCGTCCTTGAACTTGTCGGCTTCGCTTTGGGCGTTGTTCAAGACTTGAAGCAGCCTATTGGACACCGTCTGGTTCACGGCTCCGCCGTATGCCTTTGGAAGTCTATCGACAAGGTTGTGGGCATCTGAAAGCAGGCTTTGGAAGTTGATTCCAACCTTTGAAAACAAAGGCTCTGCAATGCCGTCCTTCTGCTGGAGCATGGAAAGGAACATGTGCTCGTTTCCAATCTCCGAGTTGTTGTATCTGTTTGCAAGGTTTTCAGCCCCCTGCAGGGCTTCCTTCATCTTTATGGTGAATTTATCAAAGTTCATATTCTATTCAAAACCTCTGAATTGGACCTGCTGGAATGCGGGCCACTTTCATCAGGCGATCCCCTTCGCCTTTCATCGGCACTAAAATACGAAAATAGTTTCAAAACGGCAACTTTGTTTTTCCACCCACTACCCTCACTACGCCTTCTACGCCAACTACACTTACTAATACGCTTTAGTCCCTCAACAAAGAACAACGATTAAAGCGTGTTAGTAGGCTTTGTGGGTATAGTGCGAGTAGTAGGCGTAGTGAGTTTACTGGGTTTTGCAAGCGTAGTGGGCGGCATAGCATGCAACTTTGACTGCACACCCTCTTTTGCGCTATATTACCAACGATGCCAAAGCATATAGACCACGAACAGAGGAAGAAGGAAATACTCTATGCAGCGCTTGACGTCTTTGCAAAGGAAGGCTACAAAGACACGAGCCTTGGTCTTATTGCATCTTCATGTGGTCTTTCACGAACAACTGTGTACCAGTACTTCAAGGACAAGTCCGAGATCTTCTACTTTGCCGTCAAGAACGCAACCGATGCAATGTTTGCAAAGTATTCAAGCCAGGAATGGGACAAGATAGAGGATCCCGTGGACAGACTTCTTCTTCTACTGAACGATATCCTGAATACCGCAGATGAGCATGAAAAGGAAATCTCCAACCTGGTTCTGGTACTAAAGGACCTCGACGGAGACCTCAATGAAACCATCAAGCGCCGCACGGCAAAGCTCTCGCTCTTCCTCTCAAGACTCATAAGGGAAAGCCTCAAGCGCAATCCAAGCGAAAAGGCAAAGAACATCAAACCCCAGCAGGAAGCCCAAAGGATAATAGTCCTCATTGAAAGCTACTGCTTCCACATAACGTACATTCCACAGAACAAGGATGTGATACGCTCCCTAATGACAGACCTTGTGGAAGGCTACAGAGCCTAAGCGACAAGCAGACTCACAACCGTACCGTTCTATTGAAGTCTATACCTGACACATCCTCATGAGAGACCACGATGACTATCTTGTCCTTTCGTTCTATGAGGCTATTGATCAAGCCATCGAGCTTCAGTTTCGTTCCAACATCAAGACCGGCATGAAGCTCATCAATCAAGATGACGGAAGACGCATCGCACAGTGCCATAAGCTTTGAAAACAACAGCTTCTTGCGCTGCCCTCCCGACAAGGACTCACCGTTCTCACAAATTGGAGTGTTGAAATCCTCTACACCAGCCCTTTCAAGAACGTCACGGGCTTGGTCATCTCCAAACGAGGCTCCAAGTACAGGTTCAACGACCCTAAGAAGGTATTCCACAGGAGTTTCGTTCAGAATGGCCTCATCCTGACCAACGTAAAGTATGTTTCTATGAAGTGATTTCACTGAAACCCTACGGATATCGTTGCCATCAAGCTTCAATGAACCGTCCTTCACATCATAAAGTCCTCTAAGAAGCTTCAAGACCGTAGACTTCCCTGCTCCGTTCCCTCCTCCAAGAAGCAAGGCATCGCCTTTGGAAAGGCAAAGGTCAAACCCTTCCAAAACAGGAACACTGCCATAGGAGAACGAAACATCCTCAAAGCGCACAGAAGAAACAAAATCCAGTTCGACATCCTTTTTTTGGTTCTTCACGTTTTCCTC
>MSGT01000037.1 GCA_001940825.1 Sphaerochaeta sp. Phil3
AGCACGCATTCGTCCAGCCTCTCCACGAACTCGTTGCCGCTGTCCTTTCCTGTGCCTATGGATGACACCCCTCCGTTGATGTAGCCGAAGAACGCGTCCATGTCTGAACCAAGTTCTCCAATCGATCCCTTGGTGTTCAGGAACATGATACAGCGGCCGTCGCCAAGCGGCAAGCCCTCCGCCTCCTCGCATATGGAGCGGAACGTGTATCTTGCCAGACCTTTCTCGAAAGGATCGAACATGCATATGAATATGACGTAGCTGTCCTTGAGCTCTTCGTACTCAAGGCCTTTGTCCAGCATGTTGGCATCCATCATGGACGAGTACATCCTCGTCCTTTTGGGGAGGTTCCCCTTGTCCGCCTTCTGTATCTCTATGTCGTAGACGGTGTCGCCGTCCTCGAAGTATACATCCAGCCTTATGCTCTTGTTGCCTGGATTGAAGGCGATGTACTTCCGGGCCTCCGGGGAGAGGCCGTCCTCGTAGACGATGTCCCTTATGCGCCTGCCTTCGAATATGGTCTCAAGCAGACCTATGCATAGGTCCTTGCGACGCATGACCTCTGCGAACATCGCATCGTTCTCAAGCGGGATGTCCCTTCTGCCCCTTCTTCCGAAAACCCTCTGTGAACCGTTGTGCTTCTTCGTCATGGAAACACCTCCTGGAAAGTAACGTTGAAGACTCCAAGAGCCCTTCATATTACCAATTCCAAGAAACCTGCGGTTTCCATTCACACTTTTCGAAAGGTTTTTGAATAACGTTGGATAACTCATTGTCACAAAAAACGATGTTTTTATAAAAAAAGTGACAGCAATGCCGCTTTTTGGGGCAAAATCAGGATTTTGATGTACTTTGGCAAAGGATTTTGGCAAAGGATGCTGGTCTCTAAAAAAACGAAGGCCCCTTGCAGGAGCCTCCAGACTTCTCAATGCTTTGAGTTTCTTTAGAATTCCAGTTTCTTCTTTTCCTTGCCAAAGAACATGACGCTGAGCACTATGACCACGACCTCAGCTATGATGAAGGAGAACCATATTGCATCAAGGCCAAAGAGCTTTCCCAAAAGCCATGCCGATGGAATTAGGATGCCTATCTGCCTTGTAAGGGATGTTATCATGCTTATGTAGCCGTCGCCCATTGCCTGGAACAGTGCACCAAGGATTATGGTGAAGGCTGCAAGAGGGAAGGATAGGGCAATGCGTCTGAGGGCTACCTCTCCAACCTCAAGCATTCTTGGCGATGCCTCGAAGAGCCCAAGCAGAGAATCTGGAATGAGCATGAAGGCAAGCATTCCAAGGACCATGATTGCAAACGCTACTATCATGCCAAGCCTAATGGCCTTCATCATGCGCTCGCGGTTCTTCGCCCCATAGTTGTAGGCAAGGATTGGCATAAGACCGCTGTTGAGTCCAAAGACCGGCATGAACACGAACGACTGCAGCTTGAAGTACACTCCAAAGACGGTTGTTGCTACGATTTCGTATGTGATAAGGATTGCATTCATGAGACTTGTCATGATGGTTCCAATGCCCTGCATTACAACTGAAGGAAGCCCAACCTGAAGAATGTCCTTGGCAGCCTTGCGGTCAATGGAGAACCTGAGGAACTTTATGTTCACATATTGGTTCCTTTTGGCATAGAAGATTCCAACGAACATGCTGACGAACTGGCCCGCAACCGTTGCGTATGCAGCACCTTCTATTCCCATGGCAGGGAAGCCAAAGTATCCAAATATGAGGATTGGGTCGAACACTATGTTGAATATAGCGCCGCAGAGCTGGATTATCATTGGGTGTATCGTGTCTCCCGTTGCCTGCAGGATCTTCTCGTTGAAGACTCCAAGGAAGCATCCAAGCGATACTATGAGGCATATCCTAAGGTATGACGTCCCCATCTGTATGAGCTCAGGATCATTCGTATAGATTCTGAAGAAAGGCCCTGAAAAGAAAACACCAATGAGCATGAATGCAACTGTACATATAAGGAGGATGGCATAGCCTGTCTCTGCGGCCTTGAATGCTTCGTCCTCGCGCTTCTCTCCAAGCCTTCTTGATACGACGGAGCATATTCCAACGCTTATTCCAACGGCGAACGCTATCAAGAGGTTCTGCATTGGGAACGCAAGGGATACCGCCGTGAGGGCCTTCTCGCTTAGTCTGGACACGAATATGCTGTCCACTATGTTGTACAATGCCTGTATGAGCATTGAGAACATGGTTGGTATGGACATGCTTGCAAGCAGCTTTCCAACTGGCATGACCCCCAACTTGTTTTCCTTTGGAGTCTCCTTGATGGTTTCCTTTCTATCTTCTATATCTTTCTTCATAACAAGGAGGATTGTACCTGCATGGAATATAATGTCAACACACGCGCCAATGTCTGCATCCAATGTCCAGCACGCATATTGGCGTATATTGAACAAAGGTATGTAGGATGAACACAAAGAGCCGTACAATCACATTTTTGTTTCTACATTAACATCAACTCATTGAATAAAAATACGGTTTTCTGTATATTCCTCTTCAAAGATTTCTCCAAAGGAGTACGAAAATGAAGAAAATCATCGCTTTTGCAGTTGTGGCCCTTTTGGCCATGTCGATGTGTTTCGCAGGCGGGGACAAGGAAAGCTCCGCTGATGGCGCTGTTGTAAAGATTGGTTTCATTGGTCCTCTTACAGGGGATTATGCAAACTACGGAACCCTATGCAGACAAGCCGTTGAAATGGCCATTGACGAAATCAATGCAAAGGGCGGCGTAAACGGCGCTTCCATAAAGCTGTTCGCAGAGGACAGCGAGGGCGATTCCCAGAAAGCCCTTGCTGCAATGGAGAAGCTGAGCTCTTCCGACAAGGTATGCGCCATAATAGGACCTGTCCTCACTGGTGAAACGTTCTCCGTCGCAGAGCGTGCACAGGCAGAGGGTATTGTGATCATAACGCCATCGGCCTCTCATAAGGATATCACCAATGTTGGCGACTACATATTCAGAACGACCCCTTCAGATGGCCTGCAGGGTGAGGTCGCGGGCAAGTACTGGTCCCAGGTTCTGGGCTACACGAAGCTTGCCGTGCTCTATGCCAAGAACGACTACAGCCAGGGTCTCTACGAGAGCATGAGCGAGGCCTTCACGCAGGACGGTGGCCAGATCGTCGCAGCAGAGACCTTCATGGTTGGCGACAAGGACTTCAAGACCCAGCTGACAAAGCTCAAGAACACGGACGCACAGGCCATATACCTTCCTGACTACACGGCAGAGATGGCCCAGATCCTCGAACAGGCCGCCCAGCTTGGCATAGACAAGCCATTCCTCTCCGGCGACGGATTCCTGAGCGAGGAGATTTACTCACTTGCCGGCCAGTATACCGATGGTGTTGTGTACACGGCATCGGCCAGGGTCGAAGAGTCCAACAAGAACAAGGAGTTCAAGGATGCCTACACTGCAAGATGGGGCATTGGTCCTGACTCGTTTGCAACAAACGCATACGATGCCACATACATTCTTGTTTCCGTCATAGAGAAGGTTGGAACTGACCGCAAGGCCATAAAGACAGGTATGGAGCAGGTGAAGGACTTCGAAGGAGTCAACGGAATCATAAACTTTGCTCCAAACGGAGACCTTGTGGCGTATCAAGGCATATACGAGGTCCACGGCACGACTCCTGAATACCTTGGAGCGTTCGCAGTCGAGGACGGAAAGCTCGTTCAGGTCCAGTAGCCGTTGGTGGCGTGGGGCCTTTGAATGAGGTTTCCACAGTGTTTTGAAGCTTCGTTGGACGAGGTTCGACCTCGTCCAATTCTTTATTCTCCCGGTACGGGTTGTTGCTTTATTGTTGCAGCAATGTTGCAGCATTGCTGCAGGGTTGTTTCGGAGGTCCAAAGTGGGAAGTGCAGGCATGTTTTTCCAGCATCTCATGAATGGCCTGACCCTTGGTGGAATCTATGCGCTCATAGCGCTTGGTTACACCATGGTATATGGCATTCTCAAATTCATAAACTTCGCTCATGGGGATATCCTCATGGTAGGTGCGTACATTGGACTTTTCGTATTCGACCTTCTTCGCGGATCGTCACCGCTTGGACCGTGGTGGATCGCAGCGTTCTTCATTGCAATGCTCGTGTCAATGGTGTGCTGCGCCTTTTTGGGAATGCTCATAGAGAGGGTTGCCTACAAGCCTCTTAGAAAAGGCTCACGGCTTGCTCCTCTGCTTTCTGCAATTGGAGTGTCGTTCATCCTCTCGAACGGGGCGGCCTGGTTGTTCGGTACGCATTCAAGAAAACTTGAGTATCCATTCGACAACAGTCCAATATCCATTGGCAGCGTCGTCATAACCCCTCACCAGATCATGGTGCTTGTCGTTGCTGTGGTCATGATGGTGCTTCTCAAGCTCTTTGTTGGAAAGTCCAAGATGGGAAAGGCCATGAGGGCCACATCCCTTGACGGCGAGACTGCAAAGCTCATGGGCATAAACTCGGATATGATCATATCTCTTACGTTTGGAATAGGAAGCGCCCTTGCCGCCTGTGGTGGCATGTTGATAGCCCTGGACTACAAGGTCTATGCGACAATGGGCACCATGATAGGACTTAAGGCCTTCGTCGCCGCCGTCGTTGGTGGAATTGGGAACATAACGGGAGCCATGCTTGGAGGGTTCCTGCTGGGGCTTTTGGAAACATTTGGCGTCGCCGTTTTTGGAATTCCCCAAGGCTTCAAGGATACAATAGCCTTTGCAGTGCTCATCATAATCCTTCTTGTCAAACCTGAAGGTCTACTTGGAAAAGTCGAAAAGGAGAAGGTCTGATGCTCAATTTCTTTCTTCTCATACTCATATATACGTGCATATACGCTTTCATGTCCCTTGGTCAGAACCTGATTACAGGCTACACAGGGATGCTGTCGCTATGCGCCGCTGGGTTCTTCGCTATTGGAAGCTACACAACAGCTATTCTCATGACAAAGTTCGCGTGGTCATGGTGGTCCACTGTTCCCGTTGCAATCCTTTTGAGCGCCCTTCTTGGAGTCCTCATTGGCCTTCCAACCCTAAGGCTCAAGGGCGACTACCTCGCAATCGCCACACTTGGCTTTGCAGAGATCGTGCGCAATGTGATAAACAACTGGGACGCCCTCACAAACGGACCTATGGGCATCCAGCGCATACCCATGATTTCGTTCTTTGGCCTCAAGGTAAGTCCTTATTCCAAGTATGGATTTCTACTGCTTGAAGTAGTACTTTTGGCGATATGCTGGTTTCTCCTTGAACGTCTTGTGAAATCCCGCATGGGAAGGGCTTTGGAGGCCATAAGGGAGGATGAGATAGCAGCCGCTTCCGTTGGTGTGAACGTCACGAAGTACAAGGTCGTTTCGTTTGCAATTGGCGCAGGCGTCTCCGGCATTGCAGGATGCCTTCAGGCGGGGTTCGTTCTTTCAGTCTCACCTGGTTCCTATGTGTTCATGGTCTCCATCATGGTGTTGTGCACTGTTGTGTTGGGAGGTATGGGCAATTTCCTTGCAGTGATGCTCGGAGCCTTCATAATCCAGTTCATTTCGTACCTCCCTCAGCTCATTGGGCTATCGTCCGTGATTCCGGCTCAGGCCAAGCAGATAATCTTTGGCCTCATTCTCGTCATCATGATGATATATAGACCACAGGGTATACTTGGCAGGAAGAAGCGTGACAATTCAAGGGCGCAGGCCTTCTACGACCAAGCCAATGGCGATACGCGCAATGCAGGTCGCAAGGATATCGGTCTAGAAGAATCAGGTGCCAAGTGCGAAGAGGAGGGCAGGGTATGAGCATGCTTGAGACCAAGGCCCTTACGAGGGAGTTTGGCGGGATAATAGCCGTGAACCGTGTTGATTTCAATGTGGAACGCAACATGATCACGGGTCTTATTGGCCCAAACGGGGCGGGAAAGACCACCCTTTTCAACAACATCACGGGTTTGGATGTGCCATCCAGCGGCAAGGTGTTCTTCGAGGGTCGCGACATTACAGGCCTTCCTTCCAACAAGGTGTGCAGGCTTGGGATTGCAAGGACGTTCCAGAACATAAGGCTGTTCAAGGACCTGAGCGTCATAGACAACGTGATGATGGGACGTCATTTCCATACTGGCAGCCTTCGAAACAGGACTCTTCAGGCTGTCCTTTCCTATTTCCAGGTGGAGAAGGAGGAGTGCGAGGAGTACGAGGCTGCCATGAAGTGGCTTGAGTTCTTTGGACTTGAGAACCTTAGGAACGACAGTGCAGGAAGTCTTCCATATGGGTACCAAAGGGAGCTTGAGATTGCACGTGCGCTTGCGACCGAGCCAAAGCTTCTGTTCTTGGACGAGCCTGCCGCTGGCATGAACCCTCAGGAGACGGATAGCCTCATGGAGACGATAAGACGTATCAGGGATTTGGGTGTGACGGTTGTTCTTATCGAGCACGATATGAAACTTGTGATGAGCATATGCGACAACATAACGGTTCTCAACTATGGGCAGAAGATCGCACAGGGCACGCCGTCTGTAATCCAGTCCGATCCCGCTGTCATAGAAGCCTATCTTGGGACCGATGACGATGAGGAGGACTTCTGATGGCTTCTGTTTCCAAAAAGACTCTTTTGAAGATCGATGGCATAGATGTGAGCTATGGCAGCATAAATGCCCTCAAGAACGTTTCCATGAGCGTTGATGAAGGTTCCATAGTGGCCCTCATTGGTGCAAACGGCGCTGGGAAATCGACCCTCCTCAAGGCCATTGTAGGACAGGAGCCTCTTGTGTCTGGCTCCATTGAGTATGACGGAGAGGTCCTTTATTCTGTCAGCGGTTCCTCCAATGGGTTCGGCGGAGGTGGACGTTGTCATGGTGTTCCAACCTACGATGTGGTGAAGAAGGGCATAGCCCTCGTTCCGGAGGGCCGTCGTGTGTTTGCAGACCTCACAGTCGAGGAGAACCTTGACATGGGTGCGTTCATGCTCAAGGACGAGGCTCTGGTAAAGCGCAAGAAGGAGGAGATGTTCGATTTCTTTCCAATCCTTGGAGAACGCCGCAGGCAGAAGTCACGCAGCCTATCGGGAGGCGAACAGCAGATGCTTGCCGTCGCGCGCGCCCTCATGGTGAGCCCCCGTCTTCTGCTATTGGATGAACCCGGTCTAGGTCTTGCTCCTCTCATCGTGCATGAAATATTCAGCAAGCTGCGCCACATAAACCGAGAGGACAAGGTCACCGTTTTTGTAGTTGAACAGAACGCCCGTCTTGCACTCAAGAGTTCGGACGACGGCTACGTCATGGAGAACGGTAGCATTGTGCTTCATGACAAGGCAAGCGCCCTTCTTGAAAACGAGAAGGTCCGCGCTGCTTATCTTGGTGAGTAGGTTTTTGTGGAAAGAGTCTTGTCTGTGTAGTAGACTGTTTCTGGAGGTTTTCTAAATGATTATCGAACGAAGAATGACAAGGAATCCGGTTACATGTACACCGGATATGTCCATACAGGATGCTTCAGATCTTATGAAGCGTGAGCATGTACACAGGCTTCCGGTTCTTGACAGGAATGGAAAGCTCATTGGGGTTGTATCTGAAAAGGATATTCTAAAAGCCCAGCCTTCGCCTGCTTCTACGCTAAGTGCATACGAATCAAGCTATCTCTTGTCGAAGCTCACAGTGAAGAAGATAATGAGCCGCACACCTGTGACGGTGTCCAAGGACACTCCAATAGAGGATGCCGCAGCTCTCATGGTGGATCACGACCTTTCCTGCTTGCCTGTACTTGAAGGTGACAAGCTCGTTGGTATCGTGAGCAAGAGCGATCTTTTCAAGATGCTTCTTGAAATCTTTGGCTCCCGCATCTCCGGCACGACCCTCACGTTCCTTGTTCAGGACCGCAAGGGCATTTTGGCTGAAATCATGGGTCGTATAAGCGAGTGCGAGCTTGATTTGATAACATGCTCCTGCTTTGCCGGAACCGCTCCTGACAACCGCTTCATCTCCATCAAAGTGGCGAATGTCACCGGCAGTGAGCTTGTGGACATCATCAAGCCATATGCCATTGAGATAATGGACATTGAGGAGTAGGGTTGTTTGCCTTTGCATGTGTTCGCATTTGTAATTGAACAAATGGGTTGTTTGTGGTATACACATTCCATGTGTGGTTCTTTGCTACGCAATGCGGAAATGGTGGAACTGGCAGACACGTAGGATTTAGGTTCCTATCCGTGAGGGTGAGGGTTCAAGTCCCTCTTTCCGCAAAACAAAAAGGGGCTGTAACAAAAGTCG
>MSGT01000038.1 GCA_001940825.1 Sphaerochaeta sp. Phil3
ACCAACAAAAACTCGGAAGACCCATTTTTCATAAAAATTGGACATTCGAAAGGGCTAATTCAAGGATATCGGTCTAAAATATCGAATAGTATATTGCAATGTATAATAGCTTGTGTTATAGTGTAGTTGTCGTGGAGGTAGTGACCATGAATGCACAGTACAAGAAGGGTGCGTTGGAGATTTGTGTTCTGTCTCAGCTTGTGTGCGAGGATCGTTATGGCTACGAGTTGACGGAGAACATTTCAAAGACGATGACCATTGCTGGTGGGACGTTGTATCCAATCCTTAGGAAACTGAAGGAGGACGAGTTTGTGACCACGTATTTGGTGGATTCGGGGGCCGGTCCTGCGAGGAAGTACTATAGGCTTACGCAGAAGGGTAGGGCTAGACAAATCCAGCTTAAGGAAGAGTGGGAGGAGTTCACACATGCAGTGCAGAGCCTCATAGAAGTTGAAGCGAGTGAGACGGTATAGCAAGTTGATAAGGAGTTGGCTATGAGTAGAAAAGAATACATGGAGGAACTTGCCTCTAGACTTGACAGGTTCAATGAAGAGACGAGGAATGAGATAATCGAGGACTATAACGAGCATTTCGATGAGGGACTCAGGCAGGGTAGAAGCGAAGAGGAGATCATAGAAGAGCTTGGTGACATCCAGGACATGATAGACAGTCTACCGGTCGAGGATGAATGCGAAGGATCCAATAAGGCCGATTCCTCTGGGAATCCAAGGCCGGCGTGGAACTACAGTCAGGATTGCAAAGGGTCAAGCTCAATCAGGAAGGTGGTTGTAGATGCCTTCGATGCTGATGTAGAGCTTGTCCCTTCCATCGATGAAGAGGTCCATGCAAAGTACGAGGAGAGCGGGGATGCGAACCTCCACTACTTCTACAGCTATGAGGTTGGTGAAGTACTGCATCTTGAAGTGAAGCCAACCAAAGGCACAGGTGTAACTAGCTTCCTAAACGGTCTCCTTAGGTTCCATGTGGCGGTTGAGAACACTTTGACCGTAAAGGTTCCAAAAGGGTTTGAATCTTTACATATCAATACCTCTACAGGGGATATCGACTGCACTGATGTGAATGCAAAAACCATAACCTGCGCTACTGTGAACGGGGACTGCTCGTTTGAAGGCTGCGAGATTGCAAGTGTATCGCTCAATTCCACCAACGGAGACGTGGAAATCAATGGCACCAAGGCCGATTCCCTCAAGGTCAACACCGTAAGCGGAGACTTCAATGTGGAAAAGTCATCGTTCGGAAGGGTCGAGCTATCAGCTGTGAACGGCGACTTGGATTTTGACGGAGAAGCCCTGGATTTCAAGGTGGTTACCAAGGGAGGGGACTGCGAGTTGGATCTTTCAGGAGATCTTCGAAAGCTTGATGTGCATACTATATCAGGCGATGTGGATGTTACACTTCCATGTGGTATTGGCATCGACATCGAAGCCAAGAGCCTTTCTGGGGATTTGAACTTTGGGGATAGCCTTGGTAACGGCCTCGCATACGGCGAATCCAGGTATGTGAAGACTGTAGTTGGTGATGGAAAGGCTGCAGTGTGCATAAGCACAGTTTCCGGCGATGTATCTGTCGACTAGAGATGACTAGAGATTTAAAAATCTGCTATGCAAAAAAGGCATAACGGGTATTACAAAGATTTTGGAATGCCCGTTTTTGTTTTCTGCTTTGTTGACCCTTTGGGTTGAAAATGTTATCACCACAGGTGGCTGTTCATTCAATAGTATCTGGATATCAGAACATCAGGGTATCAGGATATCAGGTGAACCGGCACGGAGGAATTTATAATGAAGAAAGCATTGGTATCTCTTCTCGTTGTATGTTCGATTTTCTGTCTTGTTGCTTGCTCAAAGAAGGCTGACACGACAAGCACAACAGCTACAACAAACACAACAACAGCAACTAAGGCTTCCACACCAGCTGCGGAAGTCAAGACTGAAGCTCCTGCAACAAAGCAGGCTCAGACCTACAAATTTGGAATGGGCATCGTTTTCGACGATGGACAGACCAAAGATACTACAGCTGCATATGATGCAATCGTTGCAGTCGTCGTAACGGATGCCAACGGCAAGATCGTCGCATGTCAGATCGATGACGCTCAGAACAAGATGAGCACAACCGATGTCGATCCAGATAAGAAGTTCCTTTCAAAATACGAACTCCAGTACGACTACAACATGGTCAAGTATTCAGAGGCAACGAACGAATGGTTCCAGCAGGTCGATGCATTCGAGAAATACGTTGTTGGCAAGACAGCTGACGAGGTCGCTGCAATGCCGACCAGAGTCAGAGGTGCAGACGAGCCACATCCTGGCTATGTCGTAACGGCTGACGAGACTCTCTTCGCTTCCTGCTCAATCCAGATTACAGAGTTCGTCGAAGCGGTCGTAAAGGCTTGCAACGATGCAAAGGGCAAGGCATTCTCCACAGCAGACGATTTCACAGTTGGTGTTGCAATCAACTCCACAGCCGCTGATTCCTCAGTCGCAACGGAGGATAAAGATGGTTCCATCAAGATGTATGCAGAGTTCGCAGGTGCAGTCGTTGGAAAGGACGGCAAGATCCTTGCAGCTCTCACAGATGCAATCCAGCCACAGTTCACAGTGGATGTCGATGGTGAAATCACAGGAAAGACATGGAGAGGAACTAAGAAGGAACTTGAGTATGACTACAACATGGTCAAGTACTCAGAGGCAACGAACGAATGGTTCCAGCAGGCCGCTGCATTCGAAGACTACTGTGCAGGCAAGACAGCCGCTGAGGTTGCAGGCCTTCCAACAAGAGTCAGAGGGGCAGAGGAAGCTCATCCTGGTTATGTCGTAACGACTGACGAGACGCTCTTCGCTTCCTGCTCTATCCAGATCACAGGAATGATGGATGTCATTGCAAAGGCTGCAAACAACGCCAACTAATCCATGAGTCTTTTGAAAAAGATAATGCCAAGTGTCGGTCTAGTGCTGGCACTTGGCCTTCTTTTAATTGTAGGGTGCAGCAGAAACTCTCAGTCCATTGGCGTGGGATCATCAAACGGCTCTTCGTCCGTGGCAAAGATAGAACCCCGAGGCAAGGCTTTCTTTTCGTTCTTCGATACGGTGTCGTATGTCTACAGTTATGCAGGTGACGATGACGAGCATTTCAACGAGTGTACGGATGGCGTGGCGGCAATTCTGGACGAATACCACAAGTTGTTCGACATCTACTACGAATACAGCGGTATCAACAATCTTTGCACCGTGAATAAAATGGCCGGTGGCGATCCCGTAGAGGTCGATCCAAAGCTCGTGGAATTCCTTCTTTACTGCAAGGATATTTGCGAGCTTACGGATGGCATGGTGGATGTGATGATGGGCTCTGTCCTTTCAATTTG
The DNA here is from genome assembly GCA_001940825.1 of Sphaerochaeta sp. Phil3. Classification (GTDB taxonomy): domain Bacteria; phylum Spirochaetota; class Spirochaetia; order Sphaerochaetales; family Sphaerochaetaceae; genus UBA9732. Next base: position 3,383 of record MSGT01000038.1, read on the forward strand.
GCATGATGCGCGCACTTCAGATGAGAAGTACCTCCCAACGCAGGATGTCCTGGACGAGGCGGCTTTGCATGTGGGGTTCGAATTCCTTGAGATAGACGAAGCAAACTGCATGGTACGTATAACGGATCCTGACGCATCGTTGGATGTGGGTGCCATTGGCAAGGGCTATGCGACCGAGATGGCCGCAAGGTGGCTTGAGGAGATTGGTGCGACAAGCTATGTGCTCAATATTGGTGGAAACGTGAGGATAGTTGGCACCAAGCCAAACGGTGATGGTTGGGTTACGGGAATAAAGGACCCAAAGGATCCGGACTCCTCATTTTCGCTTCGCCTTGAACTGAGCGACTGCTCATGCGTGACAAGCGGGGAGTACGAGAGGTTCTTTACCGTTGGGGGAGTGAGGTATTCGCACATCATAGACCCCAACACCCTTTGGCCTGCCCAGTACTTTGCATCGCTGAGTGTGATAACGAAGGACAGCGGCTATGCCGATGCCCTTTCCACTGCGTTGTACTGCATACCTTACGAAAAGGGGCTTGAACTTGTGCAAAAGCTTGGAGATGTACAGTGCGTCTGGGTGTTCCATGACGGCGAGGTCAAATACACTTCCGGGTTGGAAAACCTTGTGGTAAGATGAACGTTGCACTATAATGATTTATGGTGAAACCGTTTGGACATGGTTCTTTTCCAACGCGGTTGCACCTTTTGTTTTGAAATCAAATTAAGGAGGGCATTGATCGATGCTTTTCAAAAGAAAGATATCAGCTGTGCATGTGCCTCATTGCAAGGCAACGCAGGACATGCATTCTGAGATTGTTGCTCCACCGGAGTCAGTGACTCTTCCAATGTCAATGCATTCTGGAGTACCTGCCGTACCAGTCGTTTCCGTTGGCGACCATGTCTATCTTGGACAGCTCATCGCAAAGGAAGGAGAAGGTAGGGTTTCGTCTCCAATACATGCATCGGTGTCTGGAACGGTCAGCGCAGTGAGCGAGAAGTCCGTTTCCATCAAGAGCGATGGCAAGATGGAGAAGGATCCTGAAATGAAGGCTCCAAAGCTTGAGACCTTGGATGATTTCCTTGATGGATGCCGCAGATCAGGCATCGTTGGTCTTGGAGGAGCAGCCTATCCTCTTCATGGAAAGTGGGAGGCCCTTAGAAAGAACAAGATTGAGACCATCCTTATCAACGGCGCCGAGTGCGAGCCATACTGCACCGCAGACAACCGCACCATGGTTGAGGATGCAGAGCATATCAAGCAGGGTATCGAGATACTCAAGAGATTCGCAGGTTCCAAGGAATACGTCATTGGAATAGAGGAGAACAAGCCAGAGGCCATAGCCCATCTTACAGAGGTGTTCAAGGATGACCCCGCGGTCATCGTCAAGCCTCTCAAGAGCGTATACCCTCAGGGTGCAAAGCAGGTCCTCCTGTGGAATGCAACCGGAAAGGTCGTAGCTGCAGGACAAAGGCTTGCGTCCCTTGGTGTAATCATCACGAACGTCACGACACTTGCCAAGATGGCACGATTCTTCGAAACCGGAATGCCTCTTGTTGACAAGTGCATATCAGTCGATGGCTCTGCCGTCAAAAATCCAAAGAACATAATCGTGCCAATTGGAACGAGCATGGAGTACTGTTTCGAGCAGTGCGGTGGCTTCAAGACCCAGCCTGGACGCGTTCTTGACGGCGGTCCAATGATGGGACGTGCCGTCGCTTCCTTGGATGAGCCTGTAGTCAAGGCTACAAGCGCCCTCGTTGCCATGGATCTCAAGGATTCCGTTGTAATAGAGCCAACAGCCTGTCTTCACTGCGGAAAGTGCGTTGAGGCTTGTCCTCTCAACCTGAACCCTGTCGAATTCGCCAGGGCATTGGACATCGACGATGAGGACGAAAGGGAAGCCATACTCAAAAAAGAGGATGTGGCGCAGTGCATGGAATGCGGATGCTGTGCATACGTATGTCCTGCCCATAGACCTCTTGTTGCAAACAACAGAGCTGGCAAGAAGTTCATGAGAGGGAGGAGAAAGTAATGGAACACTACGATCTTATCACCGTTTCTTCACCGCATTTCCACGACAACTCTTCCAGCCGTGGCATAATGCTGGATGTCATACTGGCTCTGCTTCCAGCTGTTGGAGCATCCATATACATCTTTGGAATCAAGGCTCTTTGGCTCATCCTTACATGCGTCGCTTCATGTGTGGCCTCCGAGTGGATCTTTGACCTATGCACGAAGAAGAAGGAGACGATAGGCGACCTTTCAGCCGTCGTCACGGGCGTTCTTCTTGCGCTGAACCTTGGAACTGAGGTTTCCCTCTACGAAGCCGTCATAGGAAGCGTGTTCGCCATAGTGTTCGTGAAGTGCATCTTTGGCGGTCTTGGAAAGAACTTTGCAAACCCTGCAATCACAGCACGTGTGTTCATGCTAATTGCATTTGGATCCGTTACATCGTTCGTCAATCCTCAACTGCGTACAGTCGAGATTGCATCAAGCGCAACTCCTCTTGCAAACCTTGCATCCCACTCCTTGGACGTCCTGAGCTCAGGAGTGCTTCCTCCAATCAAGGACATGCTGTTTGGATTCCACGGCGGCACGATTGGCGAGACATGCATCATAGCCCTTGTGATTGGCTGGATATACCTTTCAGCCAAGAAGGTCATAAAGTGGTACGTACCTGCTTCGTTCATTGCAACTGTCTATGTTCTGTTCCTTGTTGCAACGGGCTCTCCATTGTTCGCCCTCTATGAAATACTGTCAGGCGGTCTTTTCCTCGGCGCCATATTCATGGCAACGGACTATGTGACAACTCCAATAACGGTTAAGGGCAAGGTTGTGTTCTGCGTATGCTGCGGAGTCATAACGTTCATCATCAGAAGGTTCTGTTCGCTTCCAGAAGGCGTTTCGTTCTCGATCCTCATCATGAACATCCTCACGCCTTTCATCGAGAAGCTTACTCACAACGTTCCACTTGGAGGTTCCAACAATGGCAAATAACAAGACGATACAGGCTTTGCTTCTTGTGGCTGTCTTCGTCGTCATGGCAGCCTTGGTTTTGGTTCTCAACATCTTCACAGCCCCTCTTATAGAGGCCAATGCACAGGGTGCTGAGCTTGAGCCCCTCTATGGCGTAATGCCAGAGGCATCGGGCTTTGAGAAGCTTGAGCTTGATGGCGTCCCTGAGACTGTTTCAAGCGTGTGGAAGGAGAACGGTGGTCTTGGGTACGTCGTAAGGTGCGCCACGAACAAGGGCTTCACCGGCGACTACATAGAGCTTACGGTTGCAATTACGGTAGATGGCAAGATTTCAGGCATATCCCTTGATTCCTATCCGGAGACGAAGGACTTTGGTCAGGACACATATCCTGCAACGTTCATGGGGCAGGATTCTACGCTTGCCGGAACCTCGATCGTTGCCGGCGTGACATATTCTTCAAGCGCTTTCCGCAATGCCGTAGCCGATGCCTTTGAGGCTTTGATCTCCAACGGCCTCATCAAGGCTGGTGTGAAGGAGCCAAGCCAGGTCATCTCCGAGATGCTCCCTGTCGTGTTCAAGACAGCTGCAAACCCTGCTGGAATCGCTCAGATATCGGAGTTCTCATCCGCTGTCGCAGGCGTGAAGGGTGCATGGAAGACGAACAATGGAATAGGTGTCGCCTACTGGTATGAAAACGGCGACGACTATCTTGTGATCTTCAATTCTTCGTTGTCGTACAAGGTATTCGATCTTGAGTCAAACGATGTGACATCCTCGTTCGACGCTGCTGTCGCAGAATCCCTTTCAAGTGAAGCTGCAGGCAAGATGTCAAAGGTTGCATCCAAGGACAAGAGGAAGGTGGCTAAGCTCGTTTCTGAGGATTCCGTCCTTGAACAGATATCTGTCGATGGAGTGTTCAACTCCGTTGCAACGGTTTTCCGTGCAGACAGCGCTTCTGGAACATACTACTGCTTCACATGCAGACCTTACGGATTCTCCAACGAGACCATGGTCATATATGTGGTGCTTGATTCCAACGGACTCATCTATACATTCAATGCAGACGAGCTCATCATCGAGGCCGAGTACTTCAGCGCCTACACGCTTGAGCCTACTTCGTACAAGGCCGGCTTCGTTGGCCTTGGCCCTTCCTGGTCAGGCGATGAAGCCGTCATTTCAGGTGCAACGATGACCTCTCAGGCTGTAAGATGCGCTATAGACGATGCATTTGAGGCCTTTGGGGCCGTTGCAGGAGGTAACAATTGATGGAAAACAACAATCTCAAGGCTTTTTTATCCAATAATCCTGTAATGATTCTTTTCCTTGCTGCATGTCCAGCCCTTGCCGCCACAACGAATGTGGTTGCAGGCCTTGTCATGGCAGCTGCAGTGTTCTGCATCCTGGTTCTGTCGTCCCTTGTGATGGCTCTTCTGGGCAAGGTTTCGTCCTCGTATGTAAGGCTTCCTCTTGCGGTTGTTGTAACCGCAGGGTTCGCATCAATGGCCAATATGCTCATTGCCGCATTCGTGCCAAATGCAAGCTCAATGCTTGGTGTGTACGTTGCAGTATGCGCTATGAATGCAATGATAGTCCTCAAAGGTGCCGTTGCATCTGATGGTGGAGTGGGCGAGTCTTTGAAGTCCGCCGTCGTATCAGGGCTTGAGTTCGCACTCCTTGTGGTCGTCATGGCCATTGTAAGGGAGGTCCTTGGGCTTGGAACATTCGCCGGCATGAAGCTTTCGTTCATGTCCACGCTCGTCGTGCCTGTACTTGCAAAGACTTCTGGCTCATTCATCGTGTTTTCGATCCTACTTGCAGTTTCCAACTGCTTCAAGAAGGAGGCAAAGTGATGACGTTCAAGGAATTGATTGCTGTAATGTTCGCTTGCGTTCTTGCAAACAACTTTGTTCTATCCAATTTCATGGGAATCGAGTCTGTTGGTTCAGACATCTCCAAGTCGTGGAGATCCATGGCCTTTAGAGGCTTGTATGTAACATTGGCGGTCGTTGCATCATGTGCCATTACATGGCCTCTTGATGCATACGTTCTGGTTGGTGCAGCTGCATCGCTTCGCATTCTGGTGTTCGCAGTGGTCGTGATGGCCGTCTCCGCTGCAGCCGGTCTCCTTTTCAAGAAGGACGGCTCCAGCTTTGACCTTCCTGTCATGCTCAACAGCGCCGTGCTTGGTGCATGCCTTCTCAATGTGTCCAATGGCTACACGTTCCTTGCAGGGCTTTTCTGTGCCCTTGGCGTAGGCCTTGGATACATGCTTGTTACGTTCATAATGGCAGGTGTGATGGGTAGAATCAACATGAAGAACGTTCCAAAGGCATGGAGAGGCGTTCCAATCACGGTCGCAGCCATTGCCATCGTGTCGATGGTTCTCGCTGCATTCTAATGAGCGATTGTTCAAGAGGCAGGCTCCTTAGGGATGCCTGCCTCGTTCTTTTCTTTCTGGTTCTCTCTGTGGTCCTTATCTTCGTAATAAGAAGTAGAGAGGGCACTGGAAGCAAAGTGGTCGTAGCGGTCGAGGGTGTGGAGATTGGCTCGTACCCTCTGTCAGTGGATGGTCGATACGTTTTGAATGGCGGTTCCAATGTCCTTTGTATAGAAGACGGCTCCGCCCGCATGGTGGATGCAAACTGCCCTGACAAGCTTTGCGTCAAACAAGGGACCGTTAGGTATACGAACCAATGCATAACGTGTCTTCCAAACAAGCTGACCGTCACGGTAGTTGGCGGAGACGACTCGGTTGAGATCGTTCTTTAGAGAGGGGATTCGATATGGATACTAGAAAGGTTTCACAAATGGGTCTTCTCATTGCCCTTGCCTTGGTCCTTTCGTACATAGAGGCTCAAATCCCTGCGTTCGTAGCCATTCCCGGCATAAAGGTAGGGCTTGCCAACATAGTGGTCGTATTTGCCCTATACAGGCTTGGAGCGAAGGAAGCCGTGACGATTTCGCTCCTTAGGGTTCTGTTGGCCTCCCTCATGTTTGGCTCTGTCCTTAGCCTTGCATATTCATTTGCAGGTGCGCTTCTAAGCCTTTTGGGTATGGTTCTTCTCAAAAGGACCAAGCTGTTTGGAAGCGTGGCCGTAAGCGTGGTGGGAGGAGTCCTTCACAATCTTGGTCAAATCTTAACCGCATGCATCGTTTTGGACACCAATGTAGTCGTCTACTATTTGCCATTTCTTATCCTAAGCGGTACAATAGCTGGCGTTGTCATTGGATTGCTGTCCTCCTTGATTCTGAATCGACTCGACTATGCTAGGGAAAAGGACAGCCATTGTGATGGCAAACACAGAGAAGAAGACCTAAACAAAGGGAACTTCAAGGAGAAATAGATTATGGACAAGGTAAAGAAAACCGTTTCCACTGGTGTGCATGGAGACACATTCTCGCCTAATTTTTTCGAGACGCAGGGCAAAGTCGGAACGATACAGAAACTCATACACTGGGTCACTTCCTTCATACAGCTCATAATGTCTGTTTTCCTGATTGCCGGGATAGTGCTGTCCTTCCTCAAGGTCCCCGAATCACTCAGAAGCATAATTGGCAACAATACTTCTGGACTGCTTTCACTTGTGAACTATGTATCCCTTGTAATTATTGCAGTGGAACTGATACATGTACTCAACAGCCAGAACCTTGAATCAGTCATAGAAATTCTCATGCTTGCATTCGTCCGTGAGTTGGTTATAAAGGAATGGACGATGGTTCAGCTCTTCATGGGAGTGGGTTGCATTGCAGGACTGTTCGCAATAAAGAAGTGGCTCATTCCAAGGAAAAACGACGACAAGTCGAGTTCCCCTTCTTTTGGTTCGGTGAAGAAACCTTCTCGCGAGGAGTGATGTTCTAGATGACTCCATTGATAGAGCTAAAGGATGTCTCTTTTTCCTATTCAACGGGAAATGGAAGCGTTGAAGCACTGTCAGGGTTGAATCTTTCGATAGATGATGGTTCCTTTGTTGCCATCGTGGGGTCCAATGGTTCAGGGAAGTCCACATTTGCAAAGCTTTTGAATGCACTTATTGTGCCGTCCAGCGGTTCTGTCGTTGTAGATGGATTGGATTCGCATGATAAGTCCAACGTCTATGCCATTAGGTCAAAAGTGGGCCTTGTTTTCCAGAACCCTGACAACCAGATCGTTTCAGACACCGTTGAGGATGACATAGCGTTTGGCCTTGAGAACATGGGGCTGGGCGTGGATGAAATGAAGCGCCGTCTTGAAGTGTGCCTTTCCTTGACGGGACTGGCGGCTCTTCGTCATTGCAGTCCTGACATGCTTTCTGGCGGTCAAAAACAGCTTGTAGCCATTGCAGGCATTCTTGCAATGCAGCCAAAGTGCGTGGTGCTTGACGAAGCCACCGCCATGCTTGATCCAAATGGAAGAAGGATGGTGTTGGGGCTTTGTCATAGACTCAACCATGAAATTGGCATGACTGTAGTCCTCATTACCCATCACATGGAGGAGTGCATAGACGCTGACAGAGTAGTCGTCTTTGACAAAGGGCATCTTGCCATGGACGGTACTCCTAGAGAAGTATTCTCGAATGCCCCGTTGACGAGGTCCTTGGGATTCAAGCTGCCACCTGTGACTGAACTTGCAGAACATCTCATCTCTTCTGGAATCGACATCCCTCATGGAATACTGACTAGCGAGGAGCTTTGCAGCGCCCTAAAGGCCGCTTATGCAAGAGAAGTCCATTCAAAAGGAGTCCATGCGAACGAAGTCCATGCAAAAGGATCCAGTGCCAAGGTGGTCCATGATGTCTAGGAATGCGGCCATTGGAAGATACTATCCTGTTCCCTCTTCGCTGCATGACCTTGACCCACGCACAAAGCTTGTCGCATTGGTCGTGTATCTGGTGTCCGTATTCGTTGCCCAAGGGTTTGCTGGGCTGTTGCTTCCTGTTGCGGCGCTTTCGTTTCTCATGGCGCTTTCAAACGTTCCCGTGAAGTATGTCCTTCGCGGTCTCAAGCCCATATTGGTCATAGTCGTCGTCACTGACATTTTCAACATATTCTTCGTTGACGATGGCCTGAAAAAGGCTTTTGTCATGACTTTGCGCATGGTTGAGACGATTTGGGGCTCCAATGTCCTATGCCTGACCACAAAGCCAAGAGATGTCTCCAGTGGTATAGAAAAGGGTTTTGGCTGGATGAAAAGGCTAGGGGTTCCAGTCCACGACTTTGCAACCATGATATCGCTTGCCTTCCGTTTCATTCCAATTCTCTCCACAGAGGCCTCCCGCATCATGGAAGCCCAAAAAGCCCGCGGGGCAAACTTTGAAAGAGGAGGCTTGATACATCGTGCAAAGGCCCTCGTCCCCGTGGTGGTTCCTCTTTTCGTGTCTTCATTCAAAAAGGCCGATGACCTTGCGATGGCCATGGATTCACGCTTGTATGGATCCTGCGATTCTCCTACACGATTCAGACCGTTTGTATATGGACATTGCGATTTCGTTGCATATTCCATCATGTTCGTCTATGTTGTGCTTTTTGTTCTGGCGAGGGTGTTTCCATGTCACTTGACCTAGTCGATGTTTCCTTTGTCTATGATGTTGGTACTCCTTTTGAGCGGATGGCTCTGGACGGGGTCTCCTTCTCCATTGAACCTGGTTCCTTCGTTGGCATTGCCGGTAGTTCAGGAAGCGGAAAGACTACATTGGTGAAGATCCTCAAGGGTTTGCTCGAACCAAGTTCAGGACAAGTGTCTCTTGGACCCTTCTGCAATGTTGGCTTGGTGTTCCAATGTCCTGAGTTCCAACTGTTCGAATCCACGGTCCTCAAGGATGTCATGTTTGGACCTGTGAACATGGGCTTTGAATCGGAGGCTGCAAAGTGCATGGCAATTGAGGCTTTGGCGTCTTTAGGCTTGGATTCATCATTTTGGGGGCGCGATCCATTGGCTTTGTCGGGCGGGGAGAAACGACGAGTTGCGATTGCAGGTGTGCTTTCGATGAATCCTCACGTCCTTGTTCTGGATGAGCCTGCCGCTGGGCTTGATCCTACAATGCACGACCTTGTCTTTTCATTGCTCCTTGATTTGAACAGAGCAGGGAAGACCATAGTGCTTGTCTCCCATTCAATGGATGACATAGCCCAATACTGCAACCATGTGGTGTACTTGAAGGATGGGCATGTAGTTGCAGACGGCACTCCATCATATGTCTTCTCAAACAGTGAAGCGTTGGATGCCGGTATTTCCAAGCCTTCCATGGCCTCCTTGGCAAACGACCTGCGCAATGCTGGGTTGCCGATTCCATCTGGTATTTGTACCATCGATGGCCTTGAAAAAGGACTTGAAGAACTTTTTTGCTGTGATAGATGTACTAAGGAGAACAAAAGGGTGCCAAAAGGGCAGCTAAAACCTTGACAACGGGGGTGGTGGGTGTTAGAGTTCAAATTGCCCACGTTGAATTTTAAAGTAACTTCC
>MSGT01000039.1 GCA_001940825.1 Sphaerochaeta sp. Phil3
GTTAGCTAGCGCGGGCGCTAACATTAAAAAGGTATGTCGAGGTAGCTGTTCTTAATCTCTTGTAATTCTTCTACAATTTTAGAGGGGCAATCAAAAAGGAATTTTTGTAAAGATGGGTATAATGCATACTCTCTTGGATTGTCGTATTTTGTCCAGCTGCTTGTATATACGAGTTCATGTTGTATGAGGAATTCAAGACAGCGTCCGTAATTGGTTGAAAGAGTTGAGAATAGAGCATTCTTGCTTTCCCATTGTCTTATACTTTCAATTTGTCCTTCGGCCATCCATCGGTCTCCAAATGAATGTATTTTTTCATCCTCTATATAAGCTATAAACAGTTTTGTATTTGAATCAATTGTATTAGAAGTCCAAAGTTTTTTGAATTCATCTGCTGCAAGTCTCGTATGCTTGTTTACAAATCTTTCTAAGTCAGGACGTATTTTGCCTTTTTCTGTAGAATACTTGCGGAAAGCTTTTATTCCAAACTCTAAAATGTCATTGTTTACGATGCTCCCTTCAAAAGTGGATAGTAAATCAAAGGCGTTATCTACATTTACATCATGTATTTCATGTTCGTTTAACCATCTTAGAACGTCCAATTTGGAAACTTTTCGAACATTTTTCTGAAGTATATAATATAGTACAATTCTTTCATCATCAGTTGTTAATTCCTCTATTGAAAACGTGCCTTCGACAATGGAAGATTCTTTTAACGTTTTTCTGGTTTTTATGTACGTTCCGTACATTTCTCTAAGTTTTTTGTTTTCGTATGTAATGATGCTTGCCTTTGTATTTGGTTTGGATATTGCTCCATTTGCAATGTCATAAATGTATGCGATATCTGTATCCGAGTCTAGTCTTCTTAGCTTATATTCACTATTTAGAAAACCATACATATTACTTGGATTGATTTCTGGTAAAGCAATTGGAATTAAAGGAGTATCTTCATACCATAAAATGCCTGCTTCGTTCAGACAATAAGCGCTTTGATAATAGTCTTGTGAAAGGATGGCTATATTGACAATACTGTGTTTTAGTGCAGATTTAACTTCTTTGGAAATTTGTTCATTTATATCATTTCCTGGTAGTGAAGAGCAAAATACACTTTCTTTTGGGAAACCTGTTCCTAAGAGAAAGCCAACTAACATATCTGCGATGGGTTTATCTGTAGATCGGTGACTTATAAAGATTATTTTTGAGGTGTTTGTTTCTTTTTGCTCAGATCTTACTCTTTGCGTTTCTTGTTCGGGGCGCTGCTCTGGCGGATGAAATTGAAAAGATGATTCTTTACTGCTTGAACGCAATGTGTGAATTGAGTCTTGTTCTCGGAAAAGATCTAATATAAAGTTTTCTGTAAGATTTGAATCCACTAGCTTTCTCCCTCGATTGTATGGTTCATTTTGTGACTTTACACAGAATGTATTGTAATACTTCGACATTATACCTTCAATCGATGTTTAATGTTCCTTTTATTAATTTCAATTGGCCCAATTGAAAAGAGATGCCTTTTCAAGAAAGAGTTATGACGCGTACTATAGTTGTTTTTGGGATGTAGTTTGTTATGATTAAGTATTGCTTTTTCATGATATTCTCGAAGAGGAAGGGGGTGTGGAATGTTTCAACCATTGGCGGACAATTTGAATAAAACGGCGAAAGAACAAGCCATTTTGAATTCAACGGTAGCTAGCGGAATTCCTATAAGTGGAGTGACCCTGTCGTATCAAGAGAAATTGTATCTTATTCAGAAACACTTGCAGACCTTGTATGGAAAAATGGCAGATTGGAGTAGAAATCTTGGATTGTATCTTTCATCTCCTGAACACAATATGTGTACTCTGCATGTCAATGGTATTAAATCAGTAATGAAACTGCCATTGGAAGTTTTGTATGCTGCACTTGAAGCGGAACATGAAAATGATAGGCTCTTACAGCAAGTCTATCAATCTTTTGCCAAGTGGAGTCAAGACGGAAATGTCGAAGATCTGGCTGTTGCAGCGGAGATTTTGGGAGTACTCCCTTCCAAGGATGGCAGGTCTGGTATAAATGAATACTACGTTGTCTTTCCACGTTGCATCGAAGAGAGAGTTGAAATTAGAACTAAAGTTTTACGAGACAATGTTGGATTCTTGGGGCTAATTACAGGATTGATTATTAGTTTATACGAGGATGGCCAGTGTGTTACTTATCCTTTTGTTCAAACGGCAATTACACAGCCAAGGGGAAGAATATTTTGGCGAGGAGAAAATGCGTTTTACGGTTCTTCCAAGCCAAGTATAACACGGACCTTTAGAAAAGAGTCACCTCGTGTGGCATACGCTGTCAGTAAAATGAGACAAGATGAATGTGGGTTTTTCTTGGATCGTTTTGATGCTGTAAGAAAGTGGAATGCCTGCAATGTTAATTATCTTGCCCTTATGCAACATTATGGTATGCCAACGTACATGATTGATATTACAAGTGATTTAAAAACAGCCTTGTTTTTCGCTTGTACAAAGTGGGAGTGTAACGATGTATTCCAAGGTTGGAAACCTCTTGTGAAATCCGATATTGAGAAAAAGGATTCAAGAAAATTTATTTCAGACATGGGTGGTGATTCCAGATACGGCATGATTTATAAAGCACGGGCCGAGATCGAAGACCTCATTTGGTTAGTGATTGATCCAGGGAAAGGAGAGGAACGGAATCAAGAATATCTAGATGCTGAAAAACACGTGATTCCTGTTGGTTATCAGCCTTTTGCCCGAACGAAGGCTCAACATGCTTACATGGTAGTGGGAGTCAAAGATCTTTACCATGATGCTCGGTTTGATAAGGCTATCTTTAAACTGGATGAAGGTTTTTGTCGTTGGATTTATGAAGAGATGGATTGTGGGAACAAAATCTATCCCAACGCGGATGTTCCGGATATCAGTCGGTATATACAAAGGATAGCAAAAACTAGGGTATTCAACAAATCTTCATTTGATTTTTATTGTGATGGGATGGAATTGACCAAAGAGGGAAGGGCTTCTTTGAGTCATGAACTTCTTCAGTTTGGTTATATTGTCAGTGACCGACAAGTGGAGTTTGCCAGTCAAGAAGAAATTGAAAGAATCAACCAAGATTATGGGGTTGAAAAAGCAATGGAGTTTGCGGATGTAAAAGTCAAAAGTACTCCACTTATGGTGATGACATAAAATGCCGGTTTGCAGTTTTATCGTTTTGTACATCAAGTGAGCTGTTGTGGAGGGATGAAGAATTAATTGTTTCTTAAAATTTGTGTTGTGTAGTTTTGGATTCCTTTACCCCTCTTCAAAGACTCTAGATTTGTTGTTTTGCTTCTGGCGAGTTCTTTTTGCTCTTTTATCATTTTGTTGCTTGGAGACAACTTGCCATTGTTTATATAAATGCCGTGTATCTTGATAGATCCCTTCTTCTTGTTGCTAAATGTTTTGGTGTCAGATGCTTTGTATCCATTTTTGAATAAGGTTTTTCTTACCGTTTGTTTGAAGGAAAAAGGTATAGGCTTTCTACTTGAAAAAGCTAGATCATCAACGTATATGGTTGCAGTAATTCCCATATCTTTACTTGTTTGTATGAGAGATTCGAACATATCTATGTTTGCAAGAAATGCAAGAAGAGTACTGCATGATGCTCCTGTAATTAGGTGGTTGTTGCAGAAACCTTTTTCAGCGATTAATTTTTTGACTTCATGGTTTACGTGAATCTTCTCAATATTGACTGTTGTTATATCGGTTAGAAACTTTGCAACAGCAGAAGTTTGTTTGAGCTTTTCTTTGAAGAATCTATATACTTTATCTCTGTGAGTATTTGGATAGAATCCCTTGATGTCTGTTATAAAGAAGAAACTGTTGGGGGTATGGGCCTTGACTTCTTTGATGTGCGTTGTGCCTTTTTGAGAGAAAACATACGAGGGAATATCCAACTGCTCTAGGTGTCGTTTTATCTTTTCATGAACTTTTTTGGTTTCTTTTGATGGTTCCTCGATAAGACGCTTTTCATCTAAGACATAGCACCTTGGCTTAAAGCATATTGGTTTTTCTATTTCAAGCAATAATTTTGCTTCTTCTATGCTTGTCAGCCCATAAAGTTGTGTTTTTGTATAGTCCATGAGTGCTCCATAAAACAAATGTCCTGGAGCCGGTCGCAAATGAATTTGGCAATTTTGAATATAAACATTGCCAAATTGCAGATTGCGTTGATTAGCTCAAGCGAATCCACAAAGCGACTGTGGTGCGGATCCAGTGAAGCATTCGATGGATTTGACTTCTCATTTTGGGAACAAGATTCTTGTTCTTTGTGTGAAAACTCAAATTCTTGAAAACCGTTGGGATGGCATTTTACCTTCTCTTTGGAAACGGTTTTCCTTTTCCACTTCATAGGCATACCTCCTTGCTTAAGATAAAAAACCCTAAAAGGGCAAATCCCGTTTATCTGTAAGGTATGGCAGCTCTCTGCACCCAGCTCCAATGACATAAGCCAAATCCCTGGATTTGGCGGTACGAAGAAAGAATATTGAAAATGCCTATTTGCCATTTGGGGCTTTTTGCATTTTCGTTTCATCGATCTCGTTCTTATTTGCTTCAGTACAACATGAACCCACGGGCACTGTAGCCAGTTATTTTGGGACTTCTGCCTTCACTGGATGACATATATCTAATAACGAAAGGATTTGTCGTCAAGTTTTTTGGTTCAATATTTTTCTTTTTTGCTGGGATATTTTCAAAACTGCTGTTTCAAGGACATCGGCCCTGCTTCTGATTAAGTTTTCAAGTATGGTTGTATTTCTAGTATCGTGGTAGAATTCAAGTTGGGGAGGGTTTCCTATGAGTACTGATTTATTGGCTATTCTCGTTACTTTGGTTCTTGGTGTGGCTGGTTTCATTGTCAATTCATTTATCCAAAGAAGGAACAACAGCATCAAGGTGATTGTCCAACATAGGCTTGAGAGAAGGCAAAGAACTTTGGAGAATCTGGTGGTACTTATCAAGCTGAGTGATAGAGATTACTTGTCTAGTGTGCTTGGTTTGATTGATGCTGCTCTGATAGAAGAAGGTTTTAAAGAGAAGAGTCGCGCTGAGTGCAGTAGTGAACGAAGTGAATCTCTTCGTCAGGTTGTAGAGGCTTGTGCTTCTATCCGCGCCATGTATTGTGGTAGCTATTCGTGCGACAGGGATTTGATTCGTGTCTTGGATTCTTTCAAGAAGTCTTTTGCACGGTGTATTCAGACTGGTCGTTTTGATTCAGAACTTGAGGCTTCAAGGGATATTTTGATTAAGAACATTGACGTCTATTGTACTACGGAGTGGCGTAGGATCAAAAGGGAGACTATTGGAAAGAAAAGGTCTTCAAGTGCTGCATGGATCCAAACTTTCAAACAGATTGAAGAGATGTATGAAGAGAATATGGATTGGTAGGTTTCATATGTTTTTATGAACGTTACCTTGAATTTGGTTGGAGTGTGGTTGTCCATTGGTTTGTACTGGTAACGAAAGCAAAACGAATTTGAGGTTATAACGTTTCGAGAAATGAAGTTATTTTGGAGAAGGCCTCATCTACTTTAATTCCAAGCCAGTTAAAACGGACCGACCTTTCTATGTTCTGGTGATAGAGTTTGTCAGAGAATGTCCTTTCCACTCTTTTTCGGATTGCTGTTATATCGTTTTCTTTCATACTGGAATCAGAGAAGATGTAAGTATCTATGCATTTCATCAGTTTGTCGCTCTTCACATGGTCTGACAGGTAGCATGGATCAAAGATGTCTTTGTAGCGTGTTGACAATGGTCTAAAACGCAACAGCGATTTCAGCTTTTCTGTGAAAATCTGTTCCTTTGAGTTGATTAGAAGGCTTGCACCTACATCATCAAGGCAGACATCAAAGCAATACTCATCTTGATTGATTTGAACATACTTGTGAACCCCAAGGTCTATTTTGCTTTTGAATGAATGACCAGCATCATCTTCAATTGTCACAAGCACCCGCTTTCCGTTGTATTCCTGTTGGGACAACCCTGTAATCTCTCCATCAATACGAATCGTTATTCCTTCCAAACAATTCAGTTTTTCTATGAAAGTGAGGATTGCTTCGTTGGAAAGAGAGTATCGGATGAAATCCAAGTCCATGTCCTGTGTCGCACGTCTTGTGTCGCCCGTTATGCTTCGCATGACTACTCCACCTTTGATTGTGACGTTCCTGCTGAGACTACTGTTGGAGATTGCCTTTAGAACAACGTCCTGGCAGACTTTTGCTTCTGCGTTCACTTCCGAGTATCCGTCGTTCCTTACTGTCCATGCTAGTTCTTCCAAATTGGCCATCATAACACCTCTGTTTGCAATGTTTCCATTATTCTTCCACTCTTTGGAGCTTCACAGACATAGTCCTGTATTTCCTGCATATTGAGCTGAGGCAGTATTCGTCTGAAATTGTGCAGTACTTCCTTGTAGTAGTCATACGGCAGCTTGTTCTTGTACCTTAGAAGTTCTATCAATAGACGCTCTTTGCTGTATATCCTGATTGGGTATCCTTTGTAGTCGATTGTCTCTATTCCCTGCCTGAAAAAACCTGAAGGGGCAAAGTACTGCTTCACATGCTTGGCTTTTATTTTGGAAGCGTTGCGGTCTGTAGATAGGTCATATTCTTCAGGGATTACATCAGTAAGTCCTTGCATGTAGAATGCGATTCTCATGGTGACTACAGCTTTTGGGTATTGGTATGTCAGAACCGCTATCTCGGGTGCGTTTCTATCTTTGGAATAGATTCCTCGTCCAACTTTGAACAGCTTACCGTCACTGACTTCCTGTTGTATCATGTAGTCAGAGCCGTATTCCTTTAAGCAATCAGAGCGGTTTCTCATGTTCCCATGCCCCTTTGATTTGTATTATTCTCCGCAATTTATTATATTTTGCGGAGCTTTGTCTAAAAGATAGGG
Source organism: Sphaerochaeta sp. Phil3 (assembly GCA_001940825.1). Taxonomy (GTDB): domain Bacteria; phylum Spirochaetota; class Spirochaetia; order Sphaerochaetales; family Sphaerochaetaceae; genus UBA9732. Next base: position 6,930 of record MSGT01000039.1, read on the forward strand.
GATAAGAACTTGAAAGTCAATTGTTTCAGGCTTTTTCAAAGAAGGTGTCTGAGTGCTGGGTTGACTGGGCTGTTTACTGATGCGTATAAGAGGATCTGTTTGCTTTGGACTCGATTATTTGCTTCGACCTTGCGTTGTTGTCGAAGATGCTCTACGAAAACCTACGGGAGAAAGGGCCTTCCATTGCCCGACTGCGAACGGAAGTGGCGCATGTGCGGTGAAGCAAGTCTCCAGGAGATTCTCTTCTTCAACGAAAGGATTCAGACCGTCTATGTGTTCAGGGAGATGTTGCAGTCGGCTCTTGCCTGCAAGGACCCCAATGTCATGGAGCAGTCGTTGGATAAGTTCGTATTAGCAGTCAAAACCTCAGGAATTCCAGAGCTTGAAAAGATGTGGAGAATGCTTGAAAGCGGATGAACGGCATTTTGACCCATGACTGGGCATTTGTTGTTATGCTTCTTGAGTGTGTCAAGCAGTGTGGACGCAAAGCCAAAGTTGCCTTTCATGAACTCTTCGTTGTCCTTTGGCCTGTTGACGCCTGCGAGGTTGAACACGATGTCGCAGTCCTTGCAGTAGTCGTCAAGCTTCTCTGGCGGTGTGTCTATGTCGTATTCGTAGATGGCTTCTATGGTGTTTTGGGGGTTTGGCGAGGATGTAGATTGTAGGGATGTTTTTGTTTGGTGTACAGTGTGGATTTCTTTGGAGTTTTCTTTGAGGGGGTTTGTTGAGGGTGGTGCTGCCAGCTCTGGATATGTTTTGTTGCGGCCATCCTGGATGGTTTTGAGGTTCTCTACGAGGTTGCGGCCTACGAAGCCTTTTGCGCCGGTGATTAGAATGTTCATGTGGGGT
>MSGT01000040.1 GCA_001940825.1 Sphaerochaeta sp. Phil3
TATGCAAATACATAGGGGCGGTCTTGATCTCTAGCGCTATTTCAGAGCATTGCGGGGCCCCAAGTCTCACGCGTAAAAAATTCAAATTCAAACAGGGTATAAACCCCTGTGGGATTAAGATTTCACCGATTTTTGAGAGCCATTTTAACCAACTAGAAATTCATATGTAGTAGATTTTAGGTGTTATGCGACTGAATAGTTACAAAAAAAGTTGATTTGTGTTCGTTATCTCTTCATTAACTTGGTGACTATCAAAGACCCATTTTCAGAACTTGATTCTACCCAGACAGAACCGCCATGAAGTGTTGCAATCTCCCAAACGAGAGAGAGTCCAAGCCCTGCACCACCATATTGCCGAGATCTTGACTTATCAATTCGGAAAAAAGGTTGGAATATGCTCTTTTGTGCTTCTTTTGGGATACCAACACCTGTATCCTTTACTTTCACCAAGATCTCTTCCCCGTTCTCTTCTATACTGACTTTTACCTTTCCCCCTACCTTATTATATTTGATAGCGTTCTCTATGAGATTAAAAAGTAAACGATAGATCAAAGTATCGCTACCAACCATCATGCCACATCCCTCATGTTCGAGCGTTATCTCTTTCTTTTCCGCTTGTCCAATAAGATCTGTGAAGATCTCTTCTACCATCTCGCCAAGTTCAATCTTATCTTTTCTCTCAACTTGCCCAAGATTACTCATCTCAAGGAGTGCCTTTGTCATAAAAGTAAGACGTTCTGTCTGTTCTGCTAATAAAGCTAAGAAAGTAGCAGTCTCTTGATCCACCTCTTTATGTTCCGCTGCAAAAAGTTCCACTTGAGCTTGCATCAGAGCAATAGGCGTTCTAAGTTCATGTGCAGCGTTCCCGGTAAACTGTTTTTGAGCTGCAAAAGCGTTGTTCAAACGCTCGAGCATCGCATTAAAAGAGAAAGAAAGCTGTTGAAACTCTGGCATCACATCTTCATCTAGCTTGATATCACCAAGGTTGTTAACCTCAACCTTCTCAGTTTGAGATGTAAAAGTCCTAAGAGGCTTTAGCGCATAATCGCTGACAAAATAAGCGATGATACCACTTAAGATAGTCACAACGATACATATTATCCAGTTTGTATAGCAGAAATCTTTTTGTGCACCACTTATCACGATAGTGACATACTGTCCTTTTGAAAGCTCTTCAGGATCAAAGAACGCTGATTTTCCACTTATCATTTGATCTTGTAGCAATTCTCCGATAGAGTCCATATAACGCACTCCAGATGAAGATAATAAAAGAACCATAGTAACTGAAGTCAAACCGATAAGAAGCACAATCATCAGCGTGATACGCCACTTTAAAGAAAGCTTTTTCATCTTACCTCTCCTCCCATCAAGTATCCTTCACCTATCTTATTATTTATAGGGTCATAGCCTAAAGCGGTGCGAAGCTTCTTTCTAAGTGCTGAGATATGAACTCTTATCGAATTACTAAAGCTGTCAACACTGTTATCCCAAACATGGTCGATAAGTTCTTCTTGGCTCACAGGACGACCTTGGTGCACCATAAGATATTCTAAGATGCCAAGCTCTTTACGTGTAAGAGAGATAGTCTCTCCTTTGACCGATGCTGTACGAGTCCGAGTATCAAAATTAAGTACGCCACAAGTTAAAAGCACATCTTTTTGCTTAAACTGTCTTAGCGTCAAACTCCTGATGCGCGCTTCTAGCTCAGCAAGATGAAACGGTTTTGCAAGGTAATCATTTGCACCTGCATCAAGCCCTTCAACTTTATCTTCCACTTCCCCACGTGCTGATAATATCAAAACAGGCGTCTCCTGATCTGTTTGACGAAAGGTGCGTAATACTGTCATTCCATCCTTACCAGGTAGATTAAGGTCTAACAATACAAGATCGTAGCGTTCAACCGCTAAGAGCTCTAGCGCTTCATCCCCATCGTAACAATAGTCAACACTGTATGCAGAGCGTCTTAAGCTTCTCACAATCGTATCGCACATAACGTGTTCATCTTCAACTACTAAAAGGTGCATTTTTTCTCCTTACAAACACATCATAGCAGAAAAAGATAAAATTCTTGTTAATTATAATTTCTTAACAAAAACTTTATTTGCTATAAGTTATCATCTCATCAGATTGAAGGAATAATGCGATGAAAATGAGCAATTCAAAAAAGATAGTTGTACAGGTCGTACTACTTGTTGTCGGAGTTGCGATGCTTTTCTACGGTATCTACCGTGGTGAAGCAGCAGCAGTACTTAGCAAAGCGATTAAATTATGTTTGGAGTGTGTTGGAATTGGCTAGAAAAGAAAAAACAAAATCAAATTTATTGGCAAAATGCAGAGGTTGGATCCAAGCAGGTGCCACATTACTCACTAATATCCACCTTCCAAACTTCTTAAAAGGTGAGATATATAAAGGTAAAGGAAAGACAGTATGCGTACCTGGGCTAAACTGTTACTCTTGTCCAGCTGCTTCTGGAGCTTGTCCAATAGGCTCTTTCCAAGCGATAGTAGGTTCTTCTAAGTTCAAGTTCTCTTACTATATAACAGGATTCCTTATCCTACTTGGAGTGTTGTTTGGACGCTTTATCTGTGGCTTTTTATGTCCTTTTGGTTGGTTTCAAGAACTTTTGCACAAAATACCGACTAAAAAGTTCTCAACAAAAAAGCTTAAACCTTTGACCTACGTAAAATACTTCGTACTATTATTTTTCGTAGTGCTGCTTCCAATACTAGTTGTGAACGATGTAGGTATGGGTGATCCATTCTTCTGTAAATACCTTTGTCCGCAAGGTGTACTTGAAGGCGCTATACCACTCTCAGCTGTGAATGCTGGCATACGCTCAGCACTTGGTGTTCTCTTTTCTTGGAAGCTCACTATCTTGCTCATAGTCATCGCTTTGAGCGTTCTATTCTACAGACCTTTCTGTAAGTGGATCTGCCCTCTCGGGGCACTCTATGCGCTACTAAATAAAGTCTCCCTTTTTCAGATGAAGGTAGATAAAAATAAGTGCATCTCCTGCGGAAAATGTGCTTACGCCTGTAAGATGGATGTCGATGTGACAAAGGCGCCAAATCATACAGAGTGTATCCGTTGTGGGATGTGCGTTAAAGCCTGTCCAACAAACGCTATCAGTTATAGATATGGATTTGGCGATGGAAAACAAAATTGTAAATTAAATAAAGAAATGGAGAATAAAAAAGATGAAAAGACAAATTAAGACACTTTTAACATTATTACTTTTAGCTATGGTCGCTCTTACTTTAGTAGCATGCAATAGCAAAGATAACAAAGGTACTTCTACTACCTCTTCAACTACTAAGGTGAACGAAATCGAGGATAGTAAAATTGCTGAACAAGAATACAATCGTCTCATGGCAAGAGAGAATGAAATCCTTTCAAGCGACCTCGAAGTTTGGGAAAAAGTATTCTTAAATGCTAACAAAGAAATGGCAGAATCTAATATGAGCAATAACTATGGCGAATTCCTACTTGCAACTATTGAAAGTGCTAAAGCCAGGTTCTCTGATAAAGAATATGAGACAGCAAAAAAAGGTGCGACTGAGATCAGGGATATCGAGAACAAAATTGCAGAACTCGAAAAGAAATTTCCTTCTCTTAACATGGTCATGGAGCCAAACGATGATTCTATGAGCATTCCTGCAGAAGATGCTGGCATGAAGAGCAATAGTAAAATGCAAAAGTTCCCTTCTTTTGTTGGCAAAGATCTTGATGGTAATGATATCAAGATTGATGAACTCTTTAAAAAGAATGCTGTAACAGTTGTAAACTTCTGGTTCACTTCATGTAAGCCATGCGTTGGCGAACTTGGAGAGCTTGAAGAGCTTAGTAAGAAGCTTCAAGAGAAAGGTGGCGATCTCATCGGTATCAACACATTCACCCTTGATGGCAACAAAGCTGAGATCGCAGATGCAAAAGAACTTCTTGCCAAGAAAGGTGTTACCTACAAGAACGTATATTTTGATTCAAATAGTGAAGCTGGTACATTTACATCAGGTATCTTTGCTTACCCTACGACCTTTGTTGTTGACCGCAATGGTAACATCGTAGGAGATCCTATTGTAGGAGCTATCACAGGTAAGAACCAAGCTGAAACGCTTAACAATTACATTAACCAAGCACTAACTTCTGACAAAATGTAATCGAGTAGGAGGCAACAGCCTCCTACTGTTGATTTTCAATTAAATCCTTGGGAAGGAAGCATTCCTTCAATTCACCATTGGAGCGTTCTACAGTAGTCCTTGTCTTGTAGACCTCTCTATGAAATGGTGTCATCTTCGAGCAATTCGTATCATTCCTTCGATCTATTATTGCTACATGTCCTGTATCATCTGCATAGTTTGAAAGCTTGAAGTTGTCATATCCCTTGTCTTCTACAGTGCTTGCATAAGTGAGAGGACATTTCTTCTTCAGTGCTATGGAGACCGAACTGTCTGCAACATTGGCTCTGGCAATCTCATATGCAGCGATGCAGCCATTGTCGTCGGTAAGGAAATGGAACTTGTATCCACGAAACCATTCGAATTTACCTTGACGGTTCTTCTTCGCTGTCCAGCCACAACCCCTTTGAAGCTCCCCTGCTAACTCTTCGTATGTACAGTAGTTCTTGTCTTGTAGACCTCAAGGACAAGTCGGCATATGATGTAGTAGCAGCAAAAATCATGAGCTATGCAAGAAG
>MSGT01000041.1 GCA_001940825.1 Sphaerochaeta sp. Phil3
CCAACAAAAACTCGGAAGAGCCAAAAAACCCAAAATTGGACAGCGACAGTACTATGCTGTACGACGCGGTTCGAACCAACGCAGTTATCACCGCAAAATCCTAGAAAAAGCTCGACGGAGTTTGGGATTACAGCCTAGGAGACAGCGAAAGACAGTGCTTTCTGCACGGCTTGAGCGCATCAACAACGGCTGTAACCCAAAATCCTAGAGAGAAAGTGAAGCTTTGATGAAGCCGTTGAATATTGGATGTGGTTTGGTAGGCCTGCTCTTGAACTCAGGATGTGACTGAACTGCAACAAAGAAAGGATGTACATCCCGTCCAAGCTCCACGGCCTCTACAAGAGAGCCGTCAGGTGACTTGCCGCTAAGGACAAGGCCTGCGTCCACGAACTCTTTTTCAAAAGCGTTGTTGAACTCGTAGCGGTGTCTGTGCCTCTCCTGAACCTGCGAGCAACCATAGAGACCCTCAAGCAACGAACCAGAGGCCAATGAACACGGATATGCTCCAAGGCGCATGGTACCACCCTTCTGAAGGCCCTTCTGATCCTCCATGAGATCAATTACAGGATGGGCGGTCGTGGAAGAGAACTCGCTGGAGTGAGCATCATTCCAACCAATTACATCACGGGCGAACTCTATACAGGCAATCTGCATTCCAAGGCATATCCCAAAGTAAGGAATGCGGTTTTCACGGGCATAGCGGCATGCAAGGACCATCCCTTCGATTCCTCTGTCTCCAAAACCACCTGGGACAAGGACTCCATTGACTCCGCTTAGAAGGGAAACGGCATCCTCATAGGAACAGATCTCGCTGGATTCCACCCAACGTAGAGAAAGGCGTGTATCGTTCCATATTGCGGCATGGTTCAGAGACTCCACAATGGAAAGGTATGCATCATGCAGTGCTGTGTATTTGCCAACGATTGCGATCTCAGTATGCAATGTGCTTGAACGGGATGACTCGACCCTATCCACTACATCCTTCCAGGAGCTAAGCTCGCATTCGGGGGCCTGTATTCCAAGTATGCGGCACACTATGTCGTCAAGATGCTGTTCATGGAGCATGAGAGGGACTTCGTAGAGACTTCCAAGGGTCTTGTTCTCTATGACACAATCGGGCTGGACGTTGCAGAACATAGCTATCTTGGATTTTATGGAGTCCTCTATTGGGTTGTCGCTTCTAAGGACAATGATATCAGGGAAAAGACCCAAGCCCTGCATCTCCTTGACCGAGTGCTGGGTAGGCTTGCTTTTGTGCTCGCCGCTTGATGCAAGGTAAGGAACCAACGTCACGTGGATGAAAAGCCTGTTGGCCTCCCCCACTTCGTGGCCTATCTGTCTTATGGCTTCAAGGAACGGCTGGCTTTCTATATCGCCAACTGTGCCGCCAATCTCCGTTATGACGACATCGGCGTTCGTCTTGCTGCCAACGGCGTATATGAACTTCTTTATTTCATTGGTGACATGGGGGATTATTTGAACCGTACTTCCAAGGTACTCTCCGGCACGTTCCTTTTGAAGGACGTTCCAATAGACCTTTCCGCTTGTCAGATTCGAGTACTTGTTGAGATCCTCGTCTATGAACCTTTCGTAGTGACCCAAGTCGAGGTCAGTCTCAGCCCCGTCCTCCGTTACGAACACCTCACCATGCTGCAAAGGGCTCATGGTTCCAGGATCTACGTTCATGTAGGGATCCAGCTTCTGCGCTGCGACCTTAAGCCCCCTATTCTTCAGCAGACGTCCAAGACTTGCCGCAGTGATGCCTTTTCCTAGGCCCGAAACAACTCCACCCGTTACGAAAATGTACTTGGTCATGGTGCACCTCAAAGAAACAAATTCACACCTTAGGATACAGAAACGGCCAACCCTTTGTAAAGTTGCAAAGCCAACATTACACTCAAAAAAATCAAACGAATTCCAATGTCTGTAGCATTCCTAACACTGCACACAGCGTCCCACAACGCCATACACCGCCATACAGCGCCCCACAAAGCCATACAGCGCCCCACAACGCCATACAGCGTCCCACAGCGCCACACAGCGCCCTACAACGTCCTTCAATGCCAAAATTACACCAACCTTAAGACTCAAGGTTTCAAATCGTATTCGCCGGTATTTTGACGTCAGCCAAGGAGACAGCGAAAGACAGTGCTTTCTGCACGGCTTGAGCGCATCGACGATGGATGTCATCAAAAGACCAAGAATAAGCAAAACCCCTCCACTGAACGAATCAGCGAAGGGGCTTCGATACGAGCCACCAAACGGGAGGCTGGATTACTTGTTGCTAAGATACTCGTCTATGGCCTTTGCGGCGACCTTACCGGCACCCATTGCGGAGATGACAGTTGCAGCACCTGTAACGGCATCGCCGCCGGCGTAGACGCCTTCTCTGGAGGTAAGACCGTTCTCGTTCACGATGATACCGCCGTGTGCATTGACCTCAAGGCCCTTTGTAGTGGACTTGATGAGTGGGTTTGGAGAAGTTCCAATTGCAATGACGACAGTATCCACATCAAGGACGAACTCGGAACCCTCGATTGGAACAGGTCTTCTTCTACCCTTTGCATCAGGCTCGCCAAGCTCCATCTTTATGCACTTGAGACCAGTCACGAAACCGTTTCTTGGGTCGCGTGGGTTGTCTGGATTGTTGTAGCCAAGGACCTCGATGGGGTTCTTGAGAAGCTGGAAGTCGATTCCTTCCTCTTCAGCATGCTCGACTTCCTCACGTCTTGCAGGAAGCTCTGTCATGGAGCGGCGGTATACGATGTAGACCTTCTCCGCACCAAGGCGCAGAGCAGTCCTCGCAGCGTCCATTGCAACGTTTCCACCACCGACGACCGCAACCTTCCCACCCTTCATGATAGGAGTGTCGTCCTTCTCTCTGAAAGCCTTCATGAGATTGCTTCTCGTAAGGTACTCGTTTGCAGAGTAGACACCCTTGAGGGACTCTCCAGGAATGCCCATGAAGTTTGGAAGACCAGCACCGGAACCCACGAAGACGGCCTCGTTGCCCATCTCGAAGAGCTCATCGATAGTGAGGGTCTTTCCAATGACCATGTTCGTATCAATGTCAACGCCCATTGCCTTGAGGTTCTCGACTTCTCTTGCAACGATTGCCTTTGGAAGTCTGAACTCAGGGATTCCGTAGACGAGAACACCGCCCGCAACGTGCAGGGCTTCGTATACAGACACCTTATAGCCTTTCTTAGCCAGGTCGCCTGCACATGTAAGACCTGAAGGACCTGAACCAACGATAGCGACTCTGTGGCCGTTCGATGCAGGGACTGTAGGGGCTTCCTTGGAGTTCTCGTTGTGCCAGTCCGCCACATATCTCTCAAGACGGCCGATTCCAACCGGTTCGAACTTGATGCCAAGGGTGCACTTGCTTTCGCACTGCGTCTCCTGAGGACATACTCTTCCGCACACTGCAGGAAGAGAGGATGTTTGGCTGATTACGTTGTAGGCACCCTCGAAATCCTCTTTCTTTATGCAGTCTATGAATGAAGGGATGTCGATGTTGACAGGACAACCCTGTACGCAAGGCTTGTTCTTGCAGTGGAGGCATCTGTTGGCCTCGTCTATAGCCATCTGATGGGTGTAGCCCAAAGCCACTTCCTTGAAGTTATGTGCTCTTACCTGAGGCTCCTGCACAGGCATTTCATGTTTCTTAGGATCAATTGCCATAACCTGTCTCCTTAAGCGTTCTTGAAAAGATTGCATGTCTCTTCATGGGCCTTGCGCTCAAAGTCCATGTACATGCGGCCACGCGACATGGCCTCGTCGAAATCGACCTCATAGCCGTTGAAGTCAGGGCCGTCCACACATGCGAACTTTGTGACTTTCTTGCCGTCCTGATTGAGCGTGAGTCTGCAGCCACCGCACATACCTGTGCCGTCGATCATGATTGGGTTCATGGAAACCGTTACAGGCACGCCAAAAGGCTTTGCCGTAAGCACGACAAACTTCATCATGATGAGAGGTCCAATCGTGATGATGAGGTCGAACTTCTCTCCAGCCTCAAGCATTTCCTTCAAAGGAACGGTAACGTTGCCGTGGCGACCGTATGAACCGTCATCAGTCATGACGAAGAGCTTGTTGGAGCATGCCTTGAACTCGTCCTCAAGGATGAGGAGGTCCTTGCTTCTGAAACCTATGATGCTAGTCACTTCAGCACCCTGTGCGTGGAACTCTTCAGCGATAGGCATTGCGATTGCGCATCCTACACCACCGCCTATGATGCAGACCTTCTTGATTCCGTCCGTATGGGTAGGGACTCCAAGAGGTCCTACGAAGTCCTGAATGTACTCACCTGCATTCTTGTGGTTGAGCTTCTCAGTCGTGGCACCCACGATCTGGAAGATGATCTTGACGGTTCCCTTCTCCTTGTCGCAGCCTGCGACTGTGAGAGGAATGCGCTCTCCATCCTCATCAACACGAAGGATGATGAACTGACCCGGCTTTGCCTTGGCCGCTACGAAAGGAGCTACAATCTCCATTTGGGTAACGGTAGGATTAAGATTTTTTTTAGTAGCAATCTGGTACATAGACCCTCCACCTTAAAAAAGTGCCTCATTGTTGCGATGTACGACGTGCATCACGGAAAGCATCCGTTCGCTGCAATACGTACACCATCGAATATGTACGAATATACACAAACGCACGCCGGAGGGGAAACACAAGCATGCATCCCCTCCTTACATCCAAATCCCTATTATCCACGAATCACAACATAAAAACAAGTCAAAAGAGGAACTTTCAAAACTACTTCATGCGCCTTGGCCATGCCCTGCACGGCTGGAACCCCGCCTTCAGCACCTTCATAATACACAAAGTATTATCTCAGCTGCCTCAAGCGACTTCCATCTCGGCAATCCATGTCCAATCCACACAAAGCATAGTTTTGGAAATTCCTCAAAAGTACCTTGCAACGACTTTTTTGCCCAGTCCGGAAAGCACAGAGGCCAGCTCTTTGGCCAACACAGGCCTGTATCCAACAGCGATGCCGCAGCTTGGATTGCAGGGATTCTCCGCACAGCCCACAAAGAGGTTCACTTCCAAGGCATTGGACAGGTGATTCCAAACAATGGAGGCCCCGTCATCGTCTTTGGATGAAACGTCCAGGCGACCACCCAAAGCGTCTTTGGAGAGCTCCAACACCTTCGTCATCGTAACAACGCCTTCAGTGACCAAATCAATCCCCTCGATGCAACCAACAGGAGGAAATCCTGATGCAGGGTAACGAAGGTCTATTTCCAAGGGTTTATGCAAGAAATCAGCTACAAGCTGCGCGGTCGTACCACCGCACACGATATGGATGCCCCCACTTGAAAAGAAAAGGCCAAGCATATCAGCCACATCACCACTATGCAAAGGAGGTCCAAAAAGAACGTTTACGGCATCCAAGCCGGCATCCACGTCAGCACCCAAGATGCTCAGACCTTTGCCTTTATCTCGTTCTCGTAGAACTCCTCTACGGACGAGGGTGTCACTGAGAACGTCTCGTCTCCAACCGTGACGCACACACCCTTCTGGCAGTTGCCGGTGCAGAACGAACCGTCAAGCTCCACCAAGTCTGAAAGACAATCCCTCTCGACGAGGTCCTGAAGCGTCTCCACGACCAGCCTTGCGCCCTTGAGATGGCAAAGGGAACCAACGCATATAGTCACCTTCACAGGAAATACCTCCCATAGAACTCTCGGTCCATGCGGTTTCCAACGGCATACCTCATGGCAGCCAAGAAAGGAACCCATTTGTTTACAGCATATATCGTTGTAGGAGACTTCCTACAGTAGTCCTCAAGATACTCCCTTGCAAAGTCCTCACCAACCGTGCGGGTGAGAAGAAGATACGTCATAGCCGCATCGTCATCACCAACGCCAAGGCAGGCCTTGGACCAGTCAAGCGTGAACAGCCTACCGTCATCGGCCTCCACCACGTTGGACAAAGTGAAGTCCCCGTGGCAAAGCTGGTCCCCTTCCGGCATTGGTTCAAGGTTCCTGAGCAGAGCAAGCTTAACGGAACTTGGAAGCGTAGACCCGTCCACGGTGGCACGGATGAGGCCCTTGGTCGAAGGCAGGCCACAGTACGTCTTGGTATGGATGCGAACCTGAAGGTCCACGAAAGCGTCAAGAAGCCCGCTGCGACGAGTCGGCACCTGTGCATACAACTGGTCCAACGCACGCCCTTTCGCATAGTCCGATACCAGCGTCCATCGCCCATCCTGCTCCACAACGGAATGTAAGGCAGGAACATCCAAGCCAACCTCGGCTGCAACGGAAAGGAAGAAAGCCTCCTTCAATATATACGACATTGGAACGGAGTTTCTGAACGCCTTTATGGACAGGTTCCCATCGTGGTAGACGGTCTTGTCGTTCCTTACAGCTATTATCCTATCCAGATTCATATCAAAGGCTCCTCATTGGACCAATCGGCCCCTCCCTATTGTCCACTGCCGTCCGGTGAAGGTACGACGCTCTTTGGAGAAATGATTGGATTGTCTATTATCCTACGCTTTGAAAGGATCATCTGCTCAATGAACATCTGGTCGAGCTTCGTAAGGGTGTAGTCCTTCTTGTGTATAAGCACGTCCTTGTATGGGCGTTCGACACCCTCACAGCGTCTCTGCACAAGGTTGTAGCGGTCAAGGATCTCCTGCGGTACAGGCGACACCCACATGAAGCACTCGTTGTTCTGGCTCATGAGCTCGAACTGGCTGCCCCTCTCGAATACGAATATGCGCTGGGAGGAATCCTCTGAAATCTCCTCCTTGCTCACAGTCGTGTACGGCACGGAAGGAACATATGGGTCTGCATGTGCGACCTGTATGAAATACGAAAGGTCGTCGAGCGTTATCACATCCTGATACGCCAGCGGACAGTCGCGGTTCATGAGAAGCACATAGTTGAACTCCGCAACGAGCTCGTATGCAAAGTTCTTCTCGTCAAGCATCTTCTTGTAGTACTTGTCGTTGTTCTCTGCATACCTCACGATTCCAAGCCTATAGTCGTCCTGAAGCATGTTCTGGATGACCATTCTGGAATTGGTCTCCATGTAGAAGAGGTCTATGACATCGTTTGGATCCAGGAGGTTGGAGAACTTCGCAAAGCCGTCTGCAATGTAGGAAGCCCTTGGGGCTGAGACGGAGAAGCGCTTCTTGGCAACCGTTCCGGTCTTGAGGATCTGCTCCACTTCATCCACCTGCTGAAGAATGTTCTTCGCATACTTTACGAAAATTTCGCCTTCAGGTGTGAGCGTCATGCCCTTTGAGCTGCGGTCGAACAACGTAAGTCCAAGTCCTGCCTCAAGTTCTTTTATCGCCCTGCTTAGATTTGGCTGTCCAACGCATAAAGTCTCAGCCGCCTTGTTTATAGAATTGGTCTCCGCAATCTCGACGGCGTATTTCATGTGAAGCAGGTTCATTAGGGCCTCCGCACATTAAAGTATAATGAGAAATCGCAGTTTTGCACAGTGACCCTCCGTTCTAATTGCAAGTCTATTGTAAGTCTATTTTGTTGACGCATGGAAACATTTATGCTAGTTTGGTAAGGAGGAATTTCCAAAACTCCTTCATGTGCCTTGGCCATGCCCTGCACGGCTGGAACATCGCCTTCTGCAACTTCATAATACACAAAGTATTATCTCAGTTGCTTCAGACGGTTTCCATCTCGGCAATCCATGTCCAATCCACGCAAAGCATAGTTTTGTAAGTTCCTCTAGAAACAATTGTTAAATTGGAATCCGCCCTACCCAAGGGCATCAAGGAGTTCTTGTCCATCATGGATGACGGTAGTAAACCTCCTCTGTTGGGGGTATTGATCCTGCTGCTGAGCGCAGCCTATTTCGCGTTGACGGAGACATCCATCTCGTCAGTATCAAAGAACAGACTAAAAGCCTCGGCCGATCGTGGCGACAAGGGTGCGAAGCGAGTGCTTGCGGTGCTTGATTCGTTCGATCAGGCCATAACGACGCTGCTTATCTGTACGAACATAGTCCACATTGCAACAGCTGGAATTGTAACGGTATACGTTACAAAGAAATGGGGCTTGAGCGCGGTCACCATCTCGACCATTGTGACTACAATTGTGGTGTTCTTCTTTGGAGAGATGCTGCCAAAGAGCATTGCAAAGAAGTACCCTGAGAAGATAGCTACGCTGTGCGTCCAGCCCCTTAGCTTCTTCATGAAGCTGTTCAAGCCGGCTTCGTTCCTCCTTACTAAGATAGGACAGTCTGCGGCAAAGCACACGGATGCAGGCCCTCAGGTGTCCGTCACTGAAGACGAGCTTCAGGGCATCATTGAGGACATGACTGAGGAAGGTGCCCTTGATGAGAACCAAAGCGACCTCATTTCATCCGCCCTGCAGTTTGGAGATGTAACGGTTGAAAGCATCCTCACCCCTCGTGTGGATGTGTGTGCAATAGACGTTGAGGAAGACCCGTCTGTCATAATCAAGACCATAAAGGAGGAGGCACACAGCCGTCTTCCTGTCTACGAAGGTTCAATCGACAACATCATAGGTGTCCTTCAGATAAGGAAATACCTCAAGGCATACCTCCAGAACGGAACGGCTCCTGACCTGCGTTCGATGCTTGACGAGGTCTACTACGCCCACCAGAGCATGGAGATACACGAACTGCTTCCTGAGATGTCAAAGCGCAAGCTCAACATGGCAGTCATCACGGACAGCTATGGCGGAACGCTTGGAATCGTCACGGTTGAGGACATCCTGGAAGAACTCGTTGGAGAGATATGGGATGAGGATGACATCGTGGAGGAGCCAATCGTCAAGAACGACGACGGCAGCTACACTGTGGACAGCGAAGAGACGCTAGCCGATGTCTTTGACACCATTGGGTTCGAAGACCCCGACGAGGACGACAAGGATACTGCGAACCTCCTTCTTGGAGAATGGGTGTACGAGCATTTCAGCACGATTCCAAATGAAGGCGACAGCTTCGACTACTACTCACTCAGAGTCACGGTGAACGAAATGGAGCACAACAGGATCCTCAACGTGAAGATAGCGAGGATTGAAAACGACGAGGACTCCGCCAGTGCGCCCCAGAGCGCCCAGTCCGCCCAGTCCGCCCAGAGTGCCCAGAACGCCCAACAAGCCCAGCAGGACTCTCAGGGAAAGCAAGACTCAGAGACATCGGTCTATGAAAAGGACCAGATTGCAAGTACGACCGCACAGGAGGTGCAGAGATGATTGCCTTGTACCTAGTGATAGCTGGAATAATCGTGTGCCTCTGCCTTTCAGCGTTCTTCTCCGCATCCGAGATGGCCTATTCGTCGTGCAATTCGATGCGGCTTGAAAGCATCAAGGATGACAAGGGCAAGGGCTGGAAGAAAGCGGCCACGGCAATGAAGATCGTGGAGAACTTCGACCAGGCTCTGAGCGCAATACTCATAGGGAACAACCTCGTCAACATTGCCGCATCCTCCATGAGCTCCGTCCTGGTGATAATCGTGATGACGGCGGCGGGTCTCAACCCCGACAACTACGGGTGGCTCTCCACACTTGTCATAACGATTCTCGTAATCATCTTTGGAGAGACGATGCCAAAGATATCGGCCAAGCGCAATGCAACCAAGATAGCCATGCGCAACGCACCTTTCGTGAACTTCCTAATGATCGTCTTCAAGCCAATCATCTGGATTGTAGTCAAGACGATCGCCCTCATAACGAAGCCTCTCAAGGGAGAAGAGGATGCAAACCAAGAGGAATCGGTTGAGGAGCTGCAGTCCATAATCGAGACGGCGGAGGACGAAGGCATCATTGACGAAGACGACTCGAACCTCATGCAGGCGGCGATAGACTTTGCGGACAAATCGGCTATGGATGTCATGACGGCCCGTGTGGACGTATGCGCCATAGACATTGAGGACTCGTGGAAGGACATAAAGGCTACCATAGACTCCTCCATCTACAGCCGCATCCCTGTCTACGAAGGCACCATAGACAACGTCATTGGAATCCTCCACCTCAACAAGCTCTTCAAGACGCTTGCGAACATAGAGGAGCAAGGAAAGGCCATAGACGAAGAAGAGGCCCCAATCGACATACGAACACTTCTAATGCCACCCTGCTACGTCTACAAAACCATGAAGCTGCCAAAGGTCCTCAACCAGCTCAAAGGCGCAAAACAGCACCTTGCAATCGTCACCGACGAATACAGCGGCACACTGGGCGTCGTCTCCATGGAGGACGTACTTGAGCAGATAGTGGGCGAAATCTACGACGAGACCGATGTCGTTGAGCCTGAACTCGTCAAACACAATGACACGGAGTTCGAGGTGGATGGCGGAATGCCTGTTAGCGACCTGCTGGAGCTTGCCGGCATAAACGAAGACGATTTCGATGCCGACAGCAACACCGTAGGTGGCTGGACGATAGAATCCATTGGGTCGTTCCCCAACGAAGGAGACAGCTTCACCTACCGCAACATGACGATCAAAGTCCTCAAGATGGACGGCATGCGGGTCGAGAAGGTCATGGTGAAGATAGACCCAAAGGCTGAAGAGGAATAAGCTCACTCTAGGACTTTGCAGCCATTGACTGCGTCAATACGACCGGTGCCGTACACACAAGTACTGTCACCGGTCTTTTTTCTTGTCCTGTCTGTAAATTCCGGAGAGTAGTTTTTGAGCGGTTTGGACGCTCTGAAGGATACTTTGGAGGTCACTCCAGCCTTTCCAACCACTCTAGGCGTTCTAGTCACTCCAGGCGTTCTAGACCGTCTAGCCACTCTAGAACGCTCTAGCTTTATGGTTTTATTGCTCTTGCCCCAAGAAGTGGAGTTCAAGCAGACGAGAACCCTGTGGGTTTCTTCATAAAACCCCAAAAAACGAATTTATGAAGAAAATTTTCTTCACAAAAGCTAAAAAAACGGAAAAAAGAGGTTCTTCACGTTTTCCTCGGGG
>MSGT01000042.1 GCA_001940825.1 Sphaerochaeta sp. Phil3
CCTTTTATTTGTTCAAAGCTGTCAACACTGGATTTCAAGACTCTGAAAAACGGAGGCTTCGATTGTCCCAAGGCAGCATTCGAATACGACAAAACCCAAGGGCCCGCAAACCTGTGGGTTGAATTTTGAGTCTTTGCATTGTAGCATTGATCTGTACTCGGTAGTACGAACCAATGCAGCCGTCACTTCAGGTCTTCTGCAAAACCGCTGGAGTCGATGGC
The DNA here is from genome assembly GCA_001940825.1 of Sphaerochaeta sp. Phil3. Lineage (GTDB taxonomy): Bacteria > Spirochaetota > Spirochaetia > Sphaerochaetales > Sphaerochaetaceae > UBA9732. The sequence continues at coordinate 222 of MSGT01000042.1, forward strand.
TGTCAGTCTGTATGAACGAAGTTTTCTCTTCAGATACTCGAAATCACCGAATCCATTGTAGAGCTCGTTCTTCTTCAGAAGGGTCCAACCGATTGTCAGTATGCTGTTCGCCACCCTCACGGCGATCTTCTGCCCCTTCTTCCCTGCAGCCTTCAATTCAACCCATCTCCGCTTCAGGGTGCAGTCCGCCTTCATGTTGCAGATGGACCATGCAGCTTGGATCGCATTCCTTCTGACCGGCATGCAGCCGAAGTGGTTTACTCCGAAGACCACCTCTCTTGTCCCTGACTGATCGATGCGGGGTACGAGCCCCACATAGTTCCTCATCTGCTCTGGAGATGAAAACCTCCGCCCGTCCCCTATGTAGGCGATGCAGGCAAGTGCCGTGAGCGGACCGACTCCTGGAAGGGACATCCAGATCAGCGTCTCGCGAGGCCTTGAAAGCAACGCCTTCCTGACAAGCTCATCGTAGGCGTCTGCGTGAAGTTCGATGCTGTCGATGTCATGGAGCATCAGCCTGGCCTGAAGGCCTGCGATGGAATCGTTGTCGTCGAAGTGGCGGGAGACGAGTCCTTGCCTTTTCTCCGACTTGTTCAGGTCGCTTCTCTTCAGGAACGAGATTCCGTTCAGGTTGAAGACTGCATTGGTACAACCGTCTTCAAGCGCCATGACCGCCTCAAGAGCCACGGACACCCTCCATTGTTTCAACGGTCTTCAACGGCCCCATAGGCCCAAAGAGCCCCAACGGCCCCAAGGATGGACGCTCCCTCGATTCCCATCCCCCCAATCCCCCAACTTTCCGTGAAGAACCTTTTTTTACACAATAGACAAAATCCGTTGTAGAATGTAGCAATGATGATACGAAACCACGAAGTCACAGCAATACAGGATCTCCTTGACAGGAAAGGTCATATATTGGAACAAGGATGGGCCCGCCGCCCTGTTTGGAACTACGATAGAAAAGCTATAAAAGCCAGTGCCTTCAAGATAAAGGAATGGGACTACTACGCAATCACAAACCAAGTGCAGGGTTGGACGATATGCGGGACGATAAGCGATCTGGGCTATGCCTCGCTATTATCGGTCTCGTATATAGATTTCAAGCGGGGTTTCGCCCAGAAGGACGAAATGAAGTTCCTCACCATGGGACGAATGGGGCTCAAGCCAAGCTCAACGGAGGATTCAAGCGTCCAATACATTGGCAAGGAGATACGGCTTTCGTTCATAAGGAAGGGCCCGGTGCGACGCATCATGATTGCGGCCCCTACCCTCAAGCTTCCTGATGGGAGGGTTGGAATCGATGCCAATCTTGAGCTCTCACAGCCGCAGGACATGGAGAGCATGAACATAGCCTCAAGCTGGAAGGAGAACAGAAAAGCCTTCTACCTCAACGAAAAGGTCAACTGCATGGCTGTAAGCGGCACCGTTCGCAAAGGCGACGACACACAGGAGCTTGCAAAGGACGAAGCATGGGGTGTTCTTGACTGGGGCCGTGGACGCTGGACATACCAAAACACATGGTACTGGGGATCTGGGAGCGGCATGGTTGACGGCCACAGCTTTGGATTCAACATAGGATACGGCTTCACGGATAGGACTCCAGCCAGCGAAAACGTCATATTCCACGACGGAAAGGTGCACAAATTGGATGACGTGCGGTTCATCATCCCTGAAGACGACATCATGAAGGAATGGCGGTTCGAAAGCTCGGACGGACGCTTCGAAATGGCCTTCAAGCCCGCCGTGGACAGAAGCTCCACCATGAACCTAGGCGTCATCAAAACGGTGCAGCACCAGGTCTTTGGCTACTTCACGGGCACAGCCATCTTGGACGACGGAAGCCCCATACACGTAAAGGACTTCCCCGCCTTTGCGGAAAAGGTCTTCAACCGCTACTGATTTCCACGCCTTCCCTGGACCGATTTCTCTGTTCTCATTCTCTTTAGCCTCGTGCGTACCATCTGGCGAGACACCCCATACTCTATGGCAAGCTCCCCTACGGACTCACCCTTCAGCCATTTCGAACACATGTCTATGACATTGCAGCCATCATCTCTCAGGTGCCAGTTCAGCCCTCCGGTCCTAAGCGTGAACGTGGTACGGCAGTTGCGGCATATATACCTAGGAACCCTGCCGTACTGCTTTGAAGGATAGTAGCCATGGCTCATATACCAGCGCCTGTTTCTTGGAACCCTGTCAGGATCGCTCCACTTGCAATTGGGGTTTGGACAACAATACTGCATTGAAATGCCTCCCTTGGTAAGGTTTTCCAACCTTTTGATGAACTTTCAAAAAAATAAATACGTGTTTATATGGCATTTCCATTCACATTCTGTTATGCTCTAGCAGACTATATGCAGAACATACAAGAATTTATTGATTTAGGCCTTTCACAGAAAAGCATAGAGGCCGTAGCAGACAAGGGATTTGAACATCCAACAGAGATACAGAAGAGGTGCATACCAATCCTCCTCAAAGGCGACAAGGACCTGATAGGTCAGGCACAGACGGGGACCGGCAAAACGGCAACGTTCGCACTTCCAATTCTGGAGAAGCTGGACAAGCAGTACGAAGCAGGCGAAAGGACGCACAAGGCAGGAGCCTTGGTGCTTGTGCCTACAAGGGAGCTGTGCATACAGGTATGCGATGAAATAAAAAGCCTTGGTGCGAACCGCAACGTAAGGACTCTTGCAATCTATGGAGGAGCCTCCTACAACATCCAGTTCAAAGGCCTCAAAGAAGGAGCCGACGTAATCGTTGGCACTCCAGGAAGGATACAGGACCATTTGGAACGTGGAACGTTGAGCCTTGACAGCATACGTTTCTGCGTCCTTGACGAAGCAGACGAAATGCTCAACATGGGCTTCATAGACGACATTGAGAACATCCTGTCCCAAATGCCAGAGGACAGGCAAATGCTCTGCTTCTCCGCGACTATGCCTGAACCTATAAGACGCCTTGCCGAAACCTTCATGAAGGACTACGAACTTGTAAAGGTCCAGACGGAGGACATGACAAGCACACTCACCCGCCAGATCTACTATGAAGTACTTGAAGAGGACAAGTTCGAAGCCCTTTGCAGGACCGTAGACATGGTACCTGACTTCTACGGAATCGTGTTCTGCAAAACAAAGCTCCAGTGCGACGAAGTAGGCTCAAGGCTCATCTCTGCAGGCTACAACGCAGAGGTGCTGCACGGAGACCTGAGCCAAGTCCAGAGAGAACTCATAATCCACAAGATGCGCGAGCACAGGATAAGCATACTCGTTGCAACGGATGTAGCAGCCCGTGGCTTGGACATACCCGACATGACGCATGTCGTGAACTACAGCCTCCCGGACGAACCAGAAAGCTACATCCACAGGGTTGGAAGGACAGGGCGCGCCGGCAAGGAAGGCCTTGCAGTCACATTCGTCACACCAAGGGAGTTCAGAAAGTTCTCCTTCATAAAGCGCATAGCCAAATCAGACATCCAAAAGACGAGGGTCCCTTCCATAGACGAGCTCATGGCTGCCCGCAGGAAGACTCTTCAGGACGACCTCTTTGAATGCATAAAGAACGCAGAGACAGGCCTCTACGAGGATGCTCTCTTCTCCATGGCGAAGAAGCTGTGTGCAGAACACCACCCAACGAACGTTGTTACAGCCCTTCTTGCAGAACGCTACGGCAATGCACTGAACAAGTCCAAATACCATGAGATACAGGATCTGTACGACAGGGAAAGGCAGCCAAGGACATCTTCCTTGAGACGTAGGAAACCTACTGGCGAGCGTTCAGACTCCGGACGTAGGGCTCGTGGTCGAAATGAGCGCACCAGACTAGAAGATGGACTTGAAGCCAATGAGAACCGCGAGGAGCGTCCGCTCAACCGCGAAGAACGAAGACGTGAGAAGTTTGGAGAACCAAGGGAACGCAGAGCGCACGACGACAGGTTCGAAGACGACAGACCATCAAGAAAACCAAAGAGAACCAAGAAGGCCAACGAAAGCCGTTTCAAGTCTTCGCTTGCAGGTCGCAGAGGAAGGTAGTATCCTATGGGCATGGAAACACTTTTTACAAAGATCTGCAAAGGAGAGATCCCTAGCGTCAAGCTCTATGAAGACGATGTATGCTTTGTGATTCTGGACATAAATCCAGTTCTCAAAGGCCACAGCCTTGTGATAAGCAAAAAACCGTACCCAAGCATGGCTGACTGCCCGGACGATGTTCTTGGTCACCTCATGAAGGTTGCAAAGATCATTGACGCCAAGCAGCGCAAGGCCCTTGGAAGCCAAGGTTCCAACATAATCATAAACAACGACCCGGCATCGGGCCAGGAAGTGCCGCACATCCACGTCCATGTAATCCCTCGCTTCGATGGAGACGGCCGCAAGTACTTTGCCCTACACGACAAGTACGACGATGGCGAAATGGCCCAATACGGCGAAAGGCTCAGAATAGATGCCTAACTGCCCATATTGCTCAAAACCAGTGCCGGAGACGATCTCAAGGACCACGGAATGCCCGTCATGCGGTCGTCCCCTGCACTGCTGCAAGTGCTGCACCTTCTACAGCCCAGACTCCCACTACGGCTGCCGCGAGACCATAGACGAACCCGTCTGGGACAAAACCTCTGCCAACTTCTGCGACTACTTCAAGCTCAAAGCCTCCAACGGCGGCATGTGTAGAGCTAGCGGAGCTGAAAGTGCTGACGACAAAGCCGCCAAATCCCGCGAAGCCCTAGCCAAGCTGTTCTCGATTTAAGTTCCTCAAAGTTCGCTTTGGTTTTTCTTCACCCAAGTGCCGTTTTGAACATTTATGAAGAAAGTTTTCTTCACAAACTCGTCTTTTCGTCACAGGATGAAGAAACATTGAATGTATTTATTCTCTTGAGAAAACTTAGAGACAATGTCCATTGGAAGAGCCGAAGGCGTCTCCATTGGAGGAGCCAACGCCACTTGCCGAATCATCAAGGAGATGAACGCGAACGGAATACCAATTCCAGTCATTGCAAAATGCGTTTCTATTCCAGAGGAAAAGGTCGAAACGATATTGAAAGGCTAATTATTCGTGTCATGTACTATGCTGCAGCGACGACGTAGACCGCACGAAGACCAAGAAGCTCGCTTCGAAGGTATTTCTGTCAATATTCTAGGAGCAAAACGTGGGACAGTATTTACGATACGGCCCACGTGAAGCGACAACGGAGATTGCAGAAAGACCAAGAACTTGCTTCGCAGGTATTTGCGGTCAGAACAAGGAAGAAGAACAGCGACAGTACTTTGCTGTACGGTGCTGTTCGCACTGACGCAGTTATCACCGCAAAGACCAAGAAAAGGATTAGAGGTGGGTTTCGTCGAACATGTTTCCCAGGATCTTTCTGAACACCGACTCCTCATCCTTCAGGATCCTTGAACCACGGGTGATCTTGCAAAGGCTCACTTCCATATCTTGGGCTATGTGGCGCTGGGGGGTTCCTTTGTACAGTTCCTTCATTATGTACCAGCGCTTGGCAAGGTCCTTCTCTTCTGAGGCTGTGAAAAGTTCATCGAAGAGCTTGCGCATCTCCTTCTTGTCGGTTGTTTCAGCGAAAATGTCTATTATCTCCTGAAGATTGTCCATTTGAACTCCTTTGGAAGCAACGCCTCAAAAAGCTTGTAAAACGATACCTGAATCATAGCATCCGCTAGAGAAGAGGTGCAACCAGTTTTGCAATCTGCCCCATGAGCTTCATTAGAAGAGATCTCTTTCTTGCATCCTCCAAGGTGACTTCCTTGCAAAGCTTGAAGGTGTCTTCGAAATCGGCCTTGACGGATTGGACGGCGCTGCCGCCATAGAATACGGACCCGCTTTCGAAATGAAGGAAGAACGACCTGAAGTCCATGTTGGTGGTGCCAACGATGGCACGTTTGTCATCGCTTACGAACATCTTGGAATGGATGAACCCTGGGACGTACTCGAAGATCCTTATCCCGTTTGCAAGAAGCTTCATGTAGTTCGATTTCGTGAGGGAGAACACGATCTTCTTGTCTGGAATGGACGGAGTTATCAGACGAACGTCCACACCGCTTTGGGAGGCAAGGACAAGGGCATTGACCATGGTGCTGTCAAGGATGAGGTATGGAGTCGCTATCCACACATAGTCCTTTGCAGCGTTCAGGACATGTATGTATGCGTTCTCTGCAACGTTGAAGTCGTCAAGCGGACTGTCTCCAAAGCTTTGGACATACCCGTCGCTGGCCTTCTTCTCCGTTGGATAGTATGGAGAGAAATCGTCTACGGCGTATGCCTTTGGCGATACGAACTGCCACAGCTGGAGGAACATGAAGGTGTAGTTCCATACACCGCTTCCACGAAGGATGAATGCATTGTCCTTCCAATGGCCAAAGCGGATCTTATGGTTTATGTACTCATCTGCAATGTTGATCCCTCCGCTTATGGCGGTGTTGCCGTCAACGATGCAAACCTTGCGGTGGTCTCTGTAGTTGAGCCTTGGATTGAGCCTTGGCCTTACAGGGTTGAACGCAACGGCCTTTATGCCATACGAGCGAAGCTCCTTGTAGTATTTGTATGGAAGCGTGTTTATGCTTCCCATGTCGTCATAAAGGATCCTTACATCCACGCCTTGGGAGACCTTGCGCTTGAGGATTTCAAGGACACTGTCCCAGAAATCACCCTTCTCGTAGATGAAGTACTCCATGAAAATGAATTTCTTGGCCTTTTCAAGCTCCTGAAGCATGACAGGGTAGCAATAGTCACCCAGGGGATAGTAATCGACCTGCGTCGAATCGTACACGATGCTTTCAGTGATGTTCGTAAGGTATTTCTGAAGCCTAAGATCGTCCTCGGACAACACCTCCTCTGAAGGAACACCTGCAGGTGGATAGTCGCCAATCGAATGGGTGGCCATAAGCTCCTGGTAACCGGCGATCCTTCGTTTCTCCCAGCGGCTCTTCTTCTTGTTTCCAAATATCATGTACATGAAGCAGCCAAAGACGGGCAGTGCGGAGATGAGGAATATCCAAGAGATCTTGTACTCAGGGGCATCGTCCCTTGTGAATATTGCAAAGGAGAACACCATGCTGAGCACGAAGTTGAACAGGCTTAGACTGAAGTAGCTTTCCGCATAGCGAAGCGAGACGTACAGAATACCCATCTGAAGGAAGATGAAAAGGAACGTCCAAACGAGTCTGCTTGATATGAATTTGAGGAACTTTCGCATTAGAACTCAGATGCTCCTTTGAATTGACTCATATATAGGTTGTAGTAGAAGCCCTTCCTTTCAAGGAGCTCCTCGTGGGCGCCCTGCTCCACTATGTTCCCCTTGTCCATGACAAGGATGAGGTTCGCATCCCTTATGGTTGAAAGCCTATGTGCTATTATGAAGCTTGTACGACCTTCCATGAGCTTCTCCATAGCCTGCTGCACGAGGCGCTCGGTTCTGGTGTCTACGTTGCTCGTGGCTTCGTCAAGTATGAGGATCCTTGGGTTGCTCATGAAAGCACGGGCTATGGTTATGAGCTGCTTCTCGCCTTGGCTTATATTGCTTGCCTCTTCGTTTATCACAAAGTCATAGCCCCCTGGAAGGGTCTCTATGAAATGGTCTGCACATGCAAGCCTTGCGCAGCTGCGAACCTTGTCCATATCGACCTCATCGGTTCCAGCTCCGTATGCTATGTTCTGGGCTACGGTGCCCTCAAAGAGCCAAGTGTCCTGCAAAACCATTCCAAACTGGTCTCTAAGGACATCTCTGGGCCAATCGCGGACATCTATGCCATCAACCTTTATGGAGCCCCCGTTCACATCGTAGAACCTCATGAGAAGGTTTATGAGAGTGGTCTTTCCTGCTCCCGTTGGGCCTACGATTGCAATCTTGGCTCCGCTTTGGACATTGAGGTTCAGCCCTTCTATGAGGGGTTTTTCAGGTACATAGCTGAAGCGCACGTCATCGAACTCTATGTCTCCACGGGCAGGGTCCGACGAAAGCTTTCCGTCATCGACCTCCTCAGGCTCTTCAAGGACTTCAAACACACGCTCCGCTGCAGCCAATGTGCTTTGGAACACGTTGGAGATGTTTGCAACCTCCTGGATTGGCTGGTTGAATCTCTTCACATACTGCACGAACGCCTGTATGTCGCCAACGGACAGTCTGCCCGCCGCTGCATTGATGGCACCCACAACAATCACCAGCACATACCCAAGATTTCCTGCGAAACCAGTCAAAGGGAATATCACGGAGCTGTAGAAGTTGCTCTTCCAACCTGCATTGTAGAGATTGTCGTTTATGGCATCGAACTGTTCTATGGCCTGATCCTCATGGTTGAACGTCTTTACAATGGAATGGCCTCCATAGAGCTGCTCGACATGGCCGTTTAGCTCTCCAAGGTACTTTTGGTTGTCAAGGAAGAACCTTTGCGTATGCTTTACGACCTGGGCTACGACGACAAGAATTATTGGAATGGTCACAAGGCTCACAAGGGTCATGAGCACATTGGTCGTAAGCATTATCACAAGCAGACACACTATTGTGAAAACGCTTATTATCGCCTGGCTTATCCCTTCCTGTATGCTCTGGTCTATGGTGTCCACATCGTTCGTGATGCGGCTCATGATCTCCCCCTGGGTCCTGCCGTCGAAATAGCTGAGGGGAAGTCTGTCAAGCTTTGCGTTTATATCGCTCTTCAGGTTCTTGACTATTCTTTGCGAAAGCTGGACAAGCAGCATGTGCTGCGAAAGCCTGAATACGAAGTTCGTAAAATACAGTCCTGCAAGTATTAGGATGGTTCTGTTTATCAGATTCCAATCCAAGGCCCCCTTCTTCGTTCCATCGAGTATCGCCGTGATTATGTTTCCAAGGACCTTTGGGGCGAACGACACGCAAAGGACTCCAATGAAAGCACATAGGAACGCCACAGCGAAAAGAGGAAGATATGGTTTTAGAACCTTGAGGAGCTTCTTCGACGTCCCTTTTGCATCCTTGGCCCTTTCACCTTTTCCATGACGGCCATGAGGACCCGGGCCATGGGCACCACCGGAAGGCCCACCAGGGGCGTTCTTCACATTCCCAGACCCAACGCTTGAAGCAGCTTTGCTTTTCCTGATGTCACTCATTTCCAAGCTCCTCCTCGCTCAACTGGCTGGATGCAATCTCATGGTACAAAGGACACTCCTTTAGAAGTTGGGAATGCTTTCCCATTCCAACTATGGATCCGTTGTCCAGAACTATTATCTCATCTGCGTTCATTATGGTGCTTACCCTCTGAGCCACGATTATCCTTGTTGCCTTACTTAGCCTTTCGTCGTTGGCAAGGGCTGCACGAAGGCGTGAATCCGTCTCGAAGTCCAAGGCTGAGAAGCTGTCGTCGAACACATAGACTTCACAGTCACGCACTATGGCACGGGCTATTGCAAGCCTTTGCTTCTGACCACCGGAAACGTTCTTTCCTCCCTGCGAAACCTCTTCGTCCACCCCGTTCTCCTTGCTTGATACGAAATCCCACGCCTGTGCGGTTCTGAGAGCGGACTCGACCTGCTCATCTGAGGCTTGAGGACAGCCAAACCTTATGTTGTCCGCTATCGTACCGCTGAAAAGATACCCCTTCTGCGGCACATACCCTATGCGTTCCCTAAGGTCCTTCACGGAATAGTCCCTTACATCCTGGCCGTCAAGCAGAACCTGCCCCTTCGTACAGTCATACAGGCGGGGTATCAACGAAAGCAATGTGCTCTTTCCGCTTCCAGTGGAGCCAATGATTGCGGTCGTGCTTCCACCTTTGGCTGTAAAGCTTATGTCATTGAGAACAGGAGCATCGCCTCCTGGATAGGTGAACGATACGTTTTTGAACTCAAGAGTCCCTTTTGGGACATCGTTCGAAGAAGGAACCTTTGGATCACTTGGATCGGAAATTGCAGTCCTGAGATCCAGAACTTCATTGATCCTCTTTGCGCTAACGTTGGCTCGAGGAAGAATCACCATTAGCATGCTGAGCATGGCTATGCTCATGAGGATTTGGGTCACATACTGGACAAAGCTCATGAGCTGTCCAACCTGCATCCCTCCGGCCTCTATCTGGACAGCTCCAAAGTAGCAGACCGCCACCGTAGTCATGTTGATTATCAAAAAGAAGCTTGGCATGAGGGCCGTGACTATTCTGGACACCTTGAGCGATATCCTATAGAGCTCTTCGTTGCCCTTCTCGAACTTGTCACGCTCAGTACTTTGGTTCACGAACGCCCTTATGACCCTTGTACCTGAAAGGTGCTCCCTAAGAAGGAGGTTGAGCCTGTCGTCCTTCTTTTTAAGCACTCCAAAAAGCTTCGTCCCTATGGATATCACGACACCAAAGAGGACAAGAAGCAATGGCACGGACACAAGAAGGACCTTTGCAAGCTCCTTGTTTATGGAAAACGTAAGGGCTATGCTTCCAATGAACATTATCGGTGCGGTGAGCATCATCCTCATGAGCATGACGGAGAAGTTCTGGAGAATCGTTACATCCCCCGTGTTCCTCTTTATCATGGACGAAACGCCAATGGAGTCCATCTCATTGAGGGAGAAACTCTCTGCATTCACGAATATGTCACGTCTCATCGCCCGGCCAATCTCTGCAGAGACCCTGCTGCTGAAATAGCCAACACCAAGCATGGCTGCGACCTGCCCCAAGGACAAGAGCAGCATTATCCCTCCTCTAGAAAGGATATACCCCATATCGCCCGAGGGAAGGCCAACATCCACGATCTTTGCCATCACAGTTGGAAGCGAAAGCTCCCCTGCAACCTGACAGGCCACGAACAGAACCACGCACGCAGCCTGCCATTTGAACATTCCTAGATATCTACTCAGTAATCTTCTCATCTTCCTCTGTCAAATCCGTATTGGGTTCCCTGTCATCGTCATCGACACTCGTATCAAGGACATCGTCCTCGTCCGAAAAGTCGGCATCGTCAGAGCCGTATGACTGGTCATATTCATAATCATCGTCCGTAAGGTCCGTATTAGGCTCACGCTCGTCATCCTCAAGGATATCGGTACTGGAAACGGTGCAGGCCTCGTCGTTCGGGCCAACGGAAACCTCGTCGATGGATGCATCTTCCTTGCAGGGCATATCGTTGGAGGAATCCGATTCCAAGGCCAATTCGAATCCTGGGAATTCACGACCCAAGGAGACTTCACGCACGTTCTCGTCCATTGCACGTGCAAAGGCTTTCTTCGTGGCATTGTTCTCTAGGCCGATGATAAGGGTCTGGACATATTCCTTGGTGACGGCGCAGGTATTGGTGAACCGTTTGGACAAGGCCCAGCCAAGGCGGTCTATGGCATCGTCTATGCGACCCTTGTGTATGCACACCTGCGCCCCGTGCACGTAGGCCTCTGGGAACTTGGCATGCCTGTCGTCTATGAGCTCGTCGAATATGTCGGCGGCCTTGTCCCACTCGCCCATCTGGATGTAGTACCAACCGCGGTTGTCCAGAAGTCCATTGCTCTCGGTGCCGTTTTTGCGGGACTGGACGATAAGCTTCTTGGCTTCCTTGAGGTCTCCCTTTTCAAGAAGGTAGGTCTCAAGGTTTATCTCAAGGTTGTCGTCGTTGTAGCCGGTGGCCCTAAGGTCCTGAAGTATCTCTATGGCCTTGTCCAGGTCTCCAAGCCTCCAGTAGCCCATGGAAAGGGTTACGGTCGCCATGGCGCGTCGGGACTCCTCCTTGCAGACAGGAATGAGCTTTTCAAGGGTATCTACACCAAACTGAGCATCGCCCTGCTGGATGAACGCAGAGCAGATAAGGATCTTCCGTTCATCGTCCACATGTGCTGCAAGGGCCTTCTTCATGAGATTCCACACCCTTGGAGTGTTCTCCTTCTGAAGCGTCACAGCCGCCCTATAGAAGTATATGTAGCCCCTTCTTATGAAAAGGAACACACCAACGAGCACAACTGCAATCACAGCCTTGGCCCACCATGGGATGGGAAGGAAGCAGGCTCCTATGGTAAGCATTATGAAAAGAAGGGCTATCAGAGCCCCTTTGTTAAGTCTTGTCTGCTGCACGTTTGGCATATTCACCTACCTCCCAGTCTCATTCTGCACATGCATTCCATCGCCCGTCTTTGGAAGCGAGAACTCGCATCCGCAGTACTGCTGTCTGTAAAGCCCAAGTTCCTTGGATAGCTCCACGCTTTTTGCAAAGCCGTCCTTCTTCTTGAAGTCGATCCTTTCAAAGCCTTCGAAGGCATCTCCAACCTTGAATATGGACTCGCTCTCCTTGAACCTGCTCACCGTCAAAGTCGTTGTGAACTTCCCAATTCCAAGGGCTTTGGCCTCAACCCAAGCCTCTTTCAGGTTGTATTCGAAGCACCTAAGGCACCTTGCACCATGTTCAGGCTCGTTCTCAAGACCCTTGACGAAGGCTCTCCAAACCTCGTGGTCGTAGTTCAGCCTAATAACCTCAAGGTTGTGCAAGGCGGCAACCTTCAAAAGCTCTCCATAACGCTTGTCGTTCTCCTCTTTGGGCCATATATTGCTGTTTCCAAAGCAAAGCACAGGTTCGTACCCCTCGTCCAGCAACCTTTGGATGCTGCTTGTCGCACACGGACCGCAACAGCAATGCACGAGGATCTTACCTTTGTCTGGCTCGCTCTTTGGACTCATAGGACAAGTATAGTTAAAAAGAAAGGTTGCGACTATGCACTTTGGCTACAAAAATCTTCACAAGAACCTTCAAAACAGGCATACTTTCAAATGCAATCATTCATGCTGGGAAAAACGGTACGAACATGGAGACGAAGGGCAAAGACACAAAACCTAACGGCATAGGTGGCAATGGCATAAGCAGCAACGGCATAATCCAAGGGACGATATGGAAGCAGCTTCTTGGATTCTTCTTTCCAATCCTGCTTGGAACGTTCTTCCAGCAGCTCTACAACACGGTGGATGCAATCGTTGTGGGCAACCTTCTTGGAAAGGAGGCATTGGCCGCCGTTGGTGGCGGAACGGCATTCGTCGTAAGCCTTCTCATAGGTTTCTTTACAGGCCTGGCGTCAGGCGCAACCGTCGTGATCTCCCAATACTACGGAGCACAGGACGAAGACCAGGTACACAAAGCCATACACAATGCATTTGCACTTTCGTTGGTGGGAGGAGTATTGGTGTCGGTAGTCGGATATGCCACTGCCGAGCCACTTTTAAAGGCAATATCGACACCATATGACATCATGCCTCTTGCCCTTAGGTACATACACATATACTTTGCAGGTGGCCTTGCAACCGTGATGTACAACATGGGTGCAGGGATATTCAGAGCCTTTGGGGACAGTAAAAGGCCGCTGTACTTCCTCATTGCAGGCTGTCTTCTCAACATAGTCCTCGACATAGTGTTCGTAGGCCCACTCCACATGGGAGTGGAAGGAGCCGCATACGCAACGGTGCTGTCCCAAGTCCTGTCCCTTGTACTCGTGGTGGTGTTCCTAAGACACCGCACGGACTGCTGCAGACTTGTATACAAGGACATACGGTTCGAAAGGCGAATGCTTGCAAAGACGATCTACATAGGACTGCCGGCAGGCATCCAGGCAGTGCTCTACACAGTGTCCAACCTCATAATACAGGCCGCAATCAACGGATTTGGAACCAATGCAGCCGCAGCCTGGGCCGCCTACGGAAAACTTGACAGCCTGTTCTGGATGATAATATCGGCCTTTGGATTGGCGATAACCACATTCGTTGGACAAAACTACGGCGCGGGCCGGATCGAAAGGGCGAAGAAAGGTGTACGGGAATGCATTGCCATGTCCCTTGGAGCCACTCTTGTAATAGAAGCCCTATACATCTCGTTCTCACGCTATGGCTTCATGCTGTTTGCAAGCGATGCGGACGTGATAGACGTAGGAATAGGAATACTCAACAGCATCGCTCCATTCTACTTCACCTACATCCTCATAGAAATCCTCTCAGGTGCAATCCGAGGCACAGGAAAAGCCCTTATGCCTACGATCTTCACTGTCTTTGGAATCTGCATCCTAAGGGTCCTATGGATTCGCACGATCCCACCAATCTACGGCACCCTCAACTCCGTCATGGCCTGCTACCCGGCAACCTGGATCGTCACTTCGCTTGCATTTCTGGCCTACTACCTCTTTGGCAACATCTACAGCCAAGCCAAGGCCTCAACCATATCAAAGACCGATGTTTCCGAGGGCTGACCTATGACGAACATCCTTCCATTGGAACCTGCCAGGACGCTTTGCCTGGAGCTTGCCTCCAAGCTTGACTCCTCCCAGTTGGGTAAGGCCCTGAAGCAACCCGGACACGGGCGAATGCTGGGAATCCTCGTGTGCACGGACGGAACCGTCTACAAGGCTTTCTCCGGACTGCTGGAAGGACAGTACAAACATGAAGGCTTCGTACCTCCGGTTTTTCCAGTCAAGGAAATGGAGGACCTCTTGGCGCTTCACGATGGAATAATCAAGACCTCGAATGACCCAAGGGAAGCCTCGCGCACATGCTGGAACAAGGTGCAAAAGCTCTATAGCTTCCATTGCTACGATGGCCTTACATGCACACTTGATGCGATTTTTCCAAACGCACCATCAGGAACAGGCGATTGCTGTGCGCCAAAACTGCTGAACCATGCATACAGTCTTGGAAAGAAGCCATTGTCTCTGGCCGAGTTCTTCTACGGATCAGGCTCATCAAACCACATGCAGTTCCATTCCCCATGCGACTTCAGATGCAGACCAATCCTCAAGCATATACTGGGATTGGATATAGTCCACTACGATGGAGACATAGTCGTCGTGGACAAACCAAGCGGAATGCTTAGCATAGAAGGCAAAGGGCCTGACAAGCAGGACTGCATAGCATCAAGGGTCCGCAGCCTCTATGAAGGATGCATACAGCAGCCATGCGTCCACAGACTTGACCAGGCTACAAGCGGACTCTTGGTGCTGGGGCTTACGAAGACGGCACACGACAGGCTGTCGCTTTCATTCGAACGAAAGGAAGTGAACAAAACATACGAGGCGCTCGTCCATGGAATCGTAGAGGAACCCAATGGCGTTGTGGACCTTCCAATACGACTTGACGTATCCAACCGGCCACATCAGATAGTCGATTTGGAGAACGGGAGGTGCGCCGTCACAAAATGGAGGAGACTCAGCATAGAGAACCGCTATGGAACCAAATGCACAAGGCTTGAACTTGAGCCCCTTACAGGACGGACGCACCAGCTCAGGATGCACTGCACCTACGGACTTGGACACCCAATACTGGGGGACACCCTGTATGGAAACCTTGGACTTGATACTAGGTGCAACGTTCCAAGAATGATGCTGCAAGCAAAAAAGCTCTCCTTCAACCATCCTGTTTCAGGAGAGCCCGTGACATTCGAACTCGAATCGGATTTCTAGAGGCTTTTGTTTAGAACGAACTTCTCAGAGACAGGCTCCAAAGCACCTTCTTTATGGAGAAGTCGTATGACACGTCAATGTTCAACGGAGTATCCTTAAGTCCTAGGAATCCAATGTTCGTTGAAACCCTTGCGCCAGCCTGGACTGCGGGAACTGCGCCGTTGTACCAAAGAAGGTTGCAGAACGCACCAATGCTGCTCTTGGAAAGAAGCAGAAGCTCCGCTATGCCAATCTTCTTGGATAGGAACATGTAGTCGAACGATGCATGTACAGCAAGGATGTACTGCTGCGAGTTGCTCTGAAGTGCCTTTGGAGAACCCTGTGACTTGATGACAGGATCTGCAAGCTGGAATCCATCGTTTGGGAACACCGGGACATCTCCCTTCTCATCGAACGAAAAACGGGAGGCAACTCCAAGACCAATGCTGGTGGAACCGCTTGGCCTCAAGCCCAAATCCAACGAAGCCGTTCCAAAAAGCCTTGAATAGTCCTTTCCAAACCACCCAAGATGCTGAACTCCAAAGCCAAGGTCGCTCGAAAAGACATTCGAGCTGTAGGACAGGCTCGCCTTTCCATCAAGAAGAGGAGAAGAGCTGTCGAAATAGACCTTTGAAGTTCCATTTCCTGGGAACAGGACTTCGAATGTCTGCGTAGCCACAAACGAGAACGAACCCGGAACCTTTCCAATCGAGAACTCGCCTGAACGATACTGCAATGATTGAAGGACATCGAAATACAATGCGACACCCTTCCCTGTGCTATGCCGCGAAAGGCTCATCGAGCCGCTCACATTGGCCTTGAGATGGTTGAAAAGATAGTAGTCAACGCTGGCATCCACGGTTGGAAGGACATATGGATACAGTAGGTTCCCCTCTTCGTACACCCCGTATCCGTAGGACTGAAGCTCAAAGGAGGCTCCTGCAGCAATATTGACATCAAGGTTGCCGGAGGAGAGCCAATAGTCCAATCCAAGCACTGCATCGTCTCTGAACGAATAGACATCCTTTGCATACGATTCGAACGAGAAACCAAGGTTGGAGGCCGTTCCAACGGTCTTTGTCCTATCGTACAACGCATAGCTTCTCTTGAGTTTTGGAATCCTTGAAGCGAACGATACACGCTTTTTCTCCAAAGCCTTTCTAAACTCTGCATTGGCTACGGAGGTTCCATCCCCAACATATACTTGAGCCAACGCATCTATCTCTTCGCTCTTTTCCAAGCAGGAATCGTACCCATGCTGTGTCAATGATGACCCTTCCTTGAAGTCCATGAAGGAGAAGTCCTCAACGTTGCACCTGACCCAGACCGCATCTGGATGTTCCTTGAGCTCTTCAACGCCCTGTCTTCTCTTTCCAATGTCTATGCTTACGTTCAAACCGGTGAGGGGGTTCTTCAGATTAAGATCCTTGCCTGCATAGAATGTAGTGGAAACCAGAACCTTGCTTGAATACCTGTATGCATTCTCCACAGGGACAAGGTTGGCTATCCCTCCGTCTATAAGCACATGTTCTCCATACTCCACACTTCCAAAGTAGACTGGAAGTGCAAAGCTTGCAGCCAACACGTCAAGGAAATCCCCTTCAGTCACAAGGACCTGTCTTTTTGTGACCATGTCCTCGCAAACGACCATTACAGGTATGGCAAGGTCTTCAAGCTTGAGATCATCACCCACGTATGCGCCAATGAGGGATTTGAACTTGGAGACATCAAGAAGTCCCGTGTTGAGAGGGATTGAGAAGTCGAACAGCTCACCAAAATCCGATGATGTCACAACGTCAAGTATCTGGGCAGGGCTCATGCCGGCACCATAGAGCAGTCCTATTATGCTGCCCATGGAATTGCTAACAATGTAGTCAGGGTATATGCCCTGCTCTTCAAGATACTGAAGCACACCAATATGGGCGAACGCCCTGGCAGATCCGCCGCTGAGCACCACTCCTATTGGTTCTCGCTCTCCACCGGTCTTTTCCTCTATCCTTTGGATGAAGTTCTCCTCGCCATAGATTATGGGAACGTCTGCAAGAAGAAGCGAATCCTCTGCGAACACACCAAAACACACAGCTACCAGCAAAAGGACTATGACGAACGTTTTCTTCATTGCAAAACCTCACGCAGTTCAAGATATATGGAAAGTAAAGGACCTAGTCCATAGGGTCAACCAAAAACAGGTAAAGAGTAGCCTTCCACGTTTCTCAAAGGGACACCAATGCAAAAACCAACAAAAAGGCAAAAGGTAACGAAATACCTTGAGGAAGTGCCATTGAGTACCACAACTTCAAAAGCAAACTCCCAAACAGTGCGCCACAGACTGCCCAGTGCGCCCAGTCCGCCCACTGGTTTCCACCTTTTTGTGTACCCTTTTCATCTACATAAAAAAGGGGCTGTAACAAAAGTC
>MSGT01000043.1 GCA_001940825.1 Sphaerochaeta sp. Phil3
GGTTATTTAATGCGGGCGCTAACACTTTTTTGTCAAACGGTGCTACGAGCGGTAAAGTGCCTTTGGAAATTCAAGTTCAAAAAGGAAAATCTATAACGATTCCAGGTTCAGGTTATTTGAAAAAACAAGGGTACACTTTTGCAGGATGGAACACTAATGATGATGGTTCAGGGTACTTTTTCTATCCATTTGAAGACTACGAGATAACTGAAGACATAACCTTGTTTGCAATATGGACAGAAGACGACTCTTTTTATGATGATTATTATAATTCTTGGGATAACGAGTATTACGAAGAAGAACCAGAGTTATCTTCCTTAGTCGTTTCTTTTGATTCGAATGGTTCAAATGGAGATGTTCCTCTTGCAATAGAGGTTACTTCTGGTGATTCAATCACTGTTCCTGAGCCAACATCACTTGAGAAGGATGGATATGTCTTCTACCAATGGAATACGAAAGCTGATGGTGAAGGTACACCTTATTTCCCAATGGAATCAGTCACAATCCCGTCGTATTTGACAGACGACATTGTATTGTATGCAATATGGGTCTCAGATTCGTTGCTTTATGGATATTTGAAGGAAACAGATTCGTATGAAGTACGTGGTTATAACGACAACTTAACAAGTCTTGTCATACCATCCACACACAATGGTAAAAATGTAACAAGTATAGGCGATAAGGCTTTTTCGAATTGTACTAGGTTGGAATACATATTCATACCAAATACCATTTCCAGCATTGGAAACTATGCATTTCAAGAATGTAGCAAGCTTTCCTCAATAAACATTCCTGATGGTGTTTTAAGTATTGGGGACTATGCATTCGACAAATGTAGCAGGCTCTCCTCTATAAACATTCCTAGTGGTGTTTTAAGTATTGGGGACGGCACTTTTAGTGAGTGTGCTGCACTTAAAGACCTTGTACTCCCCAGCTGTGTTATGAGCATTGGAGACTATGCATTTTCAGGAAGTGGACTTTCATCAATAAACATCCCTGACAGTGTTACAAGTATTGGTGAATATGCCTTTTGGGGGTGCGGTTCTCTTTCTCGTATTGAGCTACCATCTACATTGACAAACATAGCTGATGGAATGTTCTGTTATTGTACCAGCATTGAAAGTATTATAATTCCAAACAGCGTAATGAGTATTGGTAATAGTTCATTCTCTGGATGTGAAAGACTAAAAAGTATTCAACTCTCAAGTAATGTGATAAGTATAGGGAACAATGCATTTAAGGATTGTTCCCGTCTATTTGAGGTGAAAATTTCCAATAGCTTAATTAACATCGGAGAATCTGCCTTTTCGAATTGTCACAGCCTCGAAATCATCCTTATTCCAGATAGTGTAACTGAAATAGGAAAAGGCGCCTTTTCAAACTGTGGGAGTCTATGGAAAGTAATACTGCCTAACAGCATTACAAGTTTGGCTGATTCTGTCTTTTATGGTTGTAGTTACTTAACCGAAATAAGAATACCACAGAATGTAGAGTCAATAGGTAAGTGTGCCTTTACGAATTGTGAAAAATTGGCGGAAATTATGATACCTGTAAAAACAACAAGTATAGGAAATGATGCGTTTTCTGGTTGTAATAGTTTAACGGTTTATTTTGAGGAAGGGACAACCGAAATCCCTCAAGCAGCTCTTTTTAAGCATAACGGGCATGTCATAGTTTTGTGGTGAAAGTCCCCAGTTGCGAAGTTCTTGATGAATCCGAAAGTGACTTACTAAAACACAAAAGAAAAGTTAGCGGTAAGATCTCTTTCATGATAAAATCAAATCTAGGGGAGGAGAAAGATATGAAAAGAATTGTTTTGATTGGTTTTGTGTCTCTTTTTTGTGTTTTTCTGATGGTGTCCTGTTTTGGTAACAATGACAGTGAGATCAAACAGTTCAAGGATGCTCAGCTTTACATCCTTGATGAAGCATCAAAGATTGTAAGAACTTCTACTTTATCAGTTTTTGAGAAAATGGATATCGCCGAAGAAATCAATGACCTAAGAACAAGAATTGAAGAAACAGATTATGACGACGCTGATGAGGCATCAAGTGAACTTGGAAATGTGATTTTTCTTTCATTCCTGTATATATGTAATGAAGAACAATTGACAAAAGTTTATAAAGAAGTAATCAAAAAGTACCCCAAAACAGCTGCATACATTGAAGAAGTATTGTAGAAGAAATTAGTTTTCTCTTGTTCTTCAGAGTTTCTTTTCCTAAGTCATTGGTTTAAGATGTGGGTTCTCTTGCGATTTTCATGAAAACAGTTGCGCTAGTGCATTTCCCGTCAAAAACTTATATTACTCATAAATAGAGACAAATTGGCTCATGAAATGTGAGAAACCACATGAAAATCCCTCATAAAATGTGATATATCAGTTGAAACTAATAAGTTCAAATGATTAAGTAGGGAACATTTTTGTATTTTGCAATGCAGAATGTTCCCTAATTAATTGAAAAGCCTTATACTTTCATTGGAAACGGGAGGCTAATATGGACTTTGATTTCAATGACATAGCTGATTTGCTCAGCGAAAGGGCTGAGTGCAATGCCCGACTCAAGAACATCCCCTATGACGGTACTCCGGAAGTAAAGGAGTTGAAAGGTTCAAAGTATCTGTATTGCCGCAAAAGAATTGGAAGCAGAGTCGAATCTTCATACATTGGAGTCTACTCTGAAGAGCTTCACCAATTGCTACTTAGAAGTGCAAAAGAGGCAAGGGATTTAAAGAGACGGCTTCGCCATATTGAGAAATCTTTGGCTCTCCTTGGTTATTCTGAGGGCAACTTGAATCCTAGAGTCAGCCTCAACATAGACTTTGCTAGAGCAAATCTAAAAGCCAATATCTATGACCAAGCTGTGTTGGAAGGTGTTGCTACATCTTTTCCTCAAACTGAGGAGATAATAGAGAATGGAATAGTATCTGGTGTACGGCCAACAGACGTACAGAAGATTCTAAACCTTAAGCATGCATGGGAGTTCATTCTTGACAAGGATGTACTCATGTCAAAAACGAGTTATCATTTGTTGTGCAATATCGCAAAGCTTGTAAATGAAGGCTTCTTCTATGATGGAGGACGAATACGAGGCGTACCAGTTACCATAGGAGGTACTTCCTATGTGCCCCCAATTCCTTTTGAATTCGAAGTAAAGGAAATAATAGATGAGATTCTTTCTTCAGGCGGCAATGATATCGACAAAGCAGTTGAACTTTGCCTTTTTTGTATGAGAACTCAAATCTTCAATGATGGAAACAAACGAGCTGCTGTCATCTTCGCCAACCATTACATGGTGTCACATGGAATTGGCCTTCTAATGATTCCTGAAGCATACGTTCCAGAGTTCAAGAAACTTTTGGTTGAGTTCTATGAATCAAACAATTCAACGGAGATTTCCTCTTTCATAAAGGAGAAATGTTGGAGAAAACTTTGATTCAAGGAAACCAATTTTGATATTCCAACATTGATTTATCGCTTATCTTTTGTGATGAACACAGGTGAATTGGCTCATGAAATGTGAGAAACTAGATAAAAGTCCCTCATGAAATATGATATATCAGTTGGATGCAACGAGCGTTGATGTCAAATTACTGGATTTTTTGTCTCGTTTTTCTTCAGTAAACGGCAAAAAAGCTTGTTGATGAAGAAAGTTTTCTTCACAAGGGTCAAAAATTACCAAAAATGAAGAACAGATATGCCAATGCCATCACCATTGTAGAGAACTGCATTTTTGGGCTAGACTCAGGGCATGAAGGAAATAGAGATCCATTGCTGTGCCGCAGAGAAATCCACCATGAGCTTTCCAATGGGGGCCTTGTGCATAAAGACGGCCATAAACCATAGTGGCTTCTTGCCAAAGGCAAAGCTCTTCGAGCATTTTTGGGACAACGACCCCGTATTAGCGGCCAAGGAAGCTGCAAGGAGAAAACCTTGGGCGCTTGGGATTGCCACATACATTTGGAATGCAGAATGGTTCGAAGCCTTTGCAAAGAGTCTAAGGAAGCTTTCACCTGAGACGATACTTTTCGCAGGAGGCCCCCAAGCCATAGCCTATACAAAAGGACTTCCAAAGTGGTTGGATTTTGCAGTCCTAGGAGAAGCGGAGGTATCTACGGTAGAAGTCCTGAAAGAACTTCAGGATGGAACAGCACTCAAGGACCTAAAGACTGAAGGCCTTATCACGGAGAGCTTCCTTTCACCTGTGAATTCTAAACTTCCAAACCTTGAAGAGCTGCAATCTCCTTTCCTTTCAGGCGAAGCGGATTTTCTTATGGGGAGATACGACTCCGTACTTTGGGAAATGACAAGAGGGTGTCCTTTTGCATGCGCATTCTGCTTTGAATCGCGAGGCAAGAGGATAGTGCGGGACTATCCAATGAAAAGGATAGAGAAGGAGCTTGACTACCTCATAAAGCATGGGACGAAGAACGTCTTTGTGCTTGACCCCACATTCAATCTGAATCCTGACAGGGCGAAGAGCATCCTACGTATGCTTGTCAAGAAAGCACCTTACGACATGCATTTCACCTTTGAGATAAGAGCCGAGCTCTTGGATGAAGAGATGGCGGACCTTTTTGCACAGCTCAACTGTTCGTTGCAGATAGGACTGCAGAGCTCCGACCAGGATGTATTGAAGAAGATTGGACGCCATTTCGATATAGAGCTTTTCTCAAATAAGGTCATGCTTTTGGTCAATAAGGGTGTTCCATTTGGACTTGATGTGATCATTGGACTTCCTGAAGACACCATTGAAAAGTTCAAAAGGACGATAGATTTCTGCGTTTCCCTAAAGCCAAGCAACATAGACTGCTTCCTTTTGTCCCTGCTTCCAGGGACGGAGCTTGCAGAAAGAGCAGGGGAGCTTGGACTTGTGTCGCATGACAACGTCGAGCGCACGATCCTTCGCACCCCAAGCTTCGACGAAAAGGACATAGAGATTGCATTGAAGATAAAGGCTGGAATGGATCTTTTCTTTACAAAGGGACAAAGCTGCATGTGGCTGCACTCTGTCCTTGGAGCCATTGGCATCTCTGCAAGCGACCTTTTCATCAGTTTCATGGATTGGCTCAGTGAAAACGACAAAGATGCTGATGAAGAGGACATTTGGATTCTTCAGGACGATTTCATTACAGACCTCTTCGTTTCTTCAGGAAAGAGGAAGCTTCTAGATGCAATCAAAAGCTACATGGAGCTGCACCAAGGAATATGCTTCGTGACGGATACCTGCGAGACGGCTCAGATCGACTTGCACTACAGCCTTGAAGACCTTTCCAATTTGGATAGGCTTAGCCTTGAAGAGTTCGTGGCTACATACAAAAAGAAGAATTGCCATTATGATGTTGTTATGGAGGAGGATGGAATCAGGTTCTACTGACACTGGACGAATCGTCTTATCTGCTCATAGAACTCATCGTATGTAGTGCAAAGCTCCAAGTCTGGTTCCTCTCTAAGGATGTTCGAGGGTGCTCTGAACAGGCATCCGGAGTCCGCTGTGCGAATCATTGTGAGATCATTGTAGCTGTCTCCTGCTGCAAAGGTCCTGTAGTTGATTGCCCTAAAAGCTTCGATCGCCTTTCTTTTACCATCGGGCTGACGCATGACTATGCCTGTGAGCATGTTGTTTTCGTCCACAGTGAGACTGTTGCATAGAATCATGGGCCAACCAAGTTTTTCCATGAGAGGTTTTGCGAATTCCGTGAAGGTGTCGGACAGAATCACGACCTGAGTAAGCCTTCGCACCTTGTCAAGGAATTCCCTTGCTCCATCCAAAGGCTCAATCGTGGCGATCACCTCCTGGATATCGCTCAGGGTATAGCCGTGCTCCCTTAGGATATCCATTCTATAATGCATGAGCTTGTCGTAGTCGGGCTCTTCTCTGGTAGTTATCCTAAGTTCCGGAATCCCTGTCTTCTCTGAAAATGCAATCCATATTTCAGGTACGAGCGTACCTTCAAGATCCAGGCATACAATCTCCATTTCCATCTCCATCACAGTCGCTTCATCGATTCGTTAAATGTACTTAGGCCTCTATTCCAAGAACTCCAAGGATATAGGCAAGTATTTCATCCTTGTCTATCACGTCAGTGTGCACCACTTCTTTGTCTTTCAACGAACCAAGGTTCTTTGGAATTGGTACGCTAGTCATCTTACTTATAGCGGAGATCTGATCGAATTCATCTCCATCCAACGGCAAACCAATGGCCTTTGATACAGGAGATGGAAATTTGTAAGGGGAGGCGGTGGAAAGTACAATCAAAGGTGTACTGTCGTTGTAGTCCTTTCTGTAGTCGTCTGCAACCTTGATTCCAACTGCAGTGTGGGGGTCGCAAAGGTATCCGTGTTCCCTATAAATATCGCCAATGGTTGAAATCGTCTCCTGCTCAGAGCAGCAATATGCTTTGAAGGTTGTTTTGATTTTTTCCATAACAGTATCGTCAACTGTGAAGAAACCATTGGAATTAAGATCCTTCATCCATTTTGAGACCATCGTTGCATCGCATTCTGAGGCAAGGAAAAGAAGCCTTTCAAGGTTTGATGATACAAGGATATCCATTGAAGGGGAGCTCGTCCTAAGGAATTGGCGTCTCTTGTCGTAGGTGCCTGTTGTGAGGAAATCAGTCAACACCTTGTTTTCGTTCGAAGCACAGACCAAATGCCTTAAAGGCAGGCCCATGAGCTTTGCAAAATAACCGGCTAGGATGTCTCCAAAGTTCCCGGATGGTACGACGAAATCAACATCATCTCCAACACCAATTCTGTTCTGGCAAACGAGGTCCGAGTATGCCTTGAAATAGTAGACGACCTGTGGTGCAAGCCTTCCAATGTTGATTGAGTTGGCTGATGAGAGCGTCATGTTTGATTTTTTGAAAGATTCAATGGAATTGACTGCCGCAAAAGCCTGCTTCACAGCATTCTGACAGTCGTCGAAGTTTCCACGTACAGCGCAGACCTTGACGTTTTTCCCTTCCTGCGTCTCCATTTGAGCCTTTTGTATTGGAGAGACACCTTCGTAGGGGTAGAACACTATGATGCGTGTTCCAGGTACATCATGAAAGCCTTCCATAGCGGCTTTGCCAGTATCCCCTGATGTAGCCGTAAGGATCACGGTCTCATTTGTCGTTCCACACTGCGCCTTTGCACTTGTGATGAGATAGGGGAGCATGGAAAGGGCAACGTCCTTGAAGGCTGAGGTTGGACCTCGAAACAGTTCAAGGATGTATTTGTCACCAACTTCAACCAAAGGGGTGAGGTCTGGAGTCTCGAACTTGCCCTCATAGGCCTTTTTGACAAGGCTATCCATATCCTTGAAGTCAGGAAGCAGCCAAGAGAGAATCATGCTCGCCATTTCAAGCGTTGGCTTTCCAATAAGAGCCTTCCAATCGAACTTCTTGGAAAGGATGTCAGGCGATATGAAAAGCCCTCCATCTGGGGAGATTCCCTGCAGTACAGCCTGAAGGGAGGAGCAGGAGTAGTCGCTCCTTGTGCTTATATAGTCTTTTTCTTTACAGTATATCGTTTTGTCTTCCATTGATTCCTCCAATCAGTCAATTGCTATGAGCTTCGTGTTCTCTACACCTGTCGAGCTATCCATCTCCTTGAGGAGATTGGAAAGTGGCATGGCCATTGCGCTTATGTCCAGAGTTATCGTTACACTTGCCTTTCCTCGTATTGGAAGGCTCTGCGTTATGGTGAGAACGCTTGCACCGTTTTCCGATATTTTTGAAAGAACCGTACTAAGCACTCCCGTTTCATGGGATAGAAGCATTGAAATGACCGCTTTCCTCCCGTCAGACAATCTGCTCGGTTCAAGGATGAAGTCTTTGTACTTATAGAATGTGCTTCTCGATATACCAACCATCTTCGTGGCCTGCATGACGTTGTCCGCACCGCCTTCTTCAAGAAGATGCTTGGCTTTCAGAACCGCTTCATAATAGTCGGGAAGGATGCTCTTATGCACGATAAGGTAGTTTTCAAGCATTTTCTCCTCCAGTTTCCAAGTCTTTCCAACGCTCAATTGGAGCTACTTGCATATTTGTTGGGTGTATGATACAGTGTCGCCAACAAAAAGACAAGTGTCTTTATAACACGGACAAAATATCCGATATGTTCCATCTATATCCTATGTTTTATCCACTGGAGTCGTTATGAAAGTTTCCATCCTAGGACATGGCGTTGTTGGCAAAGGAGTATTCAATATGCTTGCATCATGTCCTGAACATCAAATAGATCAGATTTTGGTAAGACAAGGCCACGCTGATACTCAAAAAGACTATATGGTCGATTCAATTGAGGATGTATTGGACAGCGACTCCCAGCTTGTAATCGAATGCATGGGAGGCATAGATCCAGCGTTCGAATACGTTCGCATGTGCATGGAAGCTGGAAAGAGCATCATAACGGCTAACAAAGCTCTTGTAGCATCCCATGGAATCGAACTTGAAGCCTTGGCAAGAAGAAAGGGCCTTTCATTTTTGTTCAGCGCCGCATGTGGAGGCGCAATTCCAATCCTCCAGAACCTGTTCCTTGCAAGACAGACAGACCAAATCCTATGGGCAGGAGGCATCCTGAACGGCACCACCAACTACATACTGGATGCAATGGACAAGCGATCACTTTCATTCGAGCAGGCGCTGACGGAGGCCCAGAATCTTGGCTATGCGGAATCCGACCCCACTGCGGACATAACGGGTCTTGATACGCTTAGGAAAGTACAACTCCTGGACATGGTGGCGTTTAATCTTTTGCCTGAATCCAGTTTCGACATGGAGGGCATACAACACATCAAGACCGATGACTTTGAGGTTGCAAAGAAGCTAGGATACACCATTAGGCTTGTTGGAAGGACTGGCCTTGCCCAAAACGGTGGTGTATATGCATACGTTGAGCCAATTTTGTGCAGTTGGAGCAGCCAATATGCAGGTGTGGGCACGAATTTGAACCTTGCACAATACAAAGGCGAGAACTGTGGTGTCATGACGTTATGCGGACAGGGAGCCGGACGCTATCCAACAGCATCGGCAGTACTGAGGGATGTCTCTTCTGTGTCAAGTGGCCAAAAGAGCATGCTGGAAGGCTCCTGCACGAAAGGCGCTGTGACCAATGATGCAATTGAATGCCTTAAGAGGTACTTCATACGAATCGACAACGCCTATTTTGAACTTCTTGGTTCGGTTTTGAGGACATCAAATGTCATCGAACGGAAAGAGAACGAAGTCTATCTCGTTGCAGGTGAAATGAATGTAAAGGAAATGCATGAGAATGCAAGGAATATGAGAGCGCAAGGAGCCCGTGTGTTCTTTGCTGAATACGAAGACTAGGAAAGGAGTAGCCAATGATAAAGGTTGTAAAGTTCGGAGGTTCCTCCGTTTCATGTGCACAGCAGTTCAAGAAGGTCAAGGATATCGTCAAATCAGATCCCTCCAGGAGACTTGTCGTTGTCTCCGCAGCAGGAAAGAAGGATCCAAACGACCATAAACTGACGGATCTTCTATACCTATGCCATGCACATCTGACATATGGGGTACCTTGTGATGAGATCTTTGGACGAATAAGGGAACGTCTTGTTGAGATAAGGGATGAACTTGGGCTTTCCTACAGAATCGAAGATGACCTTGATTCGCTTGAGACAAAGCTGTCGAAAGATATGTCCATAGACGAACTTGTCTCAAGGGGAGAGTACTTCACATCCCGCCTTATGGCCGAGTATCTTGGCTTTCATTTCCTGGATGCATCCAAATGCATATTCATGGAATACGATGGAAGCTTCATTCCTGAAAGGATTTCAAATGCTGTCCGCAATGCCATTGGAGAATTCAAAGGTGTTGTGGTTCCAGGCTTCTACGGAGTACTGCCATCAGGGAAGACAAGGCTCATGAGCAGGGGAGGAAGCGATATAACGGGGGCACTTGTGGCAGCCGCCTGCAAAGCTGACCTCTACGAAAACTGGACGGACGTCTCCGGAATACTCATGGCGGATCCACGGATAGTTGAGAATCCAAGTCCAATTTCAAAGATAACGTACTCTGAGCTCAGGGAACTTGCATATATGGGGGCATCGGTCCTGCATGAGGACTCCGTTGCACCGGTGAAGGACGCAGGCATACCTTTGAACATAAGGAACACGAACGAGCCAGACCACCCAGGAACTATGATTGTAGAAAGGATCGACGAACAGAGCCTTGAACATGACAGGTTCATAACAGGAATTGCAGGCAAGAAGAACTTTGTAATCCTCACCGTCACGAAACGTATGCAGGGAACGAATGAAACGCTGAGGAAGGTCTTGGAGATATTGGACAGGCACAAGGTCCATGCAGAGCACATAACCATTGGAATAGACCAGTTCGCTTTGGTCCTTCCTCTTGCAACTCTAGGTGATGGCCTTTACGACGTCATAAGCGAGATAAAAGGGCAATGCAAGCCTGACTCCGTTGAGGTCCAGGACAACATAGCCTTGGTTGCAGCCGTTGGAAGGAAGATGATATTCCGCCCTGGAATATCAGGAAAGCTTTTCAATGCACTTGGAAACGAGGGCATAAACATTAGGACCATCGCACAAGGGTCGGATGAGCTTGCAATCATCGTTGGCGTTGACAACAGCCAATTCGAAAACACGATAAGGATCCTCTACCAGGGATTCGCAGGATGACAGAGGAGTTTTTTATGAAAGAGTTCAACATTGCGGTTTTGGGTGCATCAGGCGCTGTTGGAAAGGAAATGATAAAGGTATTGCAGGAGTACGGCATTCCTGTAAAGAGGCTCCTGCCTCTTGCCAGTGCAAAAAGCGCAGGGAAGGTGATTCCCTTCAATGGAAAGGAAATAGAGATAGAAGAGGCAAAGGATTCCAGTTTCGTTGGTATGGACTTTGTGCTTGGCGCAGTCGAGAACGATATGTCAAAGAGGTTCGCTCCCGCAATAGTCAAGTCAGGTGCAGTCTACATAGACAACAGCTCTGCTTTCAGAATGGATCCAAATGTACCTTTGGTGGTTCCTGAAATCAATGGAAACGAAGCCTTCTGCAACAAAGGAATAATCGCGAATCCAAACTGCTCCACCATAATCACGCTCATGGCTGTAGCAGCTTTGGCAAAGATATCGCCAATCGAAACCATGGTAGCCTGCACATACCAAGCGGTATCGGGTGCAGGACAGGCAGGGTTCGATGAACTTGTCTGTCAACTGGGAAGCATACATGAAGGAAAGCCCATAGAAAGAAAGGTGTTCCCTCACCAGATAGCCATGAATGTTATTCCTTTCATTGGAAGCGAAACGGACAACCTCTATACGACTGAGGAGATGAAGATGCAGAACGAGGGTAGGAAGATCCTTGGACTTCCAGACCTCAAAGTGACTTGCACATGTGTACGTGTTCCGGTTATGAGATCGCATTCCATTGCCGTTACTGTGAGGACAAAGCGCAAGATTTCCATTGAAGAAGCCAACAAGGCCATTGCATCCTTCCCTGGTTGCCGACTCATAGAGGACTTTGAAGGGAGAAACTATCCAACTCCACTGGATACGACCGACCAGGATCTTGTATGGGTTGGACGTGTACGTGATGATTTGACCGATGACAAAGGCCTCACGCTTTGGTGCTGCGGCGATCAGGTTCGCAAAGGAGCTGCCAGCAATGCCGTCCAGATCCTTCGACTTCTTGCAGAAGGAAAATGATTGTGTAACGACCATCCTATGTAGTGCAGAATTTCCTTACATCTTGATTTTTCCCTTAAAAACAACTAAAAAACAAGGTAAAAGCAAAGAGGTAAGGGAATGAGAGAATTCAACTACAGAAAAATCGGTGAACGGTCTTGGGATTCCGAGACATTAAGTCTTATTGCCGCCATCTATAAGGAAGCTGGAAAACAAGAGCTTTTTTTGGCAAAAAGTCCAGAGTCTCTAGACAGGCTGGTTGAAATCGCCAAGATTCAAAGTACTGAAGCCTCAAATGCCATTGAAGGTATCGTTACGACCAACCTCAGACTCCGTCAACTTGTTGAAGAGAAAACTACACCTAAGAATAGGGCTGAAGAGGAGATCGCAGGTTATAAGGATGTTCTCTCCCTTATTCATGAAAGCTATGAAGCAATACCTCTTTCCAAGAACCATATCCTTCAACTACATAAGATTCTCTACAACCACATGAACAACCCCATTGCAGGAAGAACGAAGGATGTACAAAACTACATTAGCGCCACATATCCTGACGGCTCATCAAGGATTCTCTTTACCCCTCTTGAACCCTATGAAACGGAAGAGGCTTTGGAGCGTATCTGTGAGGAGTTCAATAGAGCTGTGGGAAATATGGAGTTGGAACCTCTTTTGGCAATTCCTATTTTCATCCATGATTTCTTGTGCATCCATCCATTCAACGATGGCAATGGAAGGATGAGCCGTCTTCTAACTACACTCCTTCTTTATCGCAGTGGTTTCTTTGTTAGCAAGTACATATCATTGGAAGCCAAAATCAACAAACACAAAGACCTCTACTATGAAGCCCTTCAAGAATCGCAATATGGTTGGCATGAAGGAAAAGAAGATTTCATGCCTTTTGTGAAGTATCTGCTTGGTATAATTCTATCTGCATACAGGGATTTTGAAGATAGGATGGAAATTGTACAACCAAAGGTTCCTTCAAAGGAAATGGTTCGTAAAGCTGTCCTTCAGAAGATTGGATACTTCACAAAACAGGATATAAGGGAACTATGCCCATCCCTCAGCATCAGTTCAATCGAGGGAGGTCTAAGGGAACTTGTCGCAGAGGGTGCAATAAGAAGGGAAGGACAGGGAAAGAGTACAAGATATGCAAGATTACACTGACTTTTGTTTACAAGAGGAGTACTTATGACCAAAGTTCTATTCGTATGCCATGGAAATATATGCCGCAGCCCAATGGCTCAGGCTGTTTTTGAGAAAATGACCAAGGATGCAGGACTTGAAAACGGATTCTTTGTGGACTCGGCTGCAACTAGCAGCGAGGAACTTGGAAACGGTGTGTATCCTCCTGCGAGAAGAACACTTGAAAGGCATGGAATCAAAGGGTTTTCTCATTTCGCAAGACGCTTTACTTTCAATGACTACAAGGAGTTCGATGTCATAAAGGTCATGGATGGCTACAACTATTCCAACATGATACGAATGACAGGCAACGACCCACAAGGAAAGGTTTCAATGCTTCTGGATGACAGAGAAGTCGCCGACCCTTGGTATACCGGCGACTTCGAGACTGCATACAACGACATAGTGGAAGGATGTGAGAATCTACTTGAAGAAATGGAGTAGATATGGAGTTTTCAACTCAATTGCAAATCTGGACAGTTTCCTGTTTGAAATACCAAAAGATTCCAAAATGTTGATAGCTCATACTTTTTTACATTCCAAAATGTTGATACAATGACAATATGTTGAAAAGAAAGATAATCGCTTGCATTGAAAACTGGGTCAAGGAAAAGGATAGAAAATGCCTTGTAATACAAGGAGCCAGACAGGTTGGCAAAACCTATGCTGTCGAGCGCTTTGCTGAAGACAACTATGAAGAGATTGTTGAAATCAATTTCAAACAGACTCCATCGGCATGCGAAATCTTCACTGGAGACCTTACCGTCGATAACATGGTCATGGCCTTACGCTTCCGTTTTCCAGACAAGAAAATCATTCCCGGAAAGACATTGGTCTTTCTAGATGAAATCCAAGAATGTCAGGAAGCGATTACATCCCTCAAGTTTTGGGCGATCGACAACAGGTATGACGTGATTGCATCAGGATCTCTTTTGGGAATCGATTACAAACGCGCTTCATCATATCCTGTCGGGTATGTCGATTATCTTAAGATGTATGGAATGGATTTCGAGGAATTCCTTTGGGGAATGGGATTCGATGATGGAATGCTGGACGAAATCAGAGGCTGTCTGCATTCAAGGACAGCTGTACCAGAATCAATCAACAATCAAATGATGCACTATTTCAGACAATATATAGCCGTTGGAGGTATGCCTGAAGTTGTCCAGAGATATGTAGACACGAAGGATTTCCGTGAAGTTGATAGGGTACAAAGGAATCTACTCCAAGGATACTTGTATGATATCGCTCACTATGCTTCTTCCGAAGAGAAAGTCAAAGCGGAAAAGTGCTACCTATCGCTTTCCAAACAACTCCTCGATAAAGAGAACCACAAATTCCAATACAAGGAAGTGGAGCATGGAGGAAGAGCTCAGAAGTATTATTCAAGCATCGAATGGTTGATGAGAGCTGACATAATCAATATATGCAGACTTGTAACGGATGTGAAGTTTGATTTGGATGACTATACAAGAGATGATTTCTTTAGAGCCTATACGACAGATTTGTCATTGCTAATGGCTATGAAGGATTTCAACCTAAAGCAACATGTTGTGGAAAATACTCTGGTTGGAAATTCAAAAGGAGGCATCTATGAATGTACAGTTGCAGATGCCCTCTATAAGAAAGGCTATAAACTCTATTTCTATAAAAACGAGACGACAAAAAGGGAACTGGATGTAATCATACAGGAAAACGGAAAAGTGGTTCCAATTGAAGTGAAGAGCGGAAACACACGTGCAAATTCACTTTCTGCAATAATGAAATCAAACAAGAGCATTCCCTATGGCTACAAGTTTGTCGATGGAAACATAGGTGTAAGTGAAGACAGAATCATCACATTGCCTCTCTATATGGTTGCATTCATTTGATTTTTGGATGACTACAGCTCAAAGCTTTCCTTGAAATGCGGTGCAGTTGCATCAAGACCCATCTGAGTGGAAAGTAGCTGTGCAAACCCTGCACTGACCTTGGATTCTCCATGCATGACGAAGACTTTCTTTGGGGCAGGGGAGAATTCGCTTATCCATTTGAGAAGTCCGTTCTTGTCTGCATGTCCGCTTATGCCTGAAAGCTTCTCTATACGTGCGCGCACGGCGATGCGTTCTCCAAGGATCGTCACCTGTTTTGCCCCTGACAGTATCTTCCTTCCAAGGGTGCCTTCTGCCTGATAGCCCGTAAATACAACGGTATTGCGGCTGTCGTATAGATTGTGCTTTAGATGGTGTTGTATACGACCAGCTTCGCACATCCCGCTTGAAGAGATTATCACACATGGTATCTTCAAATCATTCAAGGACTTGGATTCTTCCACAGATGTGATTGCGTGCAATGTGGGGATGACAATTGGGTTCTTCCCTTGACGAACCAATGCCATGGCCTCTTCGTCGTAGTATCCGTCAACATTGCGAGTGAAAACGGATGTAGCCTTAACTGAAAGAGGGCTGTCAAGGTAGATTGGCATTGGATTCTTCGTCCTTCTGTATATGTCGCTTAGGAGATACAGTATCTCCTGAGACCTTCCAACGGAGAACGCTGGAATTATGACTTTGCCACCCATTTCGGACGTCTCCTCCATTATGCGCTGCAATGTATGAGAGAGCTCAGTTGTACTTGGCAGCGAACCATCATGGTTGCGGTCTCCGTATGTGGACTCCATGGCAACGAAAGTAGCATGATGGATGTATTCAGGGTCCTTGATGATTGGTTGGTTCAGATTTCCAATGTCTCCAGAGAAAACCATACAACGAAGATCCTTGGCAGGATCATGGCCTTTTTCAGTGAAGTATATTCCAATGGACGACGAACCCAGCATGTGTCCAGCGTCTGTGAAACGGACACCAATGGTGTCTGAAAGCTCTGTTATTTGTCCGTATTCCACAGGGACGAAGCGTTTTAGGACATTATGTGCATCTTCTACGGAATACAGTGGCTGGACGGGTTTCTTGCCGGCTCTAAGAAACTTGCGGTTCTTCCATTTGGCATCATCCTCTTGGATTCTTGCACTGTCTTCAAGCATTATGGAGCAAAGGTCCATAGTGGCCTTGGTACTGTATATGCGGCCTTTGAAGCCGTTTTTCTCAAGGAGGGGAAGCCTGCCGCTGTGGTCTATGTGGGCATGGCTTAGCAGCACGACATCAATGCCTGAGGCCTTGAATGGAAGGCATTTTCCTAGACGTTTTTCATCGCTTCCCTGAGGAAGACCACAGTCCACAAGCAATCTAAGCCCATTGTGCTCAACGAGTGTACAGCTTCCCGTTACTGTTCCGGCTCCACCAAAGAACGTCACCTTCATAGACCCTCCTTTGCATGCCTTGCATCATGCAAGTTCAAACGAACTACGTTTCCAAAGCCTTCGTTATGGCTTCCACCGGCATTCCAATTACATTTGTCCAACTGCCTTCGATATAGTCTATTAGCTTATATCCTGTTTTTTGGATGCGGTATCCACCGGCAGCACCACGCCATTCCCCTGTGTCTATATAGGCCTTGGCATCGTCAGCAGATAAATCCTTGAACACCACATACGACACATCGAATCCTTCCAGTATCCCCTTGTACGGATGATAGATACAGTAGCCCGAATACACTTCCTGCTTCCTTCCTGAAAAAGCCGATATCTCTGAGAATGCTTCCTTCGCATCTTTTGGCTTTCCAAGGAAACGTCCTTCAAAGTAGACGAGGGTGTCCATGCACAGGGCAATGCTGTTTGGTTCGAAGTCATTGCTCTTTATGTAGTGCTCAAGCTTCTTGCGTGCTATTGAGAGGACTGCAGGTCCAGGTTCTCCGCTTGGTTCATCTTCATCAATGTCCTGAGGTCTCACTGTGACCTGTATGCCAGCGCTTCTTAGAAGTTCCAGCCTGTTTGGAGAACCTGACGCCAACACTACACGAGGCATGACCGCTTTGAGTCTTGCAAGCTCGACATCTGCTTTTGGAATTTCCATGGAGACCTCCTGCGTTCATATAGCTACATGTAAATATAGCAATAGAGTGCAGGAATGTCACTTGCTCCAGCTTTTGATTTCCTTCATGTACATGGCACTGCCTATAGCTCCGGTTATGATCTCTGAGGCCGGAAAGGCAAGCCATGTATATGCAAGTCCAATCTTGGACAACAGCCAAAAAATGGGGATAAGGCAGAAAACCTGACGTGTTATTGCCAAAATAGAGCTTTGTCTGCTAGCTCCAATGGCTTGGAAGAACGTTGGAGACAGCATGGAAAGCACTGCCGGATAGAAGCTTAGTCCTATGAGTCTGAATGCAGGAACGCCAACGTAAAGGACCTCATCGCTTCTTGAGAAGAGTCCAATCAAAGTCCCGGGAATGGCCTCGAAGCAGAACACACCCACGGTCATTAGGCTTGCAGAGACTATGGCTGAGAACTTCATTATCTCACGACATCTTGAATAGCTCTGCTGCGTATAGTTGTAGCTCAGTACCGGGACTATGCTTGTCTGCAACGCAAACATCGGTATGAAGAAGAAGGATTGCAGCTTGTAGTAGAGTCCAAGCACGGTTATGGCTGCGTCCGTGAAGCCTGCTAGTATCATATTTAGGGCTGTGATGTAAACGACCCAAAGGAATTGGAGGAGTATGGAAGGGAATCCGTAGTGGTAGATGCCCTTGACGTACCATTTCGAACCATGCAGCACAGGTGGCTTTCTGAAGCCCGTGGCTCCTGTGATGATTGCTGCGACGAATTGTCCAATCACTGTGGCGATCGCGGCACCTGATATGCCAAGAGCAGGGAAGGGGCCTAGTCCAAAAATGAGGATTGGGTCAAGTATGATGTTCGTTGCAGCTCCTGAGACCTGGGCGATTGTGGGAAGGACCATGTTGCCGTTGGCTTGGTGTATCTTGGTGAAGATGCTTTCGAGGAATATTCCAAGGCTTCCAATGATTACAATGCGTCCGTATTGCATTGCATATTCGACCGCTTGTGGTGAGTTCGTGGAGATTTCAACGAAAGGGCGTATGAAGAACACGCTTAGAATGGAAAGTACGAACCACATCATGAGGGCAAGTACGATTCCCATGCCTCCCGTATGGTTGGCTTTGTCCTCTTCGTGCTGGGCGAAAAGACGAGCCATAAGGGTGTTGACGCCGCTTCCGGTTCCCACTGCCAATGCCGTTATGAGAAGCTGCAAAGGGTAGATTACAGAAAGGGCTGTAAGTCCGTCTTCGGAAAACCTTCCTACGAAGAAGCTGTCAACTGTGTTGTACATGGCCTGAATGAACTGGGCTATCATTACAGGAGGTGTAAGACGTATAAGTATGCTACTTATCCTGCCTGTCCCAAAGCTCTCCGCCGTCATTGCTTCATGTTTCATGGACCACTCTCCCGAATCTTGGATTCCTCCTGGATTCTCCAACGCGCGATTATAGTGAAGTCCTAGTTCGAATACAAGGTCTTGTCATGTGCTTGATTTGTTAGCACATTCACGAATGCATGAATTTCGTAAAAAAATTCATCATTGCAATTGACTATCAGTCCACGTTTTGCTAGAACGAATCCCATAATTTATCCTTTTTCCATGCTTTTTGCATGGGTATTCGCCCAGTGCGCCAAGGAGGGTCGTTTATGGAATCTGTTGCCGATACTTTTGGATGCAAGGTCTTCAACGACAAAATGATGAGAAGGTATCTTCCAAAGGATACCTACGAAGCCCTCAAGGCCACGATAAGGGTAGGGCGCGACCTTGACATAAAGATTGCCAACATCGTTGCAAATGCAATGAAGGATTGGGCCGTGGAGAACGGGGCGACTCACTATACACACTGGTTCCAACCACTTACAGGAGCAACGGCGGAGAAGCACAACAGCTTCCTTTCACCACTCAAGGATGGAAGCGCCATAATGGAGTTCAGTGGAAAGGAGCTCGTATCGGGAGAGCCCGATGCATCCTCATTCCCATCAGGGGGTCTTCGTGCAACATTCGAAGCGCGAGGCTACACAGCTTGGGACCCAACGAGCTTTGCCTTCATAAAGGAAGGGACGCTTTGCATTCCAACGGCGTTCTGTTCATTCACAGGTGAGACGTTGGACAAGAAGACTCCTCTTCTTAGGTCCATGGAGAGACTCAACGACCAAGCTTTGAGAATCCTAAGGCTATTTGGAAACGAAACAGCTTGCAGGGTAAGCCCAACTACAGGCCTTGAGCAGGAGTATTTCCTTATAGACAAACAGCTTTTCCTAAAACGTAGAGACCTCAGGTTCTGCGGTCGTACAATCCTTGGGGCAAAGCCTGTTAAAGGTCAGGAGCTTGACGACCACTACTTTGGTGCAATTAAACCACGGGTCCTTGCCTTCATGCAGGAACTGGACGAGGAGCTTTGGAAGTTTGGAATAGTGGCGAAGACACGCCACAACGAGGTTGCTCCTTCCCAGCATGAACTTGCATGCCTTTTCACGACTACGAACCTTTCCGTTGACCAGAACCAACTTGTAATGGAGGAGATGCGAAAGATTGCTGACAAGCATGGACTTGCCTGTCTCTTGCATGAAAAACCGTTTGCAGGCATAAACGGTTCAGGAAAGCACAACAACTGGTCCATGTGCACTGACAATGGCATGAATCTTCTTGAACCAGGAGAATCACCGGTGGAGAATGCACAGTTCCTGCTTTTCCTGACAGCTCTGATCGAAGCGATAGATAGATATCAGGACCTTGTCAGGGTGACGGTTGCAAGCGCATCCAACGACCATAGGCTTGGAGCGGACGAAGCACCTCCCGCAATAGTGAGCATGTTCCTTGGAGATGAGCTTACAGAGATTCTTGAAAGCATTGCAAACGGAAGCGTGGCAAGTGCAAGGGGAAAGAACAAGATGGTCCTTGGTGTACATGTCCTCCCAGACTTTCCTCGTGACGCCACTGACAGAAACCGTACAAGTCCAATCGCATTCACCGGCAACAAGTTCGAGCTCCGTATGCTGGGTTCATCGTTCAATGCAGCAGGTCCAAACATAGTGCTCAATACTGCTTTGGCATCGGTTTTGGATTCCTATGCAACGGAGCTTGAGACTGCGGTGTCCAATGGAGGCAACCTAGACGAAGCGCTCACGACCTTGGTTGGAAGGGCCTACAGAGAACATAGAAGGATTGTGTTCAATGGCAACAACTATTCCCCAAAATGGAGGAAGGAAGCCGAAAAGAGAGGTCTGTTGAACCTTCAGACCACCGTTGATGCGGTATCGGCATTCTCCAATCCTGTAAACGTTGAACTCTTCTCCAAGTATGGGATCTTCACCAAATCAGAGCTCGAAAGCCGCAAGGAGATAGTCCTTGAAAGCTACAACAAGACTGTGAACATAGAGGCTATGACGATGCTTGATATGGTTAGGACTCAGATCATACCGGCTGTCTCGTCCTATAGCGGTGCATACGCCTCAAATGCAATGCAGAGGAAAGCCCTTTGTCCTGCCCTAGACACTTCTTGTGACGAAGACTTCACCCGTCGTTTGAACGGACTGCTTTCATCCTTGTATTCAAAAATGGATGAGCTTGAAGCCTCAATTGCAGCGGCATCTGCTTCCAAGGAAAGCTTAGAGAAGGGAAGATTCTACAGCACAAAGGTGATCCCCTGCATGCAAAGCCTAAGGACAGTCGCCGATGAAGCCGAGTCCCTTGTTGCCAGCTCATACTGGCCGTATCCAACATACGGAGAACTGCTCTTCAGCACTTGACTTCAACACTTGAGTATCATTCAAATGGTTTTTATTCAAGTTTTTTTGATTCAATTCGATTTGATTCAAATCAATCTGATTAAAATTAATTTGAATAAAAACCATTGGGTAGAAAACAAAAGGCCATGGAACGAATGCAACCCATGGCCTTTTTCAATGAAATCGGTTTAGAAAATGTGTCTTATTTCGAAGCCTGCTTCTGAGCCTCTTCCTTTTCAAGCACAGTGTAGGCGATCTTTCCAACAAGAGTCTTTGGAAGCAGTTCGCGGAACTCTATGTCATAAGGCATTGCATACTTTGCAACACGCTCGCGGCAATGTGCCAATATGCGCTGCTTGAGATCGTCCGACGGCTCGAAACCAGGAGCGAGTTGGACGAAGGCCTTGACCTTTTGGATTTTGTATGGATCAGGGACTCCAATGACGCAGCTCATGTTCACTTCGTCCATAGCATCTATGATGTTCTCGATCTGTGAAGGGTAGACGTTGTAGCCGCTTGTAACAATCATACGCTTGATGCGCTGCTTGAAGTAGATGAAGCCATCCTCATCCATCTTTCCAAGGTCGCCGGTATGTAGCCATACATTGCCGTCTTCATGAAGCCTCAGCGTTGACTTGTTCTCCTCCTCATGGTTGATGTACCCCATCATGACAGAGGGACCTCTAAGGCAGATCTCTCCATCCTGACCGTATGGAACCTGCTCTGTTGTGCCAGGGTTGCATATCATGTAGTACGTATCAGGGTAGGGAAGACCAATCGAACCTTCCTTCTCCTTGTTGTATGGAGTGAGACAGCTTGCAGTGACGCACTCCGTTGTACCATAGCCTTCACGTACACGAACGGTCGCACCATGGTCTGCAAGGAACTTGTCGAGCTTCTTCTTCAGCTCTATGGAAAGAGAGTCTCCACCTGAGAAGACACCCATGAGACAGGAAAGGTCAACGTTGTCCATCTCCTGGTTGCGGGTGATTCCTTCGTATAGCGTAGGGACTCCTGCAATGTAGTTTGGCTTTGCCGTCTTGAGAAGCTTGGAATAGCCTTTTACGCTTACCTGTGGGACAAGGACGCTGCGTCCACCCCAGAACATCATCGTATGGACGCAAACGCCAAGGCCAAAGCCGTGGAACATTGGCATTGCAGCAAGCATCGTCTTTCCCTGTATCTGTTTGTTGCACATCGTTCCGGTCTGTTTTGCAAGGGCGTTGAAGTTGAGGTTGCTAAGCTTTATCCCCTTGGTCACACCTGTGGTGCCGCCTGAGAAAAGGATTACGGCAAGCTCTTTGCCCGTCTTCTTAACTGAAGGGTCGCAGTCGCACCTATCAGCCATCTTCATGAATGTCTTCCACGTGATGAGCTGGCTTGTCTCCTGGAATTTCTCGAACTTGCGCTCCTTGAGCATCTTGTAGGCCGATCCCTTTACGAAATCCAAGGCATCGGAGACCCTTGCAATGATGACATGATCCAAGTCCACAAGACCCATGACCTTCTTTATCTTCGAATAGAACTGGTCAATGGAAATGAGCGTCTTACTCTGGGTCTCGTTGAGGTAGAAAGCAATCTCATGGACAGCGGAGAGAGGATGGATCATGCTGGCGATTGCACCAATGCTGTTTATTGCATAGAGGGCAATGACGGTCTGCGGCATATTGGGCATGCACACAGTCACCACATCGCCTTCCTTGATCCCCATTGCATGGAATGCCTTTGCAGCCTTCCTTATCTGAGGTACAAGCTTCTCGTATGTCGTATTGAGTCCTTGGAAGGTGAGTGCAACCTGTTTTGGGTACTTGCGAGCGGATTCGAACAAGGCATCGCTTATCGAGAAATCGGGATACTCCAAATGGAAAGGGACCTCTCCGTAGCTTCTGAGCCAGGGTGCGGTCTTGAATTCTTCGCTGTAGGCGTCGTTATTTGCGGTATTCATGTTTTCAATCATTTCTTTCGTCCTTGAATCTGTTGGTCCAATCAATTCACACCGGTCTCTTCCCTTAGCTTCAGAGTGTCTATGACCTCGTTTGCAGGTTTGAGAAGGTATTCGGGTTTCATGAGGAATGCCTTGAGGACCTTTATGCTGTTTGCAAAATAGACCCCATCTGCAATCCTCTCGTCTATCGTCAGGGAAAGAGGCAGGAACTCCTTGAGTTCAAAACTTCCATCCTCATGGAACACAGGTTTTTTCGTCTTCTCTCCCACGATGAGGAAGAACGAATTTGTTCCAAAGTTTATTAGGTGATGGTACTCTGCATCCATCTTTATGCTTCCAAGATTTGAGGCAAAGCATGTAGCTTCGTAAGGACTTGCATCCCGTAGTTCCTTTGGCAGCTTGCCTTTGCTGTCAAGCCTGTTTATCATCCACAACACGAACTTGTAGAGAGGCTTTGGAAGGTTCACCAGTTTAGAGACTACGACGCTTGTATTGTCTTTGTTGGTCGTAGTGTTTCTTATAAGAGACACCTGCTTGAAGAGTTTGTTGTGTATCTGAAGAAGGGGACTGTCCTGCGAATCCCTGTCATAGTTCATGATGACAAGACCTTCCTCTGCGCCATCGGCCTTGCGTTTCTTTGCTATGCAGGCGAGGGATATCTTCTTCCTTTCATAGAACTTTCCACCACGTATGAAATAGTTCAGCATCTTCCTGTCCTGCACGGTTCTGAATATTGCAGCGCAGATTACATGGAAGAACGTGTACTTGAACTCAGGCTGGGAGGCGTTGAGGGTCTCAAGGCACCTGTAGATACCGTCCATTGGAATCTCAATCTTGCATACGGCCTCGTTTTCAGTCCTAGGTCCCATTATGCCTGTCATGAAGACATGCAAAGGATCCATGTCCCGCACAAGGTAGGCATCTTTCGTTTCGCCTTTGAGTTTCTTTCTTTTGGTTTCGCTCATTGAAAGTCGTTTCCTTAACCGTTTCTTAGCTTTGCGTGCCAGGCACGCGTAATTTATAGCACTGTAAGGACGAATGGGTCAAGTTTACTAGCCTTAGTTATGATTAACTATGGCCTTTTTCGTACCCAAAACGCTAGAATACAGCAAAAGGAGTATTCAAATGCGACTGGTTTCCTGGAATGTAAATGGACTTAGAGCTGTAATGAACAAGGGTTTTCTGGACTATTTTTCAAAGGTGGATGCAGATGTATTCTGCCTTCAGGAGATAAAACTCAGCGCAGGACAGCTGGACTTCGAACCAGAAGGATACCACAGCTACTACAACTACGCTGAAAGAAAAGGGTATTCCGGCACAGCTGTGTTCACAAAGAAGAAACCTATCTCCGTTGCATTTGGAAGTGACGACGAGGGAAGGGTATGTACACTTGAATTCGAAGACCACTACGTCGTGGATGTGTACACACCAAACTCTCAGGATGGCCTTGCAAGGCTTCCTTTCAGACTCGATTGGGATGAAAGGTTCAGAGAATACGTAGGAGAACTTGCAAAAACCAAAACAGTCCTCATCTGCGGGGATATGAACGTAGCGCACAAAGAGATAGACATAAAGAACCCAAAGACGAACCTCAGAAATGCCGGATTCACAATAGAGGAGAGGGAAAGCTTCTCGAAGCTTCTCGAAAGCGGCTTCACCGACACGTTCAGGATGTTCCATCCAGATCTCAGAGACGCCTACAGCTGGTGGTCCTACAGGTTCAAATCCCGTGAAAGGAATACTGGATGGCGTATAGACTACTGGCTTGTGTCAACCGCATCCAAGGACAGAGTCAAGAACGCAGGCATAGATGCTGCAATCATGGGGTCTGACCACGCACCTGTATACATAGATTTCGAGTGAAATCTATTGCAATACTCCTATTTTGGGTATAGATTTACACCATGATTGGCTTTCTGATTAAGAAGGGTTTCTTCGATATTTGGGACAATCTTGTCTCCATAGTGGTCATGAACCTTGGCTACCTTGCAGTGCTTGGACTGGTGGTGCTTTCCTCGTACGTGGGAGAGACTTCCGTTGCAGGAGGCTATGCAATCCTTGCAATGGACATACTGTACCTAAGCCTCTATTCCCTTGGGATAAGCGGTGTTACATTTGGACTCAGCCGCTACAAGAAGCTAGGCTTCAGAGCCTTCAAGGATGCATTCAAGGACCATTTCACCCATGCATTGCTTCATTTCGTGCTGTGCATGGCCATAGTCCTTTGCTTCATATTCGTTATTCCTTTCTACTTCTCAATGCAGAACATGCTGGGCCTTTGCCTTGGGATGCTTCTATTCTGGGTTGTATTCGCTTTGATCCTAGCCCTTCAGTTCTACTACCCGCTTT
This sequence comes from Sphaerochaeta sp. Phil3, assembly GCA_001940825.1. Lineage (GTDB taxonomy): Bacteria > Spirochaetota > Spirochaetia > Sphaerochaetales > Sphaerochaetaceae > UBA9732. Next base: position 24,796 of record MSGT01000043.1, read on the forward strand.
GCTTCCACTATGAAGCGGACAACCCAAAGGCGACCCTCAAGAAGTGCTTTGGAATCTTTGCAGACAACATTGGAACATCTTTCTTCCTTGTACTCAGAACGATCATAGATGCAGTCCTTACAGTTCTCACGGCATCATTGATTCCAGGACTTGCAGGAATAGGGCTTTCCAGAATGGATACGGTACGACTTCTCATGAAGAAGTACGAATTTTTGGCCAACAATCCAGAGACCACCAAGAAGGACATCAACTGGGACGACCTTCTCTACGAAGAAAGGGAGTTGGTAGGGCCTCGCAGCATACGAAACATGATATTCCCTTGGAAGGACTAAGCGATTTCCAGCCCGATTTCCTTGAAAGGAGCCGCACATGTCGATAGAAACCGAGATAAAAGCCCATGTAGATGAAAACATGGTAGATAACGTCAGATCAAAGCTCCTTTCCATGCAATCCTGCATGGATCACGGCAATATCTCAAAATTCGACATATACTGGGCAACTTCGGATGACGGTGATCCCATCTTCAGAACAAGAAAGGAGTTGAACAACGGCAAAGTTAGGGTTCTTTTTACAGCGAAACCACATAAGACGAAAAGCGCAAGCGGTACTGAGAACAATGAAGAGTTCGAGTTCGAAGCACCTGGCAGCCAGTGGGACAGAATCCTGGAATTCGCCAATGGAACAGGCTATAAGGTCTGTAGGGTCAAATGGAAGAAGGGGTGGCACTGCACGTTGATGCACAATGGGTTTGAAGTGCATGCAGAGCTTCTTGAAGTGAAATACCTTGGATGGTTCCTTGAAATGGAGATATGCTCTGAAGAATCCAATGATGCGGACCTTGAGGCTGAGGACAAGGCTTTACGTGAAATCCTTTCGCTTGTGGGTTTGGACGAGGGCTCTGTAGAGTCCTTGGGATACAACAGAATGCTCAAGGCAATTGGGCATGAAAAAGGCTGACGGGCTTTTGGAAAAAACAGCTTTAGAAAACCACTATGCTGCAACCGGAAACCGGGTCTTCAACCATCCTTGCTTCTATTCCATAGACATTGCACAGATTCTCTGTAGTTATGACATCCATGGCTTTTCCGTATGCAAAGAGCCTTCCATCCTTCACTATTGCACAATGCGTACAGTATCGCAATGCAGCGTTTATGTCATGAAGGACGCAGACAACGGTCTTTCCTTCCTTGTACAGCCCAACCAAAAGATCCATGAGTACCCGTTGATGCTTTGGATCCAAGTTGTTGATAGGTTCATCCAAGACGAGGATGTCTGTGTCCTGGCATATTGCACGTGCAAGCATGGCAAGCTGGAACTCCCCACCGGAGATCCTTGTTACGCTCTTGTCTGAAAGGTGGGCGATTCCAACCTTTTCCAATGCATCCATAACCTTCCTTGAGCTTGTCCTTTCATCTCCGTGGGCATAGCGACCCAAAGCGACGATCTGTGCTACAGTGAAGTCGCCGCTACAGGTCGAGTTCTGTCCTTCGAACGCTATGAGCCTTGCGACATCCCGCTGTTTCATACTGGAGATATCGTTCCCACATAGAAATATGCGACCTTCCTTTGCCTTGAGCTCCCTTATAAGATGCTTTAGAAAAGTGCTTTTCCCAGATCCGTTTGGGCCAATGATGGCAGTGAAACTTCCAGGTTCCAAACCAATGGTTATGCTCCTAATGACATCCTTTCCATCACTTGACTCGCCATAGCCACCGCAAAGGCCAACGGTCTCAATGGAAGGGCAGGGGACGGCTTTGGAATGCTCAGAAACCATTTCTACGCCTCCTTAGAAGAACAAGGAAAACAGGAGCTCCAAGGATGGACGTTATGATTCCAATGGGAAGCTCTGACGGAGCCACTATGCATCTTGCAAGAATATCTGAAAGAAGGAGGATCACGGCACCCAGTAGCATTGACGTTGGAATCAGGCTTCTGTGCTTTGCGCCAACTATAAGGCGTGCGAAATGTGGGGACATGAGTCCCACGAATCCAATGATTCCACAAAACGACACTACAACCGCAGTCAAAGCCGACGCCATAGCCAAAAGCAGCATACGGGCGACCCCTGCATCCAAACCGCTTGATATGGCCGTACTGTCGTCCAAAAGCAGTATATCCAAGACCGATGCCCTTGCAGTAAGCACAATGGACGAGACCAAGACAACAGCGGAAAGCACCACTGCCTTTGGCCAGGACGAACCACTCAGGCTTCCCATGGTCCAGTATATAACCGTGTCAAGTTGTCTTCTTCCAAGATATATTGTAAGGGTTGTAAGGGCACTTAGAAGGAAGTTAACGGCAATTCCGCTTAAAAGAAGCCTATTGTGGTCTCCCTTTGCCGTTGAGAACAACAGTGCTGTGGTGCAAAGGGAACCAACAAGGGCTGCAAAAGTGTTGCCAAGTCCAATGGCAAGAAGCATGTTGAAACCTATTAGACATGAGGCTCCTGAAGAAACACCAAGTATGTAGGAATCAGCCATGGGGTTTCTGAACACGCTTTGGAAAACAAGACCTCCAAGTGCCAAGGCGCTTCCAGCAAGGACGGCGCATACGACACGTGGAAGCCTTATGTTCCTGATTATGAAGACTGAACTTTGCGATGCGTTGGAACCATTGCCAGTTCCAAATACGGCTTCAACCACTGTTGAAAGGGGGATTCCAACAGATCCAATGCACACACCAACGATTGTCAGTACAAAAAGCAGTACCAAGAGCAGAGTGGTGCAGAGCGCAGTCTTCTTCATGATTTGTAGATACAGATCCGGTTAGAAAAGCTCAGGGTAAAGAAGCTTTGCAATCTCTTCGATTGTATCGGCTGTCCTAACACCCTGCCTTTCGGCTGCATCCCCGTTTATTGCATAAACATGTGAATTGACGCTTGCACCAAGCTTGGAATAAGGCTCAGTGGTCGTGAACGCAAGGATATCGGACTGGGAATCGGAATAGGAATAGCGTGGAAGGATGACGACATCAGGATCCTGAGAGATGAGAAGTTCCTTGCTTATGGACCAGCTTGTAGCGTCCTTTGCTGCATTGACGGCACCAGCTGCTTCTAATACGCCTTCAAGGTATGTGTCGCCTATTGCCGCAAAGTCGCCCCAGTCACCCCAGGAGATGATGTAGACTGCGCTCTTCTTCTGGTCTTCTGGAATCTTGGACGTGATTTCAGTAACAGCGTCGATTCTGTCCTTCATGCCAGCAACGAGCTCTTTGGCTTCGCTTGTCCTTCCAACAGCATCTCCAACTTCCTGAATTAGCTCGAACGTTCCATCGAGGCTTTCCTCTTTGAGGATTTGAACGGCCTTGATTCCCGCTTTGTTCAAGCTTTCGATGAAGCTTGGATCGACGATTGACGATGCAATAGCGATTGTCGGTTCAAGCGATACGACAAGTTCAAGGTTTGGCTCCCAAAGCGTTCCAATGCTTGGAACGTCCAAGGCCTGCTCCGGATAGTTGCAGTAGTCCGTTCTCCCAACAAGCTCATCGCCGGCTCCAAGGGCGTAGATTATCTCAGTTACGTTTGGAGCAAGGGAGACGATTCTAAGGTCTTCGTTCGTTGTTGATGTTTCAAGCTGTGCCTGTGCAAAGATTGGAGCGACAAGACAAAGCGCCGTAAGTAGGATGGCTAGGATTCTTTTCATAAACCCCTCCAATATAAGATTATAGGGGTTTCTAACAGACCCCTGGGTCCATACACCGTGGACCCGGCCTCAAGGCCAATAGGCTACATGTCCAAGAGGTCTCCTGGCTCGAAGGACTTCACCTGCACCTTCCCGGATCTCTCCAGTGGTCACCGCAGATGCACACCTCCATACAGTGGCGGGACCGCACCGGCCTCTAACCGGTTTCCCTTGTTTGGACATTAGTGTTACCGCCATTGACTATAGGTTGGACAATGTCTTGTGTCAAGCTTGGATTGATAACATAGCAACAATTGATATATGATTTCGTACTATGGAAAAGATAGATATCTTCACAGATGGCGGATGCTCAGGGAATCCAGGGCCTGGAGGTTGGGCTTTCGTTGCTTTGGACAATGGAAACCTCCTTTCGTATTCAAGCGGAGGCGATGCTCAGACTACAAACAACAAGATGGAGCTTACGGCTGTGATACGTGCACTTGAAACGTGTCAGGTACTTGAAGCCAAACAAGTCTGCCTATCCACTGACAGCCAATATGTGAAGAACGGCATAACGACGTGGATCCACAACTGGAAGCGAAATGGATGGAAGACTGCATCCAAAGACCCAGTGAAGAACAAAGAGCTTTGGGAGGAGCTTGATTCCCTTTCAAAGGTGTTCGACATAAAATGGGTGTGGGTGAAAGGTCATGCGGGGATAAAGTACAACGAGATGTGCGATTCCTTGGTACGCAAGGAGATGGAGAAGTTCACCAAATGAATGACTTGGCGGATCTGCAGCCAAAGCCTACGCTTTGGGAGCTTTTCACCGCATTTGTGCGCATTGGGGTGCTCACATTTGGAGGTGGGGTCGCAATGCTTCCAATGCTTGAAAAGGAGTGCATAGAGAAGCATCAGTGGGCCACTGAAGACGAAATGATGGACTATTTCGCCGTTGGACAGTGCACTCCTGGGGTCATTGCCGTAAATACGGCGACATTCATAGGCTATAAGACGCGTGGCACTGTTGGCGGAATAGTCGCAACGCTTGGAGTGGTATTTCCATCATTTGCGATAATAGTTGCAATGGCATCGGTCTTGAAGATGTTCCAGGACAACGTATATGTGATGAAGGCCTTCTCTGGCATACGTGTCGCCGTATGCGCTCTTATGCTGTCAGCGGTGCTAAGACTTGCAAAAAAGGCCGTCACGAATATCCCAACGGCTGTAGTCGCTGTCGTTTCCTTTGCCCTTCAGGTGTTCCTTGGTGTTTCCCCTGTCTACATAGTAATTGGAGGAATAGCCATTGGGCTTGCAGTGTTCGCATGCGGAAAAGGGAAGGGTGAAGCTCAATGATCTATCTTGGTCTTTTCTGGGAATTCTTCAAGGTTGGGCTTTTCGCCGTTGGCGGCGGGATGGCTACCATTCCGTTTCTCATGGACATGAGCGTCAGAACCGGTTGGTTCACTACAAGCGAGCTTGCAGACATGATTGCCGTCTCTGAATCAACTCCAGGTCCAATGGGAGTCAACATGGCCACATACGTTGGCTATGAAACGGCAGGGATCCTTGGAGCTCTTAGCTCAACGATTGGTCTTATTGCTCCATCGGTTGTGATAATTCTTGTCATAGCGAGGCTTTTGCTTAAATTCCATGAAAATCCTTTGGTAAAGACAACCTTCTCGTATCTGAGACCGGCTGTGATTGGGCTCATTTCGTATGCACTGTACGAAGTGGCTCGCCTGACGTTCATTGATACAGACGGGCCTATGGCTCTGCCCTGCATAGCCTGCATTCTAATGCTCGCCGCAATGCACAAGTTCAAGAACATCCATCCTGTGGTGTGGATTGGCCTTGGAGCGGTGTTTGGACTAGTCTTCCTTTGAAAAATCAGCTAAAGAATCGGACGAAGAGGCAACTGAAGGATAAGAGGTCTTCATGAAACCCAATATTTCAGCTGTCCTATAACCTTGACTCCACAGTATCGTAGCCTGTTCAACGACTTTTTCAGATTCCCCGTTGGTCGAGTAGAGGGAAATAAGCTCCTTTCGAGTTGAGGTGTCGTAAGGGTCCAGTTCCAACACTTCAAGATAGGAGGTTGCAGCCTCATGCCAACTCCCAAGCTCAATGTAGTACTTGGCCTGAGCTTTCTTGAATGCCAGAATATGAGGGAAGCTTTCGTGGCCTTCCTTGCACAGTTCAATGGCCTTTTCCAAGTCTCCAAGATATGCCGCAGCAAGCGCCTTGTTGTAGAGAAGCCTATAGTCGTATGTCCGTTCAAGAGCCCTGTCATAGACGTTGAAGGCCTCTTCCAGATGTCCAAGACTGCGGTACTCCTCTGCAAGTTCTATCGTAGCCTTGACAATCTGGTCGTTGCCAGTAGATGCAGCCTGTGAAGCCGATGCACATCCGCAGAGCAGGAATGCAGCAACTGCAAGAACAAATGCAAGTGCAACAACGGCAGAGGTTTTGGATCCATCAACCAAGGACAGTCTCTTCAATTTTCTTGACCTGAGCCCTGTATAGGTTCGTTATGTTGGCACCATAGTCCGCTATGAGCTGGATCATGTTCCTTGGATTTCCAGGAAGGTCCATTCCATTGAGACGGTCACCTGCATCTCCAAGACCTGGAAGGATATATGCTGCATCGTTTAGGATGGGGTCCATCCACAGAGTATACACCTCGCAGCCCTCTATGGCCCTTACGATCCTAAGAGAGCCCTTGAGTGCGGAAATGACGTTTATGAACTTGACGCTCTTTGGTCTTACTCCGTTGTCCTTTAGGTATTTTACGATCGTTACAAGCGAGCCGCCTGTGGCATTCATTGGGTCTGCAAAGATAAGGTCCTTTCCATCAAGCTCCTTGAGATCGAAGAAGGACCTGTCAAGGTCAAGGACGTAGTCCATGTTCCTTTCCTTCTTGGTGTCGTCCCTCTTTATCTTGAAAAGCGCAAATGGTGTCACGAAGTCGTTGGAGGAGTAGTCCTGGATCTCCTTGCTTATGATCATGCTTGGAAGGAGCGCACCCCTTAGCATAACGCACATGACTGCATTGCTTGTAAGGCTATCGACATCAGGTATTCTATGGACAGCATAGTTCCTGCACGGATTGACGACAGGGGTCTTTGTGATTATCGATCTTTTCTTTGGAAGAGCGGTGTCAGCGAATACATGTGCAAAAAGAAGCTCATATGCCCTTTGTATGTAATACAGGAACTCTTCATGGTCTGTGTTTGGATCCCTAAGCTTTGCAATAAGACGGCTTGCGGCACCATGCTGCTCCTGAGGGGACTCGAAGCAGTAGACATGAATGGAAGGCTCCTGGGAGACGACTTCCTCTAGGTAAGCACCAATCTCAGCAGAGGACTTCACAAGGTCGTCCTCGGCCTTGGCTTTGTTCTGGGCAGTGTCCTCAGACTCGATCCTTGCACATGCATCCAAGGACTTTTCGTAGAGCTTTCTCACATGCTCTATCTTCGCTTTGTCGTCATCCTTTAGGAAACCGTCCAAATCCGTTGCGTGGAGTATGACCTTCCTGCCTTCCTTTGCGTTCATTCTGCGCCCTCCGAGCTATTTTTGCTAAATAATATAGCAGCACTTGAATTTACACAACACGGTTTTTCTGCTAGTATGAGGGCATCTGCAGGTCGCTCTACCTGTAGTGTTAGGAGGCTTCCAATGAAGATGGTTTTTTTAGGCCCTCCCGGAGCAGGGAAGGGAACCGTAGCCGCTGCAGCAAAGGATTACTATGGAATCCCACACATTTCTACAGGTGACCTTTTCCGCAGCAACATAAAGAACGAGACGGAGCTTGGACTCAAGGTGAAATCCATCCTTGCATCAGGCGGTTTGGTTCCAGACAGCATCACGATTGAAATGGTACGCAACAGATTGGCTGAGCCCGATTGCGAGAAGGGCTTCATCCTTGACGGCTTTCCACGCACAATCCCACAGGCCGATGCCCTTGCGGAGATGGTTGACCTCGACGCTGTCGTTGATTTCCAGATCTCTGCAGAAGAAGTCGTCGAAAGGCTCTCAGGGCGTAGAATGTGTCCATCCACAGGAAGAATCTACCATATAGTCTTCAACCCACCAAAGGTGGATGGCAAAGACGATGAGACAGGTGAGGACCTCATCCAGCGTGAAGACGACAAGGAGGAGGCGATCAAGCACCGCCTTGATGTCTACACCCAGCAGACCGAGCCTCTCATCAACTACTACAAGGCAAAGGGTCTTATCAGAGAGGTCAAGACCAACAATGACCTCACCCCAGCCCAGGTTTTTGAGCTTACGAGAAAAGCCCTTTCATAAGACAGTTTGGAATAGACATCATGACCGTGCATGTTTCCGTGCACGGTTTTTTTATCGTGCGTGCATATAGTAAGAGATGTAGCAACGAAAAAAGGGGCTGTAACAAAAGTC